>QCMV01000006.1 GCA_003213515.1 Pelagibacteraceae bacterium AG-422-N09 | reverse complement strand
TTAAGGGCAGTAAGTGCTAGATGTCCTGAGACTCTTACAACTGCTAACCCCGCAACACCGCTGGCAGTTGATAGTGCAAAAATTGTCATTTTTTTATTTGGAGATTTTCAGCAATACGGTCGTTAATCAGATGTTCATTGATTACTTGGTCCACCTCTTCTTCTGTTTTACACGAGTACCAAACATTATCTGGATAAACTACAAGTGTAGGACCAAATTCACAATGATCCAAACAGCCTGATGCATTTATTCTTATTTTCTTACCGGAGACTAATTCTTTTGTTTTCTTCTTCATATAAGCTCGTAGCACAGTTGAATTTTTAGAAGCACAACAACCTTTTGGGTGACCTTCAGGTCTTTGGTTTGTACAAAAAAATACGTGTCTTTCAAAAAATTTGTTCGTCATAAGGTCAAAAAATTATAATATCTTATATATATGAGCAGCTACGTTTTCAAATCAATCATTGGCAATATTGAGCTTGTCTCAAGCAAAAATAGAATAATTGCAGTTCATAGAACAAGGAAAAAGCCTAACAAAACAGAGGATAAGCTTCTAAAAACATCTGCGCTTCAAATTAAAATGTATCTTGCGCGCAAAAGACGATCCCTTAATTTTCCAACAAGACAAATGGGCACAAAATTTCAAAACCGTGTTTGGAATTATTTACGAAGGATACCTTATGGTAGAACAACGACTTATGGGGACATTGCAAGAAAGTTAAGAACTTCGCCCCGAGCTGTTGGGGGCGCCTTAGGAAAAAATAATCTTATGATGACAATTCCATGCCATAGAGTAGTTGGAAGTGACGGCAAACTCACAGGATTTACGTCGGTGGGTGGATTAAGTACCAAGAGAAATTTATTGAACATTGAACAAAAAACTAAAAAATAATCTTGAAAAGAAGATTAGGGTTATTCCTAATTTTCCAAAAAAAGGTATTCAGTTTCAAGATATAACTTCAATCACAGAAAATAAGCAGCTTTATACCGAGGTTGTTAATGAAATTTCTAAATATTGTAGAAAAAATAAATTTACTAAAGTAGCTGGTATAGAAGCAAGAGGCTTCATCTTTGGATCGGCTGTTGCCTACAAGCTTGGCTTACCTTTTATTCCAATAAGAAAAAAAGGGAAACTTCCAGGAAAAATAGTCAAACAAAAATACAAGCTGGAGTACGGAATGGATGAAATCCAGGTACACAAACATTCTATCACTTCCAGAGATAAGGTTTTGATTGTCGATGACTTAATTGCAACCGGTGGAACGGCTAACGCGGCCGCAAAGCTAATTTCAAAACTTGGAGTTAAGAAAATTGAATTTTTTATGATAATTGATTTATGCAACCTTAAAGGCTCAAAAAAAATTTCTAAAAGTTATCAGATAAGGTCGTTGATGAAGGCGGAAGGATAATTTACTTATTCATTGACTGAAAGAAATCCGCGTTATCCTTCGTTTCTTTGAGTTTACCTAATAAAAACTCAATAGAGTCCATTGTTCCCATTGGGTTCAAAATACGTCTGAGAACATACATTTTTTGAAGCTCGTCTTTATCAAGGAGTATCTCTTCTTTTCGAGTGCCGGACTTAGTAATATCAATTGCAGGATATATTCTTTTATCAGCAACTTTTCTATCCAATATAATTTCTGAGTTACCAGTACCTTTAAATTCCTCAAAAATTACCTCATCCATTCTACTTCCTGTATCAATCAGAGCAGTTGAAATAATAGTTAGTGAGCCGCCATCTTCAATATTTCTGGCTGCACCAAAAAATCTCTTTGGTCTTTGTAGAGCGTTTGCATCAACACCACCAGTTAATACTTTTCCTGAACTTGGAACAACCGTATTGTAAGCACGACCCAATCTTGTAATGGAGTCTAAAAGAATAACGACATCTTTTTTATGCTCTACTAGTCTTTTTGCTTTATTGATAACCATTTCAGCAACCTGTACGTGACGTGATGCGGGCTCATCAAAAGTTGAACTCACAACCTCACCTTTTACAGAGCGTTGCATGTCAGTAACTTCCTCTGGTCTCTCATCAATTAATAGAACCATCAAATAACATTCTGGATGATTATCAGTAATTGAATGTGCAATATTTTGAAGTAAGACTGTTTTACCTGTTCTTGGCGGTGAAACAATAAGTGCCCTTTGACCCTTACCAATTGGTGCAACCAAATCAATTACTCTTGAACTTTGATCGCTTGCTGGTTTTTCGGTTTCTAATCTGATCTGCTCATCAGGATAAAGAGGTGTCAGGTTATCAAAATTGATTTTATTTCTACTTTTCTCAGTTGCTTCGTAATTGATTGTATCAATTTTTAATAATGCAAAATAACGTTCACCATCTTTTGGTGCTCTAATTGGACCTTCAACAGTGTCTCCAGATCTTAATCCAAATCTTTTAATTTGACTTGGGCTTACATAAATATCATCAGGACCCGGTAGATAATTGGCCTCCATTGATCTTAAAAAACCAAACCCATCCTGTAAAACTTCTAAAACTCCTTCACCGTCAATATCTTTGCTGTCACTCGCAAGAGTTTTCAGTATTTCAAACAGCATATCTTGTGTACGCATTGAACTGGCATTTTCAACGCCTAGTTCCTCCGCATAAACGAGGAGTTCTTGTGGAGTTTTTTTCTTAAGGTCTCTTAATTTTAAGTTTTTAGTCATTAGTATTAATGATGATGATAATGTGGAAAATAGTTTGGAAGGGGCTTTCTAACCGTAATCATTAAATATAGCAAGTTTTATATTGGTTTAAAAATAACTAGAAATACGACAATTATCATCAAAACCGTAGGAAATTCATTGATAATTCTAAAAAAACGCTCTGATTTTGGCCTTTTATCCTCTTGAAACTCTCTTGTTAATTTTGAGAAATACCCATGAATTCCAGACATGAGAATCACAAATATGATTTTTAATTGAAGCCATAAATGAAACAACGCATCAACACCTAGATTTGATATCAACGCTAAACCAAACAACCATGAAAATATCATTGCTGGATTCATAATAATTTTGAGTAAACGTAATTCCATTAATTTAAAAGTCTCTGATGAGTCAGACCCCACCTCTTTACTCCAATGATAAACAAATAATCTTGGCAAATATAATAAACCAGCCATCCAAGCTATAACGCTGATGATGTGTAAACTAAGAAATAAATTATATAAAAAAATTGAATTCATCTTAATTCTTGATCACATTGTTTAAACGTTGCTGGACATATTTTTTGCCTAATATTGCCACTCTCAACTTTCTCAGACTCACTAACTATTTCAGATAAGCTTTCTATAAATGTTTGATCAATATTTAATGACTCAGATCTATAATAATGCTTACATCCTAGTTCACTTGCAAGTTCTTGGTACTCGATATCTAATTCAACAAGTGTTTCAGAGTGATCTGAAACAAACGCAATTGGAACAATAACAAGCGCCCTATCTTCGTTAATTGCATTTTCAATTTCACTTGGCGTTGTTGGTTCAAGCCATTTAACTGGAGTAACTTTACTTTGGTAAGCCAAAATATGATCTTCATAACCATGAATGCCCTGCATAACCGCCTTAACTGTTTGCTCCACTTGCCACTGATATGGGTCACCTTTTTTAATGATTGATACGGGTAAACTGTGAGCGGAAAACAGAACTCGTACTTTCTTATCTTTGATGTAGTTTATTTTGTCTTGGATCAGTTTTTGATGGGCTTTTATTAGTTTTGCGTCATATGGATAACAACAAGTGTATTTTGTTTTTGTATTTAATTCCTGGTTTTGGGCTTCTTTGAACCATGCGTCCAGAGAAGATTTTGTTGTTGTTGTGGAGTACTGTGGATACAGGGGCAGTAAAAATATTTTGTCTGGGTTGTAGTCTTTGACTTTTGAAACAACCTCGGCTGTCATTGGATGCCAATATCTCATACAAACAAACACCTCGTTCTCGATGCCTTTATTTTTTAACTCTTTCTGTAGGGCCTCAGCTTGGGAGTTGGTAATTTCAAGAATGGGGGATTTACCTCCTATTTCCGCATAAATTTCAGTGGCCTCTTTGGTGCGACGAGAAGATATAAGCCTTGCCAATAAATACCTGAAGGGGTTTGGAAGTCTAAATATGTTAGGATCATTAAACAGATTAAATAAAAAAGGTTTTACACTTTCTTGTTTATCTGGTCCGCCCAAGTTAAATAAAACGACCGCTGTTTTCATGTTGACCTTATCTGTAAGAGCATTTTCTCAACTTTCTCGATTGATGTCTCGGGTAAAACCCCGTGTCCTAAATTGAAAATATGTGGTCTTTCTCTAAAAGCAAACAATATTTCTTCAATCTTCTGACTAAGATTTTGGGAGTCTTTTAAAAGGTGTTTAGGATCTAGGTTTCCTTGAAAAACAATTTTATCATTTAGCTCATTAATTTTATCTAACGGAAAATTATAGTCTAAGGTAATACAGTCAAGCTTATCTATATTTGAATATTTTTTATAGCATGCAAGATTAGTGTTTCTGGGAAAGCCGATAATAGGAATGTCTTTTATTTTTTTTAGACTCTCAATAATTTTTTTTGTAGGCTGAATACACCATTTATTGAACTGTTCGTCATTCAAATGTTCTGCTGCTGATTCAAATATTTGAAAAGCATCAATCCCACAATCAATTTGCATTTCTGCGTGTTGAATAATCGCATGTGTCATTTGCTCGATTAAATTGTCTATTTGTGAAGTCTTTTTTACAATATCTTCGAATTTTAGATTTTGACGTTCATTTTTTGCATATAAACAATAAAACAGTGTCGTCCATGCTCCACCAGCAAATCCTATTAGGGGGACATTTGTATTTTCTTTAATTTTTTTTATTCCTGTTGCAAGAGGTAGAGTTTTTTCAAGATTATAACTCATGTTTTCATTAAACTTTATTACGGGGCCCTGCCCATCTATAAAGCTAACGCTTGAGCCTGCTGCAAAAGGGGTTATTAAAATATCTGAAAACACAATACAAGCATCCATACCGTATCTGTTTACGGGCTGTAGGGAAATCTCAAATATTGTCAAAGGATCAAGAAACATATCCATAAGGTTTGCAAACTGTTTTCTGATACTTATATATTCAGGTAAATGTCTCCCCGCTTGTCTCATCAACCAAACTGGTGTTGGTTTTGTTTTTTGACCTTTAAGTGTATCTATAAATATACTCATTATAATATATATATAATTGTAGTTGTTTATGTTCCTGTGGAATTGTGTATATATAAAAAGTCGCTTTTTGCCCACAATTCGATACACAGAACAATCGCTTTGAATTATATGCCTTTTAACCTTATACACCGCTGTGGATGAAAACCGCAATATCTCTAACAGGTGAACAAAGTTTGCAAAAATTCTCAATAAAAATAGAAAAATAAGTTAAAAATTATAGATGGGCAAAGATAGTAAAAGAACTCACAGGTCATTAGGGGTTTATACAGGTTTATGAACAGGGATATAATTTTAGCATCTAAAAGCGAAACAAGAATTAAATTGTTACGCAACGCCGGCATAACCTTTGAGCCTGTTGCTCATGGTATAGATGAGGATGAAATAAAGATGTCGATGAGTAAAAACATACCCGAAGAGGTTGTGGTTAAACTTGCCGAGATGAAAGCCTTGAAGCCCTCCATGTCTAATAAAAGTGCATTTGTTATTGGATCAGACCAAGGTTTGGATCTGAAAGGTGAATTAATTAACAAAGCTCGGGATAGAAGTGAAGCACAAGAGCAGTTGATGAAAATGAGTGGTTCTACCCACACACTTATAACCGCCACAACAGTCGCACAAGACAATAACATTATTTGGAAGTACGTAGACAGATCTAAAATGCATATGCGAAAGCTAAGCGAGGATCTGATAAAAGAGTATTTAAATAAAGTTGACGACAATATTCTTGATCTTGTAGGTGTCTATGCAATTGAGGAGGAAGGAATTAAACTTTTTGAAAATATTGGGAGTGATCTTTTTTCAATACAAGGCATATCATTAATTCAATTAACCCAGTTCCTTTGGGACAACAATCTTCTATTTGAAAAAAATGGCACATAAAAAAATAGCGGTTATTGGAGATCCAATAGATCACAGCCTTTCACCCAAAATTCATAATCACTGGATTGAAAGTGAGAAAATTGATGTGGGTCCCTACCAAAAAATAAATGTAAAAAAAGAAAACTTTATCAGGGATGTTGATCGCTTAATAGAAGAGGGTTATTACGGTTTAAACGTTACGGTCCCCCTTAAAGAGGACGCATACAAATATTGTGACAACACATCCAGTGTTGCAAGAGCTCTCAAAGCAGTTAACACACTGACAGTAAATAAAGATGGTGTTTACGGGGATAACACCGACCCGATTGGTTTTGAAAAATCAATTGCAAACATAGACTTAAATAACAAGCCGTGTTTAGTCCTTGGAGCTGGCGGATCAGCAAGGGCGGTTGTATATGCGCTAACACACATGAAGTGTGAGATTGGTATTTATAATAGAACAAGAGAAAACGCAGAATCACTTTGCAGCGATCTGGGTGTTGAGGCAACAATTTTAACAGAAACAACACTTAGAGAGTTTGTCGGATCCTCACAATTAGTTGTCAACACAACAAGCTTAGGACAACAAGAAGGCGAAGAAAACAATTTAATAGACTTTAAAAGCCTAAATTCAGCTGCACACGTTTACGATCTTATATATAATCCAAGCAAGACAACTTTTCTAAGACACGCTGAGAAAAACGGCTGTACAGTTCAAAATGGACTGGAGATGCTAATCCATCAAGCCGCCCAGTCCTTCAATGTGTGGCACGATATAATGCCTGAAATTGATGATGATTTAATGAGCGTGTTGGGGGTTAACTAATGTTGTTAGTTGGTGTAACAGGATCCATTGGAATGGGAAAATCTACAGTTGCTCAAATGTTTAAAGAGCACGGTTACGGCGTTTATAATGCTGATGATACAGTTCATTATATCTACGAAAACGATGAAGAGATCATAGAAAAAGTAGAGAAACAGTTTCCAGGTTCAACGAAAGACGGTGTAGTCAATCGATTAGCGCTAAGAGATATTCTAAATAAAGACCCTGATAAATTTAGAGATTTAGAACAGATCGTTCATCCTGCAACAAGGAAATACCAAATAATTTACATAAAAAAATTAATTGAAGAAGGAAAGATGGGTTGTGCTTTAGACATCCCATTACTTTTTGAAACTGGAGGAGAAAAATATGTGGATGTTTCTGTTGTGGTGACAGCGTCTGAAGCAACACAACAAACCAGAGTGGTGCTGGAGAGAAAAGTGCCGTTAGAGATTTTTAATGCTATTAAAGATCAACAAATGCCAGACAGAGACAAATTAAAAAAAGCAGATTACATCATTTCAACTGATAATAATATTGAAGATACCAAATCAGAGGTAAAAGAAGTTGCTGCAAAAATTAAATTGATTAATCCAAAGGCTTGGAATACCTTCTTTAATCAATGAGACAAGTCGTTCTTGATACAGAAACCACCGGACTAAGGCCTTCAGAGGGTCACAGAATCATTGAAATTGCCGCAATAGAGATAATTGATTATCTTCCCACCGGTAAAACATACCAACAATATATTAATCCGCAGCGAGATGTGCCTGACTCATCATTTAAGGTACATGGATTAAGCTATGAATTTTTAAAAGACAAACCTTTATTTGAGCACATTGTATCAGAGTTCTTAGAATTTTTAGGTGCGGATCCAATTATTGCTCACAACGTGGACTTCGATGTTGGTTTCTTAAATTTTGAGCTTAATACTTGTGGCAAAGAATCTCTTAAAAATGATAAAATAGACACCGTCTCGATTGCTAGAGAAAAATTTCCTGGCCAGAGCGTTTCACTTGATGCGCTTTGTAAAAGATTTGCAATTGATAACAAGCAGAGAGAAAAACATTCAGCTACAATTGATACCGAGCTCTTAGCCCGTGTGTACATAGAACTAATGGATGCACGAGAGTTAAGTCTAGATTTAAGCACCAAGTCAGTAACTGTAAATTCTACCTCCTCCTTTAATATTGAAAAGATCAAGAATAGAAATTTAGCACCCCGGATTTCTGATCAAGAAAAAAAATTGCACGAAGAATTTATTCAAACATTAGGCGAGCACTCTATTTGGAAAAAAAATAATCAATCTAAAAACAATCAAACGAGTGAATAACAAAATTAGTCATACTCCTAGCGATAACGGCAATTATCAACAAGTGCCTACGCCAGCTGCATCAGTATTGCTTATACGAGACACCAACCAGCGGATAGAAGTGTTTATGATTAAAAGATCGATGAAAACAAATTTTGGCGGTGTATGGGTATTTCCAGGGGGGAAAATTGACAATGAAGATATCTCAAATAATTATTTAAAATACAGCCCTCATCTTGATGATGCCCTGGCATCTGAAAGACTTGGATTAAAAAAAAATGGCCTTTCATATTGGGCTGCATGTATCAGAGAGTGCTTTGAGGAAAGTGGAATTCTTCTAGCGAATAAAAAGGGAGTAAATATAAAAAATACTGTTCTCAACAAGGATGATCTAAAAATAATAGATCAATACAAAAGCAAAATTCTACAAGGTGAAAATATTTTTTATCAAATGATAGATATTTTGAATCTAGAATTAGCAACAAATGAACTTGCATATATTTCACACTGGGTTACTCCGAAAATAGAGAAAAGAAGATACAGCACTAGATTTTTTATAGCCCGCACGACCGACCAGGTAGCCGTACACGATGGAGTAGAGGGAGTTGAAAGCAAATGGATTAATCCTGAAAAAGCTCTGCAAGAGTGTGAGTCTGGAAATTTTCCTATGATTATGCCAACAATAAAAAATCTTGAGATGATTTGCGGTTACACCGATACATCTGAGCTTTTGCTCAACATGAATAACAAAGATAAAAGTGACATACCTAATGTTGAGCCAGTTTTTGAAATTGTAGACGGTGAACCCAAATTGATTAGCTATTAATTATTACTTGTTTTCTTTTTATAAAGTTCAGCAAAGTTCACAGGGTCTAACATAAGTGGCGGTAATGCGCCGTCAGCGTGTAAGTCGTAAATAATTCTTCTTGCAAATGGAAAAAGTTGTCTTGGACATTCTACTAGTAAGTAAGCTTCCTTAACATCGTCAGTGAGATTTTCAATTTCAAATATTCCAACGTACTTTAGATCCACGATATACAAACTCTGATCCGCGCGTGAAGCATTTACACTTACGTTTAGTTCAACCTCATAAATATTGGTATCTTTTCTATTTTGTGCTTTGACATCAACATTTGCATTAATAGTGGGTCGATCGCTACCTGTTTGAAATGATCCTGGTCCATTAGGATTTTCAAATGATAAGTCTCTAACAAATTGTGTGATAATTTTCGTTTTTACATCCACTATTATTTTTCCTCTTCATCTATATCAATGAATTCACCTTCAATGGTATTTTCATTTTGATTACTTCGCTTACCATATCTAGAAAGAATGTAACTTGCTACCAACTTTATGAAAATTATTCTAGAGAATGGTATCAATCCTAGAAAACCTAAAGCATCAGTGAAAAACCCAGGAGTAATTAATAGAATACCAGAGATAAGAATGACTAGCCCCTCAAACATCGTTTGAACAGGTGTTTCTAAATTTTGCAATTGAGATGTTAACTTTTGAAATGTGCTTATCCCTTGTTGACGGACAAAAAATACACCCACAATTGCAGTGATGAATATAAGCATTATGGTGTAGAACGATCCAATAATGCTCCCAATTTCAATAAATAAACTAATTTCAATGATTGGGATCAGTATAAAAAGTGCGATAAATAAAAACAAAATAAGTAAGTAATTGTTGAAAGTTTAGTTTAAATACCTAAATAAGGACTCTATAATATTTAACTATATGAGTGAAGCCTTTCAATATATTGATATCCTAATCCTCGCGATAATAGCAGGAATAGTTCTTTTGCGCCTTAGAAGTGTGCTTGGAAGGCGAACTGGCCATGAAAAAACAGATAAAACTTCATATAACTATGAAACTCCTCAACAATCCTCAGAAGAAAAAATTGTAACTATCGAACCAAAAGTTGCTTCAGGTTCAAGAGAAGATGGTTGGTTTGATAAAGATGATTTTTTACGCGGCGCATCAAATGCATATGAAACGATCGTCACAAATTTTGAAAATGGCAATAAAGATGCCCTTAAGCCTTTGCTATCTAATGAAGTATTAAATAGCTTTACGTCAGTAATAGATGAACGAAATAGTAAAAATGAAACTGTAGAATTTAATTTTATAGGTATAGAAAAATCTGAAATTGTTTATAAAGATCTGAAAAAAAATCCCATGGAAGTAACAGTGAAATTTATTTCAGAAATGATAACATGTATTAAAAACAGTAAAGATGAAGTAATTTCAGGCAGTCTTAATCAGGTGCAAAAAATTACGGACGTTTGGACTTTTGAAAAAATAAAAGATAAAAAAACTTCTAATTGGTTACTAACAGCGACCTCTGATTAATTAATCAAATACTTATTTAATTTTTCTTTTATATTATCTGGAATTTTGGAAGACTTCATACTTTCTTGGTCTGTGTTAACCCAAGTAATAACAGCTTCATTTATTATTTCATCGGATCCAGATCTATAAATTTCTTGTGTAAAAGTCATACTCGAATTTCCAAGTTTTTTTATTCCTGTGTAAACTTCGAGCTGATCGTTTAATCTTGCAGGACTTTTAAAATTCATTTGCACACCAACTGTGTGAAAATCGTTATTAGTCTTTTTTACATATTCATCCTGATCAAAACAATCTTCGAGCATCTCACTGAGAGAAATGTCAAAATATGTCAAATAATGAGAATTATAAACTATTCTCTGACAATCAACTTCTGAGTAACGAACCTTTATTTTGTTTAAATAAGTATTTTTTGTTTTCAGTGACATAAAAATTAGAGAATGAACTTGGAAAGATCAGTATCTTTAGATAACTCATTCACATTATCTTTAACGTAGTTTGCATCAATTGTAATTTTTTCTCCACCTTTATCTGCTGCAGAGAAACTTATATCTTCTAACACTCTCTCAAGAATGGTATGCAAACGACGAGCGCCAATATTTTCAATAGTTGAGTTTATATCCACAGCCAAGGTTGCAATTGCATCGATTCCGTCCTCACTAAAGCTGATTTTTACATCTTCAGTATCCATCAGCGCCTCATACTGTTTTATCAGGCTATATTTGGGTTCTGTTAAGATACGTTTAAAGTCCTCTTGTGATAGTGCTTTGAGATTAACCCTTATTGGTAATCTGCCTTGTAATTCTGGCAATAGATCAGATGGTTTTGACAGTTGAAAGGCTCCAGAAGCTATAAATAGTATATGATCAGTTTTGATTGTTCCATGTTTAGTGTTAACTGTTGTTCCCTCAATTAAAGGTAACAAATCTCTTTGAACACCTTCCCTTGAAACATCACCACCAACCCTTTCACTTCTTGCGCAAACTTTGTCTATTTCATCAATAAATACAATTCCATTGTCTTCGACTGCTTTTTTCGCCTCATTCACAATGTGATCAGTATCAATTAACTTATCTGATTCTTCATTAACCAAGATCTCATAAGAGTCGGCAACTGTTGTTTTCTTCTTTTTAGTTTTTGGTCCCATAGCTTTACCAAGCATGTCGTTTAGATTTATCATTCCTATACCAGCACCTTGTCCACCTTGAAGGTCAATTGTTGGAAATGATCCTGTATCTTGAACAGCTATTTCAATTTCTTTTTCATTGAGTTCATTATTTCTAAGTTTTTTTCTAAAACTTTCTCGTGTTGTAGGTCCAGAACCTGGTCCAACTAAAGCGTCTAACACACGTTCTTCAGCAGCTAATTGTGCTTTTGCCTTTACTTCTTTTCTCTTTATTTCACGAACCATTGTAATTGCTATTTCAATCAAATCACGAACAATGGATTCCACATCTCTACCTACATACCCAACTTCTGTAAATTTTGTTGCTTCAACTTTTATAAACGGTGCTTGTGCTAATTTTGAGAGCCTTCTAGAAATTTCAGTTTTACCAATTCCAGTAGGACCAATCATTAAAATATTTTTTGGAAGAACCTCTTCTCTCATATCCTCTGGTAATTGCTGACGTCGCCAACGATTCCTTAATGCGATGGCTACAGATTTTTTTGCATCATCTTGGCCAATAATATATCTATCAAGTTCGGAAACAATTTCCCTTGGTGAAAATGCTTGCATTACCTAGTACTCAATTTTTTCAAGTGTAACATTGCTGTTTGTGAAAACACAAATTTCGCCAGCAATTTTTAGTGACTTTAACGCAATTTCTTCAGCGGTAAGATCAGTATCAATCAGCGCTTTAGCAGCAGATAGTGCATAATTACCACCGCTACCAATTCCAATAACTGACCCTTCAGGGTCTAACACATCACCCATTCCAGTAATTAGAAGTGATGTAGAAGAGTCTGCAACTGTAAGAAGTGCTTCTAGACGCCTTAAATATTTGTCTGTACGCCAATCTTTCGCTAGTTCTACGCAGGCTCTGGTAAGCTGTTTAGGATGCTTTTCTAGTTTCGTTTCCAGTCTTTCAAATAAAGTAAATGCATCTGCAGTTGCTCCGGCAAAACCAGCGATAACACTACCATCACCTATTTTTCTAACCTTTTGGGCAGTACCTTTAATGACTGTATTTCCAAGACTAACTTGTCCGTCTCCCGCGACAACAACCTGATTGCCTTTTCTTACACTAATAATAGTTGTGCCGTGCCATGATTGACTTTGTTGATTTTCCATGCTGAGTGTTATGTGGCTATTTATTTATTAACTTCAAGCCCTGACTTTTCATTAAAAATTACATTTTTTATAGATAATTCAGTGATTTATTGATAGAAACCGACTGGATTTTGTTATGAGAACAGCAAATTATAAAAGAGACACGAAAGAAACCTCTATCTCTGTCGATATTAATATCGACGGAACAGGTAAGTACGATATCAAGACTGGTATAGGATTTCTTGACCACATGCTTGAACAACTGTCAAAGCACTCACTGATTGATATGAAGATAAAAGCAACAGGAGATACTCACATTGATTATCACCATACAACTGAGGATACAGGCATTGCAATCGGCGAATGTTTATCAAAAGCGTTAGGTAATCGACAAGGTATTACACGTTATGCGCACTCATATATTCCCATGGATGAAACGTTATCAAGAGTTGCGCTTGATCTATCAAATAGACCTTATTTAATTTGGAAAGTAAAATTTAGTGCTCCAAAGATAACATCTTCTCAAGGTGACTTTGATACTGAATTATTTAAAGAATGGTTCCAAGCTTTTGCACAAGCAAGTGGAACAACATTACATGTGGAAAATATTTATGGGGAAAACAATCATCATATAATTGAATCTTGCTTTAAGGCTTTGGCAAGAAGCTTAAGAAATGCTGTTGCGATTAACGAGCGAGAGGGAATGAACATTCCTTCTACTAAAGGACAACTTTAACAATGATTAAAGAAGGCCAAAAATTACCTTCATTCAAACTTAAAAATCAGAAAGATGAAGAAGTTAAATTTCCTACAAAAGAGGACACGGTAATTTATTTTTATCCTAAAGCGGATACTCCAGGTTGTACAAAAGAGTCTTGTGATTTTCAAAGCAATCTTCGAAAGTTAAACAATCTAAAGGTCAGAGTTTATGGTATATCCAAAGACACCGTTCAAAAACAAAATAAATTTGCTGAAAAATACAAATTAAATTTTGATCTTCTTTCTGATGAGAGTGATAAAATCTGTGAGAAATTTGGTGTATGGATTAAAAAAAGTATGTATGGCAGAACGTACAAGGGCATAGATAGATCTACATTTCTTATTATGAAAGGCAAGGTCGTAAAGGTTTGGAGAAAAGTGAAAGTAAATAATCATGTAGAGGAAGTTATTGATACTATTAAACAAATGAATAAATGAAGTTAGTAATTATCAACTATGGCTCAGGAAATTTACATTCAGTACACAAGGCATTTGAAGCTGTAAACAATAACTTAGAAAATCCATATGAAATTACTGTTACAAACACACCATCTGAAATATTAAACGCCGATAAATTAGTTCTTCCTGGAGTAGGAGCTTTTCAAGACTGTAAGAACGCAATTCACAAAATAGACGGTCTATTTGAAAGTCTTGAACAAGTGGTAATTGGAGAAAAAAAAGCTTTTATGGGCATTTGTGTTGGAATGCAATTACTAGCAGAAAAATCTCTAGAATTTGGTGAATGTGAGGGCTTTGGATGGATACCCGGAGAAGTAATCAAGATCGAGGCTCCAGCTGATTTTAAAATTCCACACATGGGATGGAATGAAGTCACTTTTCGCAATCACGAATTATTGAATAATATTTCACAAAATACTGATTTTTATTTTGTGCACAGTTACTACTTTAGAACTCAAAAAAATGAAAATTGTATCGCAACTACAAAATATCCAAATCCAATTACTGCAGCAGTACTCAAGGAAAATATTTTTGGTACACAATTTCATCCAGAAAAAAGTCATAATAACGGAAAACAAATAATTAAAAACTTTCTCGAGTGGGGACCTTCATGATTTTATTTCCAGCAATTGATTTAAAAGACGGTAAATGTGTTAGATTAATACAAGGTGATTTTAAACAATCTACAACATACAATGAATCACCGTTAGAACAGGCTAAAATTTTTGAAGACTCTGGAGTGGAGTATTTGCATTGCGTTGACCTAGATGGTGCGCTGAAGGGTAATTTTGAAAATATTAAATCTATTGAGCAAATAAAAAAAAATACAAATCTTAAGATTCAATTCGGTGGTGGAGTAAGGAATATAGAAAGAGTTGAAAGACTCATTAATATTGGTGTTAATAATATTGTTATCGGAACATCAGTGTTTGAAGATAAAACTTTTTTTGAGAAATCAGTTTATAATTATCCTAATAGAATTTCAATTGCTCTCGACATTAAGCAAAACCAAATTGCTACAAAAGGTTGGAAAGAGGTAAAAGATTTACAAATTTCTGATTTCTTAAAAAGTATAGATGATCTTAATATCAACTCAATAATAATTACTGACGTTATGAGGGATGGTATGAAGCAAGGAATTAACTTTCAAATGCTAGAAAATGTAATGGTTCAAACAAAAATTGACTGTGTTGCATCAGGTGGGGTATCAAATATCTCGGACCTTATTAACTTAAAGAAAAAAAATTACTCACAAATAAAAGGTGTAATTGTAGGTAAAGCAATTTATGACAAAAATATTGATATTGCTGAGGCATTAGAGATAGTTAGATAGAATGTTAAAAAAAAGAATCATACCCTGTTTAGATGTTGATCGAGGGAGAGTTGTCAAAGGCGTCAATTTTGTTGACTTAATTGATGCTGGCGATCCTGTTGAACAAGCAAAAATCTATAATTCTGAGGGCGCTGATGAACTTTGCTTTCTAGATATAACTGCATCAAGTGACGATAGAGAAACCCTCTTTGAAGTTGTAAAAAAAACTGCTGAAAATTGTTTCATACCACTCACTGTAGGTGGAGGTGTAAGGACCATTGATGATATATCTCGTTTGCTTCACCATGGAGCAGATAAAGTGTCCATAAACACAGCTGCAGTTGAAAACATTGACCTGGTTGCAAAAGCAGCAAAGAAATATGGTTCCTCAACAATAGTTATAGCAGTAGATGCAAAAAAAAATGGAGATAAAAGTTGGAATATATTTACCCATGGTGGAAGAAAGCCCACAGATATTGATGCATTAGAATATTGTATTGAAGTAGCTAATTTAGGAGCAGGTGAAATATTATTAACTTCAATGGACAGAGATGGAACAAAAATAGGATTTGACAATGAATTATTGAGCACTGTCTCATCCTCTATTGATATTCCTGTTATTGCTTCAGGTGGCGTTGGAAACCTTGAGCACTTTGTTGAAGGGGTATTAAAGGGGGGAGCTAGCGCTCTATTAGCTGCTTCAATTTTTCATTTCGGAGAATATAGTATTAAAGATGTAAAAACATATCTTGCTGAACAAAATATAGCAGTTAGGATTTAATTATGAAAGGTTATTGGATAGTAAAAGTCAATGTGTTACATCCGGATAAGCAAAAATTGTATGCAGAGTATGCAACTGAGGCGGTCAAAAAATATAATGGTAAATTTTTAGTACGGGGTGGCGAACAAACAACTATGGAAGGTAAAGAGTTTAAAAGAAACGTCATAGTTGAGTATGAGACAATTGAAATAGCTAAACAGGCTTATAACTCAGAAGAATACCAAAATGCAAAAAAAAACTTGGGAGACGAAAAGGATAGAATTTTTGCAATTGTTGAGGGAGTGGAATGAGCAGTAAAAAAGTTGATGTATTAGCTCGGCTCTTTGATACAATTATTTCACATGCTAATGAAGACCCTTCAAAATCTTATACGGCAAAACTTTTATCAGAAGGCAAAAGTAAATGTATAGAAAAGTTAAAAGAGGAATCACTTGAAACTGTGGAGGCTGCTGAAGAAGATAATGTAGAGCAAATAATATATGAATCGGCAGATCTTATTTATCATTTGTTAGTCATGTTGAAAAAATTTGATATTACTCCTGATCAAGTCTATGAAGAGTTAGAAAAAAGAGAGGGTAAAACAGGACTTAGAGATTAATGTCATATGATAAGGAAAATATTTTTGCTAAGATTTTAAGAGGTGAAATCCCTTGTGATAAAATTTATGAGGATGAATATGTCCTGTCATTCAAAGATATTCGTCCGCAAGCACCCTCACATGCTTTAGTAATTCCAAAAGGGGAATACATAGACATAAATGATTTTAGTGCAAATGCTACGAACGAAGAAATAGTTGGTTTCAACCGGGCTATTTCATACGTAGCAGATATGTTGGGTATAAGTGAAAAAGCTGGAGGAGGAGGATACAGGCTCATTGCAAATGCCGGTAAGGATGCGCATCAAGAAGTACCTCACTTACACTTTCATTTACTCGCGGGAAGACCATTGGGACCAATGGTATTTCCTGAAAAACCTGAATACGAATAATCAATATGACTAAAAAAATCTCAGATGCTGAACTCATCAAGCTGTTTAATAAAAATAAATTATTCGATCTTTTTAATATGACTGTTCTTGAAGTTGATACCACAGCTGGCAATATCAAAGTTGAGTTTGATATTGATAAAAAATATTGCAATCCTGCAGGTGACGTCCAAGGAGGTATTGTTAGTGGAATGGTAGATGATGCAACTGCATTAGCTTTTATATTTCAAAATCATTTCAAAAAAAGACCACCAACAATAGAATTGAAAACAAATTTTTTGTATCCAACTAAACCGGGCAAGGTTATTGGATATGGGCGAGTGGTGAAATCTGGAAAAAATATTGTATTCTTGGAGGGTAGATTGGAGCAAAACAATAGGACTGTTGTTACCTCAACATCAACTTGTGTAAGTGTTGATATGCCTCAGATAAATTTTAAAAAAATGATTGGAGATAATAATGAAAAATAAGCAATGGATTTTAAAAAAATTTCCAGTTGGTGAAATTAGTGAAGGGGACTTAGTTTTGGAGGAAAATGAAGTTCCCAGTCTCTTAGATAGTCAAATTTTAATAAGAAACATATATCTCTCTTTAGATCCTGCAAACCGCGGGTGGATGAGTGGGCAAAAATCTTATGTTGATGCGATGCAAACTGGAGACACCATGAGAGGTGGTACAATAGGGATAATCGAAGAGAGTAAAAATGAAAAATTTAAAAAAGGTGAAATTGTGAACTGTATGGGCGGATGGCAGCAATACTGTGTAAGTGACGGAAAAGGAGTAAGGCAAATTCCTCAAGGAACTGGTTTTCCTCTTGATTGTTACATGAGTATTTTAGGAATGACTGGCCTTACAGCTTACTTTGGTTTACTCGATATTACTGATCCACAACCTGGCGAAACCTTAGTTGTTTCTGCAGCAGCTGGCGCCGTTGGATCAATTGTATGTCAAATAGGAAAAATTAAAGGCTGTAGAGTAATAGGGATTGCAGGCTCAGATACAAAATGTAAATGGCTTGTAGATGAATTGGGGATTGATTCTGCTATTAATTATAAGTCTGAAAATCTTAGACAAAAATTAAAAGAAACTTGTCCTGATGGTATTGACATATATTTTGAAAATGTAGGTGGTAGTATTACTGAGGCAGTCTTAACTCGCATGAATATTAACGGTCGAATAAGCCTTTGTGGTCTGATTTCAGGATACAATGCCGAATCAGTCGTACCAGGTCCAGCGTGGGGAAATTTGCTAATAAAAAGAATAAAACTAAAAGGCTTTATTGTTTTTGATTATTTCAAAAGATATATGGAGGCATATCAAGATATCACTCAATGGCTTAAAGACGATAAAATCAAATACAAAAATCATATCATTCCAGGTATCGAAAATGCAGGTAGTGCAATAAAAAAATTATTTTCTGGTGAAAATGAGGGCAAATTAATAATTAAAATATCTGAACCAAATTAATAATTTCATCATGAAAAAAGTATTGATCTTTAGTAATGGAGAGCAAATAGGTGATGGAATATTAAAGCTTCAAATTGTAAATCAATTAAAAAACAGGTTTCCTGATTTTGAAATACATTGGATGACAGATAAGATATATACTGAATACAATGCAAGGTTAAAAAAATATACGTCTGATTATATTGATAAAGTTTGGGAAAAAGCAAATCTTAACCCTTTCTTCTGGAAAAAAATCTCGCCAATATACGACTTAGAGTCTGAGATTTTTGATATAATTATTGATACTCAGAAGACTGTGATTAGAACAATGGCACTTCGTAGGATTAAAAATAAAAAATTTATATCGTCCTCAGCTAACTGGTTTTTTTCTGATATCAGACCCAATATTATTTCTAAAAAAAGAAAATTTTATATTCAAAGCATAATTGAAATGCTTGATTTAGTCTCTACGTTTAAAGACAGTAAAAAAAGCCACATCACAATCCCAAAAGATATTGTTAATGAATTAAAAAAAATATTTTCTGCAAACAAAAAATATTTAGGAATATCACCCGGTTCTAATACCCCAAAAAGAATTTGGTCATTTGAAAATTATATTAATGTAGCAAAATATTTTGAAGATAAAGGGTTTAATATTGTTTATTTTTTAGGTCCACAGGAAGTGCACATGAAAAAAGAAATAATTAAACAAATAAAAAACCCAATATTTCCAGAAGAAACTTTGAAAAATTATCTTGGATTAGAAGTAGTTATGGGTACTACAAAATTTCTTGATATAGCAATTACAAATGATAGTGGAACAGGTCAAATGCTATCAACAAATTTATGTCCACTATTAAAAATTTGTGGTCCGACAAGTGCTGTTAAGTTTTTAAACGATCAATTTGAAAATATTCATTTTATATCATCGGTAGATTTTGGAGGTAGTAATGTTAATTTGATATCGCCGAACGATGTTATTAATAAAGTAAATAAAATTTTACAATCATCCTAATCGACTTTTGATTAACCGATCTAAAATTCTGTCAGGCAATAACATCGGAAGAGTCCAGTACATCATTCTACTTGGTGTAATGGCATACCTTGTTTTTCTGTTTGGATTATGTAGCGCATTAAAAACTAATTTTCCCACTTCTTCAGCCGGAAAGGCAATCTTCTTAGCGTTTTTCATTCTTTTCGGTATTCCTTTCGCATCGTTTGCATAATCAGTTTTTTTTAGGCTTTGTATGAATTTTTTGTCAATTTTATCAAAAATTTCAGTTTTTATTGGACCTGGTCCAATAACCACTACATCTACTCCGTACCTCATCAACTCTCTTCTTAAACTATGACTTAAGCCTTCCAATCCAAATTTAGATGCAGTATATGCGCCAACACCAGGCATACCAATTTTTCCAGAAATTGAACTTATATTGAAAATTACACCCTTCTTCGAACTATTATTTTTTTCTGCTCCACATAATGGCGCAAAATATTTTATGACTCTAAATGCCCCATTTAAATTAATATCAATTTGTTTTTCAAAATCTTTCACTTTTTGATGTAATAGAGGGCCAGATATTGCTACACCCGCGTTATTGACCAAAGCAAGAAGGTTCGAATTTTTAAGATCTTTTTTTAAAAATGCAACTGCCTTTTTTAGCTGAGCTTCTTTTGTTACATCAAAGATTAAAGGTGTAAAATTATCTTTATAAATTTTTTTTAATCTGCTTGCATCTTTTGAATTACGAACACTTCCATAAACATGAAAACCGTTTTTTACAAAATAACTGAGTGTTCCTAGCCCAATACCAGTAGAGACCCCTGTGATCATAATAGATTTTTTACTCATAGTCTTGCTCCATAAATTTGAATTATTTTCGAGGCGAATATTACACCCTCGTTCCCACATTGCTCTAAATTTTCACCATTAATATATCCAAGTAAGAAGCCTGCAGCAAATAAATCTCCTGCTCCAGTAGTATCGACTAAATTTTCAATTTGCTGAGCTTTTATCTTAACACATTGATCTTTATGAACAATCATCGCACCTTTTTCACCAAGTGTGATAGCAAATATTTTATCATGCCGACTTATAATTTCGAGACAATCATCAAGACTATCCTTTTGATAAAGCGATTTAATCTCCTCTTCATTTGCAAAAATTATATCGGCTTCATTATTAACTAGATTTAAAAAACTTTCTCTAAATCGTTCAATGCAAAAAACATCAGACACACTAAATGCAACTAATCTGTTTGCCTCTTTAGAAATTTTTATTGCTTTTTTAATTGCTTCTTGCGCATCATCAAGATCCCAAAGGTATCCTTCAAGATAAGTAATTTTTGACTGTGCTATAACATCCTCATTGATATCATTTGATTTTAGTTTTTGAGAAATTCCTAAATATGTACTCATTGTTCGTTGTGCATCTGGAGTTACCATTACTAGACATCTTCCAGTTTCACTTTCATCTGATTGGGCCTGATTTGCAAAAACAACTTTTTCTTTTTCAAGACCTCGAATGAACGAATTTCCAACTTCGTCTTTACCTACTTTGCCAATGAAAGCACATTTGATATTATTTTGAGCTAATGCAACGATAGAGTTTGCGACTGATCCTCCAGAGACATTAGCTTTTATCTCAATTTTGTTTGATAGGGATTTGATAGTATCTAAATCTACAAGTGACATAAGCCCTTTTCTTAGCTCTTGTTGATTTATAAATTCATCATTGACATCGGTGATTACATCTACAATTGCATTTCCTATACCAACAATGTCAAATTCTTGACTCACCATGTCTCCACCCAAGGACGTAAATCTAACTCAAACGTCCACGCATTTTTAGGTTGATTATGTATCATCAAGTAGTTTTGCGCAATATCATCTGGCTTCATCAAACCATCAATTTTTTTCTTTTCTTTGACATACTCAGGAAAAAGCTTATTCACCCACGGCGTATCAATTGCTCCATCTACAATAACATGAGCGACATGGATACCTTTTGGCGCTAATTCTTTCGCCATACTTTGCGCCAAAGCTCTTTTCGCTTGTTTAGCACCGGAGAATGCAGCAAATCCTTCTTTACCTCTTATACTTGCTGTTGCGCCGGTAAATATGATTGTTCCTTTTTTTCTTGGCATCATTTTTCTTGTTACTTCTCTTCCCATTAAAAAAGCTCCAAAAGTCGCCATTTCCCATACTTTATAATATTTTTTTGAGGTTGTTTCTAAAATGTTGAAACGAATGTTGGCTCCAATGTTGTATACGGCCACATTAATTTCACCAATTTCTTTTTCAATTTTATTAATAAAGTTAATTACATCTTCTTCTTTTCTTGCGTCTAAACTATATGCGAAACACTCTCCACCATTTTTTTCTATTTCTTCTTTAAGTGGCGATAATTGATCCCCGTTCCTTCTAGCAACTACAGTTATGAAGTTATTTTGTGCAAATACTCTCGCTACCGCAGAACCAAGGCTGTCACCCGCGCCGATAACGAGAGCTACTTCTTTATTAGTCATAATGAATAAAGTTATCAGCAAACAATAGACAGTTAAAGGTGTTTTATTTTTAATAACTATTTATGCTTTTTTTGTTTTAATTGGCTTTTTTCTACTTGGATAACAAGTTTTACATATTTTACACTCTATTCCAAAACAACTTCGAGCCTCACAATATTCCCTTCCATAAAATATTATTTGTAAATGTAACTTGTTCCATAGTTTTTCAGGAAATATTTTTTTTAAATCATGTTCAGTTTGCTTTACACTCTTACCATTTGTTAACCCCCATCTTTGGGCAAGTCGATGAATATGAGTATCAACAGGAAATGCTGGGTGACCAAAACCCTGTGACATTACAACACTAGCTGTTTTATGCCCTACTCCAGGAAGTGCCTCTAGATCTTCAAAGGTTTCTGGAACCTTACCACTATAATTTTTCATTAATATTTTTGATAGGTTTGAGATAGCTTTTGATTTTTGTGGAGCAAGACCACAGGGCCTAACAATATTATAAATGGTTTTGACTGTCAGCTTCTCCATTTTCGCAGGATTATTTGCTTTCTTAAAAAGCAAAGGAGTTACTTCATTGACTCTTTTATCTGTACACTGCGCACTTAGAAGAACAGAAATTAATAATTCAAAATTATTTTTATGATTTAGCGGAATTGGGGTTTCGGGATAAATTTTATTTAAAATACTAATAATTTTTTTTGCCTTATCAGCCCTTAACATTATTTTATTAAACAACCTTACTTATATTTAGCACATCCGACATGTCAAATAGGCCAGGTTTTTTGTTCATGCCCCATTTCACAGCTTGTATTGCTCCGTTAGCGAAAATACCCCTATCTTTCGCTATATGCTTGATAGTAATATCCTCATCCTTGCTTGAAAAAATAATTTCGTGATCACCAATTACTTCACCTTTGCGGAAGGATGAGACTACAATTTTATCTTTAGTATTTTTAGCCTTTATGTTTAGACGAGAGATTTTTTTAATATTTTCAAATTTTTTATTTTTACCTTCTGCTGCAGCTTGCCCCATCATTACTGCAGTGCCTGAAGGTGCATCAATTTTATGTCGATGATGCGTTTCGTTTATTATTGTGTCAAAATCATTTTTTAAACTTGAGGAACTTATTTTAATTAATTTATTTATTAGGTTTATACCTAAACTCATATTACCTGATTTTATGATTGTTGCATGCTGCGCAGCGAGTTTAATTTTTTTTAATTGAGAGCCATTAAAACCCGTAGTTCCAATTATATGTACTATTCTTGCTTGTGCTGCATATTTTGTATGTATCAAAGTTGCTTCAGGAGTTGTGAAGTCAATAACAGCGTCAGTTTTAGCAAATAATGGAATTATATTATCTGTGACTATAATTTTTAATTTTTTCGTTTTGAGTAATTGACCTAAATCCTTGCCAATAGCTTTATGCCCACTTCTCTCAGTTGCACCATACAAAACAAGTGATTTATCTTTCAAAACTCTTTTTGCGATTTGCATTCCCATGCGTCCGGTCACGCCAGTTATGACAATTTTTATTTTTTTCATTAATTTAGGATAATCGAAATAATTGAAAAAGTAAGTTTTTTAAGCTTTTGTTTTCCAAAAATTCTTAGCTTTTTTAAAAAATGCCGATGCTAAAGGACTCTCATTTTGATCACTGGTTTCTTGAAAGGATTTCAATATTTCAATTTGCTTCTTACTTAAATTTACTGGTGTTTCAACTTTTGCCTGAATATACAAATCACCTAAATAACCGTTGCGAACATTAGGCATGCCTTTTGATTTTAATCTGAATTGGTCACCAGATTGAGTACCTTGAGGTATTTTTAGCCTTGCTTTACCGCCATCTATTGTCGGTATGTCAATAGCGCCGCCAACAGCAGCATCAACCATAGATATTGGGACCTCAGCAAATAAATTTTCATTCTCACGAGCAAATATTTCGTGCTCATTTACATTTACAAATATATATAAGTCCCCCTGCTGCCCGCCGTTTAGACCCGCTTCACCTTCTCCAGATAGTCTTATTCTAGAACCGTCATCAACGCCTTTTGGTATTTTCACCATCAAACTCTTTGTTTTCTGCGTTCTTCCAGTTCCGTTACATGGTCTGCATGGATCTGAAATAGTTGAACCACTTCCCTGACAAGTTGGACAAGTTTGTTGAATTGAGAAAAAACCCTGCTGCGAGCGAATCTGTCCCCTTCCTCCACATGACTGGCAAGTTACTGGCTGACTTCCTTGAGATGCGCCAGAGCCTGAACAAGAATCGCATTGAACTTGAGTTGGAATTTTTACTTTAAATTTTTTACCATTAAACGCTTCCTCAAGGCTAACAGTAATATCATATCTTAAGTCTGAGCCACGATTATTTGATTTTCTTCTACGATTTCCTCCACCACCAAAAAAGGATGAGTCTCCAAAAAAGTCCTCAAAAATATCTTGAAAAGCTGATGAATTAAAATCAAAACCAAAACCGCCTTGGCCTGTATTACCATCCACCGCCGCATGACCAAACTGGTCGTAAGCTGAACGTTTTTCTTTATCATGAAGTACAGCGTATGCCTCACTCGCCTCTTTGAATTTAATTTCCGCATCTGCATCACCCTGATTACGATCAGGATGATATTTCATTGCTAATTTTCTGTAGGCTTTTTTTATTTCAGAATCATCAGCTGACTTGGAAACACCAAGAACTTCATAATAGTCTCTTTTTGACATAAGCTTACCTGCTTACGATTGCTTATTATCTTCTTTAACTTCCTCGAATTCAGCATCAACAACTTTCTCATTATTCTGGTCAGATCCAGCAGTTGTATTGTCAGATGACTCTTTTGGATTAGGAGCATCTTGTTGTTGAGCCTTATACATTGCTTCACCTAATTTCATAGACGATTGAGTTAATGCTTCAAGTCCACTTTTAATCTTATCAGTGTCATCTGAAGCGACAGCTTCTTTTAAAGCCTTAATATCATTTTCAATTGTAGTCTTTTCTTGCTCAGAAACCTTATCACCAAATTCTTTTAGATTTTTCTCGGCAGAGTGTATCATTGTGTCTGCTTGGTTTTTAACATCAACGCCTTCTCGCTTTTTCTTATCTGCTTCCGAGTTGGCTTCAGCTTCCTTAACCATCTTGTCGATCTCTTCTTCACTCAAACCACCTGATGCTTGTATTTTAATTTGTTGTTCTTTTCCTGTACCTTTGTCTTTTGCAGACACATTTACAATTCCATTAGCGTCAATATCAAATGTTACTTCAATTTGAGGAACACCCCTAGGCGCAGGTGGTATGCCTACTAAGTCAAAGTTACCAAGTAATTTATTATCAGCAGCCATTTCTCTCTCACCCTGACACACTCGTATTGTTACAGCAGTTTGATTGTCATCAGCGGTCGAAAAGACCTGACTTTTTTTTGTTGGAATTGTTGTATTTTTATCAATTAATTTTGTAAAGACGCCACCAAGAGTTTCAATACCAAGGGATAGAGGTGTAACATCAAGCAGTAATACATCCTTAACATCCCCTTGAAGAATACCAGCTTGAATAGCTGCACCTTGTGCAACAACTTCATCTGGGTTCACTCCTTTATTTGGTTCTTTACCAAAAAAGTTTTTTACAGTTTCTATAACTTTTGGCATTCTTGTCATTCCACCAACCAAGACTACCTCGTCAATTTCACCCGCACTCAAACCGGCATCCTTAAGAGCGGCATCACATGGATTAATAGTTTTTTCAATTAAATCATCAACAAGCGTTTCAAGCTTTGCTCTTGTCACCTTGATATTTAAATGCTTAGGACCTGATTGATCAGCTGTAATAAATGGTAAATTAATTTCTGTTTGAGATGTTGATGATAATTCGATCTTAGCCTTCTCAGCAGATTCTTTCAATCTTTGGAGTGCTAATTTATCCTGAGTAAGGTCAATATTATTTTCTTTCTTAAATTCTTCAGCAAGATAATTTAAGAGACGAGTGTCAAAGTCCTCACCACCTAAAAATGTATCACCATTAGTTGACTTTACTTCAAAAACTCCATCACCAATTTCTAAAATTGAAATATCAAAAGTACCACCACCTAAATCATATACAGCAATAGTTTTGCCATCCTTCTTATCTAAACCATATGCTAGTGCAGCAGCAGTTGGCTCATTGACTATTCTTTCAACCTCAAGTCCAGCTATTTTACCAGCATCTTTAGTAGCTTGTCTTTGAGCATCATTAAAGTAAGCAGGAACAGTGATGACTGCTTTTTCAACTTTTTCTCCTAAATACCTTTCCGCATCTTCTTTTAATTTTTGAAGTACAAAGGCAGAAATTTGAGATGGTGAATATTTTTCAGATCCTGACTCTACCCATGCATCACCATTTTCAGATTTAATGATTTTGAAAGGCACCATGTCAGCATCTTTTTTGACCATTGGGTCTTCGAAAGACCTACCTATAAGTCTCTTGATCGCAAAAAATGTATTTTCGGGGTTTGTGACACCTTGCCTTTTTGCAGGTTGTCCAACCAATTTTTCTTCATCACTTCCAAAACTTATAATAGAAGGCGTAGTTCTAGATCCTTCAGCATTTTCAATAACCTTAGGGTCCTTACCATCCATTATCGAGATACAACTATTTGTAGTCCCTAAATCTATTCCTATTACTTTTGCCATATTCTTACTCTGAATTGATCTGTGTTCTATATATGGGTAGTTGATTTTGCAGTACAACCCCTTGCTTAAAAAAAGAGTAAAATGAAGTTGATAATTATTATTATACTATCCTATTGATATTATTTATTTTTTTTCTTTACCACGCCTACTAGTGCTGGTCTTAGCAGTCTATCTCCAATTTTGTATCCCTCTTGAACGACCTCAGCAACAGTTCCTACTTCTTGATCATCCTTTTCAACTTCAAACATTGCTTGGTGGATATTTGGATCAAATTGCTCACCCAGTGATTTAATTTGTTCAATCTTAAATCTTTCAAAAGTAGATATAATTTGTTTTTCGGTAAGTTCAATTCCCTCGAATAGTTGTGAAAGACTGTCTGATTTTTCTTTTACTTCTTCAACTTTAACTGAAGCTATAGCTCTTTGGAGATTATCGAGAACCGATAGTATCTCTTTTGCGAAATTTGAAATCACATAATTGCTTAAGTCCTCTTTCTCTCTATCAAATCTTTTTCTTAGATTTTCATTTTCAGCCAGGCTGGTTAGAAGCCTACTTTCTATCTCTTTAAGCTTATCAATATCATCAGCACCCGCTCCTTCTGTTTTTACCTCAGAATTTTTATCTAATTTGGCTGGCTTAGGGTTTAAATTTTTTTTATTTTTATTTTTGGCCATATTTAATTATGTAATGATCTATATTATTTTCGTCAATACATAGTATAATTTATCACTCAATGAGAAATAATAGAAATATTAATCAATTAAGAGATATAGAAATAATTCCTAATTTTTCTAGCAATCCGGAAGGCTCATGCTTAATTAAATGTGGAGATACGCATGTGATCTGCAGTGCGTCGCTTGATAGAAATTTACCAAGATGGTTAAAAAATTCAGAGACTGGGTGGGTAACAGCAGAATACGGTATGTTACCAAGATCAACTTCTGAGAGAATGTCTAGAGAGGCCGCAAAAGGTAAACAATCTGGTAGAACACAGGAAATACAAAGATTAATTGGAAGATCATTAAGATCTATAGTTAATTTAGAAGATCTAAGAGAATTACAAATAATAATAGATTGTGATGTTATTCAAGCAGATGGAGGAACAAGAACCGCTTCAATCTCAGGATCATTTATCGCACTTCAATTATGCATAAATCATATGCTTAATAAAAAAATTATAAAAAAAAATCCAATTAGTGAATATGTTGCCGCAATCAGCTGTGGAATTATAAATGGTGAGCCTTATTTAGACTTAGATTTTGAAGAAGATCAAAATGCTGAAGTGGATGCAAATTTTGTAATAACAGAAAGTGGTAAATTAGTTGAAGTACAGATGACTTCGGAAAAAAAGCTTTGTGAGGAGAGGTCATTTAATTCAATGTTAGAACTTGCGAAATCAGGGATCTCTGAGATCATCCAAATGCAAAAACAAAGTTTAAGTGATTAAAAATATAAAAGAAATAGTTATTGCAAGTCATAACGAAGGAAAAGTAAGAGAAATCAGATCTTTATTAAAGCCAATGGGATTCAAAATTTACTCTGCAAAAAAATTTTGTATCAATGAACCAATCGAAAACGGAAAAACTTTTAAAGAAAATTCTCTAATAAAATCAAAGAATGCTGCCAAAAAATCTGGCATTCCTGCCATAGCTGACGATAGTGGCCTCTGTATTTTATCGCTTGGTAATCAGCCTGGAATATATTCAGCCAGGTGGGCAGGAAAGGATAAAAATTTCAACACGGCAATCAGAAAAATACACCAAAAAATTTATAAAAATAATTATGTAAACAAGAGCTCTCGAAAAGCTTTTTTTTGTTGTGCTTTATCCATTTATTTTCCAGATAATAATTACAGAGTATTCGAAGGAAAAAAATATGGACATGTTCAATTTCCCCCTCTAGGCAAAAATGGTTTCGGATATGATCCTATTTTTGTACCAATTGGTTATAAAAAAACATTTGGTGAAATGAATTTTGATTATAAGGAAAGAATAAGTCATCGATCAATAGCATTTAAAAAAATGAAAACGTATTTAGAAAGATTTACAGATTAATTTAAAAGACTAAATTTTTGATTCTTTATCTTATATATTTTTGGTTGACGTGAGACATTGCCATTTGAAGTCATTTTAAACCATCCGTTTATACCAATAAAGCCATTGGAGTTATGCAGCTTTTCTATTGTGAAATTGTTATTGTCTTGATGAAGATTACTGATGAGTCCAACAATATCATAACTTAACGCCGCTAAAGAGTGTGGTTTAGAATTGAAAATTTCTAAATACATATCCTCAAATTTTCTCCGATTATCTATGTTAAGTGAAGCGAAGTATCCATTATCTAAACCTGGTTCTTTTAGTGATAAATTTTTAGCCCACAATGAACTACCAATATACTGCACTTTTTTTGGATCTACGTCGTAATATGGGAGTATGGAGCTGAAGTTTGACACCTCTTGAAAATTTTGTGCAAAAATTATCAAGGCTTCGAAATTTAATTCACCATAAGTATCTAATTTTTTTAACCTCTTCAATTCTTCTTTAGCTTTTTCAGAATTTTCATTTTCCAATTGTTTAATTTTCTTTTCTAAATTAGCTTTTCTTTCTTCAAAATTAGAAACATTCTTTGAAATATCATAAAAATCTGGAGAATTTGGATTATAGAAAGTAAAGATAAAGGTCGATAAATTATTTTTAGACTGAAACTGTTTAATTTCTTTTTCAACACGACTTCCAAATTCATTTCTTGGAACTAATACAGCATATTTTTTTAAATTACGCTTAATGGAATAGGTTAATAATTCATTTATTTCATCTTCTAATTTAAGCCCAAATACATATAACCTGTTGTCTTGTATTTTAGAATTATTAGAAAATGCAACAATGGGTATATCTTTATTTTTTGTAACCTCTCTGACCTGATTTACTTTATCTGTGAAAACTGGCCCGATAATTATATCTATATCATCTTCAAGTACGCTATATAATTGAGATAATAGCTGTTCTTCATTACCCGTATCAATTATTGTAAATACAATTTTCTTATTATTTTTTTTTTCAACTGCTAATTGAGCAGAGTTTAATAACGATTTACCTATTTGATAATGTTTACCGCTTAAAGGGAGCATCAAAACAATATTAAGAAATTCCCTTTGAGCAGTATCTTTTTCTTCATCCAAAATCTGTGATGATAAAGAATTATTATTTATATTCTTATTATCTAATTTTATAGATTTATTATATGTGGTAGTTTCATTTTGGTAATTAGTTGGAGTCTCACAACTTAGAAAGCCAATGAACATAAAGACAGCTATTAGCAGTGTAATTTTTTTTTTTAGATACATATGAATATAAAATTAAACAATCATTATATTAATGAATTATTAGAATACGAAAAGGTTCAAAATGGATTATACATTGTGGCAACTCCAATTGGGAATTTAGGTGATATTACCCTACGATCTCTAAAAATTCTCTCATGTGTAGATTTAATCTTATGTGAAGATACTCGCATAAGTAAAAAATTAACGAATAAGTATGGCATTAAAACTCAACTAAAACCATTTCATAAATTCAACTCAAAAAACTCTATTCCACTAATAATAAAAAAATTACAAGCGGGATTATCAATTGCAATAATATCTGATGCCGGTACGCCAATAATTTCGGATCCTGGTTCAGATCTTATAAAGATTTGTGACGAAAAAAAAATTAATGTATTTTCATTACCTGGCCCATCAGCAACTATATCAAGCTATGTTTTATCAAGTTTTGCTCAAAAATCTTTTATGTTTAGAAGTTTTTTTCCAAGACATAAAAATGAAGCTCTAAAAGAATTGGATTTGATAAAAAAACTTGAATGCGCAGTAATATTTTTTGAATCACCTCTGCGAATTCTAAAAACACTTAATTTTATCAATGATCATTATGGTTGTTGTGAAATAACATTTGTAAGAGAATTAACTAAAAAGAATGAGGAAATCATTAACTCTAATATTACAGAAGTAATTGAAAAATTGAGAAACAGAAAAAAAATTTTAGGTGAGATAACATTCGTGGTTAAGCCTCTTTACCACAGTAAAGAAAATAAAATTTCAAATGAAGAAATTTCAATATTATCTGATCAACTTATTGCTGCGGGGCTTAATACTTCGAAAATTTCAAAAATTATTGCAACTTTCTTTAATCTTTCAAAAAGAGAGGTATATCAGCTACTAATAAAAAATAAACAATGATATTAATTTTGATATATAATAATTTTTTATAATGCACATTAAGTTTGTTTATACTTTAGTTTATATAATCTTACCCTCTATCTTGATAGCTCACTGTGCACAAGTAGCAACCGGCACAGCTGTAAAGGTAGTAACAGTCAATCAAGAGGATAGATCAATTGGAGAGTTTGTTGATGATACAATTATAAAAGCTTTAATAAAAAATACATATTTTGACCAAAACGAAAAATTATTTTTTAATATTGATGTTGAGGTATCACAAGGAAGAGTGTTATTGACCGGGACAATAGAGAATATAGATCTAAAAATTGAAGCAACACGGATTGCCTGGGGAGTAAAAGGGGTGCAAACTGTTATCAATGAAATCCAAATATCAAAATCAGATAATATAATTAACTTCGCTGATGATCTTGTTATAAGCACAAAGGTAAAAGGAAAACTTATACTGAATGAAAATGTTAATTCATTAAATTATAGCATTGAGACAGTTAATAAGCTGGTATACATCATAGGTATTGCTGGAAGCGAGGATGAAAGAGATTTAGTAATAAATATTGCTAGAGAAGTATATGGTGTTGAAGAAGTGATTGACTATATCTCAATTAAAACTGATGAATTTTAACTTAAATGAAAGTAGGTTTTCAAATTGATGAAATTGATAAGCTTAATATTAAGACTGATAGTTCCTTACCATTAATTCTAGAGTCCCAAAAAAGAAAAAATAAGAATTTTTATTTTTTACCAAGTAGTCTGACATTTAAAAATAATTTGCTATATGCTCAGGCTAGAGAAATTTCTTTTAAAGATAATAAATTAAAAAATTATGTAATTGGTAATCCAAAAAAAGTAAGGATTGATAATTTTAATTATGTTTTCATTCGACAGGATCCGCCTTATAACATGGAATACATTTCTTCTATGCATCTCTTAGAACAAGTAAAAGGACCTACTAAGTTTATCAATCATCCAAATGGGATAAGAAACGCACCAGAAAAAATTTCAATGCTATCTTATAAAAGAATAATACCCCCAACAGTTATCACTAGAGAAAAAAAAGAAATAAATGATTTTATAAAACAAAATGGAAAGTGCGTAATTAAACCTCTCTACGGCAATGGAGGCGAAAGTATATTTTTACTTGATAAACAAGATGAAAACTATAATCAAATCATCGAACGTTTCATAGACCAGCTTAAAGAGCCATTTATAATTCAAAAATTTCTTCCAGAAATAAAACATGGAGATAAACGAATAATTCTTGTCAATGGAGAACCAATTGCAGCTTTGAGAAGGATACCTAAGAACAATGAAATACGCTCAAATATTCATGTGGGAGGAAATTGCGAAGCAGTCAAAATATCAAGACAAGATTTAAATATTTGTAGAGAAATCAAGGGATTTTTAAAAGATGAAGGACTTTTTTTTGTAGGCATTGATGTAATTGGTCAATATTTAACGGAAATTAATGTTACGTCACCAACCTGCATACAAGAAATCAAAAAACTTCACAAGATTGATATATCAAAAATAATTTGGGATCAGCTTTTAAAAAACTAAATAATTTGATATGAGCATACACTCAAAAATACTCAACTTCATGCTTAAAAAATATGTAAAAGATGTTCAGCCTCCTGTTGAAGAAAGATCCTACATCGAAGCAAGAAAGTTGATGAACCAGGAAGGTTACGTTGATCAAGATAGTTCACTAGGCTCTAAACTTTTACAAAAATTAATCTTCAATAAAAGCAAATCATCTATCGATATTAAAGAAATTTATTTAAATGAAACTAGAACTTTACATTTTAAAGATAAAAATTCCGATAAAGAAAAATGTATACTTTATCTTCATGGAGGAGGTTATGTAGCTGGATCACCGGAGACACATCAAAATATGCTTATAACATTAGCTAAATTGTCTTCAATTCAAATATTTGCTATTGATTACTCATTATCACCTGAAAGTAATTTTCCTAAAGCAATCGAAGAAACTATAAGCACTTATAATGCCTTATTAGAAAGAGGATTTAAAAATGAAAGTATTTATTTTGGAGGGGACTCAGCTGGTGGCAATTTAACTTTGGTCAGCACATTAAAATTACAAGAACTAAATCAAAAATTACCTTCAAAACTATTTTTATTATCTCCATGGACAGACCTAACTGGCAAAGGAAGAAGCATCAAGGAAAATTCAAAGTTAGATCCTTATTTATCTTATGATAATTGGTTAAACACGTCGCTCTCTATGCAGAAAACTGTCAAAGAATGGTACGCCCCAAATCAAGATTATAAAAATCCTCTTATATCCCCAGTATTTGCAAAATACTCAAACTATCCAAAAACCTTGATACAAGTTAGTGATATTGAAATACTGTATAGCGACTCCCTGGATCTTGAGTCTAAGATAAAAGATGGAAACAATGAAGTGACTTTAAGTGTATACAACAATCTACCTCATGTTTGGCAAATATTTGGTTTTTTACCTGAGGCAAAGCAAGCGCTTAAAGAGATCGCGAATTTTTTGAAAAACTAACTTTTAAAGGCTGATAATGCAGCTAAATTAACAATGTCAGCAACATTTGCTCCTAAAGGAGCGATTTGTATACTTTCCTTAAAGCCAACCAAGTATGGTCCAACTAGTGTACCCCCTCCTAATTCCTGAAGCATCTTAGTCGATATGCTTGCACTGTGTATAGCTGGCATAATTAATAAGTTTGCAGGGCCAGATAATTTACAAAATGGATAAAGACTCATTAAATTTTCATTCAGTGCAGTATTAGCGCCCATTTCTCCGTCGTATTCAAAATCAACATTTCTTTCATCAAGAATTTTTTTTGCATCTCTCATATATACTGACCTTTCAGTAAATGGTTTACCAAAGTTTGAGTATGAAACAAGCGCAGCTCTCGGTTCAATACCAAATATTTCTCTCACTACTTCAGCACTTTCTTGCGTAATATTTGCTAATTGTGAAGCGTTAGGCATATCATGTACATTTGAGTCAGCGACAAAAATAGTTCTTCCATTACATAACATCACAGTCAGGCCAAGAATGGTTTTATTAGGTATTGGATCAAGAACATATTCAATACTTTCTAATGATGCAGCATAGCTTCTTGTTAAACCACAAACCATTGCATCAGCTTCCTTTAAAGATACCATACATGCTGCGAAAACATTTCTTTCCTGATTTAGTAGATCTAAACAATCCTTTTTTAAAAATCCTTTTCTTTGTAAACGATGATAGATATGATCGGCATACCTATCGTGTTCAGATTTATTCCTAGTGCTGTGAATTTCCATTTGATCAAAAAAATCTAATCCCATTTCCTGCATTTTGTCTTTTATGACATCATCTCTTCCGATTAATATCGGAGTACCCATTCTATTATTATGAAAAATTACTGCAGCTCTGATCATGTCCTCTTCTTCACCTTCAGTAAAAATTACTCTTTTTGGATTTTCTTTTACTTCTTGAAAAACTTTTTGTAGAAGACCTGCAGAAGGATTGAGCCTAGCAGATAATTCACTCGAATAATTTTCAATATCAACAATTGCTTTCCTTGCAACACCAGTATCCATTGCTGCTTTAGCAACTGCCGGAGGAACCTTACTAATAAGTCTTGGATCAAAGGGAGAAGGGATAATATAATCTGGACCGTATTGAGGTCTTTTCCCAGGATAAGCATTGGCTACCTCATCTGGTACATCTTCCTTGGCTAGATCAGCTATTGCTTTAGCTGCAGCAATCTTCATTTCAAGATTAATTGTTTTTGCCCTTACATCTAATGCACCTCTAAATATATAGGGGAATCCTAAGACATTATTAACCTGATTAGGATAATCTGATCTTCCTGTAGCAATAATCGCATCTTTTCTGCATTCTTTAATCTTTTCAGGCAATATTTCAGGTTCAGGGTTAGCCATTGCAAAAATAATTGGTTTTTCTGCCATAGATAAAACCATTTTTTGACTAATGATATTACCAATTGAGAGACCAAAAAATATATCAGCTCCGTTTAATGCATCTTCAAGAGTTCTGCACTTTGTTTTTACTGCGTGTGCGGATTTCCATTGGTTCATATTTTCTTTTCTTTCAGTATGAATAACTCCTTTGGTATCACACAATATTGCATTTTCATTTGGCATACCCATTGCTTTTAAGAGCTCCAGACATGCAATACCTGCAGCACCTGCTCCATTAACAACAATTTTGGCTTCATTAATTTTTTTTCCTGTAAGATCCATTGCATTTATAAGCGCTGCAGCAGATATAATTGCTGTTCCATGTTGATCATCATGGAAAATAGGTATATCCATTTGTTCTCTTAGTGAATCTTCAATTATAAAACATTCAGGAGCTTTAATGTCTTCCAGATTTATTCCTCCAAAAGATGGTCCTAAATACTTTACAGAGTTAATAAATTTATCAGCATCCTCCGTATCAATTTCTAAATCAATTGAGTCGATATCTGAAAATCTTTTAAATAAAACAGATTTTCCCTCCATAACTGGTTTTGATGCATGAGCTCCTAAATTTCCAAGCCCTAATATCGCAGTTCCATTTGATATTACTGCAACTATATTACCTTTACTTGTATAGTCGTAAACTGTGCTTATATCTTCTGCTATAGCATTCACAGGAGCCGCAACACCAGGTGAGTAGGCTAATGAAAGGTCTCTTTGTGTTTCTAAAGGTTTCGTAGCTTTAATTTCTATTTTGCCTGGCTTGCCTTGGGTATGAAACACTAACGCTTCTTTTTCGCTGAAATGCTCTTCTCTATCTTTTTTTGTCATATTTTCTTTTTTTGGAATTTATATAGGTTTTTACCTGCTTTTCAATTTCAAAAGATATATATTGAATGAACCTTTATTTTTGAAGTTATTTAAATCAAAATAGATTAATAAACAATGTTTATATGAACGTTATAAGGTCCTCACTTATTTACTCTTTATTTACATCGATTAGTAGAGTTTTTGGTTTTTTAAGAGACATAATATTTGCTAACTTTTTAGGTACAGGAGTAATAGCTGATATTTTCTTTGTTGCTTTTAGGCTACCAAATACGTTTCGAAGAATTTTTTCGGAAGGAGCACTGAACTCAGCGTTCGTACCCATCTATACTAAATTGATTAAAGATAATCTAAGGCATGAATCAAAAAAATTTTCAGGTAGTATTTTTCTGATTTTTTTAGCAGCCTCATCTCTGTTAGTTTTAATAATTGAAGTTTTTATGCCATCCTTTGTTGCGATTTTAGCCCCTGGATTTACAAACGATAATGAAAAATTTAATGAGCTAGTTGCAGTTTCAAGAATTATTTTTCCTTTTTTAATTTTAATAAGTATCTCATCAATTTGTTCATCAATTCTTAATTCACATAACAAGTTTGCATTGTCAGCAGCTCTTCCAATAATATTAAATATAACATTGATAATAGCATTGATCACTGCAGCTTACACAGCGGGTGATTTTTTAACATTCTTATCATGGAGTGTTATTATTGCTGGTCTGTTACAGATCATATTTCTTATTATTGCTCTAGCTAGAGAAAAAATATTTTTTTTCTTTACTAGAAAAATATTCGATAGTTACGTTAAGCGTTTTATAAAGTTGTTTATAGCAAGCTTTTTTTCATCTGGGTTGTTGCAGATAAATATTTTAATTGGAACAATCATTGCCTCTTATGAGAGTGGTGCTATTTCATACCTTTATTATGCTGATCGCATTTATCAATTGCCTCTTGCCCTTATTGGCATAGCAATTGGTGTTGCTATGCTACCCTCAATTTCAAGTAAGATAAGATCAGAAAGTTTTGAAAAAATCCATGAAACGATAGAACAAACATTAGTTTACTCATTGCTGCTCGCGGTTCCTGCATCTGTAGGAATTTTTGCACTTTCAGAGCAAATTATAGCTGTACTTTTCGAAAGAGGTGAATTTAACGAAAACTCATCATTATTTACTTCTAAAGCTCTCAAATTATATTCTTTAGGTCTTGTAGCATTTATTCTAATGAAAATTTATACACCAATATTTTTTGCATATGAAAATGCAAGACCTACATTGTATATTACTGCAATAAATTTAGTTATAAATACAACGTTAAGTTTAGTCTTATTTGTCAATTTAGGTTTTATCGGAATTCCGATAGCTACTAGTATATCAGCATGGATAAGCGTTTTATTAATGAATTATAGCTTGTATAAAAATAATTATTATCAAATTAGTAGTAGAATCATCTTTCCTGGCATAATTATTATTATTGTCTCCTTAATCATGTATTTGTATTTAGTTTTTTTAGAAAACTATTTGGAAATTCTATTTAATTTTCTTCAAGGCTATGAAATTATATTCCTTTTATTTTCAGTACTTTCTTCAATATTGCTTTATTTTATTCTAATTTCATTTTACAAGCCGTTTAAATATTCTGAAATTAAAAAGATTTTACAAAAATGAGTAAAATTAATAACAATACAGTTTTATCAGGTGTTCAACCATCAGGCGATCTTCATATAGGTAATTATCTTGGAGCAATTAAAAACTTTGTGAACATGCAAAATAACTATAATTGTTTTTTTTGTATAGTTGATTTACATGCGATAACTGTAAAACAAGACCCTAAGGTTTTAAAAAGAAATACTTTAGAAGTTGCAGCAACTTACATAGCGTCCGGTATAGATCCAAAGAATAGTGTAATATTTAATCAAAGCAGTGTATCCGCTCATTCAGAGCTAGCTTGGATATTTAATTGCGTTACAAGAATGGGATGGTTGAATCGAATGACACAGTTCAAAGACAAAGCTGGGAAAGATAAAGAGAATGCTAGTTCAGGTCTATTTATTTATCCTAATTTAATGGCTGCTGACATACTAGTTTATAAAGCAACACATGTTCCAGTTGGAGACGATCAAAAGCAGCATCTTGAACTCACTAGAGATATTGCACAGAAATTTAATCGCGATTTTAATCGTGAGGATTTTTTTCCCATTCCTGAGCCAATTATAAATAAGAATATTTCGAGAATTATGTCTCTTAAAGATGGAAATCAAAAAATGAGTAAATCAGATCTATCTGAATACTCACGCATTAGTCTTTTAGATGAGAGTGATGAAATTATAAAAAAGATAAAAAAAGCAAAAACTGCAGATTCAGTGATGCCAGGAAAAATTGAGGAAGTACAAAAATTAGCAGAAGTTAATAACTTGCTTAATATCTATTCAGGTTTTTCTGAAATTGAAAAACATAAGCTAGTTGAACAATATGAAGGTCAAAATTTTTCAAAATTTAAGTCTGATTTATCAGATGTGTTGATAGAACGACTAAATCCAATAACAACAGAAATTAAAAAACTGATGCAAGACATAGGCTATCTTTCAGAAATCTTGTTAGATGGTCAAAATAAAGCAAATCAAGTTGCGCGAAAAACAATTAATGATGTATATGACATTGTAGGACTACACAGAAATGAAGCATAGATCAAAATTTTTAGTAATAGTTGATGACTCTGCAGAGTTGAATGTTGCGATCAGGTTTGCTGCTAAGCGTGCGCAGAGTACAAAGGGAGGAGTAACATTGTTAAACGTCATAGAGCAATTTGATCCTCAACAATGGCAGTCAATAGAAGATATAATACTTCAAGAAGCAAGAGAGAAAGCACAAGAAAAACTTCAAAAGTGGTCTAAAGTAATTAATGATCTAACTAATATTGTACCTGAGCTTATGATAAAAGAGGGAACCACAAGTGAAAAAATCATAGAGACACTAGAAGAGGACAACGCAATTAGATTTCTTGTTCTAGCTGCGGCTGAGTCAGATCAGCCTGGACCACTTGTATCACTTTTGGCAGGACAAAAATCTGGAAAATTACCTGTGCCTATTGTTATAATTCCACAAGGACTTTCAGACGAGCTAATAGATGATTTAGCATCTCGATCAGATTAAAAACCAATTTAATTTCAGTAACTTAATAAATAACTGTATCAAAACTTTAAAAATTTATGAATCTATCTATATAACTTTAGAAACATTATGTTCATACAGACCGAATCAACTCCAAATCCAAATTCATTAAAGTTCATCCTTACTGATCATGAGCTTTGTGAAAAACCAGTTGAATTCAATAAATCTCAAGAAAACAGAAACTCAATACTAGCAGACGAACTTTTCAAAATAAAAGGGATTGAAAATATATTATTTAACAAAAATTGTATCTCAATTAATAAAGATGATTATACCTGGGATCAACTTAAGGCTTCAATATTACATGTAATTTCTAATCATCTTAATTCTGGCCTCCCAGCTATTAATAAAAAAGACGACGACCGTAATGAATTAGATACTATACAGTTTCATGACGATGACCTTAAAGTGGTTAATATGATCAATAGTATATTATTATCAAAGATCAGACCAGCAATTATGCAAGATGGTGGAGATGTAAAATTTATAAAATATGAAAGTGGCACAGCTTATCTTTCCTTAAAAGGGAGTTGCGCAGGTTGTCCAAGTGCAACTGTTACATTGAAAAATGGTATCGAAAATATGCTTAAACATAATGTTCCTGAAGTCAAAAAAGTTGAGCAGGTACTATAGAAGAAAACTCGATATGAATATTTTAATTACTCAAGATAAAAATATAAAGTTTCTATTTAAAATATATTATTTTATTTTTTTACTTATCGTCTTATCGGTTTTAACTTCGCTGATATACGCCAATACCTTTTATCAAAAGTCTTATATACAGAAAGATGTACTTTTAAATTATGCTGAAAAAGATGTGCAGGCTTCTTACATAATTGATTTAAAAACTGCAAAATCTCTGCAGCAAAATGAACTAATTCACGATATTAGGATTGATCAAATCAGAGAAACTAAGTCAATTCCAAATATAAAAGTTTCTCAACTACCTAAGGATCTAAAAAGTATAAAATCCATCAAGAATAGAAAAGAATTATTTATAAAAATTACATTGCCGTTAATAGTCCAAGAGAATAGTAAACTGTCATCTTTGAACCAGAAAATAAAATTAGTCAAAAGTAGTATTAACCAAATATCACGAAAAGAAGCTATTTGGATTCATAATTTAATGGAAGAGTATAAGGCCGATACATTAGATTCTCTACTAATAAAAGTTGATGAAATACCCGTTTCGCTCGCACTAGCTCAGGCTGTTATAGAGAGTGGATGGGGTACTTCCAGATTCGCATACGAGGGTAATGCGCTTTTTGGGCAGTACATTTGGGGCAAAACTAACGAGGGTATCATTCCAAATGAAAGAGAAACTGATGCAAAATATAAAATTAAATCTTTTAATAATTTAAGTGAGTCTGTAGCGTCATATATGAAAAATCTAAATACAAATTTTCACTATAATGAGTTTCGTATTAATAGATTTGTGTTGCGTTCTAATAAGATACCTCTGAAAGGTATTTATTTAGCTGAGTTTTTATCCAGTTACTCTATTGAAGATAATTATATTGATAAAATTAAAAACATTATTGAAATAAATGACTTTCAAGATTTTGAAAACATAAACATTGATCAGCAGCTACAACTGATTACTGATATCATTTAACTAAAAACTGATATCCAAACCAATACCATATATCATCAACCCTTGTTGTACAATTCAGGCGCGCCCTTCCACTTAAATAGTCTTCTTTTAATTTTATTTGGAATCTATTTTTTTTTATATTTATTATTTCTTGCTTATCCCATTTGCCACCAGGATTAGAAAAACAATCTATAGGGCTTCCTTTTAAATTATTCAAAATACTAAACTCAATTAAAGGTTTATTGTTATCGATTAAAAACATATCTCCTGGCAAAAAATCCTTTATATTTAGAGAATAAGCATTAACTGCAAATTCAAATCTATCAATATCTCCAAATCTTTCATTGAGTGAAAACCTAGGTAAATAGTATCGATTATCAAAACTGGAAATAACCCCAGAGTGTTGACCAAATGCGTGCGAAATATCAAACTCCTTGAGTATATCAATTACTTCATTACTAGTTTCTCCGTAAGGATAGGCAAAAAGTTTAGGTATGTAACCAATATTTTTAATCCAACTTTTATGAGAATTTAAAATGTCTTCTTTTATTTCTGAAATGGAATTTAATGGCATGTGTAAATGTGAGGATGTATGTTGACCAATACTTCCGCCCTCATCAACAAATGTTTTGATTTCTTCCCAAGTCATGTAACCGTTTGTTCTATCGTCAATTATCTCAGTAGACACAAATAAAGTGACAGGAATTTCACGGTCTCTAAAAATTGGCCAAGCAATTTTATAAAATGAACTATATGCATCATCAACAGAAAACGCCACAGTCTTTTCATTAAATTTTTTATTTCGATCTAGATCTTCAATCAATTTTTCTAACTTAATTACCTTAATTTCATTACTAAGAATATAATCTATATGGGAAAAAAATTGCTCTTCACTAACATTGGTTGAAGGATATTTGTCTTCTCCAAATCTATGATACATGAATACCGAAACACCAGATTCAGAAAAAGCAGGTAAAGTATATGATGAGAAAATTATTAAAAATAAAAAATAATTTTTGCTTAAATTATTAAAAAAAAAATTATTCATATCATCTAATTTTTAGTCTATATGTAAAAAATAGCAATATTATGTTTCTTATTTTAGATTTTACTCAATCATTTAGATTAGCTTTAATACATAATGGTAAATTAGTTAATAAAGAATTAAAAATAAAAAAAAATATTTCTGAAATATTAATTATTGAGATTGATAAATTTTTAAAAAAATCACGTACAAATATAAAAAAAATAAAATCAATTTACATTATTACAGGACCAGGAAGCTTTACTGGTATTAGATCTGCATTAACTTTTGCCAAGGCTCTTAGATTAACTATGAATTTAAATATATTTGGATTGTCCAAATTTGAATTAATTAATTCTAAAATGGAACTGAGTAAAATTAGGAAAACAAAATGTATAATTTTACACTTTAGAAATAATGAATTTTTTATTCAATCATTCAAAGGAAAAAAGAGCATTAATCAACCTACATTAGTTAATTTTGATAACGAAAAGTTCAGGTACAACAATGCAACAATATATATTTGTGATATTAATTTACATAAAAAATCGCTAGAAAATAAAAGTTTCCTTAAAATTAAAGCGAATTTTCATTTAATAGATTATAATTTGTACGAATTACCAAAAATAATTGATAATAATATGATTGATAAAATTGACCCAAAACCATTATATATAAATAATTATTTTTGAGCTGTTTATATGATTGATGTAAAAAAAATGTGCAGAGATAAAGGATTAAGAATGACAGAGCAAAGAAATATTATTGCCGATGTTATCACAGAGATGAGTGCCAATGGCCACCCTGATGTAAATGAAATATTTTTAAATGCCAATGAGCAAGATAAGAATATTAGTATTGCAACAGTTTACAGGACTGTAAAACTTTTTGAAGAATATGGTGCTATTGAAAAACATGAATTTAAAGATGGTAGATCAAGATATGAAGCCATTGAAGACCATCATCATGATCATTTGATAGATATTGAGTCAGGAGAAATTCATGAATTCACAAATGAAGAGATTGAAGAGATTCAACGTTCAGTTGCAAAGTCTCTAGGATACAGACTTGTTGATCACAGGTTAGAGCTTTATGGAATTAAAATAAAAAAAAATAATTAAATGTCTATTTTGAGACTTATTTTTATTTTAATTCTTCTATTTTTAATTATAGTTTTCTCAATACCCGTTCAAGTTTTTTGTAACATAATTGGATTTAAGTTAAAGAAGATTTATCCTCTTTATTTTTATCAAATGATAAAAATAGTTACCGGTATTAATATTAATTTTAATAAAACAAAACTTAACAAAAAAAATATGGGAGTTCTCTATATAGCAAACCATGTTTCATGGTTTGATATAATTTGTTTAGGAACATTACTAAATGCAAGGTTTATAGCTAAGAAAGAAGTATCTCACATGGGAATTTTTGGTTTCTTAGCAATATTAAGTAATACTTTTTTTATAGATAATGAAAATAAAAATAAAATCATTGAATATAATCATTTAATTCAAAAAAAATTAAAAGCCGGAGAAAATTTCATTATTTTTCCAGAAGGGACGACGTCAGATGGAAATGGCATCAAGAATTTTAAATCCTCTATGCTTGAGTGTGCTTTTGACAACAATAATGAAATTAATATTCAGCCAATTTCAATATGTTATTCCAAGTTAAATAATGTTCCAATGGGAATTTATTTAAGACGAAACATTGCTTGGGTCGGAGATACCTCAATGGTCGCAGCAATGGCAAATTTTCTTAGATCTGGTAGAATTACAGTTGATATCATTTTTCATGATCTCATGAGCGTAAATAACTTTAAGAATAGAAAAGAATTGGCAGCTCATTGTGAGAAGCAAATATTAAGTGGTTTAAATCAAAGTATAAAAGTTAATTAAATGAACCTTTCAACTTTTTTTGTAAAATCTTATGGATGCCAAATGAATATTTACGATAGTGAGAAAATAACGTCAATTTTAGAAAATAAAGGTTTGAAGCTAAATAAATATGCAGAGGATGCAGATCTGATTGTATTTAACACATGCAATATAAGAGATAAGGCTGCCCATAAACTCTATTCTGATATTGGAAGAGTTAACAAATATAAGAAAGAACAAACTATTGCTGTTGTCGGTTGTGTAGCCCAGGCTGAAAATTCAGAAATGTTTAATAAAAATAAGTCGATTGATATAATTTTAGGTCCACAAAGTTATCATTTACTACCACAAATGATTGATGATTTAAAAAAATACCCTAAACAGCTCAACACTGAATTTATTGTAAATGAAAAATTTGACTATTTAAGTGAACAAAAAAGAAAGCAAGGTGTTTCATCGTATATAACTATTCAGGAAGGTTGTGATAAATTTTGTTCATTCTGTGTTGTTCCTTACACAAGAGGACCAGAGTACTCCCGTCCTTTGGAATCGATTTCAAAAGAAGCAAATGTTCTTACTAATAATGGCGCAAAAGAAATTGTCTTACTGGGTCAAAATGTTAATGCTTATGACTCTATTAACAATGGAGTAAGAGTAAATATTTCTGACCTTATAGAAGAAATTAGTAAAAATGAAAACGTGAAAAGAATTAGATATACAACTTCGCATCCAGTAAATATGAGTGATGATTTAATTAATCTACATGCTACAAATGATAAGCTAATGCCATTTATTCATTTGCCGGTTCAATCTGGTTCAGAATCAATTTTAAAAAAAATGAACAGAAAATATGATCCTAATTTTTATCGAAGAACTATCGATAGGTTAAAGAAAGCAAAACCAGATATAGAAATATCCTCAGATTTTATTGTTGGCTATCCAGGTGAAACAGATCAAGATTTTAATGATACATTAAAACTTATTGATGATATCGAGTTTACCCAATCTTATTCATTTATTTACAGTTCAAGACCAGGAACTAAGTCATCGACAGAAGTCGACGACACTCCAATTTCAGTAAAAAAAGAAAGATTGGTAGTATTGCAAGAAAAATTAAAGAAAATACAATACTCCTTTAATAACCAGTTTTGTAATAAAACTGTAAAAGTCTTAATTGAGAATCAAAGTTTAAGTAATCCTGAGTATTTTTTTGGAAGAACGCCCTTTATGCAATCAGTTTATATCAAGTCCAATGATCTAGTACCAGGTCATGAAAAAGATATTGATATTACGTCTTGCAACCACAAGAGCTTATATGGTATTTGTTAAAAATTGATTATCCGCTTAATTTGAAAAATAAACAACTAAAACCCATATCCGAAAATCTAAAGGACCTGACATCAGGATCTTCCATAATAAATATTGATAACTTAAATGTTGTAGAGATATTTGGAGTTAACAATGAAAATTTAAATTTTTTTGAAGATCAGCTTCCTGTTAAGGTCTTTCAAAAAGGTAATCAACTAAATATTAAAGGTGAAAAAAAATACAGAAATATTTTACGAAATGCAATTTTAAAAACACAACAGGATTTAAAATCTAATAGAAAAGGAAATAATATTAATCTAATGCAGGAGAATCTAAAAATGCAATTTTTAAATGAAAATGATAAAATAAGAAACTTGACAGTCACCAAGACAGCAAAACTTGATGTTATTGGTAAAAGTAAAATGCAAAATCATTATTTAGATATTCTTCAAAAAAAGAAAATTATCTTTGCGGTCGGTCCAGCCGGAACAGGTAAAACATTCTTAGCAGTTGCAGCGGCAGTTTCTCAATTACTAGATAATAAATTCGACAGAATAATTTTATCTAGACCAGCAGTAGAAGCTGGAGAAAAACTTGGTTTCTTGCCTGGTGATTTAAAAGAAAAGGTAGATCCTTACCTGAGACCATTGTATGACAGTCTTTACGATCTTATGCCATCAGATATAGCGGCAAGAAAAATTGAATCCACTGAAATTGAAATAGCTCCCTTAGCTTTTATGAGAGGCAGGACATTAAATAATTCATTTGTCATCTTAGATGAAGCCCAAAATGCAACGCATACACAAATAAAAATGTTCCTAACTAGGTGTGGTAAAAATTCTAGAATGGTAGTTACAGGTGATCCATCTCAAATAGACCTCAATAGAAAAAGCAACTCAGGGTTATTAAAATCAATAAAGATCCTAGAAAAAATTGACGATGTTGAAGTTGTTGAGCTAGGATCAAAAGATATTGTTAGAGATGAAATGGTCACAAAAATTATCAATGCGTATGACTCATACGATGACCGAATAAAAGACCTCTTTGATCAAAAATAATAATTAATGAATAAGATAGCTTATAACATTCAGGACAAAGGATGGAAAAAACATTTTCCACATTTTAAAAAATATATTGGAGAAGCTGTAAATGAAACGCTTAAGCATATGGATATAAAAACTGATGAAGATATTGTCGTTAGTATTTTTTTAACCTCAAATAAAGAAATTCAAAAACTCAATAATCAATATAGAAATAAAAATAAACCAACAAATGTTCTATCATTTCCAATGCTGTCTTCTTCAGATGGCATTCACCTTTTAGGCGACATTGTTTTATCAAATCAAACTTTATTAGAGGAGTCCATTGAACAAAACGTTACAAAGTATGACTATTTGTGTAAGATGACTATACATGGCATGCTTCATCTGTTGGGTTATGATCACAATACCGAAAAACAGTTTAAGCGAATGAATAAGTTCGAAAATATAATATTTAATAATATAAAGCACTTATCATGATCAGAAAATTATTTAAAAAATTTTTTTCTAAGAAAAATACTGGAAATAACAATCTAAAACAAAGTATTGAAACTGTTTTAGATAATGACTTAAAAGGCACTGAGGGAATTTCAAAGCACGAAAGATTGATGCTTCTAAATATCTTAAAAATCGATGGCATTAGATCATCAGATATAATGATACCAAGAGCTGATATTGGTGCAGTAGAATTAAACGACAGCTTTGATAAAGTGCTTGAGGTTTTTATAAAGGAAGCTCACTCTAGAGTACCAATATATGAAAAAAATCTTGATAATATTATTGGCATGATTCACATAAAGGATTTGGTAAATTACCAAAATCAAAAAAAAATGGAAACTAATTTTCTTCAAGATTTAAAACGAGAGATTTTGGAAATCCCTCCTTCAATGCCAGTACTGGATTTATTGTTAAAAATGCAGTTAACCAGATTACATATGGGTATTGTCATAGATGAGTATGGCTGTACTGATGGTCTTGTTACAATTGAGGATGTAATTGAGGAAATTACTGGTGAAATTGAAGACGAGCATGACGAAAAAAACTTGCCAATGCTTATTAAATCCTCTCTCAATACTTTCGAGGCAAGCGCTAGAATTGAAATAGATGAACTTCAAAAAGTAACCAATGTCGAATTTTTGAATTCATATGATAATGATGATGTTGATACACTAGGAGGATTAATTTTCTCAATAACTGGTCGAGTTCCGCAAAGAGGAGAAATTATAAAACACACTTCAGGCACGACTTTTGAAATAAAAGATGCAGATCCAATGAAAATTAAATCTGTTAAAGTAACAACACCTAAAAAATAATGAAATTATTGGAATTTATTCCACTTAGAAGATTTTACGTACATGCCACCTGTTTCTTATTGGGAATGCTTTTAGCATTTAGTTTTGAGCCATTCAAAGTTCCATTCTTGTCTTTAATAGCAATTGGTACATACTTTTTAATCAATAACTACATTTTTGAAAATTTTAAAAGATATTATAAAATTTTTTTCTTTAACGGTATTTGCTTTGGTTTTGGTTTTTTTCTATTAAGTATGTACTGGGTTTCAAACTCAGTAATAGAACTTGATGCAAAATTATTTTATATTGCCCCAATTATTTTAATTTTTTTTCCTCTTTTTCTCTCTATTTTTTTTGGCGTAATGCAACTTATCAATGCTTTTTTATGGAGCAACTCTAACTCAAAATTATTTTATTTCAGTTCAATATGGATAATTTTTGAATTGTTAAGAAGTGTGTTATTTACAGGGCTGCCATGGAATTTAGTTGGATATAGTTTTTCGTGGTCATTAAGTTACTCACAATCAGCATCAATTTTTGGAATTTATGGACTTGGACTAATAACTGTATTTTGCTCAGTTTGTATATTTAGTTATATTGCTGATAAAAAAAATAAATTTTATTTATATACTGCGATTTTAATTCTCGCTTTATTATACTTGTACGGCTCGTATAGAATTAATAATAATCAAACAATCTATTTAGAAAATGAATTAAGAATAATACATACATATATTAATCAAAAAGATAAATGGACAGAGAAATCGATTGAAAACACTGCTACAATGGGGTCTTCAAACTTAATTACAGTTTTCCCCGAAACCTCATTGGGACTTAATCCAAGTAGACCAGAAAACTGGTTAGTTGGATATATTAGAAGAGATCAAAATAAATTTTATAATTCAATTAATTATAATGGATTTACTTACGATAAAAAAATTCTTGTACCTTTTGGAGAGTATTTTCCATTATCAGGTCTGATGAATATTTTATTTAGTGAAAATAAGTTTTTTGAAAACGAATTGACTAAAGGAAGTAGTGACCAGGTATTTAAGGCAAATATATTACCACTTATTTGCTATGAAGTGATTTTTCCAAACTTCGTTCGTAACAGTATTTCAAAAAACACTAATTTATTAGTAAACATAAGTAATGATGGGTGGTTTGGAAACTTTAGTGGTCCTCGACAACATTTCACGCACGCTCTCTTTAGATCAATTGAACTTGGAATACCTCTAGTTAGATCTTCTAATAAAGGTTTTTCAGGCCTAATAAGCCCAATTGGAGAAATTTTAAATGTCACAAATATTGGCAAAACTACTTATTTAGATGTGAAAATCCCTGAGAAATTGGAGACTACTGTCTATAGGGAATATGGAAATCTCTTGGCATATTTTTTAATAGTTTTATTTTTTATAATTGGCTATGCTATTCGCCTTAAACAAAATAGTTAAAACTTATGAGCAACAAGTATCTTTTTACAAGTGAGTCAGTTTCAGAAGGTCACCCAGATAAGGTATGTGATATAATTTCAGATTCTGTAGTTGATGATTTTCTCTCTCAGGAAAACCCTGAAAATTCTAGGGTAGCAATGGAAACGTTAGTAACAACAAATAAAGTTGTGATGGCTGGAGAAGTAAGAGGTCCAGAAAATTATAAGTGTGATTACGAGAGACTTGCAAGAAATGCAGTGAAAGAGATTGGATATGAACAAGAAGGTTTTCACTGGGAAAAGTTTTCCTTTGACTGTTCAGGTGTACATAGTCAATCTGCGGATATAGCTATGGGAGTTGATGCATCAGGAAATAAAGATCAAGGTGCGGGTGATCAAGGTATCATGTTTGGCTATGCTTGCAAAGAAACACCGTCATTAATGCCTGCACCAATATACTACTCGCATAAAATTTTAGAAGAAATGGCATTTAAAAGAAAGAAAGGCGAAACACCAGGAATACAACCCGACTCTAAAAGTCAAGTTACGCTGCAATATAATAATGGCTCACCAGAGAAATGTACTAAAATAGTAGTTTCTACACAGCATGATGAAAATCTTGATCAACGAGGAGTGAGTGAAATTATTATTCCTATAATAAAAAATATTATGCCTGAAGAGTGGATTAGTAATGAAACTGAAATATTAATAAATCCTACTGGAAAGTTTGTAATAGGTGGTCCTGATGGAGATACGGGACTGACAGGAAGAAAAATAATAGTTGATACTTACGGTGGAGCAGCCCCACATGGTGGAGGTGCATTTTCAGGAAAAGATCCTACTAAGGTTGATAGATCAGCTGCATATATCACAAGATATATTGCAAAAAATGTTGTCGCATCTGGGATTGCAGATAAATGTACTCTTCAACTTGCGTATGCAATTGGCGTCTCAGACCCGCTTTCAATCTATGTAGACACACATGGAACTTCTCAGATGTCAGATGAAGATCTAATTAAAAAAATTACATCCAACATTGATCTTACTCCCAGAGGTATTAGGGATCACCTTAATTTACATAAACCGATTTATAAAAAGAGTGCAGCGTATGGTCATTTTGGTAGAGAAGCAGAGAGTGATGGATCATTTTCTTGGGAAAACATTGACCTAGCAAAAAAACTTTAAAGTTCTTGTTTTTATTAAAAAACAAATACCCTAAGTATTATTCCTTTCAAGGAAGAAAAATATCCAAAAAAATTTCTTTACCTAAAAGAAACCTGATACATAAGTTTTATAATGATTTTTCTTTCGATCAGGACGTTATCGAATGTCTCAATAACAATAAAATAAGTAGAAAAATAGATATACCTGATCGTTATGACATTACCAATATTGAAATTGGTTTTGGAAATGGAGAGTTTTTGATTAAAAATGCAATTTCTAGACCAAATGAATTATTTATAGGTGTCGAAGTTTATTTAAATGGTATTGCAAAAGTACTTGAGTCAATTTTAGATTTTGGGTTAAAAAATATAATTTTAAGCAATTTAAATAGTTTTTATTTTTTAGAAGCAATGCCAGATAAATCCATTGATAAAATTTTTCTTATTAATCCTGATCCTTGGGTAAAGAAAAGACATCATAAAAGAAGATTAATTTCTTTCGAAATATTAAGTCTTTTAAATAAAATAACAAAATCAAAAAATTCGATATATATGACTACTGATTCTCCAGATTATTTTAGAGACACTGTAAGTCTCTTAAATGAATATAAAGATAGTTTCGGGACATTTAGTTCATCTATACTTAAAAAAAACGATGAATTATATGGAATCTCAAAATATCAGAGAAAAGCATTAGAAAACGGGGGTAAAATCTATCTATTAACTTTATGAAATAACCAAATTTTACTTACTTGATTTATTAATACGACAGGTGTATAGACATACGAAAATATTGCTAATTCAAACAAAAGTGGGTTAAGCCCGCTTTTTTTTTACGCTGAAGGATACATATGGTTAGTGCAAATAAAATTGAAATTCTAAGAATTGCTGAAGCTGTCGCTCAAGAAAAAATGATCGATAAATTAATTGTTATAGAGGCTTTAGAAGAGGCTATTGCTAAAGCAGCAAAGAGTAATTATGGTGAAGAAAATGAAGTGATAGTAGAAATTAATCAAGACAACGGAGATATTTCAATATCAAGAAAAATGCTCGTCGTTGATGATGTTAAAAATAAATTTCTTGAAATTACTCTTAAAGCAGCAAAAAAAATAAATGGAGCTGCTCAAATAGGTGACCAACTTCTTGATCCACTTCCCCCTTTAGATTTTGGAAGAATAGCGGCACAAACTGCAAAACAAGTAATTAATTCAAAAGTTCGCGAGGCAGAAAGAGAAAGACAGTATAACGAATATAAAGATAGGGTTGGTGAAATTGTAAATGGAATTGTTAAAAGAATGGAATTTGGAAATATTATACTAGATCTTGGTAAAGCTGAGGGTGTCATTAGAAAAGATCAAACAATTCCTAGAGAAAATTTACGTAATGGTGACAGGGTAAGAGCGTATATTTATGATGTGCGCGCAGAAATAAAGGGTCCACAAATATTCTTATCCAGATCTCATCCACAATTTATGGCAAAACTATTTACTCAAGAGGTGCCAGAGATTTATGATGGAATTATTAGCATTAAAAGTGTGGCACGTGATCCTGGCAGTAGAGCTAAAATAGCAGTTTTTACAGAAGATGGTTCTATTGACCCTGTTGGTGCGTGCGTAGGAATGAGAGGTAGTCGAGTTCAAGCAGTAGTTAATGAGCTACAAGGAGAGAAAATTGATATTATAAATTGGTCTGATAATGTTGCAAATTTAGCAATTGCTTCACTTTCTCCTGCTGAAGTTTTAAAAGTTGTTCTTGATGAAGACCAAAATAAAATTGAAGTTGTAGTATCTGAGGAACACTTAAGTCTTGCTATAGGAAGAAGAGGTCAAAATGTTAAACTTGCAACTGAATTAACTGGATACGAGATTGATATATTAACTGAGGATGAAGAGTCATCTAAGCGACAAGAAGACTTTACAAATAAAACAGATATATTCGTTTCATCTTTAGATGTTGATGAAACACTTGCACAGCTACTTGTAAGTGAGGGGTTCGGGAGTGTAGAAGAAGTAATAGATACAGATAAATCAGAATTATTATCTATAGAGGGTTTTGATGAAGAAATCGCTACAGAATTAATAGACAGAGCAAAGAAATTTTTGTCAGATAAAGATGAGGAAAATCAAACAAAAATTAAAGATATGAAAGTATCTAATGATTTAATTCAGTTTGATTTACTTTCAAAAGCAATGGTAGTTAAGTTAGCTGAGAATGATATTAAGACACTTGATGACTTTGCTGGATTGACAACAGATGATTTAATTGGCTATTTGGAAGTTAAAGGAGATAAAAATACAAAAGTTACGGGGTTATTAGAGGAGTTTAATTTAACACGAGAAGAAGGTGATCAATTAATCATGGAAGCTAGAAAAATATGGCTTGAATAATTTGATTTATAGATTTTTATAATGACAGATATCAAAGATAAAACAAAAAAAAGTAAGACCCTAAGTTTAAAGTTGGGTTCAAAACCTTTAATTGCACCAAAAAGAAATATTGAAGTAGGTAAAACTGTTATTGTTGAAAAAAAGAGGTACAAAAGAGGTATCGGTACAGAAACTCAATCTCAAATTCCAAATACAAAAAAGAAAAATACTATTGAAAAAAATATTCAAGAAAACATTGAAAAAAGCACAAATAAATCTGGCGTAGTACTTAAACCGCTATCAAAAGATGAGCAAAAAAGAATTCTTCAAGCTGATAGTAAAAAAGAAAAAAAAGATGAGATAGATAAAATTAGATATGGAAAATCACCTAATCAGCTAGAAAAACAAAATCCAACCTTCGTAGAGAATAAAAATAATAATATTGATATTGTAGATGGTAGAAATCTAAAAAAAGACTCAGATAAGAAAAAAAACTCTGAAAAAATAAATGAAGCTGAAGATAGAAAGAAAACTCAAAATACTTTTGGTAGAAAGAAAATTAGAGAGAGAAAAGTTACTATTGTTACGGCTTTGAGTGACATTGATGAAAGAACAAGAAGCCTCGCGGCCTATAAAAGAGCAAAACAAAAAACCAAAAAAACTCAATCGGAGCAGGAGCCCGCAAAAAAACTTGTCAGAGACGTATATATACCTGAATTCATAACTGTAAAAGAATTAGCAAATAGAATGACTGAAAAGTCAGGGGATTTAATAAAATCATTAATGAAAATGGGTATGATGGCCACAATAAATGAGTCAATTGATGCTGATACAGCAGAAATTTTGGTAACAGAGTTCGGTCATAACTTCAAAAGAGAAAATATAGAAGATCTCGAACAAGACCTTATATCAAAAGATATAAGAGCGAAAAAAAATGACATTAGGTCACCAATAGTCACTATAATGGGCCATGTTGATCATGGAAAAACTTCTTTGTTGGATAAAATTAGAAATTCAAATGTTGTTTCAGGGGAGAGTGGAGGCATCACTCAACATATTGGTGCATATGAAGTTATACATAATAGTAAGAAAATTACTTTTATTGATACTCCTGGACATGCAGCTTTTACAGATATGCGTGCAAGAGGTGCTAACGTAACAGATATTGTAGTTTTAATAGTTGCTGCTGATGATGGAGTAATGCCACAAACTAAAGAAGCTATCTCACATGCAAATTCTGCTAAGGTGCCTATTATTGTTGCTATTAATAAATGTGATAAACCAGAGTCAAATCCTCAAAAAATAAAAGAGCAACTTCTGTCAGAAGACTTGATAGTAGAAGATTTATCAGGTGAGATTCAATCAGTTGAAGTATCAGCTGAAACAGGTAGCAATATTGACAAATTACTTGAAGCTATTGTCTTACAGGCCGAGCTCTCAGAATTAAAAACAAATAATGAAACTTTTGCTGAAGCAACAGTAATTGAAGCAAATGTGGATAAAGGAAGAGGACCTCTTTGTAATATAATTGTAACAAATGGAAAATTAAAAGTAGGTGACATAGCTGTTGCTGGAAGTGAATATGGAAAAGTCAGGGCGATACTCAATGATAAAGGTCAAAATCTAATGGAGGCGGTTTCATCTATGCCTGTACAAGTATTGGGTCTTAATGAGCCGCCTGAGGCTGGAGATAGTTTTGTAACTGTTGAAAGTGATGAAAAAGCCAGAGAGTTGTGTGAAATTAGAAGTCAAATCAGGAAAAATAAAGTTTTGCCAAAAAAAATTAAAAACATAGATAATGACTTAGCCTTTGGTTCACTTGAAAATAGCAAGGAAATACTGGAAGTTGTAATTAAAGCTGATACTCGTGGTTCATCAGAGGCTATAATTCATCAATTAGAAAATATAAAAAGTGATAAAATAACAATAAATGTAATTCACTCTGGGGTTGGTTTCATTAATGAGAGTGATGTAGCTCTTGCATCAGCATCAAATGCATTATTGTTATCATTTAATTCCACCACTACAAAAGAAGCTAAGGCTAAAGCAAAAATAAACAACCTTTCGATTCAAAACTTTAATATTATCTATGAGCTTATTGAATTTGTATCTAATTTTGCTAGTGGTAAATTAAAACCTACAATCAAAGAAAATTTCATTGGTAAAGCTGAAGTTTTACAAATTTTTAAAGTTTCTAAAATTGGTGCAATCGCAGGTTGTAGAGTAGTTGAAGGTTCAGTTAACAAAAGTGCGAAAGTTAAAGTAACAAGAAATGAAAAAACAATTTATGATGGAGATATTCTTAGTTTAAAAAGGGAAAAAAATGAGGCCAATGAGGTAAAATCTGGAACAGAATGTGGGATCAGTATAAAAGAATTTAATGATTTCGAAGTAGGCGATTTCATTGAAGCATTTAGTATAGAAGAAATAGCACAATCATTGTGATCATAAAAAGAAAAACTGAAAAGACCAATAGATCACACAAAGTTTCTGAGATAATCAGAAAAGCTATAAGCGAGGTTTTGGTAAAAAATGAATTGCCACTCGATATACCTTTTGAGTTTCCAATTAATGTAGTAAAAGTTGAAATGAATTCTGATTTAAAGATTGCATATGTTTATGTAGTATCTCATGAAAAAATTAATGGAACTGAAATTATTTTAAAATTAAATTCCTGTAAACAATATCTCTCAAGAGAAGTTACAAGTTTAATAAATTTAAAGTTTTCTCCTAAACTTGTTTTCAGAAATGATAAAAGCATTAATGAAATAAGTAACATAGAAAAATTACTTAAATCAGAGAAAGTCCTTAATGATTTAAAAGAAGTTAAATCATGAACGGTTGGATATTTATAGACAAACCAAAAAATATCACATCATTTAAAGTAATTAAAAGGCTTAAAAAAGTTTTAAATATTAAAAAAATTGGACATACTGGTACTTTAGACCCTTTTGCGACAGGAATACTTGCAATTGCTTTAGGTGAGGCAACAAAAAGTATTCATTATCTCAACCAAAATAAAGTCTATAAATTTAACATAGTTTTCGGGGAGCTGAAAGATACCGATGACATTACTGGAAAGACAATTAAAAAATCAAATATTTTACCCACATTAAACGGAATAGATCAATGTATTAAAAAGTTTATTGGAAAACAAAGACAAATACCCCCACAATTTTCTGCAGTAAAGGTTAATGGTAAAAGAGCTTATAAACTTGCGAGAAATAATCAAAAATTTGAACTCAAAGCCAAAGATGTATTTATAAAAAGTATAGAATGTTCAGGTGCTAAAAATAAAAATGAGTATTCTTTCATAATGGAATGTTCCACAGGGACTTATGTGCGATCAATAGCGAGAGATTTAGGAATAATGCTTGGAACATATGCCTATGTTTCCGAGTTAAGAAGAGTAAAAATTGGTAAAATTGAGGAAAAAGATATTATTTTACTAGATAAATTTGAAGAATTAGTACATATTGGCGATCATTTTGAAGTAATGCATTCAATTAGAGACGTACTGGACGACATCCCAGCAGTATTGATCGATCAAGAATTAAGTCGTAAATTTCGAAATGGTCTTAGCTTTGAGTATATTAATAAAAAATCTGAGAATGATTATTTATTAATTGAAACAAATACAAAGTTTGTAGGTATAGGTAAAGCTATTGAGGGTAAAATAAAACCTGTGAGGGTTTTTAATTTATAAAAGGAACAGTGATGTCGATAAATAGAGAAAATAAGACAAAGATAATTGATGAATATGCGAGATCCGAAAAAGATACAGGGTCTCCAGAGGTACAAATAGCTATTCTTAGTGAGAGAATATCTAATTTAACTGAACATTTTCAGTCACATAAAAAAGATAATCATTCAAGAACTGGTCTTATGAGACTTATAAATCAAAGACGGAGTTTGCTAGCATACTTAAAAAAAAGCAATAAGGAATCTTACGAGAAGCTAATAGATAAGCTCGGTATTAGAAAATAAAGCAATGATAAATAAAAATTTTAGAGGAATGAAAGAATATGGAACAAGCTATTTCAAGAGAAATGAATTGGGGAAACCAAGTATTAAAAATAGAAACAGGAAAAGTAGCAAAACAAGCAACTGCTTCAACAATAGTTAGTTACGGAGACACAGTTGTTATGGCTAATGTCGTAGCTGCTAAAACTGCAAAACCCGACATTGATTTTTTTCCATTAACTGTCAGTTATCAAGAAAAATTTTATGCTGCAGGTAAAATTCCAGGGGGCTTTTTTAAACGTGAAGGTAGGCCTACTGAATTTGAGACACTTACTTCAAGACTAATTGATAGACCTATAAGACCATTATTTCCTGAGGGATTCAAAAACGAAACTCAAGTTATTTTAACTGTATTGTCACACGATACAGAAACAAACCCTGACATAGTTGCAATGATAGCAGCTTCTAGCGCCTTGACATTATCCGGAATACCATTCATGGGACCAATTGGTGGATGTAGAGTTGGTTATGACGGAAAAGATTACATATTAAATCCAAAAATTAATGAAGAAACTCAATTAGACCTTGTCGTATCTGGAACTCAAGATGCTGTTCTGATGGTAGAATCTGAAGCTAAAGAACTTTCTGAGGAAATTATGTTGGGTGCAGTCAAATTTGGACACGAGTCAATGCAAGAAGTCATAAAAATAATTATTAATCTTGCTGAGGAGTGTGCTAGAGATCCATGGGAATTTGAATACACTGTTAACGATGAGTTGATTAATGAGCTCAAAAGTGAATTCGAAGATCAAATCAAAAAAAGCTATTCAATTGTTGATAAGATGGAAAGGCAAAACTCTTTAAGTGAGATTAAGTCTGCTGTAGAAGAAAAATACGCTGACATTGAAGATAAAAATATTAATGAAGTAATGTCATATTTCAAAAAAATTGAAAAAGATGTTGTCAGATCTCAAATTTTGAATGACAAATCTAGAATTGACGGGCGTAAGCTTGATGAAGTAAGAGATATTTCTTCAGAGGTCTCATGGTTGCCCAGAACACATGGATCGTCTTTGTTTACTAGAGGTGAAACACAGGCAATAGTTGTTGCAACGCTAGGATTTGGAGAAGATGAGCAAAGAATTGAGGCACTTCAAGGTTCTTATAAAGAAAATTTCATGCTTCATTATAATTTTCCTCCATATTCAGTTGGTGAGGTTGGAAGAATGGGTTCAGCTGGAAGAAGAGAAATCGGTCATGGTAAATTAGCTTGGAGAGCCCTTAAAGCAGTATTGCCTAATAAAGAGGATTTTGATTATACAATCCGCTTAGTATCAGACATTACTGAATCAAATGGTTCATCATCGATGGCGACTGTTTGTGGATCTTCACTTGCCCTGATGGATGCTGGAGTTCCCATCAAAAATTCAGTTTCAGGTATCGCGATGGGATTAATTAAGGAGGGCGATGATTTTGCTGTATTATCTGATATTCTGGGCGATGAAGATCATTTAGGTGATATGGATTTTAAAGTAGCAGGTACCAAAGACGGTGTTACCTCATTGCAGATGGATATTAAAATTACCGGAATAACATATGAGATTATGGAAAAAGCTCTCGACCAAGCTAAAGGTGGAAGAGAATACATCTTAAATGAAATGAACAAAGCGTTAGACTCTCCAAGAACTGAGCTTGGACCTTACACACCAAGAGTTGAAATGATGAAAGTAAAAAGAGATAATATTGGCGAAATCATTGGAAAAGGTGGCGCAACCATAAAAGATATAATTGAAAAATCTGGTGCAAGAATCGATATTAGTGATAGTGGAAATGTAAAAATAGCTGGAACCAATAATGAATCAATTCAAGCCGCAATTGAATTAATAAACTCAATTATTGAAGAACCAGAAGTTGGTCAGGTTTATGAGGGTAAGGTTGTTAAAATTATGGAATTTGGCGCATTTGTTAATTTCTTTGGTAAAAGGGACGGGCTTGTTCATATTTCACAACTATCTGAAGAGAGAGTTGAGAAAGTTACTGACGTTGTAAGTGAAGGTGATATAGTGAAAGTCAAAGTAATCGGTTTTGATAAAGGCAAGGTCAAATTATCAATTAAGGATGCTGAAATCTAAACAAAGGTTTCATTAATGGAATACATTAATACTTCAGAAGATAAACTTCATGAAGAATGTGGTGTATTTGGTATATTTGGGAGCCCAGACGCTTCCGCGCTTACTGCCTTAGGATTACATGCCTTACAACATCGTGGTCAAGAAGGTGCAGGAATTGTTTCATTTGATGGAGAAAAGTTTCACGGCGTTAGAAGGCCAGGACTTGTTGGGGATCACTTTAATAAACAAGAGGTGATTAATAGGTTGCAGGGTAGTAATGCAATTGGTCACGTTCGATATTCTACAACTGGTGACTCAATTTTAAAAAATATTCAGCCTTTGTATGCAGATTTAATGTCAGGTGGCTTTGCATGTGCTCATAATGGAAATCTCACAAATGCTTCAGCTTTAAGAGAAAAACTTGTCAGTCGCGGATCAATTTTTCAATCTACATCTGATACTGAAACAATTTTGCAATTAGTAGCGCAGTCTGAGAGAAAGCAAATAGTTGATAAACTTATAGATGCTTTATTTCAAATCCATGGGGCCTATTCACTTGTTATTCTTACAAACAAAAAACTTATTGGTGTAAGAGATCCTTATGGAATAAGACCTTTAGTTCTTGGTGACCTCAATGGGGCCCCAGTTCTAGCTTCAGAATCATGTGCTCTTGATATTATCGGTGCAAAATTTGTCAGAGAAATTGAAAATGGAGAAATAATAATAATTTCAGAAAAGGGGATGGAAAGCATTAGACCTTTCCCAAAAGTTGCCGAAAGACCATGTATTTTTGAGAGAATCTATTTTTCTCGTCCTGACAGTATGCTCGGAGGAAACACAGTTTATACTTATAGAAAAAATCTTGGAATAGAATTAGCAAAAGAACATTATGTTGATGCAGATACAGTTGTACCTGTTCCTGACTCAGGAGTTCCAGCCGCCCTTGGCTATGCACAGCAGTCAAATACACCATTCGAACTAGGTATAATTAGAAATCACTATGTTGGAAGAACATTTATCGAGCCATCCCAAAGTATAAGACAATTTGGTGTTAAGCTTAAACATAACGCTAATGTATCTTATATTAAAAATAAAAAGATTATTTTAATCGATGACTCTATTGTAAGGGGAACTACAGCAAAAAAAATAATTAAAATGATTTATGATGCAGGTGCGAAAGAAGTACATTTAGGTATAGCATGCCCTCCGATAAAGCATCCTGATTTTTATGGTATAGATACTCCAGATTATAATGAACTTATTGCGTCAAAAAATAGTATTGAAGAGATTAGTAAGACTATTGGATCTAAATCATTATTTTTCTTATCATTAGAGGGCACTTATAGAGCTATGGGCTATGAAAACAGAAATCCTGACCAACCTCAATTTACTGATCATTGTTTTACAGGCGAGTACCCCACAAGTTTAATTGATCGTGAAAAGGGGAATATATCAAAACAGTTTTCTCTTTTAACAGAAAAAAACTAAATTTCCTTAGGAACACCTACAATATTATAGCCACAGTCAACGTAATGTGTCTCACCTGTTACGCCAGAAGACAAATCACTTAGTAAGTATAGGCCTGATTTTCCAACATCCTCTAAATCAATGTTTCTATTCATTAAAGAATTTTTCTCAGACCACTTCATCATGTCTTTGCCACCAGAAATACCAGCCATAGCAAGTGTTTTCATTGGTCCTGCTGATAATGCATTGACCCTAATGTTGGAAGGGCCGAGATCAGCAGCTAAATATCGTACACTGGACTCAAGAGCGGCTTTTGCAACACCCATTACGTTGTAGTTTCGAATATATTTTTGAGATCCATCATAAGTAAGTGTTAGAAGTGAACCACCATTTTTCATTAGTTTTTCAGCTTCGTGAGCTACCTCCGTAAAAGAAAAACATGAAATAAGCATAGTATTTGAAAAGTTATTACGTGATGTATTCAAATATTTGCCTTTTAATTCTTCTTTTTCAGAAAATGCTATTGAATGTAATACAAAGTCAATTTCGCCCCAATGATTTCCAATTTCATCAAATGATTTTTTTACTGACCCTTCTTTTAATACGTCACATTCGATTAAAAAATTACTTTTAATCGAATCTGCTAAAGGCTTCACTCTTCGATGTAAGGACTCTCCCTGATAAGTAAAACAAAGCTCAGCACCTTCATCAGATAATTTTTTTGAAATTCCCCAAGCAATGGAATGATCATTAGCAACACCCATAACCACCCCTTTTTTTCCATGCAGTAAACTCATCCTTCAAACCTCTTAAATACTAATGATGCATTTGTACCGCCAAATCCAAAGCTATTACTCATTGCGGTATCTATTTTTTCATCATGACGTGAAGTAAGTATATTCATTCCAACTGCTTCTTCATCCAACTCCTCAATATTAGCAGATTCTGAAACAAAATTATTATTCATCATTAATAAAGTGTAAATTGACTCATGAACACCTGCTGCGCCTAAGGAATGTCCACTCAAAGATTTTGTAGAACTGATAAGAGGCAAATCATCTTTAAATACTTTTTTTATTGCTTTTAATTCAGCAATATCACCTACAGGTGTTGATGTTCCATGAGCATTAATGTAATCAATTTTTTTAATGTCTTTTTTTGCCATGATCATGCACCTTTCAGCACCTTCCCCTGATGGTTGAACCATGTCATGACCATCCGAAGTAGCTCCATAACCGACTATTTCAGCGTATATCTTAGCATTTCTCTTTACCGCTGTTTCTAAATCTTCCAAAACGACTACCCCACCTCCGCCGGCAATAACAAAACCATCACGATGTTTATCAAAAGCCCTTGAAGATTTTGAGGGTTCATCATTATATTTTGAGGATAAAGCAGGCATTGCATCAAAGAGCGCTGACAAAGTCCAATCTAATTCCTCACCTCCTCCAGCAAATATACGATCTTGTTTTCCCATTTGTATAATTTCATAAGCATTACCTATACAGTGGGCACTTGTAGAGCATGCTGAACTTATTGAATAATTTATACCTTTAATTTTAAAATACGTTGATAAAGTTGCAGAGTTGGTGCTGCACATGACTTTTGGAACACTTGTAGGACCAATTTTTTTCGGACCTTTTTCTCGAGTGATATCAAACGCTCTCAGTAAGCTTTTGGTAGATGGTCCACCCGATCCCATAATTAAACCTGTCATATTATTTGATATTTCATCTTCATTAAGTCCGGAGTCCTCAATAGCCTCATTCATAGCAATATAATTATAGCTCGCTCCATCTCCCATAAATCTAAGAAACTTTCTTTCTATAGTTTCTTCTAAATTGAGATCTATTTGGCCACTTACCTGGCTTCTAAAACCCATTTCTTTTTGTGATTGGTCAAAAGAAATACCGGACGAAGCATTGTATAATGATGATTTTACTTCATCCTTATTATTTCCAAGCGATGATACGATTCCAAGGCCTGTAATTACAACTCTTCTCATTATTTAATCAGTCCTACTTTTAATCCTTCGGCAGAATATATTTGCTTACCGTCTACTTCTACCACTCCATCGCCTACTCCTACAATAACACCTCTTTTTATTATTTTTTTCATTTCAATTTTATATTCAACCAATTTTGAGTCCTTTAAAATTTCACCACCAAATTTTACATTACCTGAACCTAGCGCCCTTCCGCGTCCAGGTTCACCAATCCATCCCAAATAGAACCCAACTAATTGCCACATTGCATCCAAGCCTAGACATCCTGGCATCACAGGATCCATTTCAAAATGACAATCAAAAAACCACAAGTCTGGTGTGACGTCCAATTGAGCAATAATTTCACCTTTACCGAATTTACCACCACTATCAGTAATTTTTGTTATTCTATCAAACATTAACATTGGCGGAAGTGGAAGCCGTGCATTTCCAATACCAAACATTGTGCCGTGAGCGCAATCTAAAAGATCTTCTTTTGTAAAGCTTGATTTTTTTTCCACAAGGTTTATCTATCTTATTGTTTTATATGAAGTTTATAAGATTAATGTATTATTATTGTAAAATACATTAAATTTTTATAAAAATAAATTTATGAAAGATATCAAGCATTTTTTGAGACAAAACTCGCTAAGACCAACTAAGCAAAGAGTGATTATAGCAAATTACTTGTTTGACGGTGTAAACAAGCATGTAACAGCTGAAACTCTATCAAATAAACTTTTGAAGATGAAAGCAGGGATATCTCTTGCAACAATTTATAATACCCTTCATGACTTTTACGAAAAAGGTCTTTTAAAAAAATTAATGATTAATTCTGAACGTATTTATTTTGATACTAACACTGAGCATCATCACCACTTTTATTCTAAAAAGGATCAAAAATTGATTGATATAAATGTAGACATGAAAGTAAGTGGCCTTCCAAAGCCTCCAAAAAATAAAAAAATTAATAAGATAGAAGTTCTAGTTCACTTAGATAATTAATTGATAATAATTCTCAATATCAGTTTAGAACGATTCTAATGTATTGACTTTTTTTAAATCAATTATATCTTTATACTAACTTATTAAGGAGAGACAAATGACTGAATTAAAAGATAGTAAAACTTTGGATAACCTAAAAGCAGCATTTGCAGGCGAGAGCCAAGCAAATAGAAGATATTTATACTTTGCACAAAAAGCAGATGTTGAAGGCCACAATGATGTAGCTGCTGTATTTAGATCAACTGCAGAAGGTGAAACAGGACACGCTCATGGACACTTAGAGTTTATGGAAGAAGTGGGTGATCCTGCAACAGGAGAACCAATTGGTTCAACAGAGGATAATCTAAAAGCTGCTATAGCTGGAGAAACTCATGAGTATACAGATATGTATCCAGGCATGGCAAAGACTGCAAGAGAAGAGGGTTTTGACGAAATTGCTGATTGGTTCGAAACATTGGCTAAAGCTGAAAAGTCTCACGCAGGCAAATTCCAAAAAACATTAGACTCAATCGATTAATTAAAAAGGGGCTTAAATAGCCCCTTTTTTCTATCATGGATATAAAAAAAGAAGGCAGTTTAGCTGCACCTACACGTGATATTGTAGATTGGAACTCAGATGAATATCTAAATGAAAAAGCTTTAGATGCTGAGATGCGTCGACAGTTTGAAGTTTGTCATAGTTGCCGACGGTGCTTTAATCTCTGCGATAGTTTTCCAACATTATTTGATTTTATTGACGACTCGCCAAATGAGTCAGTTGATGATTTAACAAAAAAACATTTCGAAGATGTTACAGATAAATGCACATTATGTGATATGTGTTTTATGACTAAATGTCCTTACGTACCACCCCATGAATTTAATATCGATTTTCCTCATCTGATGCTCAGATATAGAACTTTTCAAGAAAATCAAAAAAAATTATCTAAAATTCCTAAAGAACTTGCAAAAGTAGATCGAAATGCGAGTCTCGCAAGACTGTCGCCCAGTATAGCTAATTGGTCATCTGATAAAAAAAATAAATTAACAAGAAGTCCGTTGGAATTTATGACAGGTATAGATAAAGATGCTGAATTACCTAAGTTTGAAAAAAAGTCTTTTCATGACAACTTCAAAAATATTTCTAATAAGCTAAATAAAAATGCTCCAGCTTACGGAAGAAAGGTCGCAATTTATTCAACATGTTATGTTAACCATAATAATTCAAAAGTAGGAGTAGCAGCTAATAATGTTTTGAATTTTAATGGTGTGGACACAATATCAACGTACCCAGGTTGTTGCGGAATGCCACATTTAGAGCAAGCGCAGCATGAAAAAGTAAAAATTCAATCGGAAAATATCTCAGAAGAATTATGTAAACTTATCGATCAAGGTTATGACATAGTAACTCTCACAGCCAGTTGTGGTTTAATGTTAAAATTTGAATGGCCATTAATTAACCCAGAAAACAAAAATGTTAAACGGCTATCAAAGCATGTTTTTGACATTGATGAATATATTGTTGATATAGCTAAAAAAGAAGGACTTGTTGATGGTCTACGATCTTTTGATGATGGAATTACTGTTCACAACGCCTGCCATGCTCGGGCACAAAATATGGGCAATAAAGCGCTAGAAATGTTGAAAAAAATTCCCGAAACCAAAGTAGATGTCGTTGAAAAGTGCGCTGGACATGGAGGAACTTTTGGGGTTATGAAAAAAACAAGAAAGTCGGCAATTAAATACGGCAGGGCGACTGCTCGTCAAATCCGAAACAAAAAAAACAAGTATATGGTCTCGGACTGCCCTCTTGCTTGTAAGCATTTAAATGAATTTTTAAATGAAGATAAAGATACAAAATATATATCAATGCATCCAATAGAAGTTATAGCAAAATCCTATAATTTAACTTGATATTTAATTATTAATTATTAGGTAAGTGATATGCCAATCGAACAAAAAAAAATCGACTCATCAGATTTATTAGACTTAACTACTTATTCAAAAGAGCGTAAGGCAATTCGAAAAGAAGTTGTTGCAATGAAAAAAAATAGACGAGTAGAGTTAGGACCACATTCTACTTTCTACTTTGAAAATTTTTTTACAATGAAGGCTCAGATCCAGGAAATGCTTTATATTGAAAAAGGTGGCGATGAACAATTAAGAGATGAGTTAGAGGCGTATAATCCCCTAATACCAAATGGTTCAGAATTAGTTGCTACATTCATGTTTGAAATAGATAATCCATTAACTAGAAAAAAAGTTTTGTCCTCTTTAGGTAATGTAGAAAATAAGACATATATAAAGGTAAATGGAAATAAAATTTTTGCTGTACCTGAAAATGATGTAGATCGTACAGACAACTCAGGAAAAACATCATCAGTTCATTTTCTACACTTTAAGTTTGAGGATCATCATGTTAAAGATTTTAAAGATATGGATTGCACTGTTGAGATTGGAACCGACCATGAACACTATCCACACATTTCTGTACTTACTAATGAGGTAAAAGCTGCGCTAATAAAAGATTTTGATTAATCTTTCCCGGTAGATCCAAATCCTCCATCTCCTCTTTTTGTTTGATCAAGATTTTGAACTTCTTTGAACTTTACTTGTATAGCATTTGTGAAGACCATTTGTGCAATTCTATCTTTTGGATGAATGGTAAATTCATCTTTGCTTAAATTTATTAATATTACTTTAATTTCACCTCTATAATCACTGTCTATTGTTCCAGGGGTGTTTAATATTGTAATACCATGTTTAAATGCTAAACCGGATCTTGGCCGAATCTGAGCCTCCAAACCTTTTGGCATTGCAATTGATATTCCACATGGAATAATTTCTCTTTCCCACGCTCGAATTTTAATTGAATTTTCAATGGATGCACTTAAGTCAACTCCAGCAGCCTCATCAGTCTGATAAGAAGGAATATCAAAATCCTTAAGTTTTGAAGTTTTTTTTATATGTACTTCTGAGAAAGGTAGATTAGCCAAATCAATAACATCAATTATTTAAGTGAAGAGAAATTTTTTGACACAGTTTCTTGGCTACTTCTTTTTTTGTCATCAATTCCCAATTTTCAGAATATAGTTTTGACGTAAAGTATATTTTATTTGTGTCTTGATTAAATATGCTATTTTCTGAAACATTGTTGCCTAGAACCCAATCACAGCCTTTTTTATTTAGTTTTTCATCCGAGTTTCTTTCAAGATTACTAGTCTCAGCTGCGAAACCTACTACCAGTTTTGGCCTTAGATGGTTTCTCTTACTTAGTCTTTCTAAAATATCTGGGTTTTCTTCTAAAATCATATTTTGACGTGATCCATCTTTCTTTATCTTTACAATCTCTTTATTAGCAATCTTATAATCTGCTACAGCAGCGGCACATACCGCTATATCTGCTGGCAGTGAACTTTCGCAAGCTTCTAACATTTGATCAGCTGAGTCCACGTTTATGACTCGTTCTACAGCAGGCCTGGTTAGGCTCGTTGGGCCAGAAACTAAAGTTGTTTTTGCACCTAAGCCTTGTAATGTTTCTGCTATTGCATAGCCTTGTTTTCCAGAGGACTCATTAGAGATAAATCTTACAGGGTCTATCATTTCTTTAGTTGGACCAGCAGTAACTAAAGCAGTTCGATTCACAAGAGGTTTATAATCAAGTGCATCAAAATATTTTTTAATAAATTTTACTACTTCATTCGGTTCAACCATGCGGCCTTCGCCGTATTCACCGCAAGCCATTTCACCGTTATCCGGTCCGATAAACTCGATACCATCATTTTTTAATGTCTCAACATTTCTTTGTGTAGAATTATTCATCCACATTCTTACATTCATTGCTGGTGCAACCAGTATTGGCTTGTTTGTAGCCATAAGAACGGTAGATGCAAGATCGTCAGCTACCCCGTAAGCCATTTTTGAAATCATATTTGCAGTCGCTGGAGCAACTAAAATAATATCTGACAATCTAGAAAGTTGAATGTGACCCATTTCATGCTCATCTGTTAAATTAAACAAATCAGTATAAACTTTATTTCCTGAGAGACTCTCAATAGATAAAGGTGTTACAAATTCAGATCCAGATTTTGTTAAAATACATGTTACATCTACGTTATTTTTCTTTAATTCACGTATTGTATCTAGAGACTTATATGCAGCAATGCCTCCAGTAATAATCAATAAAACTTTTTTATTTTGCATTTTGTACACGTATACTCTTTTGTCTTAAATGACTAGTAATAAACGAAAAATTTTTCTAAATGAATACAAAAGTAAGCATTATTCCAACTACAAGAGCTACGCCGCCTATTACATATGAACTGCTATCTCTATTTTTTGGAGTTTTATGCTCTTCATTCTTTACTATCAAATCAAAGGCTTGATCAGCTCTTGAGATAAAGTCGGGAATGTCAGGAACTTTTCTTGCTATACTTTGTAATGCTTGTTGTGTTTGTTGAAGTCTTTTTTTTATTCCTAATTCATCTTTTAGCCATGTTTCAATTTCAGGTTTCGATACTTCCCAAAAATTAATATCCGGATCCAATTTTCTTGCAACGCCCTCAACCGTTATCATTGTTTTCTGTAAAAGCAAAAGTTGTGGTTGTAAAAACATATTAAATTGCTTTGTTATGTCAAATAACTGGAGAAGCACATTTCCCATTGAAATATTTTTTGCTTTTTGATTTATGATTGGTTCTCCGATTGATCTTAAAGCTTGTGAAAAATCCTCTATAGATTGATTTTTGTCAATCAAGCCTGCTTCTTGATGAATTTTTGCAATATGTAAATAATCTTGTCTTATAAATCCATAAATAATTTCTGCTAAATAAGATCTATTTTTTTTATCCAATCTACCCATAATACCAAAATCAACCGCTAAAAGTTTACCCTTTGGATTAAGGAATAAATTACCCTGATGAAGGTCGGCATGAAAATATCCATCTCTTATTGACTGTCTTAAAAAATTTATAATCAGATTTTCAGCTGCTTGTTTTTTATTTACTTTTTTTTCGTTCAACTCATCAATTTTATCCGCTGGAACGCCAATAATTTTTTCCATCGTGAGTATTTTTTGAGTAACTTTATCCCAATATATTGTCGGTACATAAAAACTCTCATCCATATTCGTATTCTCAGATAACTCTGAAGCAGCTGCAGCCTCATATCTTAAATCCAACTCAAACTTTATGACTTCCTTTGCTTTTTTTATTATAGAATTAGGTCTCAACCTTTGAAATTCAGTGAAATTTTCCATAAACGTGGTAAGCCACTCAAGCCTTTCCATTTCCTGATTGATTATTTTTTCTATTTCTGGCCTTAGAACTTTAACCGCCACATCAATTTCTGTATTAGATGATTTTATTTTAGCAAAATGCACTTGAGCAATTGAAGCTGCGGCAATCGGTTCGCTAAATTGTGAAAAAACATTATCAATATTTGTTCCAAACTCATCTTCAATAATTTCAATAGCTGTTTTTCTTGAAAAGGGTGGCAAATTATCTCTTAATAATGACAGGTCCTCTGCAATTGTGTTGCCTACGATATCAGGCCTTGTAGATATTAACTGTCCTAGTTTAACAAATGAAGGACCAAGTTCGTTCAATGCTTGTGCAATTCTTAACCCGTCAGATTTATTCTTATGGTTTCTATCATAAGACACGCCTATAGAAATTAAATTAGTAAAAAAAATAAATAAAAATTTAAATCGTATATTTTTATTTATTAAGATTAATACATTGTACTTTTTTAGTACTCTAATCAGTTTGATCAAAAAAAGTAAATTACTGAGCATTTATAATTTTTGTGGCATTGTGTATGGCTACTATTCCGTTAAAAATATTACGATAGTTTACATCTTTAAATTTTGTACCCTCAATTATTTTTTTAAAATTTTCTTGTGATGGGAAATTACTAATTGTTTTTGTTAAGTACTCATAAGGCTTTTCGTCTCCAACAATCATTTTACCCATTACTGGTATAATTGAAGAATAAAAATTATACACACTTGAAATTGTTTCATTCTCAGCTTTGGAAAATTCTAAGCAATAAAATTTTCCCCCAGGTTTTAACACTCTATATGCTTCACCTAATGATTTTTCAATATTAGCAAAATTCCTAACACCAAAGGATACGAGGTATGCATCAAATGTATTTTCTTTAAAAGGGAGATCTTCTGCAGGTGCAACAATCCATTCAATTTTATCTTTAAAGGTGAGATTTTTTTTTCCTTCTTTTACCATAAATTCATTAGGATCACACACAGTAGCCTTTCCTTTGCCTTTAACTCTTTTTAAAAATCGTCTTGCAACATCACCAGTTCCTCCAGCTACATCAATTATATGCATCTCCTTTTCCGGAGAAAGCCAATCGATTAGTAATTCTTTCCAATACCTATGTGCGCCAAGTGACATAATATCATTCATGATATCGTATTTGCTCGCAACTTTATCAAAAACTTCTTTTGTTTCCATAATACGCTTATTTATTTAATATCTTATAAACTAAAAAAGTATAAATGTAATATATGCCAGAGCTACCAGAAGTCCAAACAGTTGTAAATGGTATAAAAAGCAAAATTAATAAGCATAAAATTTTACGATTCAAGAAATATATAAGTAAATTAAGATATCCTATCCAAAAAAATTTATCTTCAAAAGTAGAAAGCTCTACAGTTACAACTGTTTTTCGAAGAGCAAAATATATAATTATAAATTTATCAAATAACAGATCCTTAGTAATACACTTAGGCATGTCAGGAAGGATTATTATTGTAAAAAATAATAAAAAAAAATTTAAACACACACATTTCTCTATCTTATTTAACAAGAACTTAGTTTTTCAATTTATTGACCCAAGAAGATTTGGATATATTTTCGTTACGGAAACGGCCTCATTAGAAAAACATAAATTCTTTGTAAACCTTGGAGTTGAGCCTCTTATTGGACAATTTAATGATCGATATCTTTTGAACGTAACGAAAAATAAAAAATCACCGATTAAAAATATTATTATGAATCAAAAATATATTGTTGGTGTTGGAAATATTTATGCGTCTGAAGCATTATTTATGTCAGGTATTCATCCATCCAGGTTAGGTAAAGATATTACAAAAGGGGATTGTGAAAAATTGGTACGCGCTATTAAAAGTGTACTAAAAAAATCTATAAAATTAGGCGGTTCAAGCATAAACGATCATACGATGGTTTCTGGAAAGATGGGATATTTTCAAAATAAATTGTATGTTTATGGTAGAGAAGGATCAAAATGTGTAAAAAGATCTTGTCAGTCGCCCATAATACGAATAGTAATAGCGCAACGTTCATCATTTTATTGTTCTGAATGTCAAAGATAAAACAATATAATTAATTATGGCCAACACTAAGTCTGCAAAGGGTAAAGTAAGAGAGATTTCTAAAAAAACAGATATTAATAAATCTGTAAGGAATAGATATCGCACTTACATTAAAAAAGTAGAGCTAAATATTGTTAAAGGCAATAAAAATGAAGCTCAAGAGGCTCTCAAGCATGCAGAGTCGGAAATAATGTCAGCCGTTTCGAAAAAAATTGTTCACAAGAACACTGCCTCAAGAAAAATTTCACGTTTATCCAGTCAAATAAAATCTATCAAATAGATTCATTAAACTTTTTCCGTAGCTTATGATAAGCAGTGAAAGTTACATGCAAACATAACACACTAATTTAATTCTAAATTTTATAAGTATCTTAACTACTTTTATTATTGCGATTCATTTTTAGAGAAGCTAGTTTATTTCAAATTAAAAAATATCTTTTTTAATTATTCAGAAAAAATAATTTTTTAGACTAAAATTATTAATATTCTAGTCATGGCTTTTTTTTGATCCAATTTTTGTTTTCAATAAAAAGTATAAAAAGAATTATGTTTTTTTTGTAAATTGGATAAGATTTTATATAGGGCTATTGGAGGGGCTTGCAAAAAATGTATCAAGATTTAAATAAGAATCAAGCTTCAACAATTGACTTAAAAGATCAGTGGAATTCAGTCCTCAAGAAACTCAATGCAGAATATGGAAACGAAATTTTTAATAGTTGGATTAAAAATATTTCAATAAGAAACTTAGATGAAGATGTCCTCTACTTCACTGTACCAACAAGATTTATAAGAGACTGGATCACCTCACACTACCTAGACAAAATTATATTTTTTTTAAATCAAGAAAATTCACAAATTAAAAGAGTTAAGATCAATATTGATAATTCTCTTACCGCTAATATGCTTAACATTGATAAAGTTTCTAGTGATATTAAAAAGACAAATATTTACGCGAGCTCATCAAGCATTTCAGATGATTGGCCATTAGATGATAGATTTAAGTTTGAAAAGTTTATTGTTGGACCGTCAAATGAGTTAGCTTTTGCTTCAGCAAAACGGTTTTGTACAAAAGACATAAATGATTTTAATCCCTTGTATGTTTATGGAGGCGTTGGTTTAGGAAAAACACACTTATTGCACGCGATTGGTTGGAAATATAAAGAAGAAAATTCAGAAAAGAGTGTTTTATATCTCTCAGCTGAACGATTTATGTTTCAATTTATAAAATCCCTTAGACAAAAAGATACAATGTCTTTTAAACAAAAATTTAGATCTGTAGATGTATTGATACTTGATGATATACAATTTATGATTGGAAAAGTTTCAACCCAAGAAGAATTTTTTCATACCTTTAACTCTCTACTGGATATGAATAAAAAAGTTATAATCTCTGGAGATAGACCACCAAGTGATCTCGGAAGTTTCAGCGAAAGAATGAAATCCAGGCTTTCAGGCGGGTTGGTCGTAGATATAATGCCTGCTGATTATAAATTGAGATTTTCAATTATCCAAAATAAATACAAAGAACTTAAAGATAGAAATAAAAATACATTAAGTTTAGATGAGGAAGTATTATCTTTTCTTGCCAAGACAGTTACATCAAACGTAAGAGAATTAGAAGGAGCTTTAAATAAAGTTTATACATTTTCAAATATTTTAGGTAAGAAAATTGATGTTGAGTTAACTAAATCAGTTCTAAAGGATTTACTGAAATCTAATGATAAAAGAATTACGATCGATGAAATTCAAAAAAAGGTATCGAGTTACTACAACATAAGAATAGATGATTTAATTTCTAGTAGAAGAATCAGGACTTTTGCCAGGCCTAGACAAATTGCAATGTACTTGTCAAAAAAACTGACGACCAGATCGTTACCTGAAATTGGAAGAAAATTTGGAGGAAGAGATCATACAACTGTTATTCATGCTGTTAAAAAAATAGATGAGTTAAAAGAAAATGATTCTAAATTTGATGAGGATGTAAACTTGATCACTCAAATGATTACTTCTTTATAACTTTCAGCTGTAAATTAAATTTTTTATGGAATTCAAAATAAACAGTACAGATTTACTAAAGGCATTGTCTCATATACACGGAATTGTAGAAGTTAGACATACACTACCTATCCTTTCTAATATAATTTTAGAAGCTAAAGATGATAAACTGATTTTATCGTCTACAAATCTGGACATCTATTGTTCTGATAAAATTAAAGCTGAAGTTTTAAAATCTGGTGAGGTATCAGTCCCCGCTGTAACCTTTTTTGAAATTATTAAACGTTTGCCATCTGGATCGGAAGTCTTGATGATAATGGAAGAAGATGAAAATGAAATTACATTGACCTGCGGTAGGTCAAAATTTAATCTATCTACTCTCAAAACTGACGATTTTCCAATAATATCTGATAGTGATTTGTCTACAAATTTTGTTCTTAGTGCAGACGAACTTATCAGAATTATAGATAAAACAAAATTTGCAGTTTCAAATGAGGAAACACGTTATTATTTAAATGGAATTTTTTTACATAAGGCGGAGAGGAATTCTATTCAATTTTTGAGAGCGGTTGCTACGGACGGTCACCGTTTAGCACAATATGACATTCCGCTTCCTCAGGGGGCTGAAGATATAACTGGGATAATTATTCCAAAAAAAACTATATATGAATTAAGAAAGGTTCTTGACGATGCAAATGGAGATGTCAGTGTATCTCTAAATGAGAATAAAATTAAATTTTCTTTCAATGATCTAAAGGTCGTATCAAAAGTTATTGATGGTACCTTTCCTGATTATACTAAAGTTATACCTCAAAAAAATGATAAAAATTTTAAAACTAACAATAGTGATCTTAAAAATGCCATTGATCGCGTTTCTGCAGTAGCCGCAAATGAAGAGTCAAAATCAAAAGCTATTAAGTTTTGCATAGAAAATAACTCACTAAGTCTTAGCGTTGAAAGTCAATCCAAGGGATCAGCAAATGAGACAATAGATGTTAACTATGGTGGTGATAAAGTTGATATAGGATTTAATTCTAAATATATCATAGATATTTGCAATGAGGTTGATGGAGATGAAATTAGTATTAGTTTATCTGACTCAATTTCCCCAGCAATTATTCTTGATAAGACTGATGAAAATTTATTTTTTGTATTAATGCCCATGCGAATTTGATTATGAATCCTAATACTAGGATTGAGAAGATCTCATTAATTAATTTTAAAAATCATTTAAACACCAATCTCGAGGATCTCAATACATTCATAGTATTGAATGGAAAAAATGGTTCAGGTAAAACAAATATCCTTGAGGCAATTTCACTTTTTTCTCCTGGTCGGGGCATGAAAAATTCACGTCTATCCGAAATACCAAATAAAAATGAAAACCAACAAAGTTTTAATATTAAATTAAATATTAAATATGAAACTGGTGAGATCCAACTTTCTCGAAGTTTCCATAATGAGGAAAAGAATAAAAATCATATTTTGGCAGATAATGAAAAAATTAATAATTATCAATTATTGGATTTCATAAACATTTTATGGATTACACCAATAATGGAGAAAGTAATGCTTCAAAGTAATTCAGAAAAAAGAAATTTCTTTGATCGTCTTATCTTCAATATTAATAAAAATCACTTAAAACATTATACAAAATTGCAAAAACTTCTAAGTGAGCGATTGGCTTTATTAAAGAATAAAAAATACGACACTAATTGGCTTAGTATTATTGAGAAAAATATTGCAAATCTATCGGTACAACTGCTTATTAATAGGCAAAGTTTTATAGATCAACTCAACAAGGACTTGGAAACAGTCAAAAGGCCATTCAATACTTGTCAGATTGATGTCTATCATGAGCTATCAAAATTGGGTGACACATTTAACTCTGAGGAGCTTATTTCAAAATACATCACTGTTTTAGGTAATAACAGAGAGATTGACAGCGCTTTAAATAAAACATCACTGACTGTCAATAGGGTTACGATAAAGATATTTAACAACACAGATAAAATCATTGAAGCAAAAAATTGTTCAACTGGAGAACAAAAGTCTATCTTACTTTCTATATTTCTTTCAGTCGCCAAAATGGTAAAAAATAAAAATAATGGGCGCGCCCCCATCATTTTGATTGATGAAGCAATGGCACATCTTGACATTGATCGTAAAGAATTCCTCTTTAGTGAGCTATCAGATTTGAAATCTCAAGTATGGTTTTCTGGTGTATCAAAAAACTTATTTGAGAATATAAGTGATCAAACAGTTTTCTTTGAAATGAAAAATATTATATAATACCGAAAAAAAACAACAAAAGTGAATAAAATCTCTAATAATTACGGCGCTGAGTCTATCAAAGTTTTGAAAGGTCTTGAGGCAGTTCGAAAAAGACCAGGCATGTACATTGGTGATACCGATGATGGTAGCGGTTTACACCATATGATATTTGAGGTTGTAGATAATTCAATTGATGAAGCACTTGCAGGTCATTGTGATAAAATTCACATTTGTCTCAACAGTGATAGCTCTGTTACTGTTGAAGACAACGGTAGAGGAATACCAACAGAAATTCATCCTGAAGAAAAAATTTCAGCTGCAGAAGTGATAATGACACAATTGCATGCAGGGGGTAAATTTGATCAGGATTCTTATAAGGTCTCAGGAGGATTACATGGTGTCGGAGTATCAGTTGTTAACGCCCTATCATCTAAACTTAATTTAAATATATTTAGAGATGGTGAAGAGCATTTTGTAGAATTTAATAATGGAGAAGCTATTAACCCGCTAAGCATAATAAATAAAAATATAAATAAAAATGGAACTAAAGTCACTTTTTATCCTGACAAAAATATTTTTTCAGATACAGAGTTTGACTCAAAAATTTTAAAGCAAAGATTTAGGGAAATGGCTTTTTTAAATTCTAAAATCACAATAATTTTTAGTGATGAAAGAAATGCCGATAAAAAAGAAAGTGCTTTTCATTATGAAGGAGGCATAAATGAGTTCGTAAAACATCTTGATAAATCTAAAAAACCATTAATTGAAACACCAATAAATATCGAGGGTTTTAAAAATAATATAGAATTTAATTGTTCTTTATGGTGGAATGATAGTTACTATGAGCAAATACTCACATTTACAAATAATATAAGACAAAAAGATGGTGGTACTCACTTATCAGGCTTTAGATCAGCTCTAACACGTGTTGTTAATAATTATTTAGATGGTAGCAAAAGTACAAAAAAACATACCGTAAGTCCCAACAGTGATGACATTAGAGAAGGGCTTACTTCAGTCCTATCTGTAAAGGTTCAAGACCCAAAATTTTCATCACAAACAAAAGATAAACTTGTTTCCTCAGAAGTCAGGCCGGTTGTCGAGAGTCTGGTGAACGAAAAATTAACTGATTGGTTTGAAAGAAACCCAAATATTGCAAAAGAAATTTTTCTTAAAATACAAAAAGCTGCTGAAGCTAGAGAAGCTGCCAGAAAAGCAAGAGAGTTGACAAGAAGAAAATCTGCTTTAGAGATAACTAACCTACCAGGTAAGCTCGCTGACTGTCAGGAAAAAGACCCATCAATGTCAGAAATATTTATTGTTGAGGGAGACTCAGCGGGCGGATCTGCAAAACAAGGAAGAGATAGAAAATTTCAGGCAATATTACCACTAAGAGGTAAGATACTTAATACTTGGAAGTCTAGAACAGATAAAATTTTAGGATCACAAGAAATAGGTACTTTGATAACTGCACTCGGTACAGGCATAGGACCAAATGAATTTGATCCTGACAAATTAAGATATCATAAAGTAATTATTATGACGGATGCTGATGTTGACGGTTCTCACATTAGAACACTTTTACTAACATTCTTTTTTAAGGAAATGAGAGGACTGATTGAGAATGGTAATTTATATATAGCAAGGCCACCTTTATTTAAGATAAAAAGAGGTAAAGAAGAACATTACATAAGTGATGAAAACAACCTTCAAAGATCTCTAATAAAATATGGTGCTGAGAATGTAACATTTAAAACCGCTCAAGGTAGCAATTTAAATGAAAAAAATTTGGTAAATATTTTAAATAAAATTTCTGAAGTGATTGAAATTTATAATAAAGTACCTGATAGATATGACAAAAAAGTTTTAGAGCAAATTGCTATTGCAGGTTGCCTGGACATAAATAAATTTATTGAGTCAAAAGAAAAGACTAAAGAAGCAATTAATTATATTTCTAAGAGAGTTAATGTTAGTCGACCTGATTATGATAGAGGTTGGAAAGGAGAGTATTCGAAAGAAAAAGGATTCATATTTAGGCGTGAGTTAAGAGGTTTAAGAGATAATATAATTATTGATAATAAGCTTCTTAAATCTCAAATAATACAGAATCTTAATTCTAGTTACGCAGATCTCTATCAACTATTTGAAATGCCCGGTGAATTATTAATTAAAAATGAGACAACAAAGGTTTATTCACCGTCTCAACTTTTAGGAATAATTCTCGACATTGGCAAAAAAGGGTTAACAATGCAGAGATATAAGGGTTTAGGAGAAATGAATCCAGATCAACTTTGGGAGACCACTCTTGACCCGCAAAATAGATCATTGATACAAGTTACAATTGACGATGAAGAGTCAACAAAGGGCGTATTTGAAGATCTAATGGGCGAGAATGTTCTTCCGCGCAAGGAATTTATCGAAAGTAGAGCAGATAAAGTAGTTAATCTAGACATCTAGTCAAAACGTATTCTGTATAAGTAACTATCATTTTTTTTTAACCATTTAATCTGATCCTTATAATTTGGACACATTTTTTTCACGAGTTCCCAGAACTTAACTGTATGATTAAATTCTTTTAAGTGACATACCTCATGAACAATTATGTATTTCAATACGGATGTCGGCGCAAATATTAAACGCCAATTTAAATGTATAATCCCTTTTGTATTACAAGATCCCCAGTAGTTAAAACTATTTGAGAGCTTTATTTTATTTATATTCAAATTTATTTGTTTAGAAGTTAATTTTATATAATATCTTGAGTCAGATAAAATTTGATCACGTAACCACCGCTGTAAAATTTTTTTAAAATTATCTTTATTAGATTTTATAACTATTTTATTTTCTGAAATAATTATCTTACGATTTTTGTCTTTTTCAAAAAATAGTTTAGTTTTTTTTCCTCTTATCGATAAAGAGGATCCATTTTTTATTAATATTAGAGGATATAATTTATTTATTTCATTGCTAAGCCATTCAATATTTTCTTGCGCAAAATCAAATCCATTTTTAAAAGAAATATGTTTAGGAATAGACACCAAACCTTGTATATTTTTTTTATCAAATGTAAGTTTATAATTTCTTGATAATTTATTTTTTCTTATCAATATATGAATACTCTGATTTTTGTAGTTTATTACGTGTTCTTTAATCATAGTTTTAGTCATTGAAAGAATATAGAATATTATTTAATTATTATATCCAATATTAGGAAATAAACCTTGTCTAAATTACTTAAACAATCATTTGACGAAGAAATTAATTTAAAGTTAAGAACATTAAATTTAATACATTGGACTGCAATATTTGGTCAATTTTTTTCTGTCGTAATTGCTTTTTTTTATTTTGAAATAAATTTTAATATATATCTCTGTATATTCTTGATTCTATTAAGCGTCATACTGAATATTGCTGTCAGTATACTTTTTCCTTTAACAAAAATACTTAATTATAACGAAACATTTTTCATACTAGTTTTTGACCTGCTTCAGCTAGTAGGGCTTCTTTTTTTAACAGGAGGGCTAACTAATCCTTTTTGTGTATTGATTCTTGCTCCGCTAGTTATTTCTGCCACCTATCTTGACCTAAAAAGAATAATTATCATTACCTTTATTGCCATTGTCTCACTTAATTTTTTAGCATTCTTCTATTACCCTTTAGAAAGCGATATACTTGGAATAAGCCAAAACGAATTTTCAAGATTTGAGATTTTTTTAATATGGTCAGCACTGATTATTGCCACCATATTCTTAACTTTTTACTGTTTTAGAGTTGCAGATGACTCAAGAAAAACTCGCAAAGCATTAAAGGAAACACAGCTTTCACTATCTAATGAAGAAAAAGTTTCAGCATTAATGGGACTGACAGCCGCCGCTGTACATGAGCTTGGAACACCTCTGTCAACCATATCAGTAATTATAAGTGAGCTTGTTAACAATAATCAAGAGCAAGATCTGAAAGAAGATTTAAATGTAATACAATCTCAACTTAAGAGATGCAGTGAAATCCTAGAGAGATTAAGGTCCAATAATCTAGATCAAAAAAATAATGAATTTATCAATCGTTTAGATTTTATCCGCTTAATTAATGAAATTATTTCTTCTTATCAGAATAATGACATCAAAGTCATAATTTCTAATGACTCTTATTTTGAAGACACAGATGTTACAATTCCAAGATCAGCTGAAATTGTACATTCAATTACAAATGTTATTGATAATGCTTACAAATTTGCTAACGCGGTTATTGATATAAATTTAATAAGTGAAAAAGAGAGTATTATCATTGAAGTAGCAGACGATGGTCCTGGCTTTGCGCCAGAAATATATCCTTTCTTAGGGGAACCTTATATTAAAAATAATAATAAGGTTGAAAAACAAGGGTTGGGACTAGGTTTATTTATATCAAAAAACCTCCTTGCAAAGTCCAATGGTCAGATTAAGTTTTCTCATAGGGAGAGCGGTGGTGGAATGGTAAAAATAGTTTTATCAAAAGATCAGCTCGATTTATTGAAATAATAATGCAAATGATAATTATATGAACTTAAATGATAAATCTCTGATGATTATTGATGATGACGATATATTTCGAAATCGATTAATAACTGCAATGAAAAGAAAAGGCTATGAGGCTTATGGTGCTTCATCTGTCTCAGAAGCGAAATTATTGGTTGACTCAAATGCACCAAAGTACGCAGTAATTGATTTACGACTTAATGACGGAAATGGTCTTGAAGTTGTTTCAGTTTTATCAAATAAAAGGCCAGATAGTAAGATCGTAATGCTCACTGGATATGGCAATATACCTACAGCAGTTGCGGCCGTTAAAGAAGGTGCGTGCGATTATCTCGCCAAACCTGCGGACGCTGACGATATTGAAGCTGCGCTAAACGCTCCTTATTCATCAACGCCTGAACCTCCACAAAATCCCATGTCTGCAGATAGAGTAAAGTGGGAGCACATACTGAGAGTATATGAGCTGTGTAATCGCAATGTTTCTGAGACTGCCAGAAGGTTAAAGATGCATAGACGTACTTTACAGAGAATATTGCAGAAAAAATCTCCAAAATAATTAGTTAAGCAGTTTTCTTTAATTGATTAATTTCACTTAAGGCGCTTACACCTTGATCAGCAATTTCCTGACCAGCAACAGTATCACTTTCGCTATTTAATTCATCCATGTTGACAAACTCTGCATAAGTTGCTCTAGTTCTATCAGTAATTATGTGAGCCTTTAAGAGTGTTTTGACGAGAACTCTAAAGATATTGTTTTGATTTTTCATTTCATCCTTAATTACTTCACCCTGATCAATATACTTATGGAATTCCCGATCAACCCACTTGTGATCTAGGCCAACACAGGAATATACATGTTTTTTCTCAAATGGATTAACTAGGTTAAATAGAAGTTCAACAAATATCTTTTCGGCCCAATCTTCGACTTTTATATGCTCTTTCTTAGTCAATTTTGGAACTGTTCTATCTGCCCATATTTTGCCAAATTTATGATGAAATGCTTCATCGCTCATCGTATACTTTAATAAAGTTTTTAATACTGGGTCATTTGTATTTTCATATGCCATTGCAAAAGCTCCCATAGCAAGTCCCTCGATCATCATTTGCATTCCAATGATCTTTTTATAAACTAAATCGGACGAAACGATCTCATTGGCCACTCTACCTAAAGTTGGTCCAACTTTGTAAGGTGACCCCCATCTTGCTTGTATATATTTAGTGAATCCAGCTACATGTCTAGCTTCTTCTCGTGTTTGATTAGCTGCATATTCTTGAGCGCCTGGGTCTCTTAACACGTGACATAAACTTGCGCTCAATGAAAGAGCGGCCTGTTCACCATGAAGAATTTGGGATAATACAAATCTAAAGCTTTCATTATTTAGTTTGATTAGTTGATGCTTTGACAACTTCTCTCTAATACTTGGAATTTGTAGTTCAATTCCGAAAGGTCCATCAGGGTCAACGATATTTTCATTTTCTATGTCAAATGGAATTTCAAAATCAATATATTTTTTGTCATTGGGATCCCAGAAATGTTTATGTGTAGCGCTAATTATTTTATCAAAAGCATCTGATCGATCACTGTAGCGGTCTTCATCCATCATTGGAATAAAGTGTTTAGGATTAGCCGCATTATACGCAGGATCTTTTGTAAGAGAGTTTTTGCCTGATTTAGAGGTTTGCCATTTTTCTTGTACCTTATAAACCTGATCCTTAGCTACAATTTTTGCAATTTGTAATTTTTGTGAAAATTCAACCATATCGTTGATTATATACATTTTACTTAATAATTGAATATATAAATGAACAGTTGTTCATTTTTTTTATTAAAAAATAAAATAAAAACAATAATTTAAGTAATTAAATGTTTTATGTCATTATTCTGACTTCACATAATGCTTGAAATTGTATCAAACGTTTATAATTTATTAATGTACAAAATCATTAATTTCTCATATTTTGTGCGACTATCATTAGAAGAAATCATTAATTAAAGAATGTTGCAAAAAATAGAAAATTGGTTCTTTAAATATCGCCTACTGGTTCTTTTGAGTTTTGTTCTTCTAACTATAGTAATGGGATATTTTGCAGTTCAAATAAGAATGGATGCAGGTTTCTATAAACAACTTCCAAGTAATCACTCATTTGTAAAAACTTACTATGAGTATCAAGATGATCTTAGTGGAACCAATAGCATTACTGTTGCATTAAGAACAACAGATGGGGACATATTCAATCAAGAATATCTTAAAAAATTATTTGAGCTTAATCAGACAATTAGGTATTTGCCAGGTGTAAATCAAGGCTCAATGCAATCATTATGGACACCAAATGTGAAAGTAATGCGTGTAACTGAAGAAGGCTTTGAAAGTACCGAGGTAATTCCAGGAAATTTAACTCCAGAAAAATTGAATGAAACAGAAATAAATAAGATTAAAGAAAGAATACTAACTGGTGGTCATGTAGGTAGCATCGTTTCTAATGATTTTACATCTTCTTTAATAAAAGTTGAGTTGACAGAGTTCAATCGGAAAACAGGTGAGAGATTAGATTATCTTCAATTGGGACAAGACATTGAGATTATAAGAGACGAATTTGAAAAAGAGAATTATAGAGTTGAAATAATTGGCTTTGCGAAAATGATTTCAGATATAGCAAGTGAAGCTTACAATGTTGTAATATTCTTCGGACTTGCATTCTTACTCACAGTACTTGCTGTTTACTGGTATTCTAGATCATGGACACTCACATTCCTCCCACTCATTTGCTCATTAACATCGTTGATATGGCAGTTTGGCATGTTAAAGATCCTAGGGTTTGGGCTAGATCCTCTTGCAATTCTCGTACCTTTCTTAGTATTTGCAATAGGAGTATCTCATGGAATACAGCAAGTTAATCAAATTACAAAAGAAGTAATAGAGGGCCAAACAGCAGAATATGCAGCTAGAGCTTCTTTTTCGAGATTATTAGTGCCTGGCACAATGGCTCTAGTTACAGATCTAGTTGGTTTTGGAACCTTGATTTTGCTTCCTATAGGTATGATACAAGAATTAGGAATAACTGCATCGATAGGCGTTGCATTTAAAATAATTACAAACCTAGTCATGCTTCCATTGGCTGCTTCATATGCAAGATATAATAAAAGTTTTGCGACAAGAGCCCAGACAGCAATAACTTATAGACAAAATTTAATGGGCTTTTTTGGATTACTTGCTAGACCTAAACCTGCTGTCATTACTTTGTCTGTCAGCGCATTGCTGTTTGCTGGGGCAACTTATCTAGCAAGTGAAAGACATGTCGGAGACTTACACGCTGGTGCACCGGAATTAAGACCTGAAGCTAGATATAATAAAGACATTAACGAAATAACTAAAAGATATGCCGTGACCACTGACGTTCTCGTCGTAATTGCTGAAACTGGTGCAACAGGAGGAATAAATCCATGTCGATCAGATTATATAATGGAAGCTCAGGACAACTTACATTGGTATTTAGAAAATATTCCAGGCGTTACAAAAGTAATTTCTTTATCAAGTGTGGCAAAAAGAGCTTTGAGTGGATACGCGGAAGGTAATCTAAAATGGACTTATCTTCCAAGGAACGAAAGAGCACTTGCATTTGCAACAAGTGTGGTTGACCCGTCAACGGGACTTATAAATGAAGCCTGCTCTATAATGCCTATATATGTTTTCACAGAAGACCATAAAGCTACAACAATTAGTCGATTAGTAGAAGTTCTCGAAGAATATAACCAAGAATTCAGAGATTTAGATGAGACTTTAACTTTTAGGGTTTTAATTGAAAAGCCAGCAGAAGGTACTGAAATAATTCCTGATGCGAGTTTCGTTGGGAGCAATGAATTACCTGTTGAAGATTTAGGTGTTGAAAATCCTATAATTTTCACTGATGATGAATTTACTGATTTTAGTTACGAAAACGGCTTCAATTCAAGAAATTTATGGACCACAAATTTGATTGCATACTATCGTGACATTGACTCGTATGATACAAAAACAGATTTTAGGGTCAGTGATATAAAACAATCAGAAATAGTTTTTAAAGAATTTTTTCAAGAAAACTCAGAATACTCTCATATTCTCTTTGATACAGATGAAATCAAATACAGATTGGCGAGTGGAACAGTAGGGATTCAACATGCAACAAATCAAGTTATTGAAGAAGGGGAATTACCCATGATGATAGCTGTGTATATTGTGATTATAATTCTTGTTTTTGCTACTTACTTAGACTGGCGAGCAACTATTTGCTGCACTGTTCCTCTAACTTTTGCAACAATGCTAGGGTATGCTTTTATGGACTTAGCTCAAATTGGCCTTAAGGTTTCAACATTACCAGTCATGGTTTTGGCTGTTGGTGTTGGAGTTGACTATGCTTTTTATATATACAATAGATTAAACATGAGAATGAAAGAAGGCCTTGGCATTACTGAAGCATTTGAACATACTTTTGCGAATACAGGCGCTGCAGTAGTATTTACAGCTATTACTCTAGCAATCGGCGTTTCTACGTGGTCATTCTCTGCACTTAAATTTCAGGCGGATATGGGATCATTGCTTACTTTTATGTTTATAATAAATATGGTTTGTGCGATGACGACATTACCCGCTCTAGCTGTTGTACTTGATAAATTATTTCCAAGAAAAAAAATTAATTCTTAGTTAATTTAAGAAATACGTCTTCAAGCTTAGTCTCATTTATGATTAGATCCTTTATTTGAATATTAGATAACCGTAATGCATCTAAAATCTTGTTGAATCTAATTTCGCTAGGCTTGTAATTAATTATTAGAGTATTACTGTTTAATTCACATTCTACATTTAATCCCATTATTGGCTCAAGATTAAAATTTTTATCATCTAATGAAATAATTATTTGCTTTCTGTCAATTAATGACTTTATATTTGATGTCGTATTCTTTGTTATTAAATTACCATTATCTATTATTGCAATTTCATTACACAACTCTTCTGCTTCATGTAAATAATGAGTTGTAATGATAATTGTTTTACCTTCATTATTTAATTTATTTATATTTGCCCATAAATTTGCCCTAAGCTCAACGTCCACTCCTGCTGTTGGTTCATCAAGAATTAATATTTCTGGATTATGAACCATTGCCTTGGCTATAAGTAATCTTCTTCTCATTCCTCCAGATAATGTTCTAGCGTATGCGTGAGATTTATCTTCAAGCGCAAGAAGCTTTAGTATCTCATTTGTTTTTCTATTATTTTTTGGAACACCAAACAAACCAGCCTGGATTTCTAATAACTCATATGGAGTAAAAAAAGGATCAATATTTAATTCTTGAGGAACTATACCCATTAATTTTTTTACATCTTTTAACTTTTCATCATGGCTCATGCCAAATATGTCTATTTGCCCCGATGTTTTTCTTACCAGGTCAGCTAAAATATTTATAAAAGTTGATTTACCCGCGCCATTAGGTCCTAGCAATCCAAATATAGTGCCTTTCTTTACTTGAAGGGAGATATTGTTTAGAGCTACCTTTTGATTTTTAGATCCTAAGCCGTAAGTTTTATTTAAATCTCTTACTGATATAGCAACATTGCTTGACATAAAAAAATAATAAATATTAGAATTAATAGTTTTTCAAAGTAATTTCTTGTATCATTCTGATTATGAATTCTCCAGAAATAAAAAGTGAACAAAATAAAGATGTTGAATATGTAAATTCAAAAAAATTAAGCTGTGCTGGAGTTGAAGGTCCATTGGGTCACCCAAAAGTATACCTTGATATGGGAGATGATAATCAGATTGTTTGTCCGTATTGTAGTAAACTATTCATACTTAAATAAATGGCAGAGAGAAATCACCTATTTTTGGTTGATGGATCAGGATATATTTTTAGAGCATATTATGCACTGCCGCCACTATACCGCAAAAGTGATGGTCTGCCAACTGGAGCAGTGAATGGTTTTTGTAATATGCTCTATAAATTAATTGAAGATACTGACAAAAAGATAAGCCCAACACATCTAGCGGTAATTTTTGACAGTGCCAGAAAAACTTTCAGAAATGATATTTATAAAGAATATAAAGCTAATAGAGGTGATCCACCAGAGGACTTGATACCACAATTTAAAATAATTAAAGATGCTGTGAAAGCTTTTGGCATACCATCTATTGAATTAAGTGGTTATGAGGCTGATGATATTATTGCAACATATGCATCAATTGCAGAAAATAAAAAATGGAGTGTATCCATAGTTTCCTCCGATAAAGATCTTATGCAAATTGTTTCAAATCAGGTGAAATTAATTGATACAATGAAAAATAAAACTATTGGACCAAGTGAAGTAATTGAAAAGTTTGGAGTTACTCCTGAATACGTAATCGATGTTCAAGCTCTAGCTGGTGATAGTTCAGACAACGTTCCAGGAGCTCCAGGCATAGGAGTCAAAACAGCAGCACAGCTTATAAACGATTTTGGTAATTTAGAAAGTCTTCTTGATAACTGTGATAATATTAAGCAGCAAAAGAGAAGAGAAACAATTAAAGATAATAAGAAAAATATTCTTATTAGTAAAGAATTAGTAACTTTGAGAAAAGATGTAAAAGACATTCCAGAACTCAATGATTTAATAAAAAAAGAAGTTTCCGTTGAAAAATTGATACCTTTTTTAGACGAGCTTGAGTTAAAAAAACTTTCTGAGAGAATTAGAAAAAAAAATCCTAACGTAAAAATAATAGCGAAGAGTCAAATAAAAACAAATAAACAAAGAAATTTAAGCGACGATAATAAAATTCCTGAAAAAAATTTGAAAAATCAAATCAAAATTTCTAAATCTAAATCTTCTTACATTTTAGTAAATGATGAAAAAAATCTTAAAAATCTGATTAATGATATCTATAATGTAGGCGAATTTGTATATGATGTTGAAACTGACTCGCTTAATATAATTGAAGCTAATTTAGTTGGAGTTTCTCTGTGTTTTAACCAAGAAAATGCGTACTATATTCCACTTCAGCATGTTGACCAGGAAGAAAAGGCTGTTAAAAGTCAAATTTCTATAAAAAACTTTCTAACAATTATTTCTCCTTTGATGAAGGATGAGTCCATCATAAAAATAGGTCACAATATTAAATATGACAATTCAATTTTAAATAAATATGGAGTCGATGTTAGAGGCTTTCACGATACTATGTTAATGTCTTATGTGCTTGATGCAGGTGTCAATCGACATAGCATGGATGAATTAGCCAGTATCCATTTAAATAGACAAACAATTAAATTCAAAGATGTAGTTGGTAGTGGTAAGTCCCAGATAACTTTTGATAAGGTTAAAATTGAAGATGCGTTAAATTATGCTGCTGAAGATGCAGAAATTACTTTTAAATTGTATCTTTTTTTAAAGAAAAGAGTTAACCAGGAGAGAGGTAATTACATTTATACTAACATTGAAAGAGAACTAATAAATCCAATTCAATCAATGGAGATTAATGGAATTAAAGTTGACAAGAAATATCTTAGTAATTTATCAATTAAATTTTCGCAAAGAATAGAAAAACTTGAGAAAAAAATATATAAAGAAACAGGTTCAGAATTTAATATTGGTTCTCCAAAACAATTATCAGAGATCCTTTTTGATAAATTAAAACTTAAGCCTCCGAAAAAAACTAAAACTGGCGAAAAATCAACGGGTATCGAAGTTTTAGAGGACCTTGCATACGAAGGAAATAAAGTTGCTGACAATATTATTCAGTGGCGACAACTCTCAAAACTCAAGAACACTTATACTGATGCACTCCAAAATCACATTGTCAGAGAAACAGGTAGAATACATACTTCATTTGCTATGGCTTCAACTAATACGGGAAGACTTGCATCATCAGATCCAAATTTACAAAATATTCCGATAAGAACTGAAGAAGGAAAGTCAATTAGAAAAGCTTTTGTACCTGATGAAGGGTTTGTCATGCTAGCTGCTGATTATAGTCAAATTGAACTGAGAGTTCTTGCTCATATGGCTGATGTTAAACAACTAAAGGAAGCATTTATAAATAATGAAGATATTCACCAAATTACAGCTGCAGAAATTTTTAATGTAAAATTAAAAGAAGTTGATAATGAATTAAGGAGAAAAGCAAAAGCAGTTAACTTTGGAATAATATATGGCATTTCAGCTTATGGACTTGCGAAGCAGCTCGCAATTTCAAACTATGAAGCGGGAGATTTTATAAAAAGATATTTTCAGAAATTTTCAGGTATTAGAGAATTTATGGATCATACTAAAGAGTTTTGTAGGAAAAATGGCTATGTAGAAACAGTCTGTGGAAGAAAATGTTTTTTCCCAAGAATAAAGGATAAAAATTTTGCGCTGAGATCATTTCAGGAAAGAGCAGCAATAAATGCTCCAATTCAGGGTACGGCAGCAGATATAATTAAATTAGCTATGATAAAAATAAATGGTAAAATCAAAGATTCAAAGGACTGCAAAATGTTACTGCAGGTTCATGATGAATTAATATTTGAAATAAAAAAGAATAAATTAAACCACTTCAAGGAGATAATAATTATGGAAATGGAAAATGCTTTAAAACCTAAGTTTGATTTTTCTATTCCCTTAGTGGTTGATTATAACCATGCTTTAAATTGGAGTGATGCTCATTGATGTCTGAAATAATTGTACTTGTAACCGGGGGATTTGATCCAATTCACAGCGGGCATATAGCATATCTTAAGGATGCAAAAAAATTAGGTGATAAACTTATTGTAGGAGTCAATTCTGATCAATGGTTAACACAAAAAAAAGGAAGCCCTTTTCTTCCAATAGAGGAAAGAATTGAAATAGTATCAAATTTATCCGTGGTGGATAAAGCGATTGAATTTAATAATGATGAATTAAACTCGGCATCTGACGCAATTCAAAAAGTAATAGATCAATATCCAGATAACAAAATAATTTTTGCAAATGGAGGTGATAGAACATCAGACAATATTCCTGAGATGGAAAAATTTAAAAATAATAATAATGTAGAATTTGAGTTTGGTGTTGGAGGTGATTTTAAAAAAAATTCATCTAGTTGGATATTAAAAAACTGGCAAGGACCACTTGAGTACAGACCTTGGGGCTGGTTTAGAATAATTGATGATAGTGATGATCATAAAATTAAGGAAATACAAGTAAATCCAAATTCAAGACTTAGTTATCAGTCACATGCTAAAAGATCTGAAGTATGGACGGTTATTAAAGGCGATGCAACTGTACTGATTGATGACAGTCAGCATAATTTAAAAGTTAATAATTCAATTTTTATTCCGGTAGGCAGTAAACATCGACTTGAAAACAATACTGATGCACCGCTAAATATAATTGAAGTTCAGACAGGTACATACTTTGGTGAGGACGATATTGTTAGATACGAAGACGATTATGATAGAAATTAAAATAAATGAGTAAGATTCCTGCGAATAAGTATTTAGCCTTCTTTCTTCTGCTTAATATTTTTAATTTTGTAGATAGAAACTTATTAATGGCTTTTGCTAACGAAATAAAAAGTGATTTTAATCTTTCAAATGTTGAATGGGGCCTTCTAACAGGAGTTTATTTTCTTTTTTTCTATTCAATATTCGGAATTTTTATGGGAGTTCTTGGGGATAAATTTAATAGAATGAAAATTATCGCAGTAGGTGTATTTTTGTGGAGTCTTATGACTGCATTTACGGGTATAGCAAAAAGTTTTATTCATTTGATTATTGCAAGAGCCTTAATTGGTATCGGCGAGTCAGCTCTAACTCCAAATGCAGTTTCAATGCTCTCAGACTTATTCCCACAAAATAAAAGAGCGACAGCATCAGCAATTTATTATTTAGGTATCCCACTTGGTGTTGGGGTTGGTTTAATTATAGCCTCTGTATTTGGACCTTTATTTGGATGGAGAGCAGTTTTTATAACATTAGGTTTAATTGGTATGTTTTTAGCAGTAATAACATATTTTCTTACTGTACCCAAAAGAGGTGAACAAGAAAATTTACAAAATACAAATCAGAAAAGTTTGTCTACTAAAGAAATAATTTCGAAAACTTTTGAGACTTTTTCAAATTCAAAATCAATTATATTTTTAATAATTGGTGGTATATTTATGCATATACCTCTGGGTACAGGAAATTTTGAACTCCTCTGGGCAGTTAATGAAAGAGGTTTCACAAGCTCGTCTTACAATTTAATGTTTGGAACCTTCTTTATAGTAGGCGGAACGTTTGGCGCTATTGTAGGCGGAATTGTAACGGATAAGTTTGGTCCTAAATTTGAGGGTGGTGCAATGACGGTTCTGACCATCTCATATCTAATATTAACACCTCTGACTATAAGTTATAGGTTTATCGAACCGAGCGGATTATTTTTCTATTTTACTTTATTTTTTATATCTGTGAACGTTACATTTTGGGTAGGGCCTATATTTGCAGCAATGCAAACACTTACACCATATAAAGTAAGATCAACAATGTTGGCAGTATTTATCTTAGGAGTAAATATAATAGGTATGGGATTAGGTAGCTTCGTTACTGGGTACCTTGCCGATTATGTATTTAATGATACAGCCTCACCATACACTTGGTCACTAGTCGCTGTAGGAGCAACAGGAACTGTATCAATTCTTTGTTTTTATATTGCTAGTTTTAATTATAAAAAAGACACAGAATTTGCTATGCAATCTTAAATTTGAGAAGGTCCTGAATTTAGTATTTTTTCTTCGACATCAGACTCAAACTTTATAAAATTTTCTATGAACATACTTACTAATTTCTTAGCTTGTAAATCATACTCAGATACATTAGCCCACGTACTTCTTGGGTCTAAGACGCTTCCATCAATTCCGTTAACTTCTAGTGGTACGAAAAAACCAAAATTTTTATCCTTTCTCATTTCTACATTAGAAAGCTCTCCAGATAATGCTGCATCCAATAACCTTCTAGTATTTTTTATTGATATTCTCTCTCCTACGCCGTAAACACCACCAGACCAACCTGTATTTACTAGCCAACAATCTACATTATATTTAGAAATTTTCTCTTTGAGTAAGTTACCATATTCTATTGGATTTCTTGGCATAAAGGGAGCTCCAAAACACGTAGAAAATGTTGCCTGTGGTTCATTTGATAGTCCAATTTCTGTTCCAGCAACTTTAGCTGTATAACCTGAAAGAAAATGATACATGGCTTGGTCAGGTGATAATTTTGCAATTGGTGGCAATACACCAAAAGCATCAGCCGTTAACATAATTATATTTTTCGGATGATTTGCTTTACCAGATTTTATTACGCCAGGAATGTAGTCTAAAGGATATGCACCTCTTGTATTTTCTGTAAGAGAATTATCGTCAAGATCTAAATGGCCATTTTCTCTCATTATCACATTTTCTATGACTGTTCCCTTCATTTGAGTAGTCTGATATATTTCAGGCTCAGCTTCTTCTGATAAACGAATAAGTTTTGCATAGCACCCTCCCTCAAAATTAAAAAGACCATCGTCAGACCAGCCATGCTCATCATCACCTAATAGAGATCTCTTTGGATCCGCACTTAACGTTGTTTTACCAGTTCCAGAAAGACCAAAAAAGATTGCTGAGTCACCCTCACTCCCAGCATTAACTGAACAATGCATTGGCATAACTTTTTTTTCTGGCAATAAAAAGTTAAGGAGAGTGAAAACTGATTTTTTTGTCTCTCCAGCATACTCAGTTCCTGAAATTAGAATTACCTTCTCTTTTAAGTTTACGATAATTGCTGTTTCACTATTGGTTCCATGAAATTTAGGATCCATTTTTAAATTTGGAAAATTTATTATTGTAAAGTCAGCAATAAAATTCTCAACTTCCTCTGATGTTGGTCTGACTAAAAGGTGCCTTGCAAACAGACCATGCCATGCGTATTCAGTAATTATTGTAACTTTTAGAGAATGATTTCTATCTGCTCCACCCATTAAATCATGAGCATATATCGATTTGCCTCTAGCAAATTCTATAAATGAACTAGCTATTTTTTGATAATTTTCCTCAGAGATGGGTACATTGGTATCACCCCAGTGGATTTTATCTTTATTATCATCTTCCTTTACAAAAAATTTGTCATTCGCCGAACGTCCTGTGTGTTTTCCTGTTTCGACAACTAATGCGCCGTGTTTAGACAACTGTCCTTCACCATTCTTATGAGATATTTCATATAGTTCCTCAGAACTTAAGTTACGGCTTACTTTAGAAGCATTTTCTATAATTTTATTATTTAGATGATTATTCATGATATGAGTGTGTGATAAAAACATATTATTACATTTATGTTAAGGGCAAATATTTACAAAGTTAATATACCTGTTAGTTATATTTTTATGATTTTCTGCCATTTTAATGCCATAACTCATTATTAATAAATAGAAGTATGAAGACTTTAATTGCACTCGTAGATGATGATCGAAATATTTTGATTTCCTTGGAAGAGCTACTGAAAAAAGAAGAATTTGAAATTCATACCTATGCTGATGGTCAATCTGCTTTAAATGGGATGTTTAGATATCCCCCTGCCTTAGCTGTAATTGACATAAAGATGCCTCGTATGGATGGTTACGAGCTTTTTAGAAAGATAAGAGAAAAACTTAAGATACCAGTAATATTTCTTACATCAAAAGATCAAGAAGCAGATAAGTTGAAAGGTTTAATGCAGGGTGTTGATGGCTATGTTACAAAAGGAGGTAATTTTTCTAAAGAAATTTTAATTGAAACAATTAAAAATACGCTAAATAGAGTTAAAATTGACTCTGATAGTAAGAATGTAAATGAAATAATTCTACATGGTGATTTAAGACTGGACTGCTTAAGATATTCTTGTGAATGGAAAGAAGTTCAACTAGATGAAGATTTAACTACAACAGAATTCAAAATAATTAGAGAGTTAGTTGAGAGACCAGGAATTGTAAAATCCAGAGATCGTCTAATGGAGATAGCATATAATGATGAGCTTGATGTAGACGACAGGACGATCGATAGTCATATAAAAAGGATTAGAAAAAAATTTCGTAAAATAGATCCTAAGTTCAATGCTATTCACACATTGTATGGTTCAGGATATCAATGGAAATAAAATATATTTCTGTTTAAAATAAAAGAGTTGAACAGCTTATTAAAAAAATATTTATTTTACAATTTGCTAGGACTAGTTCTGCTAGCTATAGCAACTACAGTATTAATAGTTGTTTTGAATAACTATCAATTGAATAAAAGACTCAAGGAGATCGATAATCAAAATTTAATAATTTATAATTTTTTAAATTCATCAAATTTTTTTAGAAATAATGAGTCTGAAAGGATATACGAAGCTATTTTATCTAAGCTTGAGATTAAAAATTTATCTATATTAATTTTAGATAATGAAGGAAATGTGGTGATTGATACAAAAGGATATGATGTTGCTTCAGGTAGCATTACTCCAAGCCCGCTTATTGAGATTGAGGAGCTTGGTAAAAATTTTAATGATAATGAAATTTTGAATTTGGACAAAAAAAACGCTAGCTTTAGGGACTTTCTTAATAACGAAATCTTTATTGAAAAATATAATAATTCACAAAAAGGAATAAAGAGTAGTTTTTCTGTTCAACAAGAAAATAAAAAGTTAGAACTATTTTCAATTTTACCTGTGAATCTAAATGAAGATGTCTTTCATATAGTTGCTTACGAAGATAATACTGAAATTCAAAGAATTAATAATCAAATAAGGTTTAATGTACTTTTGGCCGGTCTAGCTATTGCATTTAGCCTCATTCTATTTTCTTTTTTCTTAAATTTCATAATTCTTAAGCCAATAAAAAAATTAGCAAAAGCTGCTGAAAATGTAGATGCAGATGTTAAATCGAAACCATTAATTACTGTTCTTGATCGGAGAGAAGATGAAATTGGTCAACTTTCAAAAATTATTAATACTATGCTTAAAAA
>QCMV01000005.1 GCA_003213515.1 Pelagibacteraceae bacterium AG-422-N09 | reverse complement strand
TTTTTCCCATTGCTCTTCTTAGTAAATCTGCCTCACCATCTGAGTATCCTGATAGCTCTCTAGCTACCCCCATAACCTGCTCTTGATAAATTACCACTCCATAAGTTTCTTTTAATAAGTCTTCTAATAAAGGATGAATGTAGTCAGGTTTTTCTCTGCCGTGCTTTCTTTCTATATAGCTTGGAATATTAGCCATAGGACCAGGTCTATAAAGTGCAACAATTGCAATAATATCTTCAAATTTATCTGGTTGAAGTTGCTTCAGAGTATCCTTCATACCCGCACTCTCTAACTGGAAAATGCCTGTTGTTTCACCAGTACTTAACAAATCATAAGTACCTTGATCATTTAATTTTATGTTATCAATATTAAAATCAGGATTACTTAACTTTACTAATTTTGTACAATTATCAATTAGCGTAAGTGTCTTGAGACCTAAAAAATCAAATTTTACTAAACCAGCATTTTCAACCCATTTCATATCAAATTGAGTAAGAAAAATATTTGAATCTGGGTCACTGTATATTGGGACATCTTTAAATACTTCCTCTTTTGAAATGACTACCCCAGCTGCATGAATTGATGCATGTCTTTTGAGACCTTCTAATTTTAGAGATATATCTAATAACTTTGCAATTTTATCATCTTTACCTGCCTCCTCTTTTAATCGCGGCTCTTCATCTATGTATTGTTGCAATGTCATAGGTCTTGAAGGATCAAAAGGCATCAATTTACAAAGATAATCTACTTGACCATATGGAATGCCAAGAACTCTTCCTACATCTCTAATTACTGCTCGAGCTTGTAATTTTCCAAAAGTAATTATCTGAGCAACATGGTTATTCCCATACTTTTGATGCACATAATCGAGTACACGATCTCTACCATCACGACAAAAATCGATATCAAAATCAGGCAAAGAAACTCTCTCTGGATTTAAAAATCTCTCAAAAATTAAACCAAATTTAATTGGATCTAGATCAGTGATTTTCAAACACCAGGCAACCAGGGAACCTGCCCCTGACCCTCTTCCAGGACCAACCGGTATATCATTGTCTTTTGCCCATCTTATAAAATCCGAAACAATTAAAAAATATCCTTCATATTTCATATCTATAATTATTTTTAGCTCTTTTTCTAATCGTTCCTCATACTCCTTTTTTATGTTTAATTTTGAATTATTATCTATTTGTTCAATCGAAAATTTTTGAGCGAGATTTTGCTCAAGGCCTTTGCAAGATAGTTCTCTTAATAATTTTTTTTCTTGACTATCGTCATTATCGTAAGATGGAAGCACTGGCATTTTTATTTTTGGTCGATGAGAGCACCTTTGTGCAATCTCAATTGTGTTAAGTAATGCCTCCGGAATATCTGAAAACACTTCTTGCATTTCGATTTGAGACTTAAAATAGTGATTTTTTGATAGCCTTTTTCTGTCTTTTTGAGAAACAAAAAGCTTTTTCTCAATACACATTAGGGCATCATGTGCTTCAAAATGATCAGGTCCCTCAAAGTAAACATCGTTAGTTGCAACAACTGGAATATTATTATCGTAAGCCAAATTAAGAATTACTTCTTCATCAATTCTATAATTATTTCCTTCTATTCTTTGAATTTCTATGTAAAAATTATCAACAAATTCTTTTTTAAAGTCAGCAACAAATGATGCAGATTGTGAGGTAATGTTATTACCATTTGAATATCTTAAGATAGAGTTATTTCCACCTGAAAGGACTAATAGGCCTTCTTTATTTTTATACAACTGTTCAATATCTACATAAGCATTTTCTTTATGATTCATGTATGCGCTTGAAATAACATTTAATAAATTCTTATAGCCAACCTCATTTTTAGAGAATATATTAAGAAAGAAATGAAGATCTTCATCTTCAATATTTTCATGAAGATAGTTTTTAGGTGTTTTGATTTTTAAATTACATCCTATTATAGGCTGAACTCCAACACTTGATACTTTCTCACTAAATTCCAAAGCTCCAAACATATTATTCGTGTCAGTAATGCCTACAGCCGGCATTTTAAAGGCCTGACAAAGTTCTGATATGCGCGCTATAGGTAAAGCACCTTCTGATAATGAGTATTCTGTCTTATTTGTTAAATGAATAAAGTCGCTCACTTATAAATTTATCCTTTTATTTGCATTAGATGCCAACTCCTCATCATGAGTAGCTATAATTAGTGTCATATTTTCTGATTCGACGTAGTTTTTTAAATAATTAAACACCAAATCAGAATTCTTACTGTCTAAATTGCCAGTTGGCTCATCGGCAATTATAAATTTTGGATTATTTACTAAAGCTCTTGATATTGCTACTCTCTGCTGCTCCCCTCCTGACAATGAATTTGGAAAATGTAAAGATCTATCATCAATCATAAATACCTTCATTATATTTTCAGCCCTATGTGTTGCCTCATCCTTACTGTACCCATTTAAGATTAGCGGTAATGCAACATTTTCTATTGCATTAAAATTTTCCAATAAGTTATAGTTTTGATAAATAAATCCGTAATTATTCCTTCTAAATTTATTCTTCTGTTCACTATTTAAATTCGTGAGATCCTTACCATTGAATGAGATAGTGCCTTCGTCGGATGTGTCGAGTAACCCTACTAAGTTAAGTAAGGTAGTTTTTCCAGAACCTGAGGGACCTGTAACTGCAATAAAATCACCACTTTTAATTTCTAGAGAAATATTTTTTAAAATAGATAAGTTATTATTAGCTTGATAGTAAGATTTTGAAATGTTTTTTAAAATTAGATTTGATTCAGACATTATTTAATATTCCTCTAATTTCTGTCTTAGAAGCTTTATAGGCTGGATATACAGTCGCTATCATTGATATAATTAATGAAAAGAAAATGATTAATATAATTTGAATCAAATCAATACTGGTTGGCATTTTATCAAGATAATAAAACTCAGATGGAAATAAATTTAAATTGAATGTTGAATTTAGTAAATTTCTTATTGTATCAATATTTATTGTAAAAAGTATTCCAAGAATAGAACCTATGATCGTTCCACTAAACCCGATAAAAGTGCCGACTAGCAAAAATATTCTTAAAATTGAACTATCACTGCTACCAATTGTTTTAAGCACTGCTATTTCTCTATTTTTATTTTGTACTAAAATAAACAGGCTTGTGACAATATTAAATGCAGCAATTATGATAATAAGTGATAATACAAAGAACATTAATTCACGCTCCGTTGCCAACACTTCCCAAAAAGAACTGTTTAGATCAATCCAATCTTTTACTAAATAATCGTCATTATAAATTTTAAGTAAATCACTCTTAACTTTTTCTACATCATTGATATCTTTTAAATGTATCTCAATGGTTGATATCTCATTATTGAGACTCAAGAATTTTTGAACATTTGCAAGTGAAGTAAATGCAAAATTTTTGTCATATTCACTCATACCAGAACTAAATGTGGCCGATACTTTCATTTTATAAGATCTTGGGATTTGACCTAATGGAGTAGAAATCATTGAAGAAGAAGTGACTTTTATTTCGTCGCCAGGTAATACACCTAAAGAAAAAGCTAGTTCTTCACCTAATATTATTGAATTAGGAGTAAGAAGATTATCATTATTCAGATTATTAACAAATTCGTAAAATTTAAAATTCTCTTCGTTGATCGATTTGATAATTATTCCATTGCTCTTATTAGCTGAACTTATTAAGGCTTGAATAGATATATTTTTATCAATAAATAGTATTTCCGTAATTTCAGAAAGGCTTTTATCATTCTCAAAGTATGGCTCTATATTTTTAATATAAATATGGCCATTGAAACCAATAATTCTTTTTTTTAGTTCATCATGAAAACCATTCATTACAGACATCACAATTATTAATGTTGCAACGCCAATACAAATCCCAACAAATGAAAGCCATGAAATGACTGATAACAACCCGCCTTTTCTCAAAGGAACCAGGTACCTAAAAGCTATAAATCTCTCAAAATAATTAAATGGCACTTTATTTAAACGTTCATTTCTTTTAGAAACTTACCTAATTTATCTAGGTTAATGAATTCTGTTTTTCCACTTTTTCTATTTTTATACTCAACTATACCCTCAGACACAGCTTTGGTTCCTATTATAATTTGATGCGGTAAACCTATTAAATCCATTCTAGAAAATTTTACTCCTGCATTATCATTTTTATCATCAAATAAAACCTCAGATTTATCATTAATTTGATTGTAAATTTTATTAGCAATTGTGGATAGTTCATCATCTTTTGGTTTCAAATTTATAACACCAAGTGTAAATGGTGACACCGCATCAGGCCATATTATTCCACTTTCATCATGAGAGGATTCTATTATAGCGCCCACTAGACGTGAAATTCCTATTCCATACGATCCCATGTGTACCGTTTTTTCTTTTCCATCAGAATCTAAAACATTTGCCTTCATTGAATTCGAATATTTTGTTCCAAAATGGAATATGTGACCCACTTCAATTCCTTTTGAATTCATTTGTTTTTCTTTTTGAACTATTTCATCAAATTTAGTCTTGTCATGTTTCTCATCTGAAGCAGAGTAATAACTTTTAAATTTTTCAACAATTGAATTTAGGTCGTCATCATAGCTAATGTCAGAAATCTTATTTCCTTCATTTAGTATATTATTATCAAAATAAATATCACTTTCCCCAGTATTAGAAATAATTATGAATTCATGCGAGAGATCTCCTCCAATGGGTCCTGTATCAGCAGCCATAGGTATTGCTTTGAGACCTAATCTTGCAAATGTTTTTAAATAACAAATAAAAAAACGATTATAAGTATCTTCTGATGACGCTGCATCAATATCGAAAGAGTAAGCATCTTTCATTAAAAATTCCCTACCTCTCATTACTCCAAATCTTGGCCTTAATTCATCTCTAAATTTCCACTGTATATGGTAGAGCAGCATTGGAAGCTCTTTATAAGATTTAACATTTCTTCTAAATATATCTGTTATTTGCTCTTCGTTTGTCGGGCCATAAAGCATTTCTCTTTCTTGACGATCATTAATTCTTAACATTTCTTTTCCATAATCTTCATATCGTCCACTTTCTTTCCATAAATCTGCGGGTTGAATAGTTGGCATTAGTATTTCATTAACCCCCGCCTTATTCTGTTCATCTCTGACAATATTTTCGATTTTTTTTAAAACCTTTAACCCAAGAGGCAGCCAAGAGTAAATCCCGGAACTTGATTGACTGATCATACCAGAGCGGAGCATAAGTTTATGAGAAACAATTTCTGCTTCACTTGGAGACTCTTTTAATACAGGTAGAAAATAATTAGATAACTTCATTTATGTAAAAAAGCTTTAAGATATACATCAGAAAGCCTTCATTATTTAGAAAACTATATATGATAAACCAGATGACTATTGAGACAACTGTTGTAATTAAGAATTTTCTAAATAATTGTGGATTATTAGGCGCTCCAGGATCTTCTCCTTCTATATAGTTTCCTGACCTGCTTTTTTTTATATTAATTGGGAGTGATATGAAAAAAATTAACCACCAAATTAATAAAAAAATGATAATTGAGCCCGTTATACCCAAATTATACTTCTTCTAACTCTATGAGTGTTCCGTTACAGCTTTTTGGATGAAGAAAAACTACTGGTTTACCGTGAGCGCCAATTTTTGGTTTACCAGTACCAGTTATTGATACTTCATGAGTGTTTAATTTATCTATAGCAGTATTAATGTCATTAACTTCTAGGCAAATATGATGCATTCCACCTTTTGGATTTTTATCAATAAAGTTTTGAATTGGAGACCCCTCACCTAGAACCTCTAGCAATTCTATTTTTGTATTACCTAAATCTATGAATACTGTTGTTACACCATGATCGGGTTGTTCAACAGGATCAGAAACCTTTGCACCAAAAATATTTTTATATTGATCAGCAGCTTCTTTTATATTTGGTACCGCAATAGCAATGTGATTTAATTTTCCAATCATACTAATTAAATATGAACAATACTTATGTTTGTCAAAGGTTTTTTACGAGTATGCTTGAAAACAAAATTTCGCGATAATGTCTCGAGCTTTTGATATAGTTTTTTTTCTTTTTTTGATAAATTTGTCTTATCCTCAAAAAATTTATAAATTTCCTCTTCTAATAAATATACCATCTCATCATTCTCATATTCTTGATCGCTTACTATGCCACTGCTAATAATCAATGGGTTTTCTTTTAAATTCATTTTTTGATCAATTATACATGTAACATTCAATACGCCATTATAAGCCATTCTTTTTCTATCTCTAATATGACTGCTTTCACTTTTTACTAATCTATTTCCATCAAAGTACTGTCTGCCAGAGTCACACTGATCAACCACGTATGGCGATCCAGGAGCAATTTGTAATATATCTCCATTAGAAATTAGCATTGGGAACTTTACACCCATTTCCTTCGCAAGATTTGAATGTCTTTTTAAGTGTCTGTGTTCTCCGTGAACTGGAACTGAAATTGCGGGTTTAATATTTTCATACATATCAACCATTTCATCTAAACATGGATGACCCGAGACATGTATATTTTCATCATACTCAGTTATAACATTTGCACCTAACTCTGAGAGTCGATTAAACAACTGGTAAATTTTCTTTTCATTGCCAGGTATAATTTTTGATGAAAAAATAATGGTATCATCTAAATCAATATCAACATGAGGAAAATCTTGATTTGCAATTCGCATCATTGCACCCCTTGGTTCACCTTGACTGCCTGTACAAAGGTACAAAACTTCTTCCCTCTTTTTTTTAACTGCTTCCTTTTCAGATAAGACAACATCTATATCATTAAGAATACCATTTTGTCTTGCAACACTTATCATGCGATGCATAGATCTGCCTAATACGACTAAAGATCTATTTGTTTCCTTTGCTGCGTGGGCAATTGTTTCAAGTCTTGCTACATTTGAAGCAAAAGATGTTACAAAAACTCTATTCTTTATCCCTTTTATAACTTCAGTTAAATTATTTTTAACTTCTGATTCTGATCCGGATCTCCCTTTTGTTAAGACGTTTGTTGAATCACAGACCATTGCAAGAATATTTTTTGTGTTTGATTTGAGTTCGTTAAAGTCAATAGCTTTTCCTACAACTGGATCATCATCAATTTTCCAGTCACCAGTATGATATATATTCCCTAGCTTTGTTTTTATGATAAGTGAATTTGGCTCTGGTATTGAGTGCGTCAGAGTTTGAAATTTTATATCAAAGGGTTTTATTTGTATTTCAGAAGACAGATCTATTACATTCAAATAACCTTCATGATCCAATCCTCTTTCTTCAAATTTTAGTCTTATTATTGAAGCTGTAAATGGAGTTGCATAAATAGGACATTTTAAATCTGGCCAAAGATATGCAAGACCACCAACATGATCTTCATGAGCATGAGTTATTATAATTCCAGATAAATTATCTTTTCTTTCCTTTATAAAATCATGATCAGGTAAAATGATGTCTACACCTGGTGTGGTCTCATCTCCAAATGTGATACCAACATCAACAATTAGCCATTTCATGTCATCAATCTCTTTACCGTATCCATAGAGATTCATGTTCATCCCAATTTCACCAGTGCCTCCTAAAGGCAGAAATACTAATCTATCACCTTTGCTCATTGTAATTTATTGCTTACGATTAAAAGACCTTCAAGAGTAAGATCTCTTTCGAAATAGTTAATGCATTTAAGGTCATTTTCAAATAGTTTTGATAAACCTCCAGTTGCTATAGCTTTTGCGTTAGAGCACTCGTGAGACCTTTTCAATCTCTCAATCAAGCCCTCGATTAAACTAATATACCCCCAATAAATACCCGACTCCATTGCGGCAATTGTATGTTTACCAATTAATGTTTCAGGCTTTTTAAAAGTTATAAGTGGCAATAACGCAGCACCATCTGACAGTGACTTTATTGATAAGTTGACACCAGGACAAATTAACCCTCCAGAATATGCACCGCTCTTATCTACAACATCTAACGTGGTGGCTGTCCCAAAATCTACAATTATAAAAGGAGGTTCATACTTATCTATAGCCGCTATTGAGTTAATGATCCTGTCATCTCCAACTTCAGCTGGGTTGATAACATTGAATTTTATAAATGCCTCTAAGTCAGAAGTATTTAATTCTCTAATTGATAGATTTTCAAAATTTTTTGAGATCAAAATTCGTAAATTTTTTTGAGCTTGTGGTACGACACCCGATATTAAAACATATTCTACATCAGCTAAAAAAATACTTAATGATTTCAATATATCATCTGGTGAACTTATAACTGTGTAAGTTTCAAGTCGTACTTGATCAATTAATCTCGAATTGTCATATTTCCCCATTAATACATTTGTATTTCCTATATCAACTAAAACCTTCATGATTAATAACTAAATGACAGTTCTCCTGAATTGAATTTCTTAAGCTCTCCATTCACTCTAATTAGAATCTCAAATGTATCAGTTATATCATCTAATATGCCTTCAAATTCAATATTATTTTGTAAAAAACGAACCCGATCTAGCATTTTCCAGCAATTATTTTTATATAACTCAATTAATTCTGAAATATCATCACTGTTAAGAATATTTAAGTAATTATTGATATTGGAGTCTAATGTTCCAAGTATATCTTTTGGCATAACTTCATTTTCTATTATAGATTTTATAGAGGTAGTTTTATGATTATTTATGTTTGGTGAATTTTTTAAATTAATACCAATTCCAATTATTGAAAAACTCGCGCTTTCACCTAGTAAATTTTCTATTAATATTCCAGCTAATTTAGCATCATTATATAGTATGTCGTTTGGCCATTTAATTTTTAAAAGGGCATTATTAGGTAAAAGATTTTTAATTGCATCATATACAGACAAAGAAGTTATACACGAGATAAATGGTATCTTTCTGTGATCCAAATTAATTGGCAAAACGCATGAGCCGTAAAAATTACCTACCTCTGAAACCCATTTATTATTGTTTCTCCCTTTACCTGAAGTTTGTCTATTTGCTATAATCCAAGTTGCTTTTTTTATTTTGTCATTTTCAATTAATCTTTTAGCTTCTAAATTTGTGCTATCGATTACTTCATGAAAAATAACTTCTGATTGAATTTGATCTAACATTAAATAATTGATTGAATAGCATATTCAGAAATATTTATTACTGGCGATGGATAAATAAAGAAAATAATAATTAGTATTGATGAAGGATAATAAAGTAGATTAAGTGATTTGATGCTTGATCCATCAAATTCTTCTTTAGGTTCATCAAAATACATTATCTTAACAATCCTTAAATAATAAAATGCACTGATAACACTTGCTATGACGCCAATGATTGCGAGAAACAACATTTGAGACTCAATAGCTGCAACGAAAATATAAAATTTACCAAAAAAGCCAGCTAAAGGAGGGATGCCAGCTAAAGAAAACATAATCAAGGCAATTAGCATGGTCCTTAAAGGATGATTTTTATGCATTCCAGATAAATCTGAAATACTTTCAAAATATCCATCGTTTCTTTTTAAGGACAGTAAAAAAGCAAAAACAGCAATATTCATAATTAAATAAATCATTAAATATATTAATAATGACCTTAACCCCTCATCGGTAAAACAGGCCACACCTATTAAAGCATATCCAATATGACCTATTGAGCTATATGCCATTAGTCTCTTTAAATTAGTTTGAGCAATGGCAGCAAAGGCAGCGAGCATCATCGATGCGATTGATATAAAAAAAATAATTTGTTGCCAGTCAATATAAATCTCACCAAATGAATTGAATAAGAATCTAACAAGTAAACCCATTGCAGCAATTTTTGGAGCAAGGGCGAAGAATCCTGTAATCGGAGTTGGTGCTCCTTGATAAACGTCGGGCGTCCACATATGGAAAGGAACTGCTGACACTTTAAAAGCTAGTCCTGCCAATACAAAAACTATACCAATAATTAAACCCAGACTTTCGGGGTTAATATTTACAGCGATTAGATTAAAGTTTGTATTTCCTGAAAATCCATAAATATATGAAATTCCAAAAAGTAATAAGCCTGAAGAAAGAGCTCCTAGGATAAAATATTTAATTCCTGCTTCTGATGACAGTAAGCTGTTTCTGTTCAAAGCCGCTAAAACGTAAAGGCTTAATGATTGAAGCTCTAATCCTATAAACATTGCAAGCAAATCATTTGCTGAAACCATCACCATCATACCTATGGTTGAGAAAATTATTAAAATTGGAAATTCATAAATATTTATATTTAGGTCTTCTTTACTTGATACAAACATAATCAATGAAGCAATGGAGCCAATTAGTATCATAACTTTTAGTACTAGTGAAAATTCATCTACGACAAAACTATTTAGAAAAGCTGATTGAAAGGGTTGGTTTAAAATTAAGAAAACTGCGACTAAAAGTGAAAATATAGCAAGCAAGTTAATAAGCTTTATATTTTTCAAAAACAAGCCGGTTACTAACAAAACTGTTGCAACTATAAATAAAAATATTTCAGGTAATATGTATACTAAACTTTGCATTTTAATCTAATTTCATTTTAATTTGATTTACAATTTTTTCTGTTGAAGGTTCAATTATATTGATGATTGGTTTAGGATATAAGCCAATGAATACTGTTAGGATAATTAAGGGAAGAAAAATAATTATCTCTCTTCTTGTTAAGTCAAACATTTCAGATAGATCATCTTTAATTAAAGCACCAAATATTATTCTTCTATAAAGCCATAATGAATATGTGGCTGCCAATACGACACCTGTAGTCGCAAATATTGCAAAATATGTATTTACCGTAAATATAGAAAGGAGTACTAAAAACTCGCCAACAAAACCACTTGTTCCAGGCAAGCCAAGACTGGCCAATATAAAAATCATAAATGAAAATGAATAAAAAGGCATTTTACTAACCAAGCCTCCATATCTTGCAATTTCTCTTGTATGAAGACGATCATATACCACGCCAACACACAAAAATAATGCCGCAGAAACAATGCCATGACTTATCATTTGAATGATACCACCTTCTATTCCCTGAACAGTAAATGTAAATATTCCTAATGTTACAAATCCCATATGAGCAACTGATGAATAAGCAATTAGTTTTTTCATATCTTCTTGCACTAATGCGATTAGAGAAGTCACTATTATTGCTATAACACTAAGAGAAAATATAAATGGCGCAAAAAATTCTGATGCATCCGGAAAAAAACCAATAGAAAATCTTATAAAGCCATACCCAGCCATTTTTAACAGAACACCCGCAAGTATAACCGATCCAGCTGTTGGTGCTTCTACGTGGGCATCTGGTAGCCAAGTGTGAAAAGGCCACATAGGTATCTTAACCATGAATGAAGTAAAAAATGCGATCCACAATATTAATTGTTCGTTTGTAGTAAAATTATACACCAAGAGTGTTTCAACATCAGTTGTGCCTGTAGAAATGAAAATATAAATTATTGCAAGTAGCATAAATACTGAACCTGCAAGTGTATAAAGAAAAAATTTGAAAGTTGAATAAACCCTTCTTTCTCCACCCCATATCCCAATGATTAAGAACATTGGAATTAAACCTCCTTCAAAAAAAAGATAAAATAGGACAAGATCAAGAGAGCAGAAAACCCCAATCATAAATGTTTCTAAAGCTAAAAATGAAATTAAATATTCTTTTACAGAAAATTTAATGCTTTCATAGCTTGCAAGTATGCATATAGGTACAAGCATTGTTGTCAGTATTACAAATAAAATTGAAACTCCATCTATACCTAAATGATAACTGATACCACTTTCTATCCATGCGTATTTTTCTACAAATTGAAAATCTGGATTATTTAAGTCAAATGAAAATAGTAACGATAATGATATAATAAAATTTAAAAAAGTGATCCATAAGGCGGTGTGTTTTAAATTTTGCGAGCTTTGGTCATCATTATTTCTTATCAATAACATAAAAAATATACCAACGACCGGTATAAAGATTAAAATACTTAAGATTGGAATTTCACTCATTTTTTAAAACCTAAAAATTATGAAAGTAATAATGATTGAAAGACCAATTAAAATGGCAAAAGCATAATGGTAAATAAATCCAGATTGAACTTGCTTTGCTTTTATTGATATTCTGCTCACTAAAGCAGCTATTCCGTTAGGTCCGTAACCATCAATAATTAAACCATCAATAAACTTCCAAAAAATCTGGCCAATTACCATAGCTGGTTTTACAAAAATAGAATTATATAACTCGTCGAAATACCATTTATTTAATAGAAAATTGTAAAGCGGCTTATTTAACTCGGCTATATTCTTAGCCATATCTGATTTTCGAATATACATGAACCAAGCGATAATAAATCCAACTATGCCTAAAATTGCAGGCAAATAATATATTAAGAGAGGAATTGAATGGTGATCTTCATGGTGGACGACAATTGAGCCATTCCAAAATACATCGCTGTAATAACCGATAAAATAGCTTTTGAATAAAAATCCAAAAAACAAAGCTCCAATTGCTAAAATTATTAGAGGAATTAACATTACTGAGGAAGACTCATGAACTTTACTAAGATCTTCTTCAGCCATTCTTGTTTTTCCATTGAAAACAAGAAACATAAGCCTCCATGAATAGAAAGATGTCATCACAACACCGACTGTAAGTAAGATATATGCATAGTCTGCGAAATTGGAATTAGATAAATAAGCTGTTTCTATGATTGCATCTTTTGAGTAATAGCCAGAGGTGAATGGAAAACCCATAAGTGAAATTGTTCCAATTATCATCATTAATTGAGTTATTGGAACAAAATTACTTATACCTCCCATTTTTCTCATATCCTGTTCTTCATGAACGGCATGAATAACTGATCCAGCTCCTAAAAATAGAAGTGCTTTAAAAAATGCATGTGTAAATAAATGGAACATTGCTGCACCGTAAGCTCCAAGTCCAGCTGCAACGAACATGTAGCCTAATTGACTGCAAGTTGAATATGCAATAACACGCTTGATATCATTTTGAACCAGTCCAACGGTAGCCGCAAAGAATGCAGTACTTGCACCAATCAAAACTACAAAGTCCAGAGCAACAGGAGCCAAATCAAATAAAGGTGAACATCGTACTACAAGAAATACTCCAGCTGTAACCATTGTTGCCGCATGTATTAATGCAGATACTGGTGTAGGGCCTTCCATTGCATCTGGAAGCCATGTATGAAGAAATAATTGAGCTGACTTGCCCATAGCGCCAATAAATAAGAAAATACAAATTAAAGTCAGTGCATGTAGTTCAATACCTAAAAAATTGAAATTTACGTTTTTAAAAGATGTGACATTATTAAATACTGTCTGGTATTCGATGCTGCCAAAAACAATAAATATTGTAAAAATACCTAAAGCTAATCCAAAATCACCTATGCGATTTACTATAAATGCTTTAATTGCAGCGGCATTTGCGGTTGGTTTTTTATACCAAAACCCAATTAATAAATAAGAGGCAAGTCCAACACCCTCCCAGCCAAAGAAAAGTTGCAAAAAATTATCTGCAGTAACAAGCATCAACATAGCAAATGTGAATAATGACAAGTAACCCATAAAACGAGGCTTACTATCATCATGAGACATATAACCAATTGAATAAATATGAACTAAAGCTGATACGCTTGTAATTACCACAAGCATTACTCTTGTAGCTGTATCTAGATAAATTGACCAATCAGCGTTGAATGAACCAGAGGATATCCAGTTAAATAGTTTGATTGATACAAACGATGGATCCCCAATATTATCAATAAAAATATAAAACGAAAATATTGCTGTAATAGTAATAAATAATGAGGTGATGATCTCCGCTGCTCGGTCAATAAATTTATTAGACTTAAAAAATGATAACGAACAAGAAATCAAGAACCCAATCAAGGGCAATAAAATTATACTATGCGCCATTTAACATTACCCCTTTAAGGCGTTAATTTTCTCAATCTCTATACTGCCAGCATTTCTGTTATAAATTACAAGTATAGCAAGTCCAATTGCAGCTTCAGCAGCAGCAACAGTAAGCACAAAAAGAGAAAATATTTGCCCAGTTAGATCATTTAAAAAATATGAAAAAGCAATAAGATTTAAATTTACAGAGAGCAAAATGATTTCAATTGACATTAAAATGATAATCACATTTTTTCGGTTTAAAAAAATGCCAATAACGCCAATTGCAAACAATAAAGCAGATAAAATTAAAAATTGATTTAATTCAATCATTAAATATCAACACCTTTTCCTGATTTTACATCTACTAAATCAATTTTGCCCTGTCGTTGTAGTTGCTCTGAAACAACTTGCCTCTTTACGCCTTCTCTTTCGCGGAGAGTTAATACAATAGAACCAATCATTGCAACTAACAGAATTACACCTGAAAGTTGGAAATATAGAATGTAGTCTGTGTACAAAACTGAGCCAATTGCCTCTGTATTAGACTTACCAGTAAAATCTGAAAGAGGATTTGGTAACACTTGAATATTTGACAAGTCAAACTTTGTATTAATTAATACAATTATTAACTCTGCAATAAAAACTACGCCAATCAAAATTCCTATCGGAATATATTGTAAAATATTATCCTTATTGATTGATGTTTTAAAATCTAACATCATTACAACAAATAAAAAAAGTACTGCAACGGCACCAACATAAACAATTATAAGTATCATTGCCAAAAATTCGGCGTGAAGAATAACGAATAAGCCGGCGGCATTCAAAAATGAAAGAATTAAGAACAATACTGAATGGACTGGGTTTTTAGTTGAAATAACCATCAATGAAGAAATTAAAATAACCCCTGAAAATAAATAGAATGTTAATAATTGAGCTGTCATTTATCTATATTTTGCATCGGCTTCTAAGTTCTCAGCAATAACTGTTTCCCATCTATCACCGTTTTCAAGCAATTTTTCTTTCGTATAATAAAGTTCTTTTCTCGTTTCAGTTGTAAATTCAAAATTTGGACCCTGTACAATTGCATCAACTGGACACGACTCCTCACATAAACCGCAGTAGATACATTTAACCATGTCAATATCATACCTAAGCGTTCTTCTTGTTCCATCATCGCGAGGTTGTGTTTCAATTGTTATCGCTTGAGCTGGACATACAGCTTCACACAATTTACACCCTATACACCTTTCCTCACCACTCGGATATCTTCTCAAGGCATGCTCACCTCTGAATCGAGGGCTTAATTTACCTTTTTCAAAAGGATAATTGATTGTTGCTTTTTTTCTAAAAAAATATTTTTGAGCTAAATAGAAAGCTTTTAAAAAATCTAAAAGAAGGAACGATTTTAAAAAATTAATTATTTTCATTACATTCCTGGGGCTAGATTAAAAAAGAACAATATCGAAGATGTTGCTACAACTGCAAAAAGTGATAAAGGCAAGAAAACTTTCCAGCCAAGTCGCATTAATTGGTCATATCGATACCTTGGAACAAATGCTTTAACCATAGCAAATAAGTAAAAAACAAAAATTACTTTCAATAAGAACCAAACAAATCCAGGAACAGCATTTAGTGGATAAATATCAATTGGCGGCAACCACCCCCCAAGGAATAGGATAGTGGTCATTGCGCACATTAATAAAATATTTATGTATTCTCCAAACAGAAACAAAACGAATGGCATTCCTGAATACTCTGTTTGATATCCAGCTACTAACTCAGACTCTGCTTCAGGAAGATCAAATGGAGGTCTGTTCGTTTCAGCTAGTGCGGATATAAAAAAAACAATAAACATTGGAAATAAAGGTATGAAAAACCACATTGTCTTTTGAGCCATTACTATTTCAGTCAAGTTGAGTGAGCCTACACATAGCAAGACAGTTATTATTACAAAACCTATGGAAACTTCGTAAGAAACCATTTGAGCAGCTGATCTTAGAGCGCCAAAAAAAGGATACTTACTGTTTGAAGACCATCCAGCCATCAGAATTCCATAGACACCAAGAGAGCTAATTGCAAAAATGTATAAGATTCCTACATTTATATTAGCCAATACTACGCCCGCCTGAACTGGTACAACTGCCCAGGCTGTAATTGATAGAGCAAGAGTAATAATGGGAGCAATTAGGAAAACTGTTTTGTCAGAGCCGTCGGGTAAAATAATTTCTTTAAAAATAAATTTTAATCCATCAGCAGGAACTTGGAACAAACCATACGGACCAACCACATTTGGGCCTCTCCTTTTTTGAACTGCTGCCCATATTTTTCTATCTGCATATAACGCCATTACAACACCTAGAAGTAAGGGAACAAAAATAAGTAGGCAATAAAGAATAATGGTCATTACTTCGATAAAGTACGTTTGAGCTAAGCTAATCATTATGAGGCCTTTTCCGTTACCGATGACCTTACTTCACTTCTAGCTCGGCTGCATTCGGCCATCGTACTAGAATGTCTTGTAATTGAGTCGTTTATATAAAAGTCTTCAATACTGAAACTTAAGTTTTTAATTTTAAAGTTAATTTCTTTTGGTTGAGCATAGTATGCCTCTTGATTGTCGTTTAAAACGACAATTCCATCAGGTGAAAAATTTGCGTCATCTGCTAATCCAATTAAATTATTTTTATTTCTTTTAGTATAAGCCCATTTCTTTTGATTATAAGTAAGATCATTCCAAGCTTTTCCTATACTATTTGCGTATTGATCCTCATAGAGCAACACGACGTTATTCTTCTTCTTTATATCATTAACAACTTTAAAGCCATAATGCTCTGTAAACTCTGACCATGTCTCAGGATAATTATATTTTCTCAGATACTCTCTCTGACGATCATTTAGATCAGCCCAAGCTGTATTAAATATTTTTTTTGCCGAATTTTCCTCAAAGCTCTTGATGTTACCATTAATTGTATCATTCTTTTTTTCTTGGCTTGATCTTGTATCCTTATTAATGATTTCTACTTCTTCATTAGCTTTATTATCAATAATTTTAACGAGTCCATTATTTTGATCATTAAAGTCTTCTTTAAGATGGGGAAACTTGGCAAACATCTCATCTCTTACATCATACAATTCTAAAAACGACCACTTTAGTTCAAGGACTTCACTGAATTGATTAATAATTTTCCAATCTTCCCTAGCTTCACCTGGAGGAAAACTTGCTTTATTTGCGTATTGAACTCTCCCTTCAGTGTTTATAAAAATTGCATCTTTTTCAGTATATGCTGCTGAAGGCAATATAAAATCAGCGGCGTTTGCGCCTCTATCTCCATGTGTGCCCATATAAACTATTTTACAATTAGAAAAATTTTCATAACTGATTTCATCAGCACCAAATGAAAACACTAATTTGAATTTACCTTTTTCTGCATCGGCAACCAAATCATCGACTGATTTATTTTTTTGTATAAGACCCATCTCAAGAATACCTGCTCTTGCAGCGGCAAGCTGTAATACATTAAATCCATTCCAATCTTCCTGAATGAGATTGAATTTATCTGTAAATGTTTCAAGTAGAGAGTAAATCTGCAATGAGTCATCACGGTTTAACACGGACTGGCCAATAATAATCATTGGCTTTGAGGCATTAATTAACTTTTTATAAAATGAGTTTTTTTCATTTAAAAGATCTATAAGGATATTTATATCATCGCCCAAGTGATTGTATTTATATGTAAGATCCACATTTTTTCCAATCAGTGCAACTGGAATATTTGATGAAATAACTCTTTTCCTTATTCTTGAATTAATAATTGCAGCTTCTTCGCGCGTGTTCGTTCCAATCATTAAAATGCAATCTGTTTCATCAATGCCTTTAATTTTAGAATTAAATAAGAACTGAGATCTATGGTTGAATGGAACTTTACATCCTTCCTGTCTTCCATCAACTGCCTTGATACTTAGATCTTCCGATAATTTTTTTATTAAGTAGCTTGTTTCTAAATCAATAAAATCACCTACTAAAAACGCAATTTCATCAGGATCTGAGTCCATAACAAGTTTTTTTAATTGAGAAAAAGTTTCTCCCCATGAAACTTGCTCTAATTTGTTATTCTTTTTTATGTAGGGTGTGTCTAGACGTTGATTTAAAAGCCCATCGCATGCATACCTTGTTTTATCTGATATCCACTCTTCATTAATATCTTCATTAAGCACGGGTAATACTCTTTTTACTTTCCACCCGTAAGTATCAACTCTAATATTCGACCCTACCGCATCCATAACATCAATCGTTTCTGTCTTCTTTAATTCCCAAGGTCTGGCTTCAAATTGATATGGTTTCGATGTAAGTGCACCTACCGGACATAAATCAACGATATTAGCCGATAGCTCGGAGTCTAATGTCTTTTCTAAATAAGTTGTTATTTCCATATTTTCGCCGCGATTTACTGCTCCTAATTGATTTACTCCCGCTACTTCATCTGCAAATCGGATACACCTTGTGCAGTGAATGCATCGAGTCATATAAGTTTTAATCAATGGGCCCATATGCTTTTCTTCAACTGCCCTTTTATTCTCTTCGAACCTTGAATTTTCAGGACCAAAAGCAATAGTTTGATCTTGTAGATCGCACTCACCGCCTTGATCACAAACTGGGCAATCTAGTGGGTGATTAATTAGCAAAAACTCCATTACACCTTCTCTTGCTTTTTTTACAGACTGAGTATTTGTATGAATTGACATGCCTTCGTTAATTGGCATCGCGCACGATGCTACTGGTTTAGGCGAACCTTCCACATCAACAAGGCACATTCTACAATTACCTGCAATTGAAAGACGATCATGGTAGCAAAATCTTGGTATTTCAATTCCTGCCTCTTCACATGCCTGCAGTATCGTCATGCCATCAGATACTTCAATCTCGGACCCATTTATTTTTACTTTTGCCATTATGCAGCCTTAGTCTTTTTAAGTTGCTCTTCTATTTCATCTCTAAAATGCCTAAACAAACCTTGAATTGGCCATGCCGCAGCATCACCAAGCGCGCAAATTGTATGGCCTTCGATTTGCTTTGTTACATCAAGTAACTTATCAATATCATTTGAACTTGCATGACCGTTTCCAATCTTTTCCATCATTCTCCACATCCACCCTGTTCCTTCTCTACAAGGCGTGCATTGACCGCAACTTTCGTGTTTATAAAAGTGAGATAGCTTAGAGATAGCTTTGACGAGGTCAGTGCTTTTATCCATTACGATTACAGCGGCTGTGCCTAACCCACTTTTGACTGCAGACAGTGAATCGAAATCCATCAGGACAGTATCGCAAGTTGATTTTGGTATAAGTGGAACAGATGAGCCTCCAGGAATTACAGCTTTAAGATTATCCCATCCACCAGTTACTCCTCCAGCATGCTTTTCTACAAGCTCCCTAAGAGGAATGCTCATTTCTTCCTCTATATTGCAAGGATTGTTAACATGACCAGAAATACAAAAAACTTTTGTCCCTGTATTTTTTGGTCGACCAAAAGATGAAAACCATTCTCCACCTCTTCTTAAAATCGTTGGAACAACAGCTATGGTTTCAACATTATTTACAGTAGTTGGCGATCCATATAGACCTTTATTAGCCGGAAAAGGAGGTTTGAGTCTTGGTTGGCCCTTTTTTCCCTCCAAGCTTTCAAGTAGAGCTGTCTCCTCACCACATATGTATGCTCCTGCGCCTCGATGTAAAAATATATCGAAATCCCAACCCGACTTAGCAGCATTTTTCCCAATTAACCCAGCGTCGTATGCTTCGTCAATCGCTTTTTGAAGAACAACAGCTTCATTAAAATATTCACCGCGAATATAAATGTAACAAGTATGAGCATTCATAGCAAAAGATGCTAACAAACATCCTTCAATAAGCTTATGAGGCTCATTTCGTATCATATCTCTATCTTTACAGGTACCTGGTTCAGACTCATCTGCATTAACAACAAGGTAATTAGTAAGCTTTGAATCTTTAGGCATAAATGACCATTTTAATCCGGTAGGGAAACCTGCACCTCCTCTTCCCCTTAACTCAGATTTTTTCATCTCATCAATTATCCATTCTCTTCCTTTTTTAATAAGTTCTTTTGTATTATCCCAATCACCTCTTGCCTGTGCATTTTTTAAATGAAAAGGCTCATCGCCAAATAAATTAGTAAATATTTTATCTTTTTCTTTTAACATTAAGACACTGCCTTTGAACTTTTACGGCCACTTTGTGAACCTATACTCAGTGGCGAGCCATCTATAAGAGATTGCAAAACGTTTTTCGTTGTATCGTAAGTCAAATCTTCATAATAATCGTCATTGATTTGAACAAGTGGAGCATTCACACAAGCACCAAGACACTCAACTTGTATCCATGAAAATAAACCATCGCTTGAGACTGTATTTGGTTCTGGTGAAATAACTTCTTTGCACGCTTTTATAACTTGATCTGAACCCCTTAACCAACAAGGTGTTGTTCCACAAACTTGTACTAAATATTTTCCGTTATATTTTGTGTAATACATTGAATAAAAAGTAACTACTTCCCAAGCCTTAATAAAAGGCATTTCTAAGTAATCCGCTACATACTCAACTATATCCCTGCTCAACCAGTTTTCATTTTGTCTTTGCGCTAAATCAAGCAAAGGCATAATTGCACTTTGCCTTCTATCAGTTGGATATTTAAGAAGAATTTCTTTTGCCTTAATTTCATTTTCCTTATTAAACACAAAGGCGTTTTTTTGATTGCTCATCTATCAACCTCACCGAAAACTATTGCAATTGATCCAAGAATTGCAGGGACATCTGCTAGAAGATGGCCTTTTGAGAGCAAATCAAATGCCTGCAAGTGAGCAAATCCAGGGGCTCTAATTTTACACCTATAAGGTCTGCTGGTTCCATCAGAAATTAAATATACCCCAAATTCACCTTTAGGAGCCTCAACGGCAGAATAAATTTCTCCTTCAGGTACATGAAAGCCTTCAGTAAAAAATTTAAAATGGTGGATTATGGCTTCCATTGATTGTTTCATATCTTCCCTTTTGGGCGCTGCAATTTTGGAATCTCTATTGATCACTTCTCCTTTAGGCATCTGATCAAGACATTGAAGCATGATTTTCGTACTTTCTCTCATTTCTTCAATCTGACATAGATAACGGTCATAACAATCACCGTTTTGACCAACTGGAACTTTGAATTCAAGTTTGTCGTAACAATCATACGGTTGGGACTTTCTTAAATCCCATGGTACACCGCATGCTCTTAATATGAATCCGCTAAAACCACGATCAACAGCATCTTCCTTTGATACTTTACCGATATTTACATTTCGTTGTTTAAATATTCTATTTTCAGTCAACATGCTTTCAATATCATCAATTGCTTTTGGGAAATTATTACAAAAATTAAATATCTTATCAGTCAATCCGTCTGGTAAATCTTGATGAACACCACCTGCTCGAAAATAGGCTGCATGAAATCTAGATCCAGATACTTCCTCGTAAAAATCTAATAGCTTTTCTCTTTCATCAAAACCCCATGTGATTGGTGTCATAGCTCCAACATCCATTGCTGTAGTGGTAACATTTAGTAGGTGGCTTAAGAGACGCCCAATTTCGGCAAATAAAACCCTAATATATTGTCCTCTCAAAGGCACTTCTACGTTTAGCAATTTTTCTATTGCTAATGCAAAAGCATGCTCCTGGTTCATGGGTGCAACATAATCCAGTCTGTCAAAATATGGTATTGCTTGAAGATAAGTTTTGTGTTCGATAAGTTTTTCAGTGCCCCTATGTAAAAGCCCGATGTGCGGGTCAGCCCTTTCTACAATTTCACCATCTAGATCAAGAATGAGTCTCAAAACGCCATGTGCTGCGGGGTGTACTGGTCCAAAATTAACAGTTACTGTTTTATTATTACTCACTTTCTTTTGCTTCCTTATCTAAATACTTTGTTCCTTCCCAGGGACTTTGAATGTCAAAATTTCTAAAATCTTGCTGTAGCTTAACAGGCTCGTGAACTATTTTTTTATCAATTTCGTCATATCTGATTTCGACATTACCTGTTAATGGAAAGTCTTTACGTAGAGGATATCCCTCAAAACCGTAATCAGTTAAAATTCTTCTTAAATCAGGATGATCCGTGAAAGTTATTCCATACATGTCAAATGCTTCTCTCTCAAACCAATTAGCTGCAGGAAAGATTGATGTTATGCTGGGCAAGGACTCCTCTTCACTTATCTGGGTTTTTACTCTTAACCGTAAATTGAACCTAAAACTCAAAAAATGATAAATAACTTCAAATCTTTTTTCATTTTCTGGGAAATCCACTCCAGCAATATCTGTAATTTGCTTAAATTCACAGCTTGGATCATTCTTAACAAAATCAATAACCAGTATTAAATTCGCTGGATCAACCGATAGTTGTAACTGTCCTAAATTTACATCTATATCATTCAATTTACAGTTTTTTTCAATGGCAGCTTTTGCCATTTCAATTTGCTCGCTCATTATCTTTTGATGTTGCCTTCTCTTCTTATTTTTTTCTGTAACTGTAATAATCCATAAAGCAAGCCTTCTGCTGTAGGCGGACACCCTGGCACGTAAACATCGACAGGTATTATTCGATCACAACCTCTAACAACAGAATATGAGTAGTGATAATACCCTCCACCATTCGCACAACTTCCCATGGAAATAACATATCGAGGTTCTGGCATCTGATCGTAAGCTTTTCTTAATGCCGCTGCCATTTTATTTGTCAACGTACCTGCCACTATAAGAACGTCTGCATGTCTTGGTGATGCTCTTGGAGCTGCGCCAAAACGCTCAACGTCGTAGCGCGGTGTTCCTACATGCATCATTTCGACAGCACAACAAGCTAATCCAAATGTCATCCAATGCAGAGAGCCTGTTCGAGCCCAGTTAATAAGGTTATTGATACTGGTGACAACAAACCCCTTATCAGCATACAACTTCTTTAGTCTTTCTAGTTCTGGACTTGTCTCTTCAATGTTTGTATTTATTGCCACTCCAATGCTCCTTTTTTCCACTCGTATATGAAACCAATTGTTAGTATAGCTAGGAAAACCATCATTGAAACAAAGCCAAATAAGCCCAAGGTTCCAAATGTAACAGCCCAAGGAAATAGAAACGCGACTTCTAGGTCAAAAATAATAAAAAGTAATGTGACTAAATAGAAACGAACATCAAACTTCATTCTAGAGTCTCCAAACTGCTCAAATCCGCACTCATAGGCAGAATTCTTTTCAGGATCAGGGTTGTTTACTGCAACTAAGAAATTTGCCAAAACAAATAGACAGCTAATCGCTAACGCGACAAACATAAAAATTAGTATTGGCAAATAATCAGCTATCGCTATGTCCATATTTTAGAATCGTATTAGTATCATCGAAAATATATATTCAAATCATTCGAAAACAATAGAAAATATGGGAAAAATTGTGTTTCCGACCGTTAGCGATTAATTTTTAAGGAAATTTACCTAAATTTATAAAAGAACAGAGTAAAATTAAATTAACATATTCGAAAATATACAAAAAAATGTAAAATTTCCTAATTTTTCAACAGTATTTGACCTTTGATCAGTGACTTTTAACATCAATTAAACTCTCAAAAAATTTAGTGAGTATCTGTATACACTTAATTTGCTGGTAAATAGCCATATAATAGTTTTGAATTAGAATAATCAATAAAATTAGGAAATATGAATAATAATTTCAAATTAATCGCAGATAACCTTCACTTTTCTGAAGGTCCAAGATGGAAAGATGGCAAACTTTGGTTCTCAGATTTTTACCATCATGCTGTGATGACCGCAGATGAGGTGGGAAATGTCGAAAAAATAGTCGATGTACCTAATCAACCGTCTGGCCTGGGGTGGTTACCAAATGGTGATCTCATTATTGTCTCTATGCTCGACAGAAAGCTACTAAAGTTTAAAGATGGCAATCTTACTGAGCATTCAGATATGTCAAAACTTACACCTTTTAGGTGCAATGACATGGTGGTCGACAAAAACGGTAATGCCTATGTCGGTAATTTTGGATCAATACATCACGGAAAAGATATAAAGCCAACTATTCTTATAAAGGTCGATCCTGATGGAAACGCCTCAATTGCTGCTTCAAATTTAGACTTTCCAAATGGAACTGTAATTACACCTGATGGTAAAAAACTTATTATTGGCGAAACCTATGCGGGAAGACTTACTGCATTTGATATAGATAAAGATGGTGATCTTTCTAATCGGAGAGTATGGGCTTATATGATGCCTAATCTATTTTATTACTACACAAAAACTATGCGTTTTTTAAAAATTACTCCAAAAGAAGGTAAAGGAATACCTTACCCTGTCCCAGATGGTATTTGTTTGGATGAAAAGATGGGTATCTGGATAGCTTCTCCAACTACCTCAGAAGTGGTTAGGTATGAAGAAGGTGGAAAAATAACAGATAGGATTGCTACTCCAAATAGAGCATATGCATGCATGTTGGGCGGATCAAACGGCAACACTTTGTTTGTATGTACTGCAGACGCTTCAGAGCCGGATGTAGCCAAAGCAATAAAATCAGGGAAAATTTATTCTATTAGTGTCAATCACGCCAAAGCCGGATCACCCTAGTGAAATACCAAATTTATGGCAGATCAGAAACGGGTTCTGATATAATTGAGTATCTTTTTCATGAGCTTTCAATTGATTATGAGTTTATTGAGGTTGATGAAAAAAATGTTAAAAGCGATGAAAAAATATTAAAAATCAATCCCCTCGGAAGAGTTCCAATGGTGAAACTACCAGATGGAAAATTTTTAATTGAGAGCTTAGCTATTGTATATCACTTGCTTAAAAGGGAAAATCACCTGCTACCTAGTACAGAAACTGAAATGAATGAGTTTCATCAAATCATGGCTTTTATGTCTTCATCGTTTTACCCAATTATTCTACTTTTTTATCATCCAGATCATTACGTTTCAGATAAAAACTCAGAGGATTTAATAACTAAATCGCAGAATATTTTGCATCGATATTTAAATTTTATTGAAGATAAAATAGGAGAATTTGTAATTGGAAATGAATTGTCTGCAGCTGATTTTTACTTGTTCACATTACTGTTCTGGTTAGAGGAGGATCATTTTCTTGAAAATTACCCAAAAATACAAAGTTTCTACAATAAAATGTTAGAGAATCAGACCATAATAAAAGTGAGGAATATACAAAATGAGAGAAAGACAGTTTAAAAAATTTTTTATCGTATACGGTCATTACGACGATAACTCTTTTAATGCCGCAATAAGAGATACATTTATTGAAAGCGCAAAGAAAGCTGGACATTCAGTGGATATGGTTGACTTATATAAAGAAAAATTTGATCCTGTATTTGCTGGAGGTAATCCTGGACCAGATGTTTTGGATCATCGAAGAAGGATAGAACAAAGCGATACAATTGTATTAATTGCTCCAATATGGAATTTTAGGATGCCCGCAATCCTGGAGGGTTGGATCGATAAAGTTTTAGCTCCTCCATGGGCATTTACTTTTAAACAGCTGGTTGGCAACTATGGTTACCCTCAAGGTAATCTAGGTAACAAAAAAGCAATAATATTTTGCACATATGGCTCCCCTCGATTGGCAATAACTACATTCTTTCTCAATTTGCCAATTAGACGCTTGAAAAGGGGTGTTTTTCACATATGTGGTATAAAAAGCATTCTTTACAAAAGATACTTTGCAGTACCCTTTGTTGCTGACAAAGTTAGAAAAAAATTTCTAAAGGATGTGAAAGATACGGCGACTCTATTTCAATAGGAATTGAATGAAGAAGATAATAGACATATTTAAAAGTTTTTGGTCACCCATAATGGACTCAAATGTGAATCCATTAAAAAATATAACAAATCTTAAAATTCGTCATATGGTCATGCAAATTCTAGCATTTATGTGGAGTGGTGTATTTTCACTTTATATCGTTGACAGTGTTTTTGTGTTTGGTTTTACTGCAATTGCCCACGCTTTATTAATTGCTGCACTTTTTATAACAATGTTCGTATTTTTCACAGCTGAAAAAAAACCTCAAATTTACGACTTAAAATTTTTCAGAGGCAAAGACGGTGAGCACGAGTAATTTAACTAATGAGGATTGTAAGCCTAACTCCAAGTGCTAGTGAAATAATATTCGAACTGGGTCTAGGTTCTAGTTTGGTCGGCGTTAGTCATGAATGTAATTTTCCAACTGAAGTCAATAAACTAGAAAAATTATCGAGTTCGTCAATTAACCCTCATGGATCTCAGAGCGATATTGACTTTCAAGTGCGTGAAACACTTCAAACTAACGACTCCCTATATCAAATAAATACTGAACGTTTAAATGATTTAAAGCCTGACTTCATTGTTACCCAGGGTATATGCGATGTCTGCTCCATATCCAGTAGTCAAATCGAAGTTGAATTAAAAGGAACTTTATGCACCTTACCTTCATCGACAAAAATAATTTCTTTAATTGGAAGAACGTTTGATGGCATCTGTGACGATATAATAATGCTAGGAAATAAACTTAATTCAATAATCTCAGCAAATAATCACATAGATAAAGCTCGAGAAAAAAGAGAAATACTTAAACGTCAAACAAAGTATGATCACCGAATTCTTTGTTTAGAATGGATAGACCCTTATTTTTCTGCTGGTCATTGGGTTCCAGAACAAATTGAATTAGCTGGCTTTAACTCAGCAATTGGACAAACAGGTGACCAATCAAGAATTTTGTCTGCTGATGAAATAGTCGATTCAGATCCATATGCGATTGCCTTAATTTGCTGTGGCTATAATCTTGAGCAAAATTTGACTTTTTCATCACAATTATTTCATGACGATCGATTAAATCACCTGGATCCATTTAAAGAAAACAGAGTGTATTCATTTGATGCTGATTCCTATTTTAGCCGTCCTACTACAAGAATACTTGAAGGATCAATTCAACTTAGAAGTCAAATTTTAGGTAATCAAATATAAATTTTATTTGACAATCCAAGAATTAAGATAATTGACGATATAAGTGTAAATGTATTGACCGCCAAGTCAGTTACTGAATTTTTGGTACCTTTATCATTATCAACTTTTTTGAGAAAAACGGCCGCGTCATAAACAGAGAGAATTACAAAGTTTATAAAGATTAAGTTATAGTAAACCCATGCCCCCTCTGGCCCATTCGGTCGAAAAATCAAATAAATACCAATCAAAAAAAATGGTGCCACAAATGTTCCAAGGACCCTAACTATATACACACTACTCTGATCCATATTAAACTCCTTAACCATACCCTCAGGCTTAAAAAGTGCTCTGAAAGTATAAATGCCAAATAACGCTGTCATTAAAATATGAAGTATGAGTAAATATAAATGTTCAAAATTTTCAATCATAAGTTAATACTGTGGGATTCTTTTAAAAAAATCAATGGCGGGAGTGACGGGACTCGAACCAGCGACTTTCTGTTGGTTATATCCAAAAGGAAAAGTGTAAAAGGTTAAAATGGTTTGAAAAATGGGTATCCAGAATAAGTCATTGATCTTTTGACTTTTCTATCAACATCATGACATTTTTATGTATCACTGTCGCCGTATCTGGACCCAAAGACACCACCTCACCATATGTTTCTTCATTTTCTCCATAAATCCAAGGAGCGTCTTCATCCCACTCACTTTTTGGGATGATGTAACCGATAGAATCGTTTGCTAAGTTCACCATCAAGTTCAGTTTGTCTGGAAATTGACTTCGTAAATCTGGAACTTCTTTCGGTGCTATGACAAAATCAGCGCCTTTAGGGTTTTCAATACCGCCAACAGCAATTTCTGGATAAAGCTCTCCAGGAATTCCAGTAATAGATGCATCTCCCATTTGTATGAATGCTACCTCACTGAGATAACGTATGAATGGCGGTCTCAGACTGAATTTAGTATCAGCATCAATTATACCAAGCAAAGTGGCAAATGAGAGAATCAAGTTTTCTATGCCTAATTCTATTTCTAGTGATTGAACACTTAATGTCGGCTTATGAGAAGTCTTAAACTCACCTGCCTGAAAAGCATCTATGACACTATTTGCCAGGCTATAACCATATGCGCGGGCTTTAGCGTGACTCGGCTTTGTGATCATTTTTTTCATAACAGGATCATAAATTGGATCGGTCGGCCCTGATGTCATCAAACCTCCTATGTTTCCTGTAAGCCATAATGTGGTTCCGCCAAGTCCAGGTTTAACTAGCTTTTCATCATAATAAATTCCATGACTGATACCTCTTCTTAAGTAGCCAGCAACATCAGAGGTTATGTCTAAATTTTTATCCCATGCAAGCTCGACATGAATTCCGAAATTGATTAAAGATCCAATAATTGAGCCGTCAGGGCGATTGAATAAAATTGCCCTTATATCATCGTCAATCACGATAGGTTTTCGTTTATCTTTAATAGGAGTAAGTGGATTAGTCGGAATTAAAGCAAAACTCATTTCTGCAGTCTCTAAGTTATCAATAGCCATTTTTAATGTGCTTATAAAATCTTTTTTAAGCCGCTTCATATAGACATCGTTGACACCGCTATTTAAAAAACTCGGACCCCAAAGACCTTGAGTATCTGGTCCCTCATGGTTATGTGTTGCATGCACCATAATGTAATCTAGACCCCACTCGGTAGGAACATCCTCACGGACACTGAGTACAAATTTTCGCATTAACCCTATTGTATCAGCACTTATGATACCTATTCGTGTCTGGCCATCATCTATTACAACAGCTACGGACATCAAATCATCTTTAATACCTTGAGCAGCTCGTTTATTTTGAAAACCTGCCATCCACACCGCATCAAATCGGCCATTACCATTTATATCAGTCCACTTATCTATATCAGGATCAAATTGAGCATCATTATTTATATCTTCCCATTCATCAATTAGATTGGGAGTGATCGGCATCTTAGCAAAGCCAACTTTAAATTCACTTGCATGAACTTTAGCAGTCAAAATTATGCCAAACATCATAAGGGTATAAAGAGTATTTTTTAAATGGGGCAAGTAAATCATTTATCTCTACCAACTGTGACTGTCATTACATGATTTTGATATATTAGATGAGCTTATAAATTTTGCTATTGAATCCAACAGATTTCTCAAAAACTTATTTCAAAAGCAAAAAATTAAATCTTATTTATTAAGGAATAATTACGTGGCGGGAGTGACGGGACTCGAACCCGCGACCTCCTGCGTGACAGGCAGGCGCTCTAACCAGACTGAGCTACACCCCCACAGTTAAATTTTCCATCTCGTGGGAAGAAATGGTGGGCGATGAGAGGTTCGAACTCCCGACATTCACGGTGTAAACGTGACGCTCTTCCAGCTGAGCTAATCGCCCGGAAAGAATGTTATATATCTATTTTAACGAATATTCACAGATATTAATAAAAAAAATCCGACCACGCTTTGTATGAGAGTGATCGGATTTTAAATAATTTAGTCAGCAGTTAAGGAACTACATTCCTCCATCGCCGGCATTATTAACAGCTTCTTTCAAACCTTTTCCTGCAGTAAACTTAGGTCTTGTTGACTGAGGGATTTGAATGACCTCATTGGTACGTGGATTTCGACCTTGAGATGCTTTTCTAATTGATGTTTTGAATGTGCCAAAGCCTACCAATCTTACTTCTCCTCTTGCTTTAAGAACATCAGTAATTTGGTCAAAAACTGCATTCACTGCCTTTTCTGAATCAGATTTTTGCATACCTGTAACATCAGCTACTTTTGCTATTAAGTCTTGTTTGTTCATAACCCCCCCCTTTTTTAGGAGTTTTTGATTCGTAATATAACTATGAGATCTGAACTACTATATATAGTCAAGAAAAAGCCGGAGAAAACTGCTAAAAATTAAAATTTAAGTATATTAATTAAAGAAAATATAATGTAATCAATGAGTTATAGGATTATCCAAATCTTGTTCAGCATCATCTTCGGATATATCGTTAGAAGATTTAGGTGAATCTTCCTCATCCCACTCAATGGGCAGAAGAGGCTTCGTCAACGCTATTTTTAAAACCTCATCAACATTATCAACAAATATTAGTTCCAGTCCATCTTTTACATTATCAGGGATTTCGGCCATATCCTTTTCATTTTCTTTAGGAATTATAACAGTTTTTGTACCAGCTCTGAGAGCGGCTAATAGTTTTTCTTTCAAACCGCCAATTCCAAGTGCCTTTCCACGAAGTGTTACTTCACCTGTCATAGCAATATCTTTTCTAACAGGTATACCTGTCAGTACTGAAACTATGGAAGTAACCATTCCTAGGCCAGCAGATGGGCCATCTTTTGGAATTGCACCTTCTGGAACATGTATATGGATATCGCGTATCGGAAAAATAGTTGGTTTTATTCCAAACTCAATGCATCTTGAGCGAACATAAGATTTTGCGGCTTGAATAGACTCTTTCATTACATCCCCTAATTTTCCAGTAATAGTCATACGACCTTTTCCAGGCATTATAACCGACTCTATTGGCAATATATCGCCGCCAACTTCTGTCCAAGCAAGACCTGTAACTATTCCAACCTGGTCGTCATTATCAATCTCTCCATATTTAAACTTTCTAACACCTGCAAACTCATGCAGGTTATCCTCGTTTATTGTTAGTGATCCAATATCACCTGCTACAATTTTTTTAACTGTTTTACGAGCGAGGTTAGCAAGTTCTCTTTCTAAACTCCTTACACCTGCTTCCCTAGTATAATATCTTATCAATCCAGTTATCGCACTATCATCCAGTATAAGCTCACCACTCTTCAAGCCATGCTTCTCTAACATCTGTGGGGCTAAATGTTGTTTTACAATTTCTACTTTTTCATCTTCTGTGTAGCCTGCAATTCTAATAATTTCCATTCTGTCTAAAAGTGCAGGAGGCATCCTTAATGTATTAGCAGTTGTTATAAACATTGTATCGGACAAGTCATAATCAACTTCTAAATAGTGATCGTTAAATGAATTATTTTGCTCTGGATCAAGTACTTCCAATAAAGCTGATGATGGATCTCCTCTGTAATCAGCTCCTAACTTATCAATTTCGTCTAATAGAAATAATGGATTAGATGATCCTGCTTTCTTCATCATCTGAAGAACCTTTCCAGGCAGAGATCCTATATAGGTTCTTCTGTGCCCTCTAATCTCAGCTTCATCTCTAACTCCCCCTAGAGACATTCTAACAAACTTTCTTCCCGTAGCTCTAGCAATCGATTTACCCAATGAAGTTTTACCTACGCCTGGAGCTCCAACTAAACATAAAATTGGACCTTTCATTTTCTTTATTCTTTGCTGAACAGCCAAATATTCTAATATTCTCTCTTTAACTTTTTCAAGGCCATAGTGATCTTCATTGAGAACACTCTCAGCGAATTTGATATCTTTTTTGACTTTTGTCTTTTTACCCCATGGTATTGTTAATATCCAATCTAAATAATTTCTTATAACACTGGACTCAGCGGACATTGGGCTCATTGATTTCAACTTTTTAATTTCTGAATAGCATTTTTCTTTTGCTTCTTTTGAGAGCTTAGTGTTCTCGATTTTCTCCTCATATTCCTGGATGTCGTCTTTACCATCATCGCCTTCTCCAAGCTCCTTTTGGATGGCTTTCATTTGCTCATTTAGATAATATTCCCTTTGAGTTTTCTCCATTTGATTTTTTACACGACCTCTAATCTTTTTTTCAACTTGCATAACGTCGAGTTCTGCTTGAATAAAATTCATTATCTTTTCAAATCTCTGGGTAAGGTCGATTGCTTCTAATATCTCTTGTTTATCAGACAACTTGATTGATAAGTGTGATGCAATTGTGTCACTCAACTTAGCTAAATCATCAATTTCATTTATTGTTCCAAGTACTTCAGGAGGAATTTTTTTATTTAAATTTACATATTTATCAAAAAGATCTGTTATTGATTTAGATATTGCTCTTAATTTTTTATCTGTGCTATCATTGTTCTCATCAATAAGATCAATGTTGGATACTAGATAATCCTCATTATCAGTAAACATGTTGATCGAAGCTCTTTGAAGACCCTCGACAAGTACTTTGACTGTACCGTCTGGTAATTTTAATAACTGTAATACATTTGCAATTGTTCCGAAGTCAAAAAGGTCATCTTTTTTTGGGTCATCCACTGAAGCGCTTTTTTGAGTGATGAGCATGATGCGTTTATCACCAGTCATGACTTTTTCCAGCGCCTTGACTGACTTGTCTCTCCCAACAAACAATGGAACCACCATGTGAGGAAACACAACTATGTCTCTTAATGGCAATACTGGAATGTTATTTTCAACCATATTCGACTCGATAATCCTTTTATTAATAAAATGACCAATACTAAAACTAGTAAAGTTATTTATTTTCTTACTACTCTTTAAATGTGTATAAATTCCTAATTTTCAAGGAATAAAAGATTTGCGGGCTAAGCGCTTGTTTCTGAAGCTTTTTTGCCGTCTGTGTAAGTGTAGAGCGGACGAGCACGGCCTTCTGCAACTTCAGCATTAATCACAACCTCTTCAACACCCTCAAGGGATGGTAATTCAAACATAGTATCGAGCAAGATACTCTCTAGTATAGACCTAAGTCCTCTTGCGCCAGTTTTTCTCTCAATTGCTTTTTTTGCGATAACACTGAGAGCTTCATTTGAAAGTATTAGATTAACATCTTCCATGTTAAATAATGTTTGGTATTGTTTTACCAGTGCATTTTTAGGCTCTTGAAGAATTTTTACTAATGACTCTTCGTCTAAGTCTGTGAGAGTTGTGACAATAGGTAATCTTCCAACGAACTCTGGTATTAGCCCATAACTTAATAAATCTTCAGGCTCTAAATGTTTTAAACTATTACCACCAGATTTCTCTTCATAACTTTTCACATTTGCTTGAAATCCAATACCTGACCCTTTTGATCTTTTGTTGATAATTTTATCTAACCCAGAAAAAGCCCCACCACATATAAATAAAATATTTGTAGTATCTACTTGTAAAAATTCTTGCTGCGGATGTTTTCTTCCACCTTGTGGTGGTACGCTAGCAACTGTTCCTTCCATTATTTTAAGTAATGCTTGTTGAACACCCTCACCTGAAACATCTCTTGTAATTGATGGGTTTTCAGATTTTCTGCTAACTTTGTCAATTTCATCAATATAAACAATGCCTCTCTGCGCCCTTTCAACATTATAGTCAGATGCCTGTAATAATTTTAAAATGATATTCTCAACATCTTCACCAACATAACCGGCCTCAGTGAGAGTTGTTGCGTCAGCCATTGTAAATGGCACATCTAAGATACGTGCTAAGGTTTGCGCTAATAAAGTTTTACCACATCCTGTAGGTCCAATTAAAAGAATGTTTGATTTCGATAACTCTACATCTGACTTGAAATTGGAATGCTCAATTCTTTTATAATGATTGTGCACAGCTACAGACAAATTGTACTTGGCATCTTTTTGTCCTATTACAAAGTCATCTAAAGTTGCACAGATTTCTTTAGGAGTTGGAATTCTACTTGATGATTTTGCCTTATTCTCCTTATTCTCTTCTTGAATGATATCGTTACATAACTCAACGCACTCATCACAAATGAATACAGTTGGTCCTGCAATCAACTTCTTTACTTCATGCTGACTCTTACCGCAAAAAGAGCAATAGAGAGTGTTCTTGCTTTTACTATCGTTGTTATTTTCACCCATAATTCAATTTTTTAACAATCTGCGAATCAATAATTATTAAGAAAAACATTTATGTGGAAAAAAAACAATTAATTTTAAAAAAAAGTGTTTATAAACAGTGGATTAAATTGACTATTTGAGGCTATTTCTCAGTTTTTGGCTCAACTCTTTTTTCCTGAATACTATCAATTATGCCAAATTTCTGAGCCTCTTCTGGTGACATAAAGTTATCTCTTTCAAGCGCCTCCTCAATTGCTTCAACGGGTTGGCCTGTATGTTTTGCGTATATTTTGTTTAAATTTGCTTTCATGGCCAAAACCTCTTTCGCATGAATTTCTATATCAGTTGCTTGACCTTGAAAGCCAGCAGATGGCTGGTGCACCATTATGCGGCTATTAGGTAAAGCATATCTTTTTCCTTTTTCACCTGCTGCAAGTAAGAATGAGCCCATTGAAGCAGCCTGTCCAAAACAAAGAGTTGAGACTGGAGACTGTATGAATTGCATTGTGTCATAAATTGCCAATCCATCGCTTACAACTCCTCCAGGTGAATTTATATATAGTGATATCTCTTTTTCGGGATTTTCAGATTCAAGAAACAAAAGCTGAGCTGAAACTAAAGAGGCCATGTGATCGTTAACTGGCCCAACTAAAAATATTATTCTTTCCTTTAATAATCTTGAATAAATATCAAAAGCACGCTCCCCTCTTCCCGTCTGTTCAACGACCATTGGAACCAATTGATCAAAAATTTTATTATCAATCATTTTTATTTTTTAGTTTTTTTCTTAACTGTCTTTTTCTTTGCCGTTTTTTTCTTCACTTCAGTCTTTTCAACCGAATTGACGTTATTATACATTTTGATGAACGAATCAACATCAACATCCTTTTTTTTCAATTTAACCTTCGAAAGTATAAAGTCTACAATTTTATTTTCATATAAAGGAGCTTGAAGTTGCATCGCTGCATCCTGATTATTTCTATAATAATCAATCACTTTTTGTTCTTGTCCTTTAAAATTGCTTGCATATTCAAAAAGGGCTTTATTCATCTCCTCTGGCGTCACTGAGATTTCATTTACTTTCCCAACCTCTTGAAGAATTAAGCCCAGTTCAATTCTATTTTTTGCATCTTCCATAAATTTAGCCTCATTATCAGAAGTCAATTTTTTATCTTTGATTTCCTTTTGATGATCAATTGATGATGGACTTTGTGAATTTAAATAATTTGTAGATAAGTTCTGAAATTCAACATTTATAAGATCTTCAGGTAACTCAAATTTGTGCGCTGACTGGAGCTTTTCAAAAAGTACTTTTTTATCAAGATTTTTTGTTAGATCTGAGTACTCACTTTGCATTTGATTTTCGACCTTACTTTTTAGATCCTTTAAATCAGTTGCACCCATTGATTTTGCCAATTCATCATCTACCTTTGACTCAACGGGTGAACTTATTTTTTTAATATTGCAATCAAACACAGCATCAGCATTTTGTAACTCTTTTGCTGTATAATCTGCAGGAAACTTGACGTTTATCTTTTTGCTGTCTCCATTCTTTAGGCCCACAAGGCCATCTTCTAAATCCTTAATGTATCGTCCAGAGCCAATTACAATTGTCTGACTTTCTGCTTTACCTCCATCAAAATTCTTACCATCGATGGTTCCTTCATAATCTAATAAGACAGAGTCCTCTTTCTTAGCTTTATAATCACTACCTTGCTCTTTATATGTTCTTTGAGATTTGGCAATTAAGTCTATTCGTTTATCAATTTCTTTTTTATCAAGCTTTACCGAAGTTGACTCGATTTCGATTTTACTAAAATCGGCTAATTTTATTTCAGGAAAAACTTCAAACTCAATTTTAAACGTTTTATCAACATCTTTTTTTTCTTGTTTCTTATCTTTGTAATCAACCTTCGGTTGAGAAACGGGACGATGCTTTCCTTCTTGTATTATTTTTGAGACATTTTCATTTATTACAGCATTCAAAACTTCATTGTTAATCGCATCACCATGTTTTTGCATAATAATATTATTTGGAACTTTACCTGGTCTAAAGCCGTCAATTTTTACTGATTTTTTTACTTCCTCAATTTTTGACTCTAGCTTTGTGTTAAAATCTGTAGATGCAATAGTGAACTCATAAGCTCTTTTCAAACCTTTATTTAATACTTCTTTATAACTCATATTATCTTCTTACTAACAAATTGGTGCGGATAGAGGGACTCGAACCCCCATGAGTTGCCTCACTGGTACCTAAAACCAGCGTGTCTACCAATTCCACCATATCCGCGATTAATAGAAAATGCAAAATAGACTATTTCTCAACAGTTTACATCTATTTTTTTATCTAGCTAAGGTTTTGGTTTAAGTGGTTTTTCTTCATCCTTTTGTACTATGGTGGTACCGCTTTATTATGTCAGTATAGAGTCATTCAATTGGCTCACCATTTTGCCATTTACCATTGTGAAATAAGGATCCATCATTATAAAATGCTTTTCCTTGTCCATGCTTTAAACTATTTTTGAACTCACCTACATATACATCTCCATTTTCATATATTATTGCTCCATCCCCACTAGCTTGATCATCTCGCCACTCACCAACTAAGATATCGCCATTACTGAAATAGTATGCACCGTTTCCTTGCTTTTTATCATTGAACCATTGGCCAATATATTTATCGCCTGCAAATTCACCAGAACGCCATGTAAAAGTTCCATTTCCATGTATTAAGTTGTTAATCCATTCACCAGTATATTGATTGCCATTGGAGTAGTAGTATGTGCCTAATCCATGACTCAAATTATTTACACTTTCGCCAACATATCGATCTCCATTATCCCAGACATAAGTTCCAAATCCATCAGTACAATTGCCACTAATACATTCATCGCTATATACGTTTGTAATAAAGAAAAAGAACAAACTTAAGAATAATGTAATTTTCATAATCAATCATACCCCGTAATTCGTGATTATTTAATCATGAAGTGTCAATAAATTGATCAATACATGTTAAAAAAGGTATTCACTTTAATATTTCTCTAGGGTCAAAATTAACCTGTAAATTTTTCCACGTTTCATAGAGTTCAGTATTTAAGCCTTTAATTCCAATATTTTCGCACCTATTTAAAGCTCTGAGAGCACTTTCTGCTAGAACACGATAGTATTTTTCTTTTGGATTATTCATTCTTTCAATATCTACAATTTCAGGTGATTTTGAGAAGGTTCCATCCGCGTTAAAACTTAATAACACTTCAACAACCATTGTTTCATCATATGGGATTCCAATCGGAATAGACCAGCATTCCATTAATTGAGCCTTTATAATATTTTCTTGCTTTATTAGATCAGTTGAATATTTCACATATTTCAATTCACCATCCTCCCATTCCCCCACGTAGATTGCTCCATCAGGACGCGTTTCTCTACCCTGGCCGTTAGGGACTCCATCTTTCCATTCACCTTCATAAGTTGTTCCATCGGTGTACGTCATTTTACCTTGACCATTAGGCTTTCCATTAATGAAATCTCCTTCGTACGAATGTCCATCTGAATGCGTAATTATTCCTTGGCCACTAGGTTCGTCATCTTTCCATGCGCCAACATATGATTTCATTTGATGTTCCTTACCGTATGTCATAGATCCTTGGCCATTCCTAAAATTATTTTGGAATTCACCAATGTAAAAACCTCCTCCACCATAGAACGGATAGTGCATTTCTCCTGTACCATGCATTAAGCCATCTTTCCATTCACCTTCATAAATTGATCCATCAGAATACGTCCCTTTTCCCAAGCCGTTAGGGGTTCCATCTCGGAATTCACCTTCATAAGTTGATCCATCAGAGTACGTCCCTTTACCCTGGCCGTTAGGGGTTCCATCTCGGAATTCACCTTCATAAGTTAATCCATCAGAGTACGTAGCTTTGCCTTGACCGTTAGGGATTCCATCTCGAAATTCGCCTTCATAAGTTGCTCCATCAGAGTACGTAGCTTTGCCTTGACCGTTAGGAATTCCATCTCGAAATTCGCCTTCATAAGTTGCTCCATCAGGTTGCGTTTCTTTACCTTGGCCGTTTAATAAACCATCTTTAAACTCACCAACGATAATTTTTCCATCAAGCATTGTGATTTTGCCTTGGCCGTGGGCTTCGTCATCATAAAATTCACCCTCATAAGTTGTTCCATCAAAAAGTATTGAGGTTCCCATGCCGCTTCTCTTATCATCTTTCCATTCACCAGTATAAACTTTACCATCTGCATAAGTCATCTTCCCAGCTCCATCTCTCTTTCCGTAACTAAATTCACCAATGTACTCAGATCCATCCTCATAAGTTTTACTTCCAGTATATGAAGGTAATAAGTCGCATGAAATAAGTATGAGTGATAAAAATATTATTACAGCAATTGAAATATAATCTTTCATACTGCAATCATACATTACAAATCACCCAGAAATTGAACATCGGTTTCATTGGAATCATATTTATCTAAGTTAATCTCATTTTTTTTGTAGGTTATTAATATATATCCTTCGTCACCACACTTGTATGTTAACTCAGATTCCCCGTTAAAATGTTTTTCATCAGCTAGCAATAAGTGTGGCGTAAGTAAAATCAATAATAGCGTTAGAAGAAGATTATTTTTCATACATTATCATACCCCACAAATCATTAATATTTAATCATGAAGTGGTACTATAATGGTACTAATCGGAGCTAATCCTATTAAAAAGAAGCGCTAAGCAATTGAAATGAATCTATTTGTGTTGTTTACCCTCACTGGTACCTAAAACCAGCGTGTGTACCAATTCCACCATATCCGTGAATAATAAAAAATGCAAAATAGACTATTTTTTAGATGTTTACAGTAAAATATTACAATTTGATGCTATAGTTTTGACCGTTAATCATGAGAAAAAATATTGTATTTTTAGATAGGTCCACTTTTCCTTCTAATATTATATTTCCAAAACTTGATTTTAATCACAAGTGGAAAAACCATAATTTTACAAAGGTGAAGGAAGTCAAAAAAAGGATTGAGAAAGCACATATAGTTGTTACCAACAAAATTGAACTGAATAGAAATAATTTATCTAATGCAAACAATTTAGAACTAATTGCGATAACTGCAACGGGAACGAATATAATAGACTTAGAGTACTGCAGAAAACACAATATCTCTATATGCAATCTTAGAAACTATGCTTCTATTTCGGTTGCTGAACACGTTTTAACTCTCATGCTTGCACTATCTAAAAATATTAAAGGTCTCGAGAAAGATATAGACAAGAAACTTTGGCAAAAAAGAAAGGTGTTTGCATTACTTAGCAGAGAAATAAATGATCTACATGGCAAAAAATTGGGCATAATTGGAAAAGGTTCAATCGGCATGAAAGTTGGCAGAACAGCTAAAGCATTTGGAATGAATATTAACTATTTTTCAGTAAGAAATTATAAAAAAACACAATTTTTAAAATTCTTATCATCTCTTGATTACTTATCTATTCATTGCCCCTTGAATGAGAAAACAAAAGACCTGATAACAATTAAAGAATTAAAAATAATGAAAAAAAATATGATCTTAATTAATACTGCCAGGGGAGGCATAGTTAATGAAAATGATCTAGCAAAAGCATTAAAACAAAAAATCATTGCAGGATCTGGAGTTGATGTCACAACTAGTGAACCTCCAAAAAAGTCTCACCCTTATTATAGCATATTAAATGAAGCAAATTTCATTTGGACACCCCATACCGCATGGGCATCAAATGAAACCTTGCAAAAAGCAATCAATCAATTAGTAAAAAATATAAATTCTTTTTATAAAGGCAAAAAAAGAAATATCGTTTAAGCCTTTTTTATTCCAGCACACTTTTTTGAACAGTATATTACTCTATCCCAGTTCAACCTCCATTTTTTTCTCCAGTTGAAAGGGCGATTACAAACTGGGCATATTTTAGATGGCAAGTTTTCTTTTTTCATGATCTAATTATTAAATAATATGAAATTGTTTCAAGTCCATACAGGTTTTTATGATCCCAATATTTCAGATGGCTTTTATGAAGGACATACTAATATCTTTGTCTGTGCGAAAGATGAAAAAGAAGCTCGAGAAAAAGTGAAAGAAAAAGAAGAATATAAGAAATTTCAGATGCACATCGATGGTATACAGGAAATAACTATCGTGGATGACTATAAAGTTGAGCTAAATAAAATTTAGACCTTAGTGCACTTACCGCTCATAAAGGTTCTGTAAATTTCTTCCACTTCCTTATTAGTAAGAGTTGTCCTATTAAACATTTTATCAATTATATAGCACTTTTGATCAATAGTTATGCTCTCACTTGATATTCCTTGAAGAATTGAGTCAGCCGATAGAGTATTATTAAACATTGCAATGCCCTTATCGTTAACAGAGTCAAATACGATAAACCTTTCGTTGTTATTTAATTTATTCCATGGTTTCCACTCGGTAGACATATCATATGGGGTGCTATTTGGATTCCCATCGTAAGCAAAATTTACCCAATATTGTCCCATTTTCGTGGAGAGTTCTAAATCAGTAGACCTGTTATTTTCATTATACATTATATCATTTATCGCATCAGAGCTCTCGCCTAATAAACCATCTGATTTAAAAATAAACGCTAACTCCATTCCATGTGCAGCGCCTAGTAGATTGGGTAGATCAACACCTAAATAAACATTTTGTTCATCCCAATCAAATCGATAAGCATATACATTTGATTTTTTGTAATTTGATGTAAAGTTTGAAGGTAGATCTACTGCTCCATACTTCCATGACTCTGCCATGTATTTAGCGTAGATATCATAATACTTTGGATCTTTGGGTTTTACATATAAATCAAGATATTCTGAGATTGGACTTAAAAAAGATAATGGCCTATTTACATATTCATCGTTCATAAACATAAACAGTTTATCTTCATCTCGTGTCGAACCAAATATCATACGTTTATCGTGCATTTCCCCATCCCTATAAGCTCCATAAATTCCCTTATTTGGGATTACTACTCCATCAGGTATTACATTTGGAACATCAATTAATCCAGCTGCATCAGGTCTTGGCCTATAATATGATATAATATCGTTTGCATCTGCAGTTCTCAAAAAGTCAACAGAAAGCATCTGATTGCTCATGAAATTTGAAATCTCCTCATCAGATATTGATGTATTCTTTGATTTGATTAAGTGTCTTAATAAACTTTTTGATCCCGCTCTTTCATTATTTTCTGCAAAGTCTAAAGAGTCTGAGCCGAGATAACCACTTTGAGAAATTCCTCTTTGAAATAAGTTTTCACTTAAAGGTGAAGTCATAAGTGAAATTACATTTCTTGCACCAGCAGACTCACCAAATATGGTAATGTTATTTGGGTCACCATTAAAATTTGAAATATTCTCATTAACCCACTCAAGTGATTTTATAATATCGAGAGTTCCAAAATTTACACTTTGATCAAGTTCATTATTTGAGTCTTCATTTAGACCGCTGAAGGCAAACCATCCAAAAGGACCTAATCTATAGTTTGTTGTGACTAAAATTACATCATGTTCCATTATGAAATCGCCTGAAGTATACAAGTTTGAAGCTGAATAACCCCACGTATTACCACCTCCGTGTATCCAAAACATGACTGGCAATTTCTTTTTACTGTTGTATGCATTTTCTGACAGATAAATATTCAAATAAAGACAGTCCTCAGATCCAATTATTGAACCTCCCTCAATACCATCCATTGAGTCATAAAAATTACTAACTTGCATACAACGATTAGGTAAGGTATTAGCTTCAAATGTATCAGGCATGAGATCTAATTCTCTTGGAGCTTTCCATCTTAAATCATCAACTGGAGGCTTTGCAAAGGGGATGCCGACAAAAGAAATAGTTTTTGAACCATTTTTTTCTTTTGCTACAGATCCAATAAAGTTAGTGTTTTTGGATTTAAATTTATAAATCTGATCTTCTGCTAAACTTATATTCAAACTGAGTGTAAGAAAAAAAATTAGAAGAGATGATATTTTAATTACTTTTTGCAACATACGAATGCAGCTTTTTAATCATCAGGGGGATGTTGTCAATAAGATCCTCTGCAATTAGCCCAGGACCTATCATTTCTCCAAGTTTTGAGTGAATATATGCTCCAGCGCAAGCCGCATCAAAAGCATTCATCTTATTATCTCCAACAAGTGAAGCGATGATTCCAGCAAGAACATCGCCTGATCCTGCGGTTGCTAGATATGGAGCTTCGCTTACATTTATTACAACATTACCTTCAGGGTCAGCAATAACTGTATCAGCGCCTTTGAGTAAAACTATACTTCCTGCTAATTTGGCGGCCTCAACACACTTCAGTACTTTATCTTCCATTAAGGCAATACCTTCACCAAATAGTCTTTTAAATTCACCTTCATGAGGTGTGAGTATTGTATGCGGATAAGTATCTATAAATAATTCTTCCGGATTATTTTCAAAACATGTAATTGCGTCTGCATCAATTACACAATGATCCACAAAAGCCAGTGCCATTAAAGTTCTGGCTTTTGTCTCGTCGTTTACTCCATTTCCAGGGCCAATGAGGACACTTGAAACTCTTTTGTCTTTTAAAAGTTTTTGAAAATCGTTTTTTTCTTTTATCACTGATAATAATTCTACTGAAATTTGTGGTTCTAGTATTTTTGCTGTTTCTTCATCGCAGACCATTGTGACTGCTCCTGCCCCAACGCGCATAGCTGATCGACCAGCTAATCGAGCTGCTCCAGTTTGAAATTGAGGACCAGTATTAATTACAAGCATGCCTCTTGAATATTTATGATCGCTTGAAGCTGGAAATGGAAAATTTTTAATCCATAGTGATGGATCATTTTTTTTTATATTCGGCATGATTTTATCAAATACTTTTTTTTTAATTCCAATATCCTCAACTACTATTTCTCCACAATATTTTTTTCCAGGATACAAATAATGGCATTTTTTTTTATTAAAAAAAGTAATTGTTTTTGAAGCTTTAAAAGCTTCTCCAAGAACAGCAGATGTATCGCCATTAATGCCAGATGGAATATCTACGGAGAAAACATCTAATTTAGATTGATTAATTTTACTAACTAAAGAACTTAAATCATTTGATATTGTTCTTGATAACCCTGTACCAAACAAAGCGTCAACTACATAACAATAATTTGATAAACTTCTAATTTTGGAAACAAATAATGATTTATTAAGTTTTTGTTTATAATGTAGATTGTCATTACTTTCCTTAGCTTTACTAATAGGGCAATAAATATCAATTTCCATACCTTGCTTTAAAAGAAGGTCAGCTGCAACATAACCATCACCGCCGTTATTTCCCGGACCACAAATAAAGAGTACTCTTTTACCTTTTTGAACAGGAAGATTGTTGAAAACTTTCTCTCCTGCGTTAAACATTAGATCCAAACTAGAAATACCAGACTCAATAGTTAAAAGGTCGGCCTTTGCCATTTCTTTGTTACTTAGGATATATTGAGTCATTTATTAGAAATCGCCTATAAGTTCATGTTTTAAATAAAGATATGTAAAATTTACCTCTATTTATAATTAAATCTATATGTCAATTTGGCATAAAAACATTATATATACATTCTATCATTAATTTTAACTTCTTTTTGAAAATTAAAGTATATAACTTAAGAGTTAACTCATAATGAAAAAAATCGAAGCTGTCATAAAGCCATTTAAGATAGATGATGTAAAAGAAGCACTTGAAAAAGTTGGGGTGCGTGGGATCACTATATCTGAAGCCAAAGGCTTAGGTAGACAGAGAGGTTTTACTGAAGTTAACACTGGTGTTGAATATGGTGATTTTCTTCCGAAAATAAGATTAGAAATAATCTTACAAGATGATCTTGTCGATACGGCCGTCGAAGCGATTAGGGCTTCAGCAAACACAAATCGTATTGGTGATGGTAAAATATTTGTTTCTAACATTGAAACAGTTATGAGAATTCGTACAGGCGAGACTGGTTCGGACGCATTATAAACTTAATTCAGGGAGAAATTAATGTCAGATATGAAAACTTATGAATACATATGGCTTGATGGTTATACACCAGAGCCTTTTATGCGAAGTAAAGTAAAAGCAACCGAAGAAAAATCAGCACCGGACTGGTCATTTGATGGTTCATCTACTCAACAAGCAGAGGGAGGAAGTTCAGACTGCCTTCTTCTTCCCGTTCAAACTTATTCTAATCCAAATGGACACGATATAGTAATGACACAGGTACAGGCTGCAGACCATACAACTCATCCATCAAACTTTAGAGCTGCGGCAGCGGAAGTTGTTACTGACGAATGGTGGTTTGGTTTTGAACAAGAATTCTTTTTAACTGATGCTAAAACTGGTGAACCACTTGGCTGGGAAGACGGTACACCAAGAGAGCAAGGTGAATTTTATTGTGGCGTTGGAGCGGGCAATGTTGTTGGTAGAGCAATATCAGATGCACATCTAAAAGCTTGTATTGATCTTGGGATTACACTTACTGGAACTAATGCAGAAGTTGCACTTGGCCAATGGGAATATCAATGCTTTGGAAAAGGCATTAAAGCAGCTGATGATTTATGGGTAAGCCGATATTTACTCATGAAAACTGCTGAGGAACACGGCGTCGGAGTGAACTTTCACCCAAAACCCAAAACTGGCGATTGGAATGGTTCTGGCATGCACACTAATTTTTCTAATGAACAAATGAGATCCTCTGGATCAGAAGAATTATTTACATCAATGTGTGACAAACTTGGAAAGGTTCATGAAGAAGGTATTGCAGCTTATGGATCTGACAATAATATGAGGCTTACTGGACTTCACGAGACGCAAAGTATCGATAAATTTTCATATGGTGTGAGTGATAGAGGTGCTAGTATACGTATTCCAGTTTATACTGTTGAACATAATTGGAATGGGTATCTTGAAGATAGAAGGCCAGCATCGAATGCTGATCCATACAAAATTGTATCACATATAGTTGGAACTTTGACTAAATAAATTCCGTAATTAGGGGATCATATGGGTACTGCGAATGAAGTACTAAAAAAATTTAAAAATGGTGAAGTCAAGTATCTCGATTTGAGATTTACTGACCCAAAAGGCAAGCTTCAACATTTGACAATGGATGGTACAGCAGTAGACGATGATCTCCTAAACAGCGGTGTCTTCTTTGATGGATCCTCTATTTCGGGATGGAAGGCTATTAATGAATCTGACATGGTACTTAAGCCAGATCTGTCTACAACAGTGATGGATCCTTTTACAGCACAACCAACTTTAATTGTTTTTTGCGATGTTCTCGATGCAGTTTCAAAAGAACCATATGAGAGAGATCCAAGAGGAACTGCAAGAAAAGCAGAAGAGCATGTCAAAGCAAGTGGAATTGGCGATACAATATATATGGGCCCAGAAGCAGAATTTTTTATATTTGATGATGTAAAATTTCAAGTTGATATGAATAAATCGATGTTTGAAATTGATAGTACTGAAGGCCCATATAATTCTGGACGCTCTTATGAAAGTGGTAATTTGGCACACAGACCTGGTGTAAAAGGAGGGTATTTTCCTTTACCGCCTGTTGATAGCGCGCAAGATATAAGAACAGAATTTCTCGAAGAATTAAAAAATTTAGGACTAAAGATGGAGAAACATCATCATGAAGTTGCTCCAAGTCAACATGAATTGGGACTGAAGTTTGATACTTTACTTAAACAGGGCGATGCTATGCAGCTTTATAAGTATGGCGTACACATGGTCGCTAATGCATTTGGTAAAACTGCTACATTCATGCCTAAGCCAGTCAAAGGTGATAATGGAACTGGAATGCACACGCACCAATCCATATGGAAAAATGGCGAACCTCTATTTGCAGGAGATAAATATGCAGGCTTATCCGAGATGGCATTGCACTACATTGGAGGGATCATAAAACATGGAAGGGCACTCAATGCGTTTACGAATGCTAGCACAAACAGTTATAAGAGACTGATACCAGGATTTGAAGCTCCTGTAATACTTGTATACTCAGCAAGAAACAGATCTGCCTCGTGTCGGATACCTGTTTCAGATAATCCGAAAGGAAAAAGAGTTGAAGTAAGGTTTCCAGATCCTTCAGCAAATCCTTATTTGGCATTTTCAGCAATGCTAATGGCAGGCATGGACGGTATAAAAAATAAAATTGACCCAGGAAATGCTGCCGATGAAGATCTTTATGAATTACCAGAGGAAGAGGTTAAAAAATTGCCTACTGTTTGCGGTTCTCTTAGAGAGGCACTTGAGGCGGTTGACGAAGATAGAGCTTTTTTAACTGAAGGCGGTGTTTTTACTGATGACCAAATTGATGCATATATAGACCTAAAAATGGAAGATGTATATGATCTAGAACACTCTCCTCACCCTGTTGAATATAAAAACTATTTTAGTGTTTGACAATTAGTTGAATTCTAAAGGGTGACCTTTGTAAATAAAATGCTATATATATTAAAATGGAATTAACAACAGAACACGAAGAATTAAAGAGATCAGCTCTAAAATTTGTTGAAGATGAAATTAACCCCTATGTAGACGAGTGGGAAGAAAATGAAATTTTCCCAGCTCATGAGCTATTCAAAAAATTAGGTGATCAAGGATTTCTTGGAGTAACTAAACCTGAAAAGTATGGTGGATCTGGATTAGACTATTCGTACGGAGCAGTTCTTAATGAAGCATTGGCACATATTAAGTGTGGTGGTGTTCCAATGGCTATTGGTGTACAGACAGATATGTCAACTCCAGCATTGGCGCGCTTCGGCAGTGAGGAGATATGCAATGAATTTTTAAAACCATCTATTACTGGAGATCTTGTCTCTTGTCTTGGTGTTTCTGAACCAAGTGCTGGTTCTGATGTGGCTGCCATTAAGACTCATGCAGTTAAGGATGGCGATGATTACGTAATCAATGGATCAAAAATGTGGATTACAAATGGTACTCAAGCAGACTGGATGTGTATGCTTGCTAACACTGAAACAGACCATAAGAATAAACATTTAAACAAATCTCTTATATGTGTACCTCTTAAGGAAAATGGCAAAAGAGCAAAAGGTGTCACGATCAATCGTAAATTAAAAAAAATGGGCATGCATTCGTCTGATACTGCTGAAATATTTTTTGATGATGTAAGGGTGCCACAAAAAAATTTAGTCGGAGAAGAAGGCAAAGGCTTTATTTATCAAATGATGCAATTTCAAGAGGAAAGACTTTATGCAGCTATTGCCGGCTATACTGGCTGTGAATTAGCTATTAATGAAACTATTAATTATACAAGACAAAGAAAAACATTTGGCAAGCCAATTCTAGATAATCAGATTGTTCATTATAAACTTTCTGAGCTTATGACGGAAGTTGAAGCTCTAAAGGCTCTTACATGGAAAGGAATTGAGATACATGTAAATGGTGGTGATTGTACAAAGCTAGCTTCAATGTCAAAGCTAAAGGCGACACGACTTTCTAGAAAAGTTAATGATGAGTGCTTACAATATTGGGGTGGAATGGGCTATATGAATGAGTCGCCTATTTCAAGAGCATATAGAGATGGACGTTTAGGTTCGATTGGCGGTGGATCAGATGAAGTAATGCTAGGCATTATTTCAAAATATCTCGACATTCTTCCAGGAAAAAATTAATTACATTCTTGCAACGCCGAAAGTGTTTGGCTTTAATTCTCTTTTATCGCCATCACTGATGATATTTAAGCATTCACCTAAAATCTTTCTTGTATCTTTTGGATCAATTATTCCATCATCCCATAATCTTGCTGAGCAAAATATTGCCTCACCTTCCTCACGGTACTGATCAATTATTTTCTGCTTCATACCTTCAAGCATTTCAAGGTTCTCTCCGTAAATTTTTTTGGGGTCTTGACCTTTTCGTTCGGCACCTTCAAGAGCTACTTGAGCCATTGTTCTAGCGGCCTGTTCCCCTCCCATTACACTCATTTTTGCATTTGGCCATGAGAACAAAAATCGAGGATCATAAGATCTTCCCGCCATTCCATATTCTCCCGCACCAAAAGAGGCTCCAATCCTGAGTGTTATTTTAGGAACGGTGCAATTAGTAACCGCCTGAATCATCTTTGATCCGTGTCTTATCATTCCTTTTGCTTCCTCTTTAGTTCCCACCATAAAACCAGTTATATTTTGAAGAAAAATTAGCGGCGTATTTGATTGAGAACAAATTTGTATAAATTGAGTAGCTTTGTTTGCACTCTCAGAAAATATCGGTCCATTGTTTCCTAAAATTCCAACTTTATAACCTTGAATAGTTGCATGTCCTGTTATGAGGGTTTTACCCCAGCCTTCTTTAAACTCTAAAAAATCAGAACCATCAACAATTCTTGCAATCACTTCCCGACAATCATACGGGGTTTTATAATCAACTGGAACAACCCCTGTTAACTCATCAGGTGAATAAACAGGCTCATCATACTTAGACTTTTGAGTAGAAATAAAATCATTATTCCATCCAATATTCTTCATGACATCTCTTGCAATCTCGATTGCATGTGCATCATCGTTTGCCATATATTCAGCAAGTCCAGAAACTGCAAAATGTAAATCTGCTCCACCAATTTCTTCGTCAGTAGCAATCTCGCCAAGCGAAGCTCTTAATAAAGGAGGACCAGCTAAAAATATTTTTGATCTTTCTTTAACTACAATTATATAGTCTGATAAGCCTGTCTGGTAAGCGCCACCTGCAGTTGATGAACCGTGAACTACGCCAATTGTCGGAATTCCCATTGCTGACATTTTAGAAAGATTGGCAAAACTTCTACCGCCTTTAATAAACATATCGGTCTGTCTCAGTAGATTTGCACCAGCACTCTCTATTAATTGAATAAAAGGTAATTTATTTTCAAAAATTATTTGAGCGCCTCTTAACGCCTTTTCAGTGCCCATCGCGGATGCACTTCCCCCTTTAATACCCGCATCTGAAACACCAATCATGCAACGAACGCCTGCAACATAACCAATACCGCTAATAGAATTTCCCCATCCAATATTTTTATCGCCATCATCATCGCCAATCTTGTAACCAGCAAGGGTGGATAATGGAAGCCAAAAACTACCTGGATCTAATAGTCTTTTTAATCTTTCACGAGGCAGCAACTGTCCTCTTTTATCAAACTTAGCCTTAGACCTAGCGGAATTATCTGCTATTTTTTGTTCTAAAGTTCTAATTTCATCAATAAGCTTTTGATGGTCCTCCTGATTTTTTTTGAAAGACTCTGAATTAATCATTATTTTTGATTCAATAACCGGCATACTAAAATCCTAATAAATTCATGCTGTTAGAGTAAATAAATATTACACAATGTAAAGAATCTATTATTAGTTGTATTGTTTGTTATGAGAAAGAAATCAAAGAAAAATAAATCAATTAAAAAGAAGAGTTCATCCAAAAAGACAATAAAAAATTCAAACACATCTTACACCGCAAAAGATATTGAAGTCCTTGAAGGTTTAGAACCGGTTAGAAAGCGACCCGGAATGTACATTGGGGGAACAGATATAATGGCAATGCATCACCTGGTAAGCGAGGTACTTGATAATTCAATGGATGAAGTTGTTGCTGGTTTTGCAAATAAGGTAGAAATTAAGCTTGTTTCCCAGGACACGATTGAAATCTCTGATAATGGGCGAGGTATTCCTGTTGATAAGCATCCAAAATTTAAAATACCTGCAGTTGAAGTCATTATGACAACACTACATTCTGGGGGCAAGTTTTCAAAAAATAATTACAAAACTTCTGGCGGTCTGCATGGCGTTGGAATTTCTGTTGTAAACGCGCTATCTAAAAAACTTACTCTTGAAATTGCAAGAGATAAAAAAAATTTTGTACAAACTTATAGTCAAGGTTCTCCTAAAAATAAATTAAAAGCATCCGCAAAAGGTCCTCTTAAAAAGGGTACAAAAATAGTATTTTCACCGGACCCAGAAATTTTTGGCAAAGAATTAGAATTTGATGCTTCAATTATATATAATATGGCAAAAGCTAAAGCCTATCTTATACCAGATGTTGAAATTCATTGGTCATGCAGTAAGGCAACCGCCAAAAAAAATATTCCATTATCAGATAAACTACATTACTCCGATGGAATTAAAGATTATTTAAATAATCTTTGTACGCCCAATGACCCTATTTTTGAAGATCCATTTTATTTCAACACCGAGATAGATGTTGATAGTGGTAAAATTGAGGGAATTATAAATTGGTTTGATGTGATGGAACCTATAAATGAATCTTATTGTAACACTATTAAAACCCCATTGGGCGGTACTCATGAAAGCGGTTTCAAGTCAGGAATTTATAAGGCATTTAAAGATTTTTCAAAAATTAAATACGAAAAAAAATCATCTCAAATTAATCAAGAAGATCTCTTTGGTTCATCTGGATCAATCTTATCTGCTTTTATAGAAAACCCTGAGTTTCAAGGTCAGACAAAAGAAAAGTTATCAAGTATAGAGCCTGGTCGTAAAATTGAAATGAAAGCACGACAACTATTTGAACAATGGCTTACAAAAAAAACTAGGTCTGCAGAAGAATTATTTCAATACGCATTTAATCGATCACAGTTAAGACTGCAATCCAAGTCAAATCAAATCATAGAAAAAAAATATAAAAAGAAAAAAAAACAACCTTACCAGGTAAACTTGCTGATTGTTCAATTGATGGAAATAAAGGAACTGAAATTTTTTCTTGTTGAAGGAGACTCGGCTGGTGGATCGGCAAAACAAGCAAGAGACCGCCAAACACAGGCCATTTTACCTTTAAGGGGAAAGATTTTAAATGTGATCAGTGCTGGAAGAGATAAAATAAATGCAAACCAAGAAATTACTGATTTAATGCAAGCTATTGGATGTAAGCGAGGAGATAAATTTAATAGCAAAGATATTAGATACGAAAAAATTATAATTATGACAGATGCTGATGTTGACGGTGCTCATATATCTACCTTATTGATGGCATTCTTCTATAAAGAATTTCCAAAACTAATTGATGAAGGGCATCTGTACTTATCCGTGCCTCCTTTATACAAAATATCTAAAGGAGCTAAAACGTATTACGCTGTAAATGATAAGCATAAAGATGAAATAATAAAAAAAGAATTTAAAAATTCAGACGTTACCATTAATAGGTTTAAAGGATTAGGTGAGATGATGCCTGCTCAATTGAAAGAGACAACTATGTCGCAGGAGAATAGAACCTTATTAAAAGTTCAAATTGTATCAAAAGACAAAAAGAAAACTCATAAATCTGTAGATTCTTTAATGGGCAAAAAACCTGAGTTGAGATTTAAGTTTATTGTCGAAAACTCAAAAAAAATAGCAGCTGAGAGTATTCTCTAAGATAACCTTTTTATATTTTTTTCCGTAGATTCAGTAAATGGAGCTGTAATCATCTTACCCGCATCTAAGATATTTTGACCCTTCAGAACTGATCTCTTATGACTAAAGTTCTTAAAGCCATCGTAACCATGATAAGAGCCCATTCCACTAGGACCAACCCCTCCAAAAGGTAGATCATGCATAGAAAATTGGAATAAGACATCGTTTATAACCGCTTGACCAGATGAAGTATTGTTTAACACAGTATCAATTTCTTTTTTGTCATCGCCAAAATAATATATTGCAAGCGCTTTAGGGTTCTTATTTATGAACTCTATTGTTTCATTAAAGCTTTTGTATGTTTTTACTGGCAATAAAGGTCCAAATATTTCTTCTTGCATAATCTTCATATCATCCGTTGGATTTAAAACTAAAGTAGGTAATATTTTATGGTGCTCTTGTTGCGAAAGGTCTTCGTTTGCAGGGTTTATTTCTACAATAGTAGCTCCCTTTGACTCAGCATCTTTTACTAATTCACGAAGTCTCTCATAGTGATTCAAATGAATTATGGATGTATAATCTGGATTATTTTTTATCGTTGGATAATTTTCACTAACATGGGATTTTGCATGATCAACAAATTCATCTATTTGCCCCTCAGGAACCATTACATAATCAGGTGATATGCAAATTTGCCCTCCATTTAAGAGCTTTCCCATCATTATCTTATCAACACTTTTTTTCATTTTGGCATTTGGACCAACTATTACTGGTGACTTGCCACCTAATTCAAGAGTAAGCGGTACTAAATTTGATGCTGCCTCAGATGCAACTTTTTTAGCTACATTTGTTGATCCAGTGAAAAGCAGGTGATCAAATGGTAATCCTGCAAAATCTTGCGAGGTTTGAGGACCTCCATTTACTATAACAACTTCTTCATCACTAAAAAATTTATTAATAAGTTCTTCAGTTAGTTCAGAGGTTGCTGGAACGAACTCTGAGAGCTTCATCATTGCATTATTTCCAGCCGCAAATATTTCTATTAAAGGCGCAATACTTAGAGTTAGTGGGAAGTTCCAAGGAGAAATAACACCAACTACTCCAAAAGGCTGGAATTGAACATAAGCTTTTGCGCCAAGTAATCCTAATGGGAAGTTAGGTTTTCGCTTATCAGGCTTAACCCATCTTTTAATATTTTTTAAGGCGTCTTTTGCATTATTAATTACAGGCATTGTGTCAGCCATTAGGCTTAACTGTTCATGTCGTGTGCCAAAATCAGATCTTAACGCGTCATGAAAAGCATCTATATTTTCCTCAACTAAAGTTTGTATTCTTTTTATACGATCAATACGTACATTTAAATCTGGGTTGAAGTTTTTTAAAAATGGTTGTTTTAATTTATTTAATTTTGAAAGCATTTCGTCTCTACTTACCTCTGGATAAGTGCTCCCTATAGATACGTTTCCTAATCCCATATTTTATCCTTTATTAAACAAATTTATAAACTAATCTAAAATAACAAAAAAATATACTTTTTTGTTTTCTCATATGCATGTAATACTTAATAAATGACCAATGTTTTAAAAACTGAAATCGTTGATGATATAGCTATTTTAACGCTGAATGACCCTGAAAGGCTAAACGCACTTTCTATGGACATGATTTCAGAGCTTCATAAGCAAGTAAAATCTATAAATAGTGGAGAATTAAAAGTTCGATGTGCCGTCCTAACAGGGGCTGGAAGAGGTTTTTGTGCGGGCGCAAACCTTGTTGAAGGAGCAAGCTTAGGTGATAATATAGATCCGGGAGAAACCTTAGAAAAAGTTTACCATCCTTTTTTAATAGATTTAAAAAATCTAAATGTTCCATTGATTACGGCTGTTAATGGAGTGGCTGCTGGCGCAGGTTGTTCATTGGGTGTATTTGGAGATTTAGTTTATGCCTCTAAATCTGCATACTTTTATCAAGCGTTTAAATTTATAGGACTTGTACCAGATGCTAGCTCCACGTACGTAATTCCTCGAAAAATAGGTATGGCAAGAGCAATGGAATTTTCATTAATTGGTGAAAAAGTTTTAGCTGATAAAGCTCTTGAATGGGGTCTTGTAAATCATGTTGTTGAAGATGACAAACTAATGGAAGAAGTAATGAGTACAGCAAGAACATTAGCTTCAGGACCCACTGTTGCTTTAAAATTAATTAAACAATTATATTGGGATAGTTTTTCGAATAACTTTGAAGGTCAGCTTGCTGCGGAAAGCTCAGCACAAACAATTGCAGGCAAAACTGAGGATAGCAAAATTGGAGTAATGTCGTTCATTCAAAAGAAAAAAGCTGAATTCAAAGGTAAGTAATTAAGACTTATAGCTTTCAAGAAATTCTTTTGAAAAAGACATGAAGCGATCCTCCTCTATAGATTTTCTAATATCTGCCATAAGACTCTGATAAAAATATATATTGTGCAAAGAAAGCAACATGCCACCTAGCATCTCCTTTGCATTAAATAAATGATGTATATACCCAGCAGAGTAATTTTTACATACAGGGTTATCTGAGTTTTTATCAATTGGATCATCTAAATTTTTGTATTTTGCATTTCTAATATTAATTGGTCCATGACGAGTAAAAGCTTGTCCATTCCTACCACTTCTAGTTGGCAATACGCAATCAAACATATCAATTCCTCTAGCAACACTACCAAGAATATCATCAGGCTTGCCCACACCCATTAAATAATGTGGTTTTTCGTCAGGTAGATGAGGCGAAGTAAATTCAAGTACCTCAAACATTTGAGCTTGGCTTTCACCTACTGCAAGACCCCCTACTGCATAACCATCAAAATTTAGTGCTTCTAGAGCTTTTACAGACTCTTTTCTTAAATCCTCAAACACGCTTCCCTGAACGATACCAAATAATTTGTTGTTATTTCTTTCTATGAAATAATCTTTACATCTTTTTGCCCATCTCATAGATAATTCCATTGAGTTTTTTGCTTGATCATGGGTACAAGGAAAAGCTGTACATTCATCAAAGGCCATTACAATATCTGAGTTTAAGTTAGTTTGTATTTCCATTGAACTTTCTGGTGTAAGCATTACTTCTTTTCCATCTATATGTGATGAAAACTTAACACCTTCCTCACTAATCTTTCTTAGTTTAGATAGAGAAAATACTTGGTATCCACCAGAATCTGTAAGTATAGGTTTGTCCCAATTCATAAACTTGTGAAGCCCGCCGAATTCTTTTATTAGTTCGGATCCTGGTCTAAGCATTAGATGGTAAGTATTGCCTAAAAGGATTTCCGAGCCTGTTTCAATTAGGTCCTTTGTAAAGACACCTTTGACTGTTGCAGCTGTACCAACTGGCATAAAAGCAGGCGTATTTATATCCCCATGAGAGGTTATTAATTTACCCCTTCTGGCATTTCCATCTGTTTTTAGTATTTTAAAATCGCTCATTTCTTAAATAGTAAACTAACATCACCGTATGAAAAGAAACGGTATTTATTTGTTACAGCATGTTTATAAATTTTAAATATTTCTTCAGTGCCTGCAAATGCGGAGACTAATAGCAATAAAGTAGATTTTGGTAAATGAAAGTTAGTCAATAGCATATCAACAATTTGAAACTTATATCCAGGCTTTATAAATATATTAGTTTCTCTATTAAATTTCTCTACTACATTATTTTTTGCGGCACTTTCTAAAAGTCTTAGTGTCGTTGTTCCAACAGCAATAATTTTTCCACCTTTTTTCTTACATTGATTAATTTTCAGTGCAGTTTTTTCATCAATTATACCGTACTCAGAATGCATTACATGATTATCAACATCCTCGTTTCTAATAGGCAAGAACGTACCGGCCCCAACATGTAAAGTAATCTCAACTAATTGATCACTCTCAACCAGTTTGTTTATTATTTCATCATTAAAATGTAAACCAGCAGTAGGAGCTGCTACAGAACCTTTTTCTTTTGCATATACAGTTTGATAATCAGTAAAATCCTTTTTATCACTTTTCCTTTTTTTTTGAATATATGGTGGCAGCGGCATAAGTCCAAATTGATACAAATAATTATTAATTTCTTCCTCACTACAATTAAATTCTAATTCAACCTCACCATAATCTAATTTTTTTCTAATTGTACAAGAGATCTCATTATTGAAACTGATTATACTGTTTTCACTTACATTCTTTGCAGGTTTCAAAAATGCAAGCCACTTATTGCTTGATAGTTTTTTATGAAGCGTAACCTTAATGTTTTTTTTTGAGTGAAATCCCTCAAGGAAAATAGGGATAACTTTTGTGTTATTAATTACAACCAAGTCATTATGGCCAACATAATCATTAAATTTACTGAAGTTCGTATCAGATATCTCATTTTTATAAACCAACATCCTCGATTCTTCTCGAGGCTCACATGGTCTTTCAGCGATCAGATTATCTGGTAGTTCAAAGTCAAATTGACTTAATTTCATGAAAATTATAGATCTGAAATGACCCTTACAGTTATCATTTCATCTGGGTCATCTACACTTCCAGAGCCTGGTTCTCCTCGTTTAATCTTGTCAACAAACTCCATCCCTTCTACGACTTGACCAAAAACAGTATACTGGCCATCTAGATGTGGAGCCTCGGCAAAACATATAAAAAATTGACTATTAGCTGAATCCGGGTCGGCTGTTCTTGCCATTGATACTGTTCCACGAAGATGAGGTGTATTACCAAATTCATTTTTCAAATCAGGTTTGGTTGATCCGCCTGTTCCATTTCTATTTTCGCCATCACCAGTTTGAGCCATAAAGCCCTCTATAACACGGTGAAAGGGTACTCCATCATAAAAGCCTTCTCTTGCAAGTTCTTTAATTCTATTTACGTGATTTGGAGCAATATCAGGTAGTAATTCTATTATTACATTACCATCTTTCAGCTCTATTTGGATTGAATTTTCTGGATCATTTGCCATGACAACTCCTTCTGCGATTAACGCTATAAAAAATGAAAATACAAAGATTAAAGTTCTTATTAATTTCATTTTATTTATTTGAATTTATCTTTTAATTTTTGCTCAACAAATTTATTTGTAAAATTACTGATATTTCCTCCCAAACGTGCAATTTCTTTTACAAAATTAGAGGAAATTGATTGCCGTTGAGCGTCTGCCATCAAGAATACTGTTTCAATATTATTATCTAATTGTCTATTCATACCCAACATCTGAAACTCATATTCAAAATCAGAAACAACACGAAGACCCCTTATGAGTATCTTTGCATCTAGCGAATTAGCTAAATCAATCAATAAATTATCAAATGCAATTACTTCAATTTTATCATTTGATGAAAACTCATTTTCTATCATTTCTTTTCTTTCATCTAAATCAAATAAAGGTGATTTATGCGGGCTGTCAGCAACTGCGATATATAATTTATCAACAAGTTTTGTAGCCCTATTGATAATATCAATGTGCCCTTTATGAATGGGATCGAAGCTTCCAGGATATATGCCAGTTCTACTCATATTTGGGAATATATAATGATTATTTAAAGACCTCTAGTAATTTATTAGCTATCTAGCTCAACTCTGCTTGCAGAAACAACTTTTTCTTCTTTTGTTGTTTTAAATATACTTACTCCCTGCGTATTTCTACCAGCTACGCGAACATCTTTTACCGGGCAGCGAATTAATTGACCTGTTTTAGTTATCAGCATTATGTCATCATCATTATTGACTGGAAAAGAAGCTAGAACTTCGCCATTTCTATCTGATGTCGCAATACACATAATGCCCGATCCGCCGCGATTAGAAACTCTAAACTGGTAAGAAGAAGATCTTTTGCCAAAGCCATTTTCAGTAACGGTTAAAATGAATTGCTCTCTCGCTTTTAATTCATCATATCGATCCTTAGATATTTCAATGTCAGAAACAGAGTTATCAGTATCATTATCGTCACTCTCAGTTTCTTCTTGAATTCCTTTTTCCTTTGAAATCATTTTTAAGTAAGCTTTTGCTTCTGCTGACGATACATCAGTATGAGAAATGACAGAAATTGAAATAATTTTATCATCTTTTGTTAGCCTGATACCCCTTACACCTACCGAACTTCTACTTTTAGTTGTTCTCAGTTTTGAAACAGGAGTTCGAATACACTTTCCATGTTTTGTTGATAGTAAAATATCGTCTTCATCACTACAAAGTTTCACACCTACGATTGCATTATTATTATCTAATTTCATTGCAATTTTACCATTTGCTTGAATCCTTTTGAAATCTTCTAAACTATTTTTTCTGATGCTGCCGTCTGATGTAGCAAATATTAAATACTCATTTCCATTTGATTGTTTATTTTCTGGCAACACAAGGATACTTGATAGACTTTCAGTGTCTTTAAGATTTAAGAGATTGATTATTGCTTTGCCCTTAGCTTGGGGTGATGACTCAGGAATCTTCCATGTCTTAAGTTTGTAAGCTATTCCTCCAGACGAGAAAAACAACATATTGTCATGAGTACTTGATGTAAAAACTTGAGTTACAAAATCTTCTTCATTGGTTTTCATTCCCGCTCTTCCTTTGCCACCTCTTTTCTGTGCTCTGTACATATTTAAAGGAACCCTTTTTATATAACCTGAGTTTGTTACACTTACGACCATATCGCTTCTTTGAACTAGGTCTTCTTGATCAATATCTGTAGCCTCGCCCTCATTAATTTCTGTTCTTCTTGGTATTGCAAATTGCTTTTTAATTTCATTTAGCTCAACATTTATTACATCATTCAATACCTCAGTATCCCTTAATATTGAGAGGAATTTGTTTATTTGATTGGAAAGATCTGATAACTCTGACTTGATCTCATCTTTACCTAGAGCTGTCATACGTTGCAACCTTAACTCTAATATCGCTTTGGCCTGCTCGTCAGTTAAATAAATTTCTTTTTCATTTTTAATTTGCCTTGGGTCATCAACTAACTTTAATAAATCATCAATATCCTTGCTTAGCCACTTAGTTTTAAGAAGCGAGGTTCTTGCCTCATTAGGATCTTTGGAGCTTTTAATTATTTCTATTATTTGATCAACATTAGCAACAGCAACTGCTAGACCAATCAATACATGGGCCCTATCTCTTGCTTTGCCGAGATCATGACGAGTCCTGTTTCTGATAATTTCTTTTCTGAATTCTATAAAATGGTGAATGAATTCTTTTATATTCATTAATTTTGGTTTTCCGTTTACCAACGCCAATGAATTAACACCGTAAGAACTTTGTAGTGCAGTAAATTTATATAATTTATTTAATACAACTTGTGATATTACCCCTTTTTTTAATTCAACAACAACCCTCACTCCTTGGCGGTCAGACTCATCTCTCAAATCACTTATACCATCAATTTTTTTATCTCTGACAAGTTCAGCTATTTTCTCAAGCAAAGATGATTTGTTAACTTGGTAAGGTACTTCGGTAAATACGATTGCCTCTCGATCTGTTTTAAATTCCTCTATGTTTGATTTTGCCTGAACAATGATTGAGCCTCTTCCTGATGACTGAGAGTCTTTTATGCCTTTTATGCCAATAATTGTTCCACCCGTAGGAAAGTCTGGGCCTTTTATAATTTGATTTATTTCCTCAAAAGTTACATTGGTATTTTTAAGGTAAGCAATACTAGCATCAATGACCTCTCCTAAATTATGAGGCAAAATGTTAGTCGCCATACCAACGGCTATACCGCCTGCTCCGTTGACAAGTAGGTTTGGATATTTTGCAGGAAGAACAGATGGCTCACTTTCAGTTTCATCATAATTAGGTCTGAAGTCGACCGTTTCTTTTTCTATATCTTCTAGAAGGAAACTAGCAATTTTTGCCATTCTAACTTCCGTGTATCTCATTGCAGCAGCCCTATCACCATCCATTGATCCAAAATTACCTTGACCATCTAATAGTGGCACACTCATTGAGAAGTCTTGGGCAAGTCTGACCAACGCATCATAAACAGCTTGATCTCCATGCGGATGATATTTACCAATAACATCACCGACAACTCGAGCACTCTTTCTATGTTGCTTATTCCACTCATAGCCTGACTCATGCATTGCATATAAAATCCGTCTGTGAACTGGTTTTAGTCCGTCTCTAACATCGGGTAATGCCCTGCTAACGATTACGCTCATAGCGTAATCGAGGTAAGAATTTTGCATTTCTGTATCGATTAATATGGGGATTACAGATTGCTCTTTACCTGTTTTAAGATCTTCATTTTGATCCTTGGAATCAGTCAATTCTATTACCTATTGAAGCGCTAAAAATCCCTAAAAAATAGGAAAAATAAGCACGATTTTGTTATAAAAATTAAGAAGATTATATCAGAAATTTACCCAGTTTTCGATTGAAAAAAGTAGACTTAAAAGGGTATTTCGTCGTCTATATCAAGGTCAGGTGGAGCACTGTCTCCCATGTCTTGATTTATATCTGAACCCATATCTGGAATTGAATCGCCGCCTCCTGAGTTCCTTGAGTCAAGCATGGTAAGTGTGCCATTATAGTTTCCAAGAACTATTTCCGTCGTATATTTTTCAACTCCGCTTTGATCTGTAAATTTCCTAGTTTGTAATTGGCCTTCAATGTAAATTTTTGAACCTTTTTTAAGGTAACTCTCAACAACACCTGCTAAACCATCGTTAAATATGACTATTCTGTGCCAACTGGTTTTTTCTTTTTTCTCTCCTGTAGCCTTGTCTTTCCATGACTCGGATGTAGCTAAGCTAAGTTGGGCAAGCCTTTTTCCATCTTGAGTCTGACGAATTACGGGATCTGCTCCAAGATTACCTATTAGCATTACTTTATTTAAACTAGCAGCCATATACTGTAATTTATCCAGATATTGATACACTGTACATACAAAAATCCCTATTTTGCTGTTTATGCACAGGTTATCTTTAAATCAGGAGTGTTAAGATTAATTAATTCTTATGAGTAAGACAATTTCTGTACAAGGGGCTCGTGAGCATAATTTAAAAAATGTTAACGTCAAAATACCCCGTGAGAAGCTGACAATAATAACTGGTTTGTCTGGCTCAGGTAAATCTTCCCTTGCTTTTGATACTATTTATGCTGAAGGTCAAAGAAGATACGTTGAGAGCTTATCAGCTTATGCAAGACAGTTTTTGCAAATGATGCAAAAACCAAATGTTGATTTAATAGAAGGGTTAAGTCCAGCAATTTCCATCGAACAAAAAACAACATCAAAAAATCCTAGGTCAACAGTTGGTACTGTTACTGAGGTGTATGATTATCTTCGTCTTCTTTTTGCGAGAGTTGGAATACCCTATTCTCCTGCAACAGGATTACCCATTAAAAGTCAGACAGTGACCCAAATAGTTGATCGAATAAAAGAAAGAGAAATAGGTTCAAAGTTTCTAATATTGTCTCCAATTATCAGAGGAAGAAAAGGTGAGTACAAAAAGGAATTACAAGAATTGCACAAGAAAGGTTTTCAAAGAGTAAAGATTGATGGGGAATTATACGAATTCGACTCTTTACCTGAAATTGATAAAAAAAAGAAACATGACATCGAGGTTGTAGTAGACCGTATCGTACTAAACGATGAAATAGGTAACAGGTTGGCGGATAGTGTAGAAACTGCCCTCAATTTAAGTGATGGATTGGTGATCGTTGAAAACTTCGAGATGAAAAATGGTAAAGTAGATAATGAACTATTTTCATCAAAATTTGCTTGTCCTGTATCCGGTTTCACAATTGACGAAATTGAACCAAGGTTATTTTCTTTTAATAATCCTTATGGAGCGTGTGAAGAGTGTGATGGAATTGGTACCGATTTATCAATTGATCCTAATTTAGTTGTTCCAAATAAAAACCTTTCAATAAATGAGGACGCACTTGCTCCTTGGCCAGTCTCGAGATACGGGTATTTTAGAAATATATTAAAGGTTGTAGCTAGAAAATATAAATTTTCACTTGATACACCCTGGAAATCATTGGGAAAAAAAATTCAAAACATAGTTCTTTATGGGTCTGGAGAAACAGAATTAAAATTTACTTATGATGACGGTTATGAATATGAAAGACCTTTCGAAGGAGTAATCAATAATCTTGAGCGCAGATATCTAGAGACAGAAAGTGATTGGATGCGTGGAAGAATTGAGAGATATCAGAGTGAAGTAAGATGTCATGCATGTAATGGTTTTAGACTTAAAGAGACTGCATTGGCTGTAAAGATAGACAAGCTGCACATAGGTGAAGTATGCGACAAATCTATTAAAGAACTTGTTATTTGGTTTCAGAAACTTGAAAAAAAATTAACAAAAAAAGAAAAAGAAATTGCATTTAGAATTCTTAAGGAACTCAATGAAAGGATACTTTTTTTAAATAATGTAGGTCTTGAATATCTAACTCTTTCAAGAGGTTCGGGTAGTTTATCAGGTGGTGAGTCACAGCGTATTCGTCTTGCATCACAAATTGGATCAGGTTTGACAGGAGTTCTCTATGTGCTAGACGAACCCTCGATTGGCTTGCATCAGCGTGATAATGAAAGATTGCTAAAAACTCTTAAAAGATTAAGAGATCTTGGAAATACAGTTATTGTCGTTGAGCATGATGAAGAGGCAATCACGACAGCTGATCATGTAGTTGACTTGGGACCGGCTGCTGGCGTAAATGGCGGAAGAGTAGTTGCTGAGGGTAATGTTACTAAAATTAAAAAAAATCAAAATAGCATAACTGGTCAATACTTATCTGGTAAACTAAAAATTGAGATACCTAGCATTAGAAGAAAAGCGCTAAATGATAAATATATAGAAATTATAAAAGCTGAGGGCAATAATCTTAAAAATGTCGACTGCGAAATTCCTCTTGGAACACTTACTTGTATTACCGGAGTTTCTGGTAGTGGTAAATCAACTTTAACAATTAATACGCTTTTTAAGTCAGTCGCACAAACGTTGAACGGGTCAAGGTACACACCTGCAAAGCACAAGGAAATAAAGGGTCTTCAAGAGCTAGATAAAGTTATAGATATTGACCAATCTCCAATTGGAAGGACCCCAAGATCAAATCCTGCAACTTATACCGGAGCCTTCACTTTTATAAGAGATTGGTTTACCGGTTTGCCAGAATCAAAAGCCAGAGGTTATAAAGCTGGAAGATTTTCATTTAATGTTAAGGGCGGTAGATGCGAAGCTTGTGAAGGTGACGGTGTCATTAAGATAGAGATGCACTTTCTTCCTGATGTATATGTCACTTGCGATGAATGTGAGGGCAAAAGATACAACAGAGAAACGCTTGAGATTAAGTACAAAGATAAGAGTATTGCAGATATTTTAGATATGACAGTTGAAGAAGGATGTTCTTTTTTTGAAGCAATCCCAATGATTAAAAAGAAACTCGATACACTTCAAAATGTAGGGCTTGGCTATATAAAAATTGGTCAGCAAGCTACTACTTTATCGGGTGGTGAAGCGCAAAGAATTAAACTTTCAAAAGAACTTTCAAAAAGAGCCACAGGCAAAACCTTGTACATACTTGATGAGCCAACTACGGGACTTCATGTCCATGACATTAAGAAACTACTTGAAGTACTCCAAATTTTAGTAGATCAAGGTAACACTGTTGTTGTGATAGAGCATAATTTAGACGTCATAAAAACAGCTGATTGGATCATTGACTTGGGCCCAGAAGGGGGTGACGGTGGCGGTGAAATAATAGGAAGCGGTTCACCAGAAGATATTGCAAAACTCAAAAAAAGTTATACAGGACAGTATTTAAATAAAATTCTCAAATAGACACATTAATATTTTACACACACGCATAAAACATGCTATGAATCGTTAATGGCATCAATATTACAATCATTGCAAAGAACAGTCATTCTTGGAACTTTGTTGGCAATTCTTTTACTCATTATGGTTACAGGCCACTATGGTGGCTTTGACCAACTATATTGGGCCTCACTTTCGAGATTTCTTCACGTCATATCTGGTGTCATGTGGATTGGCCTCCTCTATTACTTTAACTTCGTACAGATTCCTAATATGCCAAATATTCCTGATGAGCAAAAACCAGCGATAGGAAAAGTTATTGCCCCTGCGGCTCTTTTCTGGTTCAGATGGGCTGCTTTGGCAACATTGATTACAGGTCTTACAACTCTAGCTCTTTATTATGGACATGAGGGATCAGTCAATGCTCTTACATTTACATTGGCTTATGGATTTAATGGTAAAGAACTTACAATAGGAATTGGTATGTGGCTTGCTATCATAATGGCTTATAATGTATGGATGGTTATTTGGCCAAATCAAAAGAAAGCATTAGGAATTGTTGAAGTTGATGCAGATACAAAAGCAAAATCAGCTAGAACAGCAATGCTATTCTCAAGAACAAACACCGTGCTATCCATTCCTATGCTGTTAGCAATGGTAGTTGCACAAAATCTTTACTAAATTATCTAGTTGAGTCTACTGCTGACGTCGTATTCCACTCACGTTTTACATCAAGGTATCTCAGTAATGGCGCTGCTACAAAAATTGATGAATATGTTCCAACTATAACTCCCCAAATCATTGCAAACGTAAATCCTTTAATAACTTCACCTCCAAAAATGAATAACGATAACAAAGCTAAAAGCGTAGTCACAGAAGTGACGATTGTTCTTGATAAAGTATCGTTAATTGACAAATTTAATAAATCTGTAATTTCCTTTGAACGGTACTTACGTAAGTTTTCTCTGACCCTATCGTAGACAACAACTGTATCGTTCATAGAGTATCCAACAATAGTAAGTATTGCAGCAATGATGGGTAAATTGAACTCTAATTGAGTTATACAAAAAACACCTATGGTTAATATGACGTCATGAACAAGTGCGAGAACTGCTCCAAGTGAAAACTGCCATTCAAACCTAAACCAAATGTAAACAAGCATGGCAAATACAGCGACAAAAATTGCTATAGCACCAGATTGTATTAATTCTCCACTAACCTTAGGTCCTACAACCTCAGTTCTTCTAAAATTAATATCGGATGAAAGATAAGACCCTAAGCTATCTTTCACTATTTGAACAACATCTTGTTGAACTTGATCTCCACCCAGTTGTTGCTCCACTCTAATAAGTAAATTTTTACTTGATCCAAATTCTTGAACTTGAACATCACCTAATTCAAGGGTATTTAAGTTATCTCTTAAACCAGAAATTTCTATTTCTTGAGATGTTTCGATTTCAATAAGTGTACCACCCTTAAAATCAATTCCAAAATTCAATCCATTTACAAAAAAAGCCCCTATTGAAAGAAATATCAATATTGTAGAAAGAATAAAGGTAATTACCCTTACTTTTAAAAAATTAATTTGTGTTCCAGATATATTAAGCATTTTTACTTAGACCTACAAAATTTGGTTTTAATCTTTCAGCGTTAAATGAAATTAGTAACCTTGTGAAAGTAAATGCAGTGAAAACTGATGTAAAGATTCCAATAGCCAATGTAATGGAGAAACCTCTCACTGGCCCCGAAGCCATGAAAAATAATATTATTGCAGCAATCAATGTTGTGATATTTGCATCTAATATAGTTGATAAAGCTCTTTTATACCCGTTTTCAACAGCATTCATCATATTCGATCCATTTCTAATTTCTTCTTTTACTCTCTCAAAAATTAGAACATTTGCATCCACAGCCATTCCAATTGTTAATATTATTCCAGCGATACCAGGTAATGTTAGAGTTGCTTGAAACAAAGATAAAACGCCAAGGACCATAAATAAGTTTATAATTAATGCTATATCTGCTAGCAGACCAAAATATCGATAGACAAATATCATAAAAATAATGACAGCAATAAAACCAATTATTGCTGCAAATTGACCCGCTTCAATTGAGTCAGCACCAAGATCAGGTCCAACTGACCTTTCTTCTAGAATAATAAGTGGGGCCGGTAAAGCACCAGCTCGCAAAAGAATAGCAAGATCATTTGCTTCTTCAGAGTCAAAACCGCCAGAAATCTGACCAGAACCACCCAAAATAGCTTCCCTTATTACTGGCGCACTTATCACTTTATTATCTAGTACAATCGCAAAAGGTTTGCCCACATTTTGCTGTGTAACCCTTCCAAACTTTGTTGCGCCTATACGATCAAACCTAAAAGATACTATTGGTTCATTTGTTTGAGGATCAAAACCAGGTTGCGCATCAACAAGATTTTCACCTCCAACCATAATTCGCTTTTTTACAATGTATTTAAACTCTTCATCTGCGTCTGATGCCAAAATTTCTGAACCAATTGGTGCCTTCGAGGGATTAAAAGGGTCAAAATTCACAGAGGTATCAACCAATTGAAAAGTAAGTTTGGCCGTTTGGCCCAGTAAAGACTTAATACGGTCAGGGTCATCAATGCCTGGTAATTGAATTATTATCCTGGATGACCCTTGCCTTTGTATTGATGGCTCTCTTGTGCCAAGTTCATCTATTCTCCTTCGAACAATTTCTAACGATTGGGCAACTGCATTCGAAACAGATTGTTTTATAAATTCTTCAGTAAAATTTATCTGAACAGTATTTTCTTCTTGGGTAATAATTAGATTAGTTTGATCTCCCATTGCAAGAATATTTTGAGAGTTACTCATGGATAGCTCGGAAATTTCTTTTTGAATTTCGCTATTAAAACCCTCTACAATGAATTTAAGGGATTCATTTGAAACCTTGAAATTACTATAATTAAGATTGTTTTTCTTTAAGACTCTTCGAACGTCTGCGTTAAGGTTTTCCACTCTCTCCTTTATAATTTCTTTGGTATCAACCTCTAACAATAAATGTGAGCCCCCTTGAAGGTCCAAGCCGAGGTTTACTTGTTGCTTAGGAAAAAAATTTGGAAATGTTTCTAATTGATCTTTCCCAAAAAAATTGGGAACAGCAAAAAGTAAAGTAATTATGATTACAGCCAATACTGAAAATATTTTTAAATTTGAAAAGTACAGCATGAAAATTTATTGTGATGTATTTACTTTCTCTACTTCGGCAATTGTTGATTTAATCATTACAACATTTACTCCTGAGGATATTTCAACCTCCACATCAGTATCTCCGATTACTTTAACTACTTTTCCTCTTACTCCTCCTGAGCTGACGATCTTGTCGCCTCGCTGAACAGCAGCAACCATCTCTCGATGTTCTTTTGCTCTTCTTTGCTGAGGTCTTATCAATAAAAAATAAAAAATCGCAAATATTAAGAATAATGGCATTAGTTGAATGAGCATTTGTTCCATGAAATTCTCCTTTAAAATAACTTAGGCAATATACATACTTAGGTAATATTTTTGAACTAAATAATTAATTTAGATCAGTTTTTAAACCTTTTTTTAAATCACTAAGACTTTTGTGATGCGTAAGATCTAAATGAAGAGGTGTTATTGATATGTGATGATCCGCCAGTGCTTCTACATCACTCATATATCCCTCTACTGTTTCATTTAGTGGAGGAATACTTAGATTAACATTTTCTTCAAGCCGCCTTCGTAAACCGAATCTGAATTTTGACTTCTGTACTTCATTAATTATCAAGTCGTCAGTTTCCCTGTTTCCTTGTGTTGTTATCTGTATGCTTTTAACTAAATCAGCTGTGCAATATGGAAAATTAATATTCATGAAGACATTATTTGGCCAGCCAAGAATTGTAAGTTCAAGTAAAATATTTTTTAAAAATTTTTTTGAAGCGTCCCAAACAATTTGATTTTTTTTGCCCGCTTCATAATTTTGACTGATTGCAATTGATGGAATGCGTCTAATTAAACCTTCCATTGCTGCAGCAATGGTACCTGAATATGTAACATCCTCTCCAACATTGCAGCCACTATTGATACCTGACAGAATTAAATCTGGTCTTTTATCTTTTAAAACATTGCTTATACCAATTGCAACACAATCGCTAGGAGTACCATTAACTGAAAATGTCTTCTCTTCGTACTTTTTAAGTGTTAATTCGTTTTGAAAAGACAAAGCATGTGATGCACCACTTTTTTCATGTTCAGGTGCAACGACCCAGACATCATCTGAAAATTCACTAGCAATAGCTCTTAGTATTTTAATACCCTCTGCAGATATTCCATCATCATTTGTAATCAATATCCTCGCTTCATTAAGATTAATAACTGACATATAGATGAATTAATTTGAAATTTGATTTATTCCACCCATGTATGGAATAAGAGCATCTGGCACCTGAATAGTCCCATCTTCATTTTGATAATTTTCAAGAATAGATATTAAGGTTCGTCCTACGGCTAAACCTGATCCATTTAATGTATGCAAAAATTTAGTTTCTTTACCTTCTTTGTAACGAGAGTTCATTCTTCTTGCTTGAAAATCTCCACAATTAGAGCAGCTAGATATTTCTCTGTATGCTTTTTGACCAGGCAACCATACTTCAATATCATATGTTTTTTGTGCAGCAAAACCCATATCCTCAGAAGACAATATGACAACTCTATAATGAAGATTTAATCTTTTTAAAACTTCCTCTGCACAACTTAACATTCTTTCATGTTCATCCTTAGATTGAATTTCTGATGTTAAACTAACAAGCTCAACTTTATAAAATTGATGTTGTCTCATAATACCTCTTGTATCTTTCCCTGCTGCGCCAGCTTCAGATCTGAAACATGGCGTATGAGATACATATCGTTTAGGTAAATCTAAAATATCAATAATTGACTCTCTAGTCATATTACTAAGAGGAACCTCGGCCGTTGGTATAAGCCAATAGTCATCGGTTGTTTTAAATAAATCATCTTTAAACTTAGGAAGCTGTCCCACACCATAAACTGATTGGTCTTTAACAAGTATAGGAACATTCATCTCTGTATATCCAAATTCATTTGTATGAAGATCTAACATAAAATTAGATATTGCTCTTTCCATTCTAGCAATCAAGCCACTTTGTACAACAAACCTTGCTCCAGAGATTTTTGTAGCTTGCTCAAAACTCATCATATTGAGGTTTTCGCCTAATTCATCGTGTTCTTTTGGAGTAAAAGAAAATTCTTTTTTAGTACCTTCCAACTTAATCTCTTTATTTAAACTTTCATCACCAACTGGCACATCATCTGCTGGATTATTTGGTAAAGAAGATAAAACAGTATTAAGTTCTTCTTGTTTTTCTCTTTGACTATTCTCTAAATCCTGCATTTTATCTTTTAAGCTTGCAACTTCCGCCTTTAACTTAGCGGCTTCATCATTTTTTCCATTAGCTGCATATTCTCCTATGAGCTTTGACTTGGTGTTTCTCTCTTCTTGAATAACTTGAAGCTCACCAATCATTTTCCTGTTCTTTACATCTAATTCAATTATTTGATTTGAAACTGGCGGATGTTTTCTTTTGGCTAATAACTCATCTAAATCTGAGGGATTCTCTCTTATTTTCTTAATGTCATGCATGTCTTACTCGGATTTAGGTTTTTTCCCTTCGATAAATTTTACAGCAAATATTGAAATTTCATACAGCAATAATATAGGTATTCCAAGCCCTATTTGGGAGATCGGGTCAGGTGGTGTTAAAATAGCCGCTACTGCAAAAACTCCTACAATCACATACTTTCTATTTTTTCTTAATCCTTCAGAACTGACAAAACCTACTCTTGCTAATAATGTCAAAAGAACTGGTAGTTGAAAACTGATACCGAATGCAAATATCAGACGCATAATTAAGCTTAAATACTCATTTACCTTAGCTTCTAATTGGATTGGTAATGTTCCTTGGCCACCAATCGATTCGAAAGATAGAAAGAATTTGATGGCAAGTGGCATAATAAAATAATAAACCAATGCCGCTCCTAACAAGAATAATATTGGCGTTGCAATTAAATATGGAATAACAACAGTTTTCTCATTGCGATAAAGACCAGGTGCAACAAAAATCCAAATTTGTATCAGTATAAATGGAAGAGAAACAAAAATAGAGGCAAATAGTGCTACTTTTAAATAAGTAAAAAAGGTTTCGTGTAAAGCGGTAAATATAAGCCTTCTGCCAGACTCACCTTGTACAGCATCAGCATATGGTTGAACTAAAAAGTTATAAATTGTGTCTGCAAAGATATATGCAACAACAAACATAACAGTAATCAAAATTAGTGACTTAATAAGTCTGCTTCTAAGTTCTACAAGATGTTGAATTAAAGGTTGCTTTCCTTCATCAAGTGTTTCATTTGTATCACTCATTTTCTTTTTTCTGATTTTCTGACTGAATGATATTTTTATTTATCGAGTCACGCATCTCGTCTGTAAAGTTTTTGGGATTTGTATTTTCAACTTTAGACTTAATATCATCTACGCCTGTTTCTTTTGCTATCTCGTTGATACTAGATCTAAATTCTCTTGAAAAGTTTCTAATTTTACCCCACCACCTGCCAAAAGTTCTTAATACTGCTGGCAAATCTTTCGGTCCAACAAAAATGATAATTAATGCTGCAATGACAAGATACTCTACTCCTCCGATACCAGGTAACATAACAATTACTTAAGGTTAATCTTTGGAGTCTTCGTCTGATTTATTTATTGACTTTGGTTCATCATCGTCGTTGATGCCTTTTTTAAAACTTTTTACACCTTTGGCTACGTCACCCATTAATTCAGATATTTTTCCTCTACCAAAAAGTATAACAAGAAGCGCTACAACGATTAATATTTGCCAAAAACTAATACCCATTTGTTCCTCAATTATTTCTAATAATATATATATATATTAATACCTTATTAGTAAAAGTTAAAAATTGCCATCAAATAAAAGGTAATTAAATAAGGTTTTTTTGAGATGCGGTTGAACTTATAGAGATGACATCTTCAGGTTTGCCGTTTTGAATAAAATTACCATCTTTCATGATTAAAACTCTATCAGACATTGCTAGCGCGTCTTCAGTATCGTGAGAAACAATGATAGTTGTAGTGAGGTTATCACGAAGAATTTTATTTGTTTCAGATCTCAATCTTACTTTTAATTCCTTATCCAAAGCTCCAAAAGGTTCATCCATTAACAAAATTTTTGGATTTGGCGCCATAGCTCTTGCCAATGCAACCCTTTGTTGTTCACCACTTGATATTTCATGGGGATAGTTTTTTGCATATCTCTCAACACTAAATAACTTTAATAAACCCATAGCTCTCTCGGTATTATTTTTATTCGTACCTTTTATTCCAAATTTTACATTATTCACAATCGAGAGGTGTGGAAACAATGCTCTTTCCTGAACAACCAATCCAATATTTCGTTCCTCAGTATTTACATGATTTAAATGTCCTGAAACAAGTTCATTATCTATCGATACTGTTCCTGCTGATTGTTCTTCTAGACCTGCAATGATTCTTAGCAATGTAGTTTTGCCGCATCCAGAGGGTCCTAAAATTGTAATTATCTCGCCACGATTTACTTGTAGAGAAATATCTTTTAAAACTTCATTATCTCTTGTGAAGCTGTGTTTTATATTTTTTAGTTCAAGAATTATATCCATTATTAATCTCTTGATGCAGGTCTAGAACTTCTGATCATTCTAGTCAATATTATTATTGGAATAAGCCCTACCATAACTATTGCAATAGAAGGTGCAGCAGCATCGTACATTCTTTCTTCTGCTGCATATATATAAGTATATACAGCTAATGTATCAAAATTAAATGGTCTCAAAATAAGCGTTGCGGGAAGTTCTTTTATGACTTCTGAAACTACCAATAACATGCTTGTTAGAAAACTAGTTTTTAATAATGGTAAATGAACTGATGATAAAAGAGACCAGCCTGATGTTTTAAGTGTTTTTGCTACATCATCAATTCTCATATTTATACGCTGATATCCAGCTTCAATCGTAGAACTTGAAAGCGCATAGGATTTTATTATATAAGCTAAAACTAATCCAACTATACTACCTGTAAGCACAAAATCAAAATAGTAATCTCCCATGTTTCTGTCTAAAAATGTAAGTAGTTGCATAACGCCAATTGCAAGTATCAAACCTGGCACCGCATAACCAACAGTCAAAAAGGAACTCATAAACTTCAGATAATTATTTTTTTTATATCTAATTGAGAAATTTATAAGAACAGCTAATAGACTGCATAAGAAGGCTGTTATTATTGCTAAGTAAAATGTATTCCATGCAGTCGTAAGAAACTTATCATTAAAAAAATCTAACTTGTAGTTAAATGCCCAGTATCCAAGTTCCATCACAGGCAATAAAAAACCAACAAAGATTGGAACGAAACAAATTAATATTGCTAAAATATTTGAACTACCTTTCAGTCTAGTTAAATAAAGCGGCTTAAAGACTGAGCTGGCATTTGAATATCTAGCATTTTTTCGGGAGTAACGTTCAGATATAATTAATAGAATTGCAAATATGAGTAACAATGAAGCTAACTGCTTTGCGGTTTCAATATCATACATACCGTACCATGTTCTAAATATTCCAGTTGTAAAAGTTGAAATGGCAAAGTGATCAACTGCTCCGAAATCAGATAAAGTTTCCATGACTACGAGCATGAGGCCCCCAATAATTGCTGGTCTAATCATTGGAACAGCTAATTTATAGAATACTTCTAGTTTACCAAGTCCAAGAGTTCTACCCGCTTCAAGAATAGATCTAGATTGATTTATAAAGGCCATTCTGCTCACAAGATATACATATGGATATAGTGTGAAGGAAAATACTACAATCGCTCCAGGAACATTTCTTACTTTAGGAAAAAAAGTAAAATCTGCACCTAGCCCAAAAAGATCCCTTATTAAATTATTCGCAGTACCAAAGGTATCGAATAAACCAGTGAAAGTGTAAGCAAGTATATATGGAGGTACAGCAAGTGGTAAAATTAACGCCCATTCAAAAATATTTTTTCCTGTAAAATTATAGTTGGTTACAAGCCAGGCAGTGCCGACACCAATTATGGCAACCATAATTGAGACCCCAAGAACTAAATAAATAGAATTTTCTATATAACCAAAAAGTACATGGTTATACAAATGTGTCCAGTTGTCAGAGTAATCACCAGCAAGACTGAATAGCACAATAAATACTGGAGCAATAAAAATTGCAAATGTTGCAACTGGTGTTATTTGCCAAAAATCTAACTTCATAAATAGTTGCTGTTATCTATACTATTTATTTAAGAAACTCTAATATATTATCAGGATTTGTTTCAATATAAGGATCATCATCATTTCCTGTATCATTAAGACCTGGCTCGACAAACATCTGTTCAATTTCCATATTATTTGCAACAACTGCATATCTCCAAGACCTCATACCGAATCCATTATGGTCTTTATTAATAAGCATGCCCATCATCCTTGTAAATTGACCCGTTCCATCTGGAATCATTTGTACATTTTTAACGCCCATATAGTTACTCCAAGCGTTCATGACATATGAATCATTAACGGAGATACAGAATACTTCATCAATTCCTAAGTTTTTAAAAGCTTCAAATTTCTCATCAAATGCAGGCAATTGCTGTGATGAACAAGTTGGAGTAAAGGCACCAGGTAATGAAAATATTAAAACTCTTTTTTCTGAAAATAAATCGCGAGAGGAAATTGACATCCATGCCTTGTCTCCTTCAAGATAACACATTTCCCCAGTCTCAAATTCATTTTGAGACCTGATCTTAAATGTTACATTTGGTAATCTATTCATAAATATAACCTCAATTTAGTTGAGGTAATTTGACCTTGGATACTAATGAGAAGAAGAGACGGTGGCCAAATTACCTCAAACTGGTTAGCGATAAATTATTGCCAACCAACTCTATCCATCAACTTAACAGCATCAGGATTGAATTCACCATAGCTTGCAACTGAAGTCTGATCTTCTTTAAAACCAGAACCAAATTGAGCTATTAAATCACTAGGTGCAACACCTTCAAGCATAGGAAACTCGTAAGTGTTATTAACTATGTGACTTTGAGCTTCTTCACTAAGCAAGAACTCTATGAACTTAACTGCATTATCTGCATTTGGAGCATTTTTCATAAGACCAGCTCCACTTACATTAATATGAGCTCCTCGTCCATCTTGGCCTGGGAAATGAAGTTCAACTTTTCTGGCAGCGGCTTGCTGTTCTTCGCCTTTTTTACCAGATAACATCAAACCAATGTAGTAACTATTCGCTACAGCAACATCTGCTTCGCCATTTGCAACTGCCATAATTTGTGCTCTGTCATTACCTTCAGGTTTTCTTGCAAAATTGCCTACAAATCTGTGTGCCCACTTTTCGGTAGCATCGACACCATTATTAGCAATCAATGAGGCAACTAAAGACTGATTGTACATATTACCAGAACTTCTTATTGCAACTCTGCCTTTCCATTTTGGATCTGAAAGATCTTCATACGTAAGCCCTTCCATATCCTCTGCAGAAACATTTACTGGATTATAATAAATCACTCGAGAGCGTTTAGCTATTCCCACCCACTCATTGTTTGGGCCTCTTAAATTTTCAGGCACAATTGAATCGATAGTACTTGAGTTAATACTTTGGAACATTCCATCTTTTTGAACTTTCCATAGATTACCAGCATCAACAGTAATAAAGACATCAGCAGGAGAATTTGCTCCTTCTGAAGCAAGTCTTTCCATTAATGCTTTTCCTTTACCTGAAATAACGTTTACTTTGATGCCAGTAGCATCCGTAAACTTTTGATATAATGCATCGTCTGAATCATAATGCCTTGACGTATACAAATTGACTTCTTTAGCGAATGAACTGCCAACTGTTACAAAACTAATTACAACTATTACTAAGAATCTTAATACTGAATTCATAAATTTTTCCCTTCTTTAGAATGATACTAAGTTTCATTCTATATATCTTATTGAGAATGATTATCAATAGCAAATATGACGCACTTTACTGATCTGAGTTTATAGAGAATTTACAAAGCTAATTAATTGATTTACTTGATTTTTATCTAAAGATTTGAACTCTTCTAACACTCTAGAGGCTTCCCCGCCGTGCCATAATATAGCCTCCTCAATTGTTCGAGCTCTGCCATCATGTAAAAATCCATATTCTGCAGATACCACTGATGTCAACCCTATTCCCCACAAAGGCGGCGTTCTCCACTCAGAGCCACTGGCATTGAATTCATAAACACCATCAGACAACTGTTCACCCATATCATGCAACAAAAAATCTGAATAAGGGTATATGATTTGATTGGCTAAATTTTGATGCGTACTTTCATTTTTTGTAACAAATCTCTCAGTATGACAAGAATTGCAACCAATTTTAAAAAATATTTCTTTACCTTTCACCACGCTAATATCTTTCGCGTTTCTTCTTACTGGCACACCAAGTTGCGATGAATAAAAAACCACTAGATCCAATTGATCATTAGAAACTTCATAGCCATCATAGCTTTCGCTATTTCCACTGACTGCATTTTGACAGCTTAATTGTACATCAGTACAGTTAAATGGGTTTTCAAAAAGTTTATTTGATAAACCCATGTCATGAAAAAAGGCATCAGCAGTTTGTTGGTAAACCGTAGGTTGTGATGCTTTCCAGCCAAACCGACCAAGGGAATAATCATTTTTTTCATTACGCCAAACAATATTTGCTTTTCCAGATATTCCATCACCGTTTATGTCATTTACATCTGCATTTATTAAAATATCCGTTTCACTAATGTTTTCAATTAAACCTAAACCAATCATTGGTTGTGCGATTCTTGCTGAAAAGTTTGTATCTTCATTGATATCTCCGTAATTAAAATTTCTAATTTTAATTACAGGCTTTCTTAATTCGATTATACGGCCATCATTGTAAGATATTGGAACATATTCATAATTAATAACAATGTCCGCTTCTCTTGGAATACTTTCAACCGAGAATTCACTAATTTGATTTCCGTAAATGGGATCTGGTAGATTTTTAATACCATCTGAAATTGAGTCCTGATTTTTTGAAATTTGAATAACAACTGATACAGCGTCATCAGATTCATCTATAGGCAAATGTCCTCGTCCATCAGAAATATGACATGCTTCGCACGAACGAGCACTGAAAAAAGGCCCTAAACCATCTCTTGCAATATTTTCTGAGAATTTTGCATCTTCCCAAATTCTCTCAAATAAAGCATTTCCTACAAGAAAATTGATTTTTAAATTATCTCCTAAATTTCTTGCAACCAGTGAAAAACTATTTTTATTTTCAACCTCATTCGAGGTTTTGCCACCTGGCAGTAAAGGGTCTGAAGATATTGAAGTGCAAATATAAAAAAAAATGTTTGCAAACAGGATTGCTTTAAATAGACGTTTCACAATTTAAGGCTAATTTCTATTCTGCCTCATGTCCACTTTGAATCAGATCATCTATATTTTCATCTTCTCCAAATGGTTCTATCTGGCTGTGATCAATTTCTTTTGGTTCTCTAATGTCTAAATTTGGAGGCAGGCGGCTTTCTAAAAGTCCAGCTGCTTTTAATTCTTCAAGTCCAGGTAAATCTGTTACTTGTTCTAGCTGGAAGTACTCTAAGAACCTTTCAGTTGTACCATAAATAATGGGCCTTCCTGGTACCTTCTTTCTACCGATTGGCCTCACCCAGTTTAACTCCATAAGAACATCAAGAGTTCCAGGACTAAAATGAACTCCTCTTATGTCTTCAACTTCAGCTCTTGTAACAGGTTGATGATAGGCGATTATTGCCAAAGTCTCAGTAGCAGCCTTTGATAGTTTTCTTTGAACTATTTTTTCTTTTTTCATCATTGGTGCAAGATCGGTGGCAGTTTTAAAGCTCCATTTATTGCCAGTTTTGACCAGATTGACTCCCCTATTTTTATATTGAGCTTCAATTAAATTTAGTAATTTGTTTAAATTTGTGCCCTTCGGCAATCTTGCCTTTAAACTCTCTGCATCAAGAGGTTCATTTGCTGCAAATAGAAGAGCCTCGAGAATTCTAAGATTGTCCATATCCTCAGATGGAAAATTCATAACATTATTTTTTTCTATTTCATCAGACATAATTTATTTAATTAATGAATTCATCGTCCTTTTTATTTTTTAAGAATACTGGTCCAAAAGGAACCAGCTGCTGCACTTCAAGTACCCCTTCTCTTACAAGTTCCATTGCTGCAGCCAGGGTTCCTGCAACACCTGATCTAGCGCTTTTACCATTTGAAAATTCATGTGGTAAAAATTTCTCAAGCCGAGTCCATTCTGGTACGTCACCTATCATTCTTTGAAGTCTAACAAGCGCATCTTCCATAGCAAAAACAGGTGGTCTTTCAATAGTCATCGATGAGTAGGCAGTTCTGTACCTTTGATCTGCATATGATTTTAAAAGATCGTATAAATCCAGATAATATTCAGGCGTTCGTATCAACCTTATGCCTTCAGGCATCCCTCTATTAAAAAAATCAGTACCAAGTTTTGGTAAATTCATTAATTTTTGAGAAACTTGTCGGATCGCTTCAAGTTTCTTGAGTTGAAATTTCAATCTTTCTGCCATTTCTTCAGCACTCAATTCTTCACCTGACTCTTCTCTTGGTATTAACAAATTGGATTTTAAGTAAGCCATCCAAGCTGCCATAACAAGATAGTCAGCCGCCAACTCTAAATTGCGATTACGAACTTTTTCTATAAACTCCAAGTATTGCTCTGTAAGCTGGAGAATGGAAATTTTCATTAAATCTACTTTTTGAGACTTTGCTAATGTTAACAGCAGATCTAGGGGACCTTCGAATTCTCCCAAGTTTACAATCAAATCATCTGGGCTAGTTTGATTAGATGCTTCCTGTTCAGTATAAGTACTTGAAATATCTTCCATTTTTCAATTTATTGATTCTTTTATTATATAACAGATGATGTTTATATACGATAAAATACATCAAAGCTGCTTGGTTAGATATTCGTAGGCTTTTATGTTTTCTTCATGTGCGAAATCAGATTTTGTCTGATAGATATTGATAAGATCGTCAGGTATTAAAATAGGCTCAGCTTCATTCTTAATTCTTTCAGCTATCTTATTAATTTCATTGATGTTTCCATTACAATGAAGAACAAGGTCACAGCCGGCACTAAGTGATTTTAAAGCAGCAATATCAACATCATCTGAAATAGCTTTCATTGAAATATCATCGGTCATCAGTAGCCCTTTAAAGCCAATTTTATTTCTTATTATTGTTTCAATAATTTTTTTTGAAAAAGTAGCAATATTTTGATCGTCTAAAGACTTAAATAAAATATGTGCCGTCATACCTAATAATGCGTCGGAGTTGTTCTGAAAAGGCTTAAAATCAGTACTTAAAAGTTCATCTTCAATTTCATCTACTTCAGGCATTTCAAAATGACTGTCAACTCTTGCTCGGCCGTGCCCAGGTAAATGTTTAATCACAGAAGCTATGCCGCATTTATTATTTGTTTCAATTACTATCTTACCTGCTTTAGAGACAGTCCTTTCATTTATCGAAAAAGCTCGATCTCCAATTACACCACTTTCATTTGCTGTTGGTAAATCTAAAACTGGTGCTGTGTTTGTGTTAATGCCCAATTCTTTTAGGGTATGAGCTAAAATTTCAGTATTAAGTCTTAATAATTCAAACCCTAAGTCTGCATCCTTCTCAATAATTTTCCCAAAAAAAAGATTTGATTTAAATTTATTAACCCCCTTAAAATTTAGTCTTGAAACTCTTCCACCCTCCTGGTCTATCAATATTGGAATATTTTGATGATTAATTTCTTTGAGTTCTTTAATTAAAATTTTTAAATTGTCTTTATTAATACAGTTTCTTTCAAATAAAATTATTCCCCAAGGTTTGTAATCTCTAAAAAATTTTATTTCTTCTGTTGTTAATTTTTCTCCAGAAATACCACAAATTAAAGGTAGGTATTTTTTCATTTTATTAAATTAATCTCCAAGATCGTATATATTTAAGTCAGGAGTATCAACGCCTCCCTTGTCTTTTGGTATTATTCTATAATCATTCAAATTGGTTTTTATTTCGATAATCTCTTCTTCTTCTTTTTTAGTATAAAAATAAATGGCAGTAATAAAAATTGCTAAAATTAAAGAGAAAATTATGAACCTCATTTTTTATTTCATTTCATCTGGAGAGGAAACTCCAAGAATATCAAGTCCAGATTTTATTGTTCTCTGAGTAGCAATCAGTAGTGCCATTCGAGCATAAGTCCTTGGTATATTATCTGCATCTATAAATTTCTTACTGTTATCTACTTTTCCCTGACTCCATAAAGAGTGAAATTCTGATGCTAATTCATACAGGTAATATGCAATTCGATGTGGCTCAAATAGAGAAACTGACGTATTAATGATATTACTATAATCCAGGATTTTTTTTAAAAGAGATATTTCAGAAAGATCATTTAGTTCAGAAAAATTGCATTCACTAAAATTCTCTAAATTTAATTTAATATTTTGAGAATGAAGATTGTTGAATACAGACGAAATTCTTGCATGAGCATACTGTACATAAAAAACTGGATTTTCTTTAGACTGTTCAGTTACTTTTTTAAAATCAAACTCTAAGGGTGCTTCATTTTTTCTGTACATCATCATAAATCTTATACTATCACTACCAACTTCTTTCACTAAATCACTTAAGGTAATGAAGTCACCAGATCTTTTTGACATTTTTAATTCCTTGCCATCATTAATAAGTTTTACCATTTGACATAACTTTGCTGTAAATCTTGCTTTGTTATTAGTTAGGGCCTGTATCGAAGCGCTCATTCTCTTAATGTATCCGCCATGATCAGCGCCTAATATATTGATTAAATGTGTCGATCCTCTTAAGTATTTATCATAATGATAGGCAATATCGTTTGCAAAGTAAGTCCACTTACCATCTGATTTTTGTAATGGTCTATCGATTTCATCTCCATATTCAGATGATTTAAATAATAATTGCTTTCTTGGTTCCCAATCTTCAATTTGTTTACCTTTGGGCTTATCTAAAATGCCCTCATAGATTAAATTCATATTTTTGAGTTCATCTATGGTTTTGTCGATTTTACCTTGTGTTATTAATTCTTTTTCTGAAACAAAAATATCCTGATTAATAGATAGTTTACGTAAGTCTTCTTTTATGTTTTCTAATAGTAAATTTACACACTCACCTTTTATTGTTGAAAAGTGATTGTCGTTTTCAAGAATAGATGTACCGTATTTGTCTATTATTTTTTTAGCAACATCGATTAGATATTCACCAGGATAAAATTCATCTGGATAATTTTCTTCGCTTTTGCTATTGATGATTTCTTTTATTCTAATAATTGTAGAGTATGCAAGGGTATCAATTTGAGTACCTGCATCATTTATGTAATATTCTTTTGTTACATTGTGACCTGTAACTTTAAGTAGATTGGATAGTACATCACCAAATACCGCTCCTCTACAATGACCGATATGTAAGGGACCTGTAGGATTCGCAGAAACATATTCGACATTTATATTTTTATTTAAACCAATTTCTTCATTAAAGAGCAAGTTCGTTTCTAGCAGCTGACTTAAAAATTTAAACCAAGTATCTTTAGAAATATTAAAGTTTAAAAAGCCTGGATCTGCAACTTCCAACATCTCAAAGTCCTCAATTTTCTCTAATGATTTAATGAGAGTTTTAGCTGCCTCTACTGGATTTGCTGATATCTCTTTTGCAAGAACCATACAAATATTTGTACTTAGCTCACCATCAGATTTGTTTTTTGGGTATTCAACTACAAATGAACTATTATCTATAGTTTCAATCGAAACATTAAATATTTTCGAAAATTCTGCTCCGATTATATTCTTTAAATAACCATTTATGTTTCTCATAAGCTAATTAAATTTATTATAAAAATTCTGAGCATAATTATCAGTCATTCCAGCTATGAAGTCGCATACCGCTCTTGGTTTATCCTTATCAGAAATAATTTTTTTCATATGTTCTTTTATGAATTTTTCATCTTGTTCTATAAATAGTTTGAATAGTGATGATATAATTTGATGGGCGTTACTGGTCATTGCTTTTACTTTATCATGATTATACATTTTCATTGATAGGAAAGATCTAATATACTTTACTTCTTCTTTTGTTTTATCTGAAAAGTCAGCAATTTTTTCATTATTAAGCCTGACATCTTCATTGCATCTTACTTTTGATTTTTTAACTTTCTCGCTAATTGTATTAATTACATCAGTAATCATAATTGAAGTTGATTTTCTTGTTATTTCATTATTTATGCGCTGCATATCATAGGAGTCATAATTTTTCGGAAAATTTTTGATAATTTCACCAATCATTGGCAATTCAGCCAGATCATCATACGAAAAAAAACCTGCTCTTAGTCCATCATCTAAATCATGATTGTTGTATGCAATGTCATCCGCTATTGAAGCTATTTGCGCTTCAATTGATGAAAACTCATTCAACTTTAAGTCAAACTCTTTATTGAGAGCTTCTATGGTTTTTGGAACATCTTTTGTCATCGGCCCATTATGCTTTACGAGTCCTTCAAGTGTTTCCCAGGTTAAGTTTAAGCCTTCAAAATCAAAATACTTTTTTTCTAACAAATGTACAATTCTAATTGCCTGATCATTATGGTCAAAACCCTCATGAGAAGCCATGCATTCTGAAAGAGCATCTTCTCCAGCATGTCCAAATGGCGGATGGCCAATATCATGACTTAAGGATAATGTTTCAGTTAAATCTTCATTGAGATTAAATATTTTACTTATTGACCTAGCAATTTGTGACACTTCTAGCGAATGTGTTAATCTTGTCCTGTAGTGATCTCCTTCATTTGAAACAAATACCTGTGTCTTGTGTTTAAGTCGTCTAAAGGCAGCAGAATGAAGAATTCGATCGCGATCCCTTTGGAACTCTGATCTAGTTTGACTGTAATTCTCTTTATACAGCCTACCTTTCGAAGTTTGTTGATTGGTTGAAATAAAAGATAAATCTTCAGAAATCATCACTAAATAGAATTGGTAACATAAATTTTTATTGTACAATAAACTCATTACTTTAAGAATCTTAAAATAACAATAAAAGAATACGGATGGTAAAAATAGTAAGTTGGAATGTAAATTCAATAAGGGTTCGTTTACCTCATTTAATTGAATTAGATAAAACAGTTAAACCAGATGTAGTCATGCTTCAGGAAACGAAATCAACTGATGAAAACTTTCCAGAAGAGGAGATTTCATCACTTGGGTACCAAATAATTAAAAAGGGTCAAAAATCATATAATGGAGTGGCAATTTTATCAAAAGTCCCAATAAAAAAAATTACAGATACTTTGCCAGGAAACAAAGAAGATATTCAAGCAAGATTTATTGATGCACAGGTACAAGTCGAAAATCCTTTTAATATTGTCTCTTTATATCTCCCTAATGGCAATCCTATTGATACTGACAAATTTCCTTACAAATTAGATTGGATGAGGAGATTTAAAAAGTATGCTCAAAATAAAATAGAAAACCATGAAACAGTTATATTTGGAGGGGATTACAATATAATACCAGGTTCTGATGACGCGGTTGATATTAATAAGTGGAAAAATGACGCTTTGCATCATCCAGACTCTATAAAAATTTACAGAGAAATAATAAATTTAGGTCTGTCTGATGTGCTAAGAATTTATAATTCTAAACCCTATGAGTTCACATACTGGGACTATTCAAGAGGTTCATGGGAAAAAGACAACGGTCTTCGAATTGATCATTTTCTTGCAACACCAAGTGCTGTTGATCGAATAACTGACTGTCAAATAGAGAAACAATTTAGAGGTCTTGAAAGACCCTCTGATCATGTTCCAATCTGGTTTGAAATTAAATAGATTACTTTGGATTTCTTGCAATAATATTTATTAGCTCATAAACGATTGTTGCTGCAGCGGTTGACGTAAGTTCCGCATGATCATAAGCTGGAGCGACTTCCACGACGTCTGCTGAAACAAGCTGTGAGCCTGCCAATCCTCTTAATACGTTTAAAATTTCTCTTGTGGTCATTCCCGCAACTTCTGGAGTTCCAGTTCCAGGGGCATGAGCTGGATCTAAAACGTCGATATCTATGGATATATATAATGGATTATTGCCAATTCTATCTTTTATTCTTTTAACAATTTGATCAATTGTATTTGTTTGGAATTCATCGCAGTGAATGGTTTTAAAACCTAATTCACGATCATTTTTAAAATCATTTGTACTGTAAAGAGGGCCACGAATTCCAATATGCATTGATGCATCATCCAAAAATAGCTTTTCTTCTCTTGCTCTTCTAAATGGTGTACCGTGCGTATAAGGAGCTCCGAAGTATGTGTCCCAAGTATCCAAGTGAGCGTCAAAGTGAACTAAGGCAACTGGACCACCAACCTTTTTATTAATTGATCTAAGTAATGGCAATGCAATTGTGTGGTCACCGCCAATAGTCACAATACTTCCAACTTTTTGGAGCAGCTCAGTAGATCCTTTTTCAATTTGCTTAATTGCCTCGTCAATATTAAAGGGATTACATGCGATATCCCCAGCATCTGCTACTTGTTGCACTTTGAAAGGCTCAACATCGTAGTTTGGATGATAATTCGTTCTTAATTGGCGAGAAGCTTGTCGAACTGCCTGAGGACCAAACCTAGCACCAGGACGATAACTCGTGCCTGCGTCAAATGGTACACCAATTATTGCTACATCACACTGATCAACTTCTCTTAGTTCTGGTAAACGTGCAAATGTAGAACGTCCAGCGTATCTTGGAACAACGGTACCACTTATTGGTTGAATAGGTTCTTTTTTATCAGTCATAAAGTTTAATCAAATCCTCCAAAATCTTGGAATAGCGATGGATCTCCAAAAATGTCACCGTAATCTTCTGTTCCTCCCAAGGATCCTCCTGAGAGTTCTTCCTCAGTTAATTCATTAGACTCTAAGGTTTGCAATTGTTCAAGGAATTTTGATTTTTTTTCCTGATCTGCAGCATCGATGCAAGACTGCCCATAAAGATCGTTTTTTGACGATTTGTGTTGCTGCATAAGTAGCAAAGACCAATATAAGCAAGATTGCAACTATTCCTTTTGGAACTTTAAAACCTGCTTTGTATTCCTTATTAATTCTGCCAGATGCTGCTTTCTCTTTAACAAATATTTCTTGAGATTGAGCATATTTTTTTTCACTTCTTCTTCTTAATATTTCATATGTAACAGCTGCAATTACAGTTAATGCTATGATGGTTAAAGCTAATGCACTTAATGCAGGACTTATGCCAAGTCTTACTTTGGAAGCAATGACTGTGGTTAATGTTTGATCAGATAAGATACTAAATACAGTTGTATTATAATTTTCAAAAGAAAACAAAAAGGCAATAACCGCTGCTGATGCAATCGCCGGCATTAAATAAGGTACTAAAATTTTAAAAAACACTTGTGTTTGAGTTGCGCCTAAATCTAATGCAGCTTCCTCTTGTGTTTGATCAAATCTTTGAAGTCTTGCAACAAAAATTAAAAAGCAGTAAGTTGATATAAAGCATGTTTGTGCTAGAATTGTGAGAAATATTCCGTTTCTACCAACATCAGAAATGAATCCATCTCCTCCAAGTCCCGCTATACGATCCCATAATACTACGGTGGATATTCCAATAATAACACCGGGAAATAAAACAGGCATAATAGAGATTGAATAATAAATATCTCTTAACTGAGATCGAACTTGTGTTAAGACAATTGCGGCTGCCATGCCAATTGGTACAGAAAGTGATACGACTCCTGCTCCTATAATTAAACTACTAATAATTCCATCATGTAATCGCCAATCTGAAAGGAGGCCTGCTAAATGTTGCCCGTCGTATGCAATTTTTCCTTCATTAAACCATCTAAAACTAAAACACTCCCAAGGAGAAATAGATGGAAACTCAGCAGAGTTAAATGCTGTAATACTCATTATGATCAATGGACCAAATAAATAGGCAAAAAATATAAAGATATACATGCCCATCATGAAATTAATAAAGTATGTTGATTTCATTTTATAATTTCACCGATCTTAACTTTAAAAATCCGCATCATTGCTAAGACAAAAATAACAGAAATAATTAATAAAATTATTGAGTACGCTGATCCACGTGACCAGTTATCATTCATGTTGAACCACTGATAAATAAGCTGTGGAAACCAAAGAGTATTTGGGCTGCTTAAGACCACTGGTGTTGCAAGAGCTCCCACAGTCAACATAAATACCATTGTGCATCCAGACACAATTCCTGGCTTTGCATGAGGAATTACTATCCTCCAATGCGTCCTCAAAGAGGAGGAGCCTAGATCTTTTGCGGCCTCAATCTGATTTATATCTAAGCTTTCAATGGCGTTATATAGAGGAAACATCATTAATAAAATGTATGCGTATACCAGACCCGTATATAATCCAATATCATATGTAATGAACAAAATACTTTGATCAATTACTCCTATTCCAGTTAAAAAATTATTTATAACTCCTTCATTTGCAAAAAGTATTCTTAAAGCAAAAGACCTTAAGAGTTCATTGATCCAAAATGGTATTATTAAAGAAACAATCAATAGTCTCGCAGTGCTTGGATTGGCAATTTTAGCAATATAAAAAGCAATTGGATAACAAAATAATAAATTCGCAATAGTGACCATTATCGATACAAGAATAGTTCTTCCAAAAACTCCAAGATCAACAAAATTAAATGCATCAAGTGATGTTTTTGAGCCAAAAACAAAATGCTGATAATGTTCCATTGTATAATAATCTTGAGGTCCTCCGCGCGCTAACGGCGGGACATTTGATCTAAAAGATAAGTCCAGCATGTATAGTTGAGGTATTATGACAAGGAAAACAAACCAAAAGACTATTGCCACCAAGAAATAAATAGCAACTGCCTTACCGTTCTTTTTAAAAAATGGCTGCGTGAATAAATAATTTCCCATATTTAATCTATGGCTAATTGTGCTTTAGGTAAAATTGAAGACTTTGTGGACTCAAAGCCAAGTTGTAATTTTGTACCTGAAGAGATTAATGAAGTATCAATTGCATTTGGAATAGAAAACTTGATCTTTGTTCCAGACTTTAACGTTGCGTAGAAATTTTTTATATTTCCCTCAAACTCAAAGCTTTCAATATTTACATCAATTAAATTATCAAAACTGTCTCCATCTCTTGGTAAGAATAAAGACTCAGGTCTTACAAAAGCAATTGCTTCATCCCCAATGTTTAATTTCTTATTTTCGTTCATTGTCGATACGAAATCACCATCAGGAGTTTCTATTTTAATCTTATTTTGATTGATCTCTTTTACTTTTCCAAATAGAGGATTGTTTTCTCCAACAAAAGTTGCAACAAAAGGGGTTAATGGGTTGTTATAAACTTCATCACAAGGTCCTATCTGCTCAATTTCCCCTTCGTTCATTACTGCAATCCTATCAGACATTGTTAATGCTTCACCTTGGTCATGAGTAATATAAATAAATGTTATGTTAACCCTTTTTTGAATTTCTCTTAACTCGGTTCTCATTCTTTGTCTTAGTTTTAGATCTAATGCAGACAAAGGTTCGTCTAATAATAAAACTTTTGGTTCAACAGCCAATGCTCTTGCGATTGCTACTCTTTGTTTTTGTCCTCCTGATAATTGATGTACTTTTTTTTCGCCCTGTCCTTCCAATGCAATAAGCTCTAAAAGCTCATCTGCTCTTTTTTGTCTATCTCCCTTTGAGACTCCTCTGACCTCAAGAGAGAAAGCAATATTTTCAGAAACTGACATTAGAGGAAATAAGGCTAGATTCTGGAATATGAGAGAAGTAGGTCTTTTGTTTGGTCCTATGCCAGACATATCTTTGTTATCAATTAACACAGATCCTTCAGAGGGATCTTGAAATCCTGAAATAGCTCTCAACAATGTTGTCTTTCCGCAGCCAGATGGTCCCAAGAAAGAAAAGAATTCACCGCCGTTAATTTTTACGTTTACGCTTTTAGCTGCATAAAAACTCCCAAAAGTAACTGAAACGTTATTTAACTCTACGTCTGCACTCATAAGAAAATTATAGTTATTAAATTAATAAACACGATACAAAAAAGCGCCCAAGATACGATCTTGAGCGCCTTAAATGTTATTAGAAACTAATTACGCCGTTTCAAATTTATTCGCGTACTCAGCTCTTGCATCAGCAAACCAAGGTGGCTCTGGTGGCCAAGGATTCAACTTAGTAGAAGTATCCCCTGGATAAATTGCTTTAGCTAAAGCTTTTGTTTCTGATGAGTAAAAATCAGAAGCGCCATTTACAGCTGAATTATATCCAATTTCATTAATAGTTTGACCACCAACTTCAGGGGTAAAGCTATAATTGATTAATTCATAAGCTTCATCAATGTTCTCAGCTTTTGCAGATAATGTGATACCATCAATCCATGCTAACGCACCTTCATCTGTAGTTTGATAAGCAACTGGCTCACCGGCTTTCATCATTGCTGCAATTGGGCCATCCCAAGTTTGTCCAACGACCACACCATCAGATGTAAATCCTTGTTTCTGAGGATCAGCACCTGACCAGAATTTAACAAGATTTCCTTTTTTAGAAATACAGAAATCAGTAATTGTCTCCCAGTTCTTTCTCATAGTATCTTCGTCTTTATAAGAAGACCAGAAGTCCATCTTACCTTGGTGATGCATCCAGATTCCACAACCTGTCATCATTGAGTAAGTCCTACCCATCATGAAGGCTCCATCAATGCCCGGATTAGGCTCCCATAAATCACCAAAACTTGGAAGACCATCTGGAGTCCATTTGTCAGTTCTCCAAGAAATTGACTCTGTTCCCCACAATTGTGGAACCCAGTGAGATCCATTCCCACCAAAATTCCAATCGCGCTCACCTACTGCGAGCATCCCTGGGTTTACAGCACTAGTATTGATTCTATTCATATCGAATGGAGCTAAGACACCTAGGTTCTCCCATTGCAACGCCCTCATATTCGTCGGGCTTGCTAGGTCATAACCTGCGCCACCACCAGCTTTCATTTTTGATATTATTTCACCGTTGTCTCCGATTTTGGTGTGATTAACAGTAATGCCAGTTTTAGCTTTAAAATCAGCTACAACTGAATCAGGTAAATACTCACCCCACATCAAAACATTTACAACAGGTGCGGCAAAAGCATTTGGAATATACCAGGGGCCAATAGCTGCTGCTGCTCCAGTTGCAGCTGCACCTTTAAGGACTGATCTTCTTGAAACTTTTGCAGCCTTAAGAGTTTTATTTATTTTCTTCACGGCTACTCCTCATATTGTTAATTAATTAATAAAAAATTCTCATACATAAGAGAGAAGGTGTAAAGAATAAAGTTTAAGAAATTTTCATAAATCTCTGGTCTTAAATAATTTAATTCCAATCTAAGCATCTGAAAAATATCAATAAAAATTAATTATAATTTCATACATTAAGAGAGTTTGATAAATATATGATTCATATAAATATATTTTTTCAATATATATGATACTTAATACTTGGCTAAATTACTGTTTTAAATAGACTTTTGTCATGATTTTAACAACCACAATTGGTTCGTTCCCTAAGCCGTCCTTTTTACCTTTATCAGATTGGTTTAAAGGGGAAAAAGGTACCGACAACGAAAGGCCAACTTCTGTATATCAAGAAGAAAAAAAGAAGATGGGCAGTCAATATGAAAGTCTAGTAAATGAAGCATCAAAACAAGTCATAAATGATCAGATTGCTTGTGGAATCGATATTGTCACTGATGGAGAGGTTAGAAGAGAAAATTATATTCACTATCATTGCAGGCATTTGAAAGGGATAGACTTTAAGATACTCACTGAAAAAACTGCAAGAACTGGAAATTATAACTGCTGGCTTCCAACCATAACAAAAAAAATTGAATTCAATGGTTATTTTTTAGATAGAGAATTTAAGCTTAATCAATCTGTTTCAAACAAGCCAATTAAAGCTACAATACCAGGCCCTCTTACTATTGCTGATACTATTTCTGATAACTTTTATCATGAAGAAAAGAAGATGTGCTTCGACCTAGGTGAAGTAATCAATAAGGAAATTAAAAATCTTGTTGATGCTGGCTGCAGATATATTCAAATTGATGAACCACTATTTGCAAGAAAATCAAAAGAAGCGCTCGAGTTTGGGATTGATAATATTGAACGTTGCTTTCACGGCATTAACAATTGCGATAAAATTGTACACATATGTTGTGGCTATCCTGATAAAATAGACTCAGTTGATTATCCAAAGGCTCCTCTATCTAGCTATTTTGATTTGGCTGACGCATTAGAAGCAAGTTGTATTGATACAATTTCAATTGAAGATGCACATCGATATAATGATTTAAAGTTATTAGAAAAATACAAAACAAAAAAAATTGTATTTGGTCTTTTAAAAATAGCCTCAAGTCAAATTGAAGATATTGATATGATTAGATCTAGAGCTTTAGATTGCCTTAACCATATTGATAAAGAAAGACTTATAGCTGCTCCTGATTGCGGTCTTGGCTATCTATCGCGAGAGTTAGCAATAAAAAAATTAACAAATCTCTGTAAAGCTGTTGAAGATATTTAAGCAATTAACTTTTCAGGCATACAATAACCTAAATCAAGATCTTTAGCTACATCTTGCTGTGTACAGTTTCCATCCATTACATTTAGACCATTTAAGAAATTTTTATTTGAACTCAAAGCTGTATTGAGACCATTTTTGGCTAAATCAGACACGAATGGCAATGTTGCTTGATTAAGACTGATTGTTGACGTTCTAGGTACACATCCAGGCATATTTGTAACACAATAATGAACAACATTATGCAGAACATACACCGGATCAGCATGAGTTGTTGGCTTACTGGTTTCAATGCATCCCCCCTGATCAATGGCTACGTCAACAAGAGCAGAGCCTGGTTTCATCTTTGAAACTAAGTTTTCTGAAACTAGTTTTGGCGCAGATGCGCCTGGCACAAGAACACTCCCTATCAATAAATCACAATCTTTTACATTTTCATTAATACTATCAGTTGTTGAGATCACAGTTGTAACTTCATTGTTGAAGAATGATTTTAACTCATCAAGCCTCTGTTGAGATTGATCAATTAAAATAACATTTGCTTTCATTCCATGCGCTATTAATGCGGCATTAAATCCAACTACTCCACACCCAATAATAACTACATTTGCTGGTGGGGCTCCAGTTGCGCCTGATAAAAGTACTCCTCTGCCACTGTTTGTCATCTCTAATGATCTTGCTCCTGCTTGAATAGAAATTCTACCTGCAACTTCACTCATCGGAGCGAGTAATGGTAGACGATTATTCTCATCTGTAACAGTCTCGTAGGCGATGCACGTTGATCTAGATTTCATTAACCCTAAGGTAAGTTCCTTATTGGCGGCTAAATGAAGATAGGTAAATAATAGTTGATTTTTTTTAAGAAGCTCAACTTCTTGTTTTTGTGGCTCTTTAACTTTAATTATTAATTCGCTTATATCAAAAACCTCTCCGGCAGTTTTGCAAATGCTTGCACCTGCAGAAGAATAGTCAGCGTCAGTAAAGCCTGAGCCTATTCCTGCCCCTGTTTCAACAATAACCTTATTGCCCTCTGAAACAAGTATCTTTACACTATCAGCAGATAGTCCTACTCTATTTTCTTGAGGTTTGATTTCTTTTGGAACGCCTATTAACATATATAACTAATTTTTATACTATTTGCATAAATTTAAAAAGGACTAAGAACTCTAATGGCAAAAAAATGGCTTAAAATTGTTTATACAGAAAAAAATCCAGCAAAACTTAAACTTCATTATAAAAGTTGGGCAAAGGAATACGATAAAGATTTAACTGATTGGGGATACGCTTATCCAAAACGATTAAAAGATATCATTCTTAGTAAAAAAATAAAAATTTCAAAAAAAGCAAATATTTTAGACGCTGGATGTGGAACTGGATTAGTAGCTGAAGAGTTGAGTAAATTAGATTATAAAAATCTAACGGGTTTAGATAATTCAAAAGAAATGCTAGAACTTGCAAAATCAAAAAAAATATTTAAAAAGCTTGTTTGCCAATCATTAAATAAAAAAACTACATTGAAAAGCAATCAGTTCGATTTAATAATCTGCACAGGAGTCCTTACTGCTGGTCATGTAGGGCCAGGTGCAATCAAAGAATTATTAAGAGTTACAAAAAAAAATGGTTACTTAATACTTTCAATTTCTGAGACTATTTTTAAAAAATTAGGGTTTGATACAGAACTAGCCAACAGATCCAATGAATACACTCCTTTGTATATCTCAAGGCCATTCCTAGCACTTCCTCGTCACAACTCCAGTGCAAAAAATAAAATTTATATTTTAAGAAAATCCTAGCCTATTTGTTCTTGACTCATGTCACTGGAGTCAATGCCTGCAATTTCAACAGGCTTTTTCATTGCATCTCTTCTGAAAGGCTCGCCTAATTCTTGATTCAAAATAACTTCAATAAATGTTGTGATACCTCTATCCTGATCTTCGCAGGCCTTCCTTAGATTTTGAGTCAATTCTTCCATCGTTCTAACTATGACACCTTTTAAGCCACATCCTTCTGCAACTTTTGCGTAGCTTAGTTTTGGATCTAATTCAGTGCCAACAAAATTATTGTCATACCAAAGAATTGAGTTTCTTTTCTCGGCGCCCCATTGATAATTTCTGAATATTACCATGGTAATGGCAGGCCATTCTTCTCTTGCACAAGAGGTCATCTCGTTCATACTAATGCCAAATGCTCCATCTCCAGCAAATCCAACAACTGGAATGTTGGGGCATCCAATTTTAGCGCCTAGAACTGAGGGAAAACCATATCCGCATGGACCAAATAGACCTGGAGCAAGATACTTTCTTCCTTCATCAAAAGTAGGATAAGCATTTCCTATTGCACAATTATTGCCAATATCCGATGAAATAATTGCTTCTCTGGGCAGAGCCGCTTGGATTGCTCTCCAAGCCATTCGTGGAGACATTCTATCAGAATCTCTCTTTCTAGAGTCCGCGTTCCATGTGGTTCCAGGATCATCATCTTCGTGATCCATGCTGCTTAGCGTTTGTAGCCAAGAAGATTTAGTTTGATGCACTAATGCTTTTCGATCATCTCTGCCATTATCACCGGCACTTTGAGATAAGTTATTTATTAATTGTTGTGTTACAAGCTTTGAATCTCCACAAATGCCTACAGTTACCTTTTTAGTAAGCCCTATACGGTCTGAATTTATATCGACTTGAATTACTGATGCTTCTGTTGGCCAATAATCTATGCCATAGCATGGCAAAGTAGAAAAAGGATTTAACCTAGTACCTAAAGCAAGAACAACATCAGCCTTTGAAATTAATTCCATTGCTGCTTTTGATCCATTATAACCTAAGGGTCCAACAGCTAAACGATGATTGCCTGGAAAACTATCATTATGTTGATATCCGCACGCAACGGGAGCATCTAGTCTTTCAGCAAGTAATTTGCATTCTTCAATAGCATCACCTAATACAACGCCAGCACCAGATAAAATTACAGGAAATTTTGCATTAGATAGCAACTCTGATGCTTTTAATATTGCTTCATTACCTCCAGCTGGTCTTTCAAAATTTATAATCGTTGGTATTTCAATATCAATGACTTGTGTCCACATATCTCTTGGTACATTTATTTGAGCAGGCGCTGAACCCCTAAACGCTTTTGATATTACTCTATTTAAAACCTCTGCTATTCTGGAAGGATCTCTCACCTCTTCTTGATAGCAAACCATATCTTTAAATAAAGCCATCTGCTCAACTTCTTGAAATCCGCCTTGACCAATTGTTTTGTTGGCAGCTTGAGGCGTTACTAAGAGTAAAGGAGTATGATTCCAGTATGCTGTTTTGATTGGCGTAACAAAATTTGTGATACCTGGACCATTCTGAGCAATGCACATTGACATTTTTCCTGTAGCACGAGTGTATCCATCAGCAACAATGCCTCCGTTAGTTTCGTGAGCTACATCCCAAAAAGTTATACCAGCTTTGGGAAATAAATCGGATATAGGCATAAACGCTGAACCAATAATTCCAAATGCATGTTGTATGCCATGCTTTTGTAAAACTTTGATAAAAGCTTCTTCTGTTGTCATTTTAGTCATATTTGAAACTTTTCTATTAATATTTAACAACTACTTCTTTTATTTTTTGTACCATTTCGTCAATATGCTTTTCTTCGGCAATCAAAGCAGGTGCAATTATACCACTATCGCCAGTAAATTTAATGTGAACTCCATTCGCAAAAGTTTTCTTTTGAGCATCATATCCACGTACACCTGGAGCTTTATCAACTGCAAGATCAATGGCAGCCATCATTCCATCTCCCCGAACATCTGTTACAGCCGGAACATCTTTAAACGCGTCAAAAACAGCATCTAAAAAATAAGGTGACATCTTTTCAGCTCTTGCAAAAATATCTTCTTTTTCATAAATATCTAATGTAGCTAATGAAGCTGCAACACATGCAGGGTGACCTGAGTATGTGTACCCATGAAAGAACTCAACTCCGTGTTCAGGGCCATTGTCAACAATTGCGTTATAAATTTTGTCGGAAACCCCAACTGCACCCATTGGCTGAGAACCATTCGTAATGGCTTTAGCCATAGTTATCATATCTGGTTGAACATTATATTTTACTGAACCAAAAGACTTTCCTGTTCTTCCAAATCCTGTAATAACTTCATCAAAAATTAATACGATGCCATACTTATCACATGTTGCTCTTAACTTTTCTAAGTATCCCTTAGGTGGAATTAATGTTCCCGTTGATCCTGCGATAGGCTCTACAAAGCATGCAGCAATTGACTCTGGACCATACATATCAACAAATCTCTGAAGGTCATCAGCTAAATGTGCACCATGTTCTGGTTGACCTTTTGTGAACTTATTCTCATCTAACCAAGTATGTCTTAAATGGATAACGCCAGGCATTGCAGCAGTAAATATTTCTCTGTTTTTAATCATACCACTCAGGGATGTGCCGCCAATATTCACACCGTGGTAAGCTCTTTCACGTGATACAAACTTCATTCGATGAGCTTGTCCAATTGCATGCTGATATGCTTGAACAATTTTTATAGCTGAATCTATTGCTGTTGACCCACATATCGTGAAAAAAACATTATTAAGGTCGCCAGGTAATAGTTTTGCAACTTTTTCAGCACAGGCAAAAGCAGGTAAGTGAGAAACCTGGAAGCTTGGTGAATAATCTAATTTTAATAATTGCTGGTGTACAGCATCTGCAATCTCTTTCCTTCCGTGACCCAAAGGTACACAAAATAATCCTGAAGAAGCATCAATTACCGTATCACCTTTATGGTTCCAATAATATACACCTTCCCCTCTATCCAAAAGTCTTGGATCTTTTTTGAAATCCTTATTTGCAGTGAAGGGTAAAAAGTAATTTTCGAGAGAATTAGTCGTAGGTGTAGTGTTTGCCATATAGATCCTTTCAAATCAATAAAGATATAATATTTATATTAATCTTATTTAAGCTGCTTGACTAGAATTACCACTTTTATGAAAAGTCTCATTTTTGGCGGCCATATCACGAAGAAGCTTGCAAGGTGTAAATCTATCGCCATATTTTTGTGCGAGTTTATCAGCTTCAGCAACGAAATTTTTAACGCCAACCATATCAATGAAGGATAGTGTTCCACCAGTCCAAGGTGCCATACCCCAACCAAGTATTGCTCCAATATCTGCGTCTCTGACATCTGTAAGTACATTTTCTTCATAGCATTTAGCTGTTTCAAGTGCTTGAATATAAAGAAACCTTTTCTTTAATTCCTCAACATCAGGTTGGTCGTCACTTTCTTTGCATAGGTTAGACAGTTCAGGCCATAGGTATTTTTTTCCATTTTCAGGATACTCGTAAAAGCCTTTATTGTTTTTCTTTCCAAACCTACCTTGCTTTTCAACCATTTCTTCCATAATTGAATACATTGGGGTAATTGGAAATTCTTTGCCTTCAGCTTCAAAATCCTTTTTAGTTTGAGTTGTAACTTTCCAAGCTAAATCTAACGCTACAGCATCAGAAAGAGCCAGAGGAGCCATTGGCATGCCTGTCATCTTACCAGCATTTTCAATTAAAGCAGGTTTTATACCTTCTGCTAGCATTGCAACACCCTCACCGGTATATGTACCAAATACACGACTAGTATAAAAACCTCGACTGTCATTTACAACAATTGGGGTCTTTCTAATTTTTTGAACGTAATCCATTGTTTTTGCCAATGTTTCTTGAGAAGTTTCTTTTCCCATGATGATCTC
>QCMV01000004.1 GCA_003213515.1 Pelagibacteraceae bacterium AG-422-N09 | reverse complement strand
AGGTGCAGGGTGCTTTTGGGGCGTTGAAGTTTTATATGAACAAATGCCTGGTGTTATCAATGCAACCTCAGGTTATTCTGGTGGTCATTTAGATAATCCTAGATATGAGGATGTTTTAACTGGCGAGACAGGTCACGTTGAAGTGGTAAAGATTGATTATGATAGCAGTGAAGTTACTTTTAATGAATTGATTGATACATTTTTTATCATTCATGATCCCACAACCTTAAATCGCCAAGGACCTGATATTGGAGAGCAATATAAATCTATACTTTTTTACAATAGCGAAGATGAAAAAGAAATTATTGAGAGTAAAATTAAAAAAATTGATTTATCAGGCAAATTTGAAAACCCGATAGTTACAGAAATTAGAAAAACTACAGAATTTTATCCTGCAGAAGATTATCATCAAGATTATGCAGCAAAAACAGGCAAGTTATGCTATCAGCAACTTTATGTTATGTATAATTATTCACCGATACCCAAAACAACACCCTAAACTATTTTGATGAAAAAGTAGGCAGTTGAGGATCGCTGACTGTTGGAAGAACATACCTGCTTTTTGCAATATCTAAACAATCTTCATTATTGTGATTATAATAATTTGAACTTTTAAAATCTAAATGTTTAGCCTTATCATACGTTTTATTCGATTGTACGCTGTACATTATATCCCCAGGTATTGATAAGTGCCCCCCAATACCATCGTTAATTGTACCTTCATCTTTAAAAACGAGATGATCTTCGGCGCACTGTGGCACGGCCCCCAAAACATGAAGTATTTCATGAAGAGCAGCTTTAGCAGTTTCATTAAATTCAGGTTTAAAACCACCATTATTTTCAATACATGAGCCACTTCGTTTTCCTGGGTAATAGAGGGCTGCCGTGTTAGCTGTTACACCCTCTGTTGCATAACTTGGAAGTTGAGAAGACGCACAAACATCTCTGTTAGAGCCGCCATATATGATGAAATAAACTTTTTTTGGATCATTAAAGCCAAATCGACTTATTGCAGGCTGTAATACAGTGACTGCCTGAATTCCATGTTTGGATATTTCATCATCATTAATATCCAGTCTTAAAAAAGTTATATCAATTTTATTATCATCTTTACGATCAAATTTAAGATTTTGACCATCTGCAAATAATCTATCTTTAGTTTTAGAGTTAAACCATTTATCGATTTGATACATTAACATGCTTATTTTGCTATCAAGATCAAAGCCTTTATCTACTCCATCTTTTGGTAGAACATACATAACATGAATATTATAACCATCATCAACATCAGGAAGATCAACAAAGTTTCTTCCTGGTTTTTCATCAGAAAACACAGCTGAAGCTAAAAAAAAACTTATTATAGTATAGCTAATAAATATACGCATATTTTTAAATCTGATATGGTTTTTGTTTAATGAGAAAGTTTATTACAAATCCATATTTTAAAAAAGGACTTCCAGGAGATAATGGCACTGATCCTGTTAGTACAGATGTTGACGCTGTAAAAAAGCTTTTGAGATTGTGCCCTAAAGCAGCTGAAACACCTTTAGTGAAGTCAGCTAAATTAAGCAATGAACTAGGTATAAAAAAATTATGGTTTAAAGATGAAAGAGATCGTATGGGTCTTGGAAGTTTTAAAGCTCTTGGCGCAGCCTTTGTAATCGCAAGTGATGCTGCAAAAAAATTAAAATCTTTTAGTAAGGATGCAAATTGGAGCTCAGCTCTTAATGGAAAAACCTATATATCTGCTAGTGCCGGTAATCATGGAATTTCTCTAGCAGCTGGTGCAAGAATATTTGGAGCAAGAGCTGTAATATATTTATCTAAAAATGTCCCTTCAAGCTTTGCAGATAAAATTAAAAGTTTTGGCGCGGAGGTTGTTGTAAGCGGTAATGATTATGAAGAGAGTTTAGAGGAAGCCAAAAAAGAAGCAGAGAAAAACGGCTGGATGCTTTTGTCAGATGTTACCTGGGATGGATACGATCATGGCTTGCGAGTTATGCAAGGATATTTAGTTCTTGCAGATGAAGCGTGCGCAAGCTGCGATGAGTCTCCAACTCATATATTCTTACAAGCCGGAGTAGGAGGTTTCCCTGCATCCATTGCAACCTATATGAGAAAATATTATGGGAATAATCCAAAAATAATTATTGTCGAACCTACAAAGGCTCCAGTGTTGCTCGAGTCTATAAATAAGGGAGAAGCTGTAACTGTAACCGGTGGGGTTTCTAATATGGGACGCTTAGATTGTAAAAGTCCCTCGACAAGGGCGCTATCATCGCTTGCAATTACTTGTACAAATTTCATGACAATCGAAGATGAAGATGCAGACATTGCAGTGAAAGAGCTAAGACAAAATGATTTTGATACTTCACCTTCTGGTGGAGCCGGTTATGCCGCTATCAAAGAAGCAAAAAAATATCCAGAGTGTGGAATTGACAAAAATAGTAAGATTTTAATTATTTTGACTGAAAAGCCGGCTTAATTTTTATTATTGAAAATTATTCAAACATTATATTAAATTTAGCAAATGATAACAAAAAGTCTTCTCTCTAAAATCATCAAAACAGGGAACCTTACATGGGTATTGCCGAATGGTGAAATTAATACTTACGGTGATGGTACAGGAGACCCCATAAAAATTAGAACTACAAATAACTTTTCAGAGATAAAACTACTAATGAACCCGTCAATTCATTTTGGTGAAAGTTATATGAATGGATCACTCGTAGTCGAAGAGGGGCGGATTCATGATTTTTTAAAATTAATTTTTTCAAATACAGAGGTTGATATAGATCATTGGGTAATGAAGTTATCAAAAATAGTTCGAGCCATTTCAAATAAATTAACTACAAGCAATTATATATCAAAATCAAAGAGAAATGTTGCTCATCATTATGATCTTTCTGATAAGCTTTATGAGCTTTTTTTAGACCCTGATAGACAATATTCTTGTGCTTATTTTAATTCTCCAAATGACTCTTTGGAGCAGGCACAAATCAATAAAAAAGAATTAATCTCAAAGAAGTTATTGCTTGAAGAAAATCAATCTGTTTTAGATATTGGGTGCGGTTGGGGTGGAATGGCCTCGCATATTTATAAAAAATCAAATGCAAGTGTTGTAGGCGTAACTTTATCTGAAGAACAAATTGCGTATGCTCAACAAAGAAAAGTTAGAGAGAAGTTGGATAAGGTTGAATACAGACTTCAGGATTACAGGAACGTTAATGAGAAATATGATCGAATTGTATCTGTTGGCATGTTTGAGCACGTCGGTACAGCACACTACCAGGAATTTTTCAACAAAGTTTACGATCTATTAAACGATAGTGGAGTTGCGCTTATTCATACAATTGGTAGGTTGAATGAGCCTGGCAATACAGACCCGTGGATAGATAAATATATTTTTCCTGGAGGATATATTCCAGCGCTGAGTGAAACAGTTTCTAGAGTTGAGAAATCAGGTTTATCAATGACTGATGTACAGATATTAAAATTTCATTATGCGGAAACATTAAAAAGATGGAGATATAATTTTTACGACAATATAAACAAGGTTAAAGAAATTTATGATGAAAAATTCTGCAGAATGTGGGATTTTTATTTATCTTCATCCCAGGCTTCATTCGAAGAGTCGACATTAGTTGTATTTCAGCTCCAACTTTCTAAAAATAAGAAGACCGTTCCCGATAAAAGAGACTATATGATAACTTAGCCGTGCTTCCACGGCTAAGTAAACTCATTAGTCTGTTAACATCACAGATATTCCTTGATCAATCATCTCAATATGAGGATTCATATTTCTGAATAACCAAAGCTGATTTTCCTCAAGCGCGTAAATGTCAAGGGCTTTACCTAAATTAGTTAGGTTTGCGGCTGAAATGTATCCAACAGCATTAGCGGGCAACACATCTGCACCACATGTTGCGCAGTATAATACATCTATGATTGCCGGCATTCCTTGTTCAGCCAATCTTTCTTGTAGCTTAGGAAAGTTTAGAGCAAAGTTGATCCCATCCTTAATTTCCATGAAAGCATATGCAATTGAATTTCCTGCAGCTGGATCATCGCCTAAAGATGAATTGTTCGCCATGGTCGCAGAAGAAATAATTATTCCACTATCTTCATCTGACATTGCACCGTAAGTACTCTGTAATGGTTCAGGATTTTCAGTTAAAAGTTGTTGTGTAAACATCTGATCTTCGTAACTATCATAGTAACCATATACAAATGTTATATTAGAACCGTCGCCTCTAACTTTTTGTCCCATTCTAAATTGAGTATATTTAGCTCCTACAGCGGCTGCTTTTTCTCTATATTCTACAACTACTTTTGCTAGCTCGGCTGGATTGGCTCCTTCAATTGTCCAAACATCCATTATAAATGCTTTTGAAGGAAGTATACTTATAGAAAATAAGCTAAAAGCCAATACCCATATGTAGATAAATTTTTTCATAAATTTCTCCTTTTTAGTTAGCGATTACAGAATTCATTCCGACATCAATTTGCTCAGCAAAAGGTCGAACATTTCGATAGAACCAGATTGCTTCATCAATGCCTAGTGCATCAAGATCTTCACCCATTGCTGTCGCACTTTCATTAGTCAGAAACATCATATGTGTGGTATCTCCTAATGATGCGGGGCAAAGCGTACAATTTAAAATACCAAATTGACCTTTCATTCCTGCGTCTTCTAAAACACCAGCTATTTGTGGGGCTCTATTTAAGAAATTAAGTAAATCTGTGACATTAATAAATGAGTACCATAAAGTCTGCCCAAGTTGCGCTGGCTGATAATCTATATCAACACCAGGAGGAGTTTCAAATATTGCATTACGTGCACTTTCGGCATCAAACTCAAATGGATCAAACCATTGTTGATTAGCGGCAAATATTTCGTGTGTTTCCATCATATCGCTCGCATTTTCATAAATTACAGCAAATGTAAACTGTTCTCTATAGCCGTCACCCCTGATCTTAACATTTAGTGTAAAATCAATCCATTTGGCTCCACCATTAACAGCATTTTCTTTAAAGCTGTTAAATCCTTCAACCATTTGTGCTCTTTTAGCTTGAGTGTCTACACCGTCTATTGTGTATACATCTAATACCAATGCCTTACTTGTAGTGATACTAAAACCAACAAATGTAAGCGCAATTAAAAGTTGTTTGATAAGTTTTTTCATAGAAATCTCCTTTTATTCAATTAAATTGTATGGGAATTAGATAACAAAAACATGATATATATTATCATTAATAGATAGTTTCATAATTTGGTAACAGTACTAACTATATGTAATTATTAGCATATTCTAAATAGTGTAAAACTAATAAAAAAATATATATAAATAAATTGATGAATAAAAAATTTACACCATTTTTAAAACCTAATGAAGTTCTTTCAGATGAACAAATTGATCATTTAAGAGAGAAAAGCGATCTAAAAGGAATTGCATTACTAATTCATGCTTGGATGATTATTTTTTTATCAGTGTGTATTTTTTCAATATTCCCGAATATATTTACTTTTATTGCCGCAGTTTTAATCATCGCTGGAAGACAACTTGGTTTAGCAATTTTAATGCACGAGGGAGCACATGGTCTAATTACAAATAATTCAAAATTAAATAATTCCTTATCACAATGGGTTTGTGCTTTTCCAGTATGGTCTGATACATATGGATATCGTCACTATCACCTTGCACATCATAGAAATACTCAATTAGAAGATGATCCTGACCTAAGTTTATCAAAGCCATTCCCTGTTGAAAAAAAGAGCATGTTAAGAAAAGTACTTCGAGATATTTTTGGTATTTCAGGACTTGTTCAAAGATATGAGTTGATTTTTAAGACATTGCTTAAAAGTGACACAAAAAAGAATGATGGAAAAAAAATTAGTGGCTTTGAATCAAGAAATACTCTTTATGGCATACTAATTTCAAATCTTATTATATTTTTTATTTTTTGGCTCATGGGTCAATGGTGGTATTACTTAGCATTCTGGTTATTGCCACTATTTACTTTTTTTCAGCTATTTTTAAGAATAAGAAATATTGCTGAACATGCAGGAGTAAAATCTGAAAATGATTTTAATAATGCTCGAACGACGTATGCAAATATCATAGAAAGAACCTTTGTTGCTCCATATTATGTTAATTATCATCTTGAGCATCATTTATTTATGTTTGTTCCGTGCTATAAGCTCAAGAAAGCACATGATATGATACTAGAGAAACATACAAATGAAGATCTAGAAATTAAAAGTGGGTATGTTTCTATGCTTCGTTCTGTATTAATTTAAATTAATTAATTAAATGACTGCTGATTTTGAGGAAAACATTCTAAAAAAAGCATTTGGTTCGTTTGCAACGGGAGTTGCAGTGGCTACATCGCATAAAAGTGGCTTTACAATTAATTCATTTGCATCTTTAAGCTTAAAACCACCATTAATTATATTTAATATTTATAAGTCTGAAACCGACCACGTAGACTTTTTAAAAAATAATTCATTTGTAATTAATTTTCTTTCAAATGAACAAGAAGAGATATCACGTTTATTCGCCACAAAAGATCCTGAAAAAGTTAGTAAAACAAACCATACTATATCATCGAGCAATAATATCATTCTTGATAATACTTTAGGTTACATTGAGTTATCGGTTTATCAACAAATTGATATTGCTGATCACGTTTTAGTCATAGGTAAGGTAGAAGATTTAAAAATTGACGACAATAGAAATCCACTTATTTATTATAGAAGTAATTATCAAACCTTGAAAAATGACAATTAAAAAAAATTTATTAATTATCATTCCTATTCTTATTCTATTAGCTCTTGCAACGTTGAGTTTGTTAGAAAAAGATATTGAAAATGAAGTTCTAAATGAAGGTTCAGGGTGTAGTAGCTGCAGCGGTCCGAAAGCGTTTAAAGCAAAAAATAAAACTAAAGATTAAGGTACGGGACCATAATTATTTTGATTGTCATTACCTTTTATTGCCCATACTATAAAGCAGGCAATGAATCCAAAAATAATGAACGATACTAGTGCCCACCAACCTGAAAGATTAATGTCATGAAACCTTCTAACATTCATTGCCATTAATGGAATAATAAATAATAGAAATAAGAAAAATAAAAGATGACCAATATTAATTTGAAGTGGTATTTGATTGATAATATCAAAAAAAGTTATTTGAAAGAGAAGAAAATTAAATTGTAAATCAATTAAATAGGCGAAAAAAAAACAAATCTGGCTGAAGAAGTAAAAAAACCATATCTCAGATCTAGACGATCGGTCTTTAAAATTGAAACAATCTCTAAAGCCCCTTATAATTGCAGTTTTCATTGTTGTTTAAAAAAAAATTAAATTATTCTTATTTATATATATAGTCTAGCTGTGTTAAAAAAATCAATAAAAATTGGCGGCGCAAGTGGATTTTGGGGCGACTCCGTAATTGCAACACCTCAATTATTGAATGGAAATGATCTTGATTTTATTGTTTATGATTATCTGGCAGAAATTACCATGTCGATCATGGCAAGGGCTCGTACAAAAGATGCCACAAAAGGCTATGCCGTAGACTTTGTATCAAGTGTATTGAAATTAAATTTACGACAAATCGCTGATCAAAACGTAAAAATTCTTAGCAATGCTGGAGGTGTAAACCCAGAAGCATGTGCTGAGGCCATCAGAGAATTAATTAAAGAACTTAATTTGGATTTAAAAGTTTCAGTTGTATTAGGAGATGATTTAATTAGTCAAAAGAATAAATTTTCGGAGTTGAATACAAAGGAAATGTATTCTGATGAATCTTTTCCTGCTGAGGACAAAATAGCAAGCATTAATGCATATTTAGGTGCATTTCCTATAGCTGAAGCTCTTAAAAGTGGAGCTGATATAGTAATTACTGGAAGAAGCGTTGATAGTGCAGTGACACTAGGTGCATGTATTTATACATTTGGATGGAATGAAAAAGAATTTGATAAATTAGCATCAGGCAGTTTAGCTGGTCACATTATTGAATGTGGAACACAAAGTACAGGAGGCAATTTCACTGATTGGGAATTAGTATCAAAAGACTTACATCAAATAGGTTATCCTATTGTTGAAGTTTCAGAGGATGGCAGTTTCGATTGCACTAAGTCAAAAAATTCTACTGGCATGGTAAGTTTTGGAACTGTTGCTGAACAGATGCTTTATGAAATAGGTGACCCTCAGGCATATATTTTACCAGATGTTATTTGTGATTTTTCAAATGTTAAAATTGAAGAAACAGATAAAGATAAAGTAAAAATCTCAGGAGCAAAAGGTTATCCAGCTCCTAATCAGTATAAAGTTTGCGCTACATATGCTGATGGTTTCAGAGCGGGTCATGTATGTTCATTTGTTGGTATAGATGCTGCAAAAAAAGCTCGTACATATGGAGAAGCGATATTCGAGCGGTCAAAGATGATAATGCGTATGATGAATATTGCCGATTTTGATGAAACGAGTATTGAGATTATCGGAGATAACAGTCAATACAGTAAGAAATCATCAAATGAGGATAATCGCGAAGTGGTTCTTAAATTTGCGGCTAAACATCAAGATATTAGAGCGGTAGGTATTATGCTTAAAGAGTCTGTTGGCTTAGGGCTTGCAACTCCACCAGGTTTGTCTGGATTTGTTGGGGGCCGGCCAAAACCATCGCCAATTGTGAGGCTATTCTCATTCTTAATTGATAAGGATCAAGTGAACGTAACAATTGATAATGGTTCTTCAAAGAGCGAAATAAAGATGTCATCATCTGAGAATTTTGACTTAAGTAGTATTCAAAAAACAACAGCCCCTGATTTTGATGAGGCAAATGAAAAGTTTGTTGATGTCCCTCTTATTAAAGTGGCTTACGGACGAAGTGGCGATAAAGGCAATAAAGCAAATATTGGCATAATTGCTAGAGATCCTAAGTTTTATCCAGCAATATGTAATTTTCTTGACGAAAAAGTTGTCAAAGATTGCTTTGCCGACTTTCTTGAAGGTTCTGTTGAGAGATACTTTTTACCAGGATCAAATTCTATTAACTTTATTTTAAATGATGTTCTAGGCGGTGGCGGGCCAGCAAGTCTTAGAAACGACCCTCAAGGCAAAGCTTATGCGCAAATACTTCTTGATCAGATGATACCAATACCTGAAAAGTTATTGAGCCAAAATATTGAATAATTTAATTAACATAATTGTCGGTAAGATATAAAAGTAAATTATGTCAAATCCTTTATTAAGTGTTGAAAATATTGAAACTTATTATGGGCCAATCATGGCCATTAGAGGTATCAGCTTTAAAGTTAACCAAGGTTCAATTGTAACAATCCTTGGATCTAATGGAGCAGGGAAAACGACAATTCTCAAAACTATATCAGGAGCAATTGATCCTAGAAAAGGAAAGGTTTATTTAAATGGAAGTGAAATTCAAAAAAAAGATCCTGATAAAATATTAAGACTAGGAATGAGTCATGCTCCTGAAGGTAGAGAAGTATTTCCTTATTGTTCCGTAATTGAGAATCTTCAAATGGGTGCTTATACACGATCAGATAAGAAAGAAATAAATAAAGATATTGAACAAGTTTTTGAATATTTTCCAATACTAAAAGAAAGGATGAACCAACCAGCTGGTTTACTGTCTGGAGGAGAGCAGCAAATGTTATGCATCAGTCGAGCTCTTATGAGTAAGCCAGAAATTATGCTTTTAGATGAGCCATCATTAGGGTTGTCACCTAAGCTAGTTAAGGAAATATTTGAAATTATAATTCGAATAAATAAAGAATTAAAAACTACAATACTTTTAGTTGAGCAAAACGCTAATATTGCACTTAGTAATTCCGACTTTGGTTATGTGTTAGAACTTGGTCGAATTGTAATGGAAGGGAACAGTAAAGAGCTTTTGGAAAAAGAAGATATAAAAGAATTTTATCTTGGACAGCAAGATGAAGGTATAAGAGGAGAGAGACGTTGGAAAAAGAAAAAAATGTGGAGATAAATACAATCCCAAGACTTTTTTGGGATTCAGTTAAATCTCGTGGAGAAAGAGTTGCCATGCGAGAAAAAGATCTTGGTATTTGGCAAGAAATTTCATGGTCTCATTATGGAGAAAAGGCAAAGCTAACCGGTCTTGCTCTTCACACTCTAGGACTAGAAAAAGGTAATGTGGTTTCAATTGCAAGTGAAGGAAACCCTGAGTGGCTTTATACTGATATGGGTACAATCGGTGCTGGAGGAATTTCCAGTGGAGTGTATACAACAGACTCGGCTGCACAGGTTAATTATCTAGTAAATGATAGCGCGACCAAATTTTATTTTGCTGAAAATGAAGAACAGCTTGATAAAATTCTAGAAGTAAGAAGTGAGTGTCCTACATTAAAGAAAATTATTGTTTATGATATGGAAGGTTTAAATGACTTCCATGATGATCAAGTTATTAGCTATGAAGAGTTTTTAAAAATTGGCGAAAAAACTAATCAAGAAAACCCTGATCTTTGGGAAAGTTTAGCAAATAATGTAAGCCCAGATGACATTGCAATTTTAGTTTACACGTCAGGTACAACAGGACCTTCAAAAGGCGCGATGATTAATCACACAAACTTGCTTTATTCTATTAATACTGGATATGATATCTTTGATGTAATGGAACACGAAGAACAATTATCGTTTCTTCCGTTATGTCATATATTAGAGCGGTCGGTTTCAGTCATGATCCCTTTAAAAACAGGGGCAGTAGTCAATTTTGCAGAAAGTATTGATACTGTGCCTGAAAATATTCGGGAGGTATCTCCAACAGTGTTTATTGCAGTTCCAAGGATTTGGGAAAAGTTTTATTCATCGATTACGATATTAATGAAAGATGCAACTTTCATTGGCAAGTTCTTTTATCAATTATCAATAAATGTTGGCTCTAAATATAAAGAGTACTTTATTGATGGGAAAGAACCTCCTTTATCATTGAAATTATCTTATTGGATATGTAATCAACTGGTTTTAAAAAATATAAAAAAACTTCTTGGTTTGAATAACTGTCGTTACGCACTAAGTGGCGCTGCCCCTATATCTCCTGATCTTATAAATTGGTATCTTTCTCTTGGTATAGATATGAGAGAAGGATGGGGAATGACAGAAACTGCTGGAGTTGGAACTGCATTTTACTCAAGAGAAATAAAGTTAGGACATGTTGGTCGAGCCGTTAATGATTCTGATGTAAGAATTGCACAGGATGGAGAGATTTTATTTAGAGGTCCAGGTGTGTTTTGTGGTTATTTAAATAAGCCTGAACAAACAAAAGAAACTCTGATTGATGGATGGCTGCATACAGGAGATGTTGGTGAAATTGATAATTATGGAAATTTAAAAATTACAGATAGAAAAAAAGATATAATCATTACAGCTGGCGGAAAAAATATATCTCCATCTGAAATAGAAAATGAATTAAAATTTAGTCCATTTATATCAGATGCTGTTGTAATTGGTGATAAAAGAAAGTTTTTGTCATGTCTAATAATGATAGATGAAGAGAATGTGATGAAACACGCCCAGGATAATGACATTCCATTTTCTAATTTTGAAAGTCTCTGTAAATCAGAAGAAATAGTTGCCTTAATCGATGATGAGGTTAATAGAGTAAATAAAAAATTTGCATCTGTAGAACAAGTAAAAAAATTCTCATTAATTGATATACAATTAACAGCTGAAGACGATGAGCTTACTCCGACTATGAAGCTGAAACGCAAATTCATAAATCAAAAATACGGCGATATCATTGAAAGCATGTATCAATCTGCTTGATTTTCCTCTGTGAAATAATAAGATTTCCTTTTAAATTCAAGAGGACGAATAATGATAAGTAAGCGATTTTCAATTTTTACAATTTTATTGGCATTATTATTAACTTTTGGCCACAATTCTTATTCTCAAGGTGTTTCAGACGATGAAATCATTCTTGGTATGCATACAGATATAAGTGGACCAGTTTCATCATTTGGAAAATATTCGGTTGAAGGTGTTCAAATGAGAATTGATGAAATTAATAAAGCAGGAGGTATTCATGGAAGAATGCTTAAAATCATTGCAGAAGATCATCAATACCAAGTTCCTCGCGCTGTCCAGGCAGCAAATAAGCTTCTAAATAAAGATAAAATATTTCTGATGGTTGCAAGTTTAGGTACACCAATGAACAATGCTGTGTTTGAGGCTCAAGAAAAAAAAGATATACCAAATTTATTCCCTCTATCATCAGCAAGATCAATGACTGATCCTTTGCATCGTTTAAAATTTGGAGCTCTTTCAAGTTATTACGATCAAATCAGAGCTGGTGTTAAGTGGGCAATCAATGAGAGAGGAAAAAATAAAATATGCGTTCTTTATCAAGATAATGATTTTGGACAAGAAACATACGAAGCCACTGTAGACCAACTCAACGAAATGGGTTTAGAGTTGCATGAAAAAGCAACTAATAAGCCAACTGATACAGATTTAACCTCTCAAATTACAAAATTAAAAAATGCAGGCTGTGAAGCTGTTGCAATGGGTACAATTGTTAAAGATACAATTCTTGGTTATACAAAAGCTAGGCAGATGAAGTGGGATGCATTATTTTTTGGCCAGGTAGCAAGTTTTCATCCTGTTATAGCATCGCAACCTGATGGAGTTACAGATGGATTTTATACATTTGCTCAATTTGATACTCCAAGTAAAGCAAACTGCTCACCCGAAATTTGCGATTGGATTGACACCTATGAGTCGACTTTTGGCAATATGCCAAACATAGGTTCAGCTTATGGTTATATGTACATGGATATAACTGCTAGAGCATTAGAAATTGCTGGCCGTGACTTAACAACAGATAGTTTCCTAAATGCATTAGAAAGTATAAATGATTATAAAATACCTTTTGGCGACACAGTACTTTCTTGGTCCCCTGAAAAACATCTAGGTGCAAATGTTGCTTATTTATTTGAAGTTCAAAATGGAACTTTTATTCAAACGGATAACAAAGAATATACATACTAAATGAAAATTTTTGTTTATTTATTTCTTTCATTATTTCTCACTCACTTATCATTTGCTGATCAAGGGATATCTGAGAGTGAAATTCTTATTGGGATGCACACTGATTTAAGCGGCCCCGCTTCAATGATCGGAAAACAGAGCGTTGATGGCGCAAACATGAGAATTGATGAATTTAATCAAGCGGGCGGAGCTCATGGCAGAACAATAAAATTTATTGTTGAGGACCATCAATATACCGTGCCACGAGCGGTACAAGCGGCCAATAAACTGTTAAGAAAAGATAAAATTGGATTCATGTTAGGTTCTCTTGGTACACCAATGAACAATGCAGTGATGTCTGATCAATTGGGAATGAATGTTCCTAGTTTATTTCCTCTTACAGCTGCGCGATCAATGTTTGAACCGTATGATCGTTTGAAGTTTACATCAGGTTCAACGTATTATGATCAGATCAGAACAGGATTAAAATATCTTATTGAGAACAATAATCGAAAGTCTGTTTGTGTTTTATATGAAGACACAGATTTTGGTCAAGAAATAGTTGACGCTGTTGATGATCAGCTTGCAGCAATGAATATGACATTAGTTGAGAGTGCATCAGCAAAGCCCACAGATACTGATTTCACTTCTCAAATAAAAAAACTTTATAATGCGGGATGTGATTTAGTAGCTATGGGAACAATTGTTCGAACAACCATACTGCCTTTTATGAAAGCAAAGGAAATAAATTGGACAGATGTTGATTTTGTTACAACTTCGGCAAGTTATTATACAGTTGTTGCCGAACAACCAAATGGAGTAATGAATGGATTATACTGTTTAAATTCTGTCGTATTTCCTTATTACGATACGGCTAATGAAATTGAAAAGAAATGGTGGGATAAATTTAAATCTATTTATGCAACAGACCCAAATACTGGAGCTATCTACGGATATATTTTTGCAGATATAGTTGTTGAAGCTATCAAAAGAGCTGGAAAAGATTTAACAGTTGATAACTTTGTTGAAGCAATGGAAACTCTTAAAGATTACGAAGATCCACTTAAACTTGGATCAGTAACATTTAATCCAGATCAAAGGCAAGGAAGTAATATTTCTTATTTCTTTCAGGTTCAAAATGAGAGATTTGAAGTAATTTCTGGACCAATTAATTACTAATTACGGTACAAACTTGATAAAGAGCGCTGTCTTAATTGCAAACGGAAAAGTCTCAAAAACTGATTACGTTAAAAAGATAATAGATAGTAACGATTACTTTATTAGTATTGATGCTAAATCAGAAAATTTAAAAGAGTTAGGAGTTCAGCCTAATTTAATTCTAGGTGATCTTGACTCAGCTGCAATTGATGATCTTGATAGTAAAATAGAAGTTGTTGAATTATCCGATCAGAACAAGACCGATTTAGAAAAATCGTTAGATTATTGCAAGGAGAATAGTATTAAAAAAGTCTTGATATTAGGAAGTAGCGGTTTGAGAGAAGATCATTCAATGGCAAATGTTCTAATAGCCAGCACTTACTCAGATATTTTGCAAATTGAGCTGATAACAAGATTTTATCGAATAATCTTTGTGAGAGAAAATACAAAAATAAGTGCTCATAATGTGCCGGTATCTATTATTTCATTGTCGTCAGATAACAAAATTACAACAAGAGGATTAAAATATGATTTGAATAACGAAAAATTGAAATCTTTTTCTCATGGCTTAAGTAACGAAGTAAATGGAGAAAGCTTTACAGTGAAAGCTGAAAGTGTAATTGTTGTTTTTATAGGAATTAAGTAGTGAAAAAAATTGGTATAATTGGCGGAGGCATATCTGGTCTTACTTTAGGCTGTGTTCTAAAGAGATCTGGAAAAGAATGTGTAATTTTTGAAAGATCAAGCGCACTAAGTGAACATGGCGCAGGCATATCATTAACTCCCAATGCTTGTAAAATACTAGAGGAAATAGATATTCTAGATGCTGTTAGAGCAGAGTCGTGTTCTCCATTAGATATTGCTTGGAGAGATGATCAGGGAAATGTCATAAAAAAAGTTAATATCAATGAATTTGGAGAAGTAATTACATCAAATAGAAAAGTCTTAATAAATAAACTGTATGAGAAATTTATTAATCTAGGTGGAGAAATAAAATTTAATCATGAGTTGTTAGATATAATAAAAGAAAAAGAATTAGTTTTCAAAAATCAGAAAAATATAAGTGTAGACTACATTGCAGGCTGCGATGGGATAAAATCACTAATTAGAACTAATAAAATCAAAAAGGATAAAATTACTTTTTCAGGCTATACCGCGTGGAGAGGTATTGGTTCGTCCGATAGCAAAAGGATAAATATATACCTAGGTAAAAATAGCCATATCGTCTGTTACCCCGTTAATGAAAAACTCGAAACAAGCTTTATTGCAATAAAAAAAAGCAAAATAAAAAATAATGAAAGTTGGAGAGAAGAGGGAAGTCATGAGGATTTATTAGAGGATTTCTCATCCTATGGAAGTTTCATTAAATCATTATTTCAATCTTCAAAAAAAGTTTATAAATGGGGTTTATTTGATCGAAAATCACTTAATTCTTTTTCCAGTGGCAACATAACTCTATTGGGAGACTCGGCACATCCGATGATGCCGTTTTTGGGTCAAGGCGGCGCTATGGCACTGGAAGATGCATACATATTCGGAAATTTAGTAAACAAATCTGACGATTTTAATTTTATAAAAAATAATTATGAGAAATTGAGGGTGGGTAGGACTAATGCAATTAAAAGATCTTCAAGATATCAGGGATATATAAATCATTTAGGAAATCCAATTTTGAAATCACTAAGAAATTTTATGCTAAAAAATACAGATATTGCTATGCGAAGAACTAAGAACATTTATAATTACGAGCCATTGAGAATTATTAATAATTTATAAGTATGACAACATTGCCAGAAACAAAAGCCTGTAAAGTAAATATAGAAAATGAATGGTTAACGATTTCATTCAATCAACCAGAAAAAAGAAATGCATTAACCAGTGAGTTAACTGACGATATTATTAATATTTTTGATGCAGCACGTGATGACTTGGGTGTGAGAGGCGTTACCATGAGAGGTGAAGGAGGAATATTCTGTGCAGGCGGAGATTTAAAAATGTTTAAAACTGGTTTTCAAGGTGGAGAGCAGGGAATGAAAGATGTTGAAGAAGCCAGTGCTTTGACTGGTGCATTTTTTGATATGATAAATTCTTATCCAAAGCCAGTTGTAATGTTAGCTGAAGGTGCAGCGATGGCTGGTGGTCTTGGAATGCTTTGTGCTGGGGATATCGTGGTAGTGACTGAAGATTGTAAATTTGCTTTAACAGAAACTACTCTAGGAATACCTCCTGCTCAAATTGCTCCCTTTGTTGCGCAAAGAATAGGTTTAGCTAAAGCTAGACGCATCATGCTTACTGCAGCACGGTTCACAGGTAAAGAAGCATTTGAAATGGGATTAGCAGATTTTATAGCAAAAGACACCAATGATTTAAAAAACATTGAGTCTGATATAATCAAAGGAGTTATGAATTGTGCCCCTGGAGCAAACGCTATTACAAAAGAAATTGTCCTAGCAACAAGACATTTAGAGAGAAGTGAAATGATCGATTTTGCTGCAAAAGGTTTTGCTGAACGCATGTTAAGCGATGAAGGTAGAGAAGGCATTGCATCTTTTATTGAGAAACGTAAACCGAAATGGTCAAAATGACAGATCAAAATTTAGAATTACAACAAGCTTATGATTTTTGTGATGAAAGCAATGCAGTATACAAACTGTTATCATCTTTAAGTAATAGTGATTATGAGGAAAAAACTCAGTTTAAAGGTTGGAACTTTAATAACGTTATCGGCCACCTTCATGTATGGAATTATGCCGCAGATTTATCTCTTCAAGACGGTGATGATTGGAAAAACTTTGCCAACAGTGCTCTTGAAATGCTTGGGAAAGGTTCAACGATGAATCAGTTTGAGGAAACTATAACTAAAGGAATTAAAGGGAGAGAATTACTAGATACTTGGAAATCTTATTACGAGAAAATGACCGAACGATTTGCGGCAGCTGATCCAAAAAAAAGAGTTAAGTGGATGGGTCCAGACATGAGCGCAAGATCTTCAATAAGCGCAAGACACATGGAGACATGGGCGCATGCTCAAGAGTTATATGATACACTTGGTGTTGATAGAATTAATGAAGATCGTATTAAAAACATAGTTATTATTGGAAATAACACATTTAAATATTGTTTTACAATAAACAACAGAAAACTTCCTGAAGAAACTCCAAGATTAGAATTAACTGCACCATCTGGTGAGGTTTGGGAGTTTAATAATCCGACAAATGAAAACAAAATAACAGGAAAGGCCGAAGAGTTCTGTCAAGTTGTTACGCAGGTAAGAAATATTGAAGATGTTAACTTAAATGTATCAGGCGATATAGCAAACGATTGGATGTCAATTGCTCAATGTTTTGCTGGCGGCGCAGAAACACCACCTCAGCCCGGAACAAGAAAAAAGGTTACTAAGCAGTCTTAAGTTTACTAAGCCTGTTATTAATAATTTCTTCAGCCTCACTGATTACTCTATCAATTAATTCTTTGCATGTTGGTATATCGTGAATAAGTCCAGCGACCATTCCACAACTCCAAGCTCCTGCATCCATGGTACCTTCTTGCATAATTTTTGGATAAACACCTGCAACTTCACCGAATATATCTTGAATCTGAATATCAGCTCCAAGCGATTTTTCTTTTTCAAGTATTCGAGTAACTGCATCATTTTTTAGTACTCTTTCAGTATTTCTCAGAGGTCTCATGATCAGTTCGGTATCAAGCTCACTTGCATTAACTAGAGCTTCTTTTACATTTTGGTGCACAGGAGCCTCTTTTGTTGCAATAAAGCGGGTTCCCATATTTACGCCTTCTGCTCCCATTGCAAGAGCAGCAACTAATTGTTGACCATTTCCCATTCCTCCCGATGCAATAAATGGAATTTTTAATTCCTCAAATGCACGAGGTAAAAGTATCATATTAGGAATATCATCCTCACCTGGGTGACCACCACATTCAAAACCATCAACACTTGCAGCATCACATCCAATTTTTTCTGCTTTTAGAGCGTGTCGAACAGAGGTGCATTTATGAATAACCTTAATTCCAGCATCTTTGAGAAGTGGCATAAACTTTTCAGGACTTCGTCCTGCAGTTTCTACAATTTTTACTCCACCTTTTACAATTGACTCTATATAGCCAGGATAATCTGGGTTTGCAAAACCTGGAAGGAAAGTCAAATTAACACCAATTGGTTTATCAGTCATATCTTTGCAACGAGCTATTTCGTTTGCAAGATCTTTTGGACTGGCTTGAGTAAGACCTGTTATTATACCTAAGCCACCTGCATTAGAAACAGCGGCAGCCATTTCAGCAAAGCCAACGTAATGCATCCCGCCCTGTACAATTGGATGATCTATTTCGAACATTTCTGTAATTTTAGTTTTAATCATTGTTTTTCCCAGATTTATAAATAATTTGAGTATTAGACTTTATCGAGCTTTTTAAATCAAGCAGATTTTTCAGCTATTTATTTGAAAGGATTATTATGATTAATCGACTTAAGTGGGCTAGTACTTTTTTTATTTTAGTTGGCATTTTGCTGACTAATTTAAATATCTATCCGTTAAATATATTTGTTCATGGAACAGGTGCGATTGGATGGACTATAGTAGGGTATATGGTAGCGGATCGTGCAATACTAACAAATTTTGGACTTCAAATTCCCTTGTTTATAATTGGTAATATATATCTTTTGGTATAAGTAATTTGTATGTCTGAAAAAGAGATAGTGGTTAATATATTCGGTGACGAGATCGAAGCTTGCTGCTATGACCCAATGACTGGTTATTTTAGAGATGGTTTCTGTAACACTGACGAACACGATTATGGAAGTCATGTAGTTTGTGCAGTAATGACAGATGATTTTCTTAAATTTAGTAAATCTAGAGGAAATGATCTCTCAACGCCAAGACCTGAATTCAATTTTCCTGGATTAAAAGAAGGTGATCGTTGGTGCCTTTGTGCATTGAGATGGAAAGAAGCGTATAATGCAGGAGTTGCGCCAAAAGTACACCTTGAAAGCTGTCATTTAAATTCTCTAAACTTTGTTACAAAAGAGCAATTAGAAGAACACGCGGTAAATAGATTAAATTAATAATAATGAAATTTTTTACCTCAATAATCTTTTTTTTACTTACCTTTCATTTAAATGCATCAGAATACAAATTAGAAAAAGTCATCTCTGGTTTAAACAAGCCATGGGGCATGAGTTTTATTAACGATAATGAATTATTTCTTACACAAAAATCAGGTGAAATTTTAAAGATTAATTTAATAACAAAAGAAGTAAAAAACTATCCTCATAATTTAAAAGTCGTTCAACCACATTGGCAAGCTGGAATGCTCGATGTTATTTATGAAGAAGGTGAGATTTTTGTTAGTTATACGGAAGACAGAGGAGATGATAAAACCAGCACGTCAATAGCTCGAGGTTTTATTGAAAACGACAGTTTTAGTGAAATAGAAAATATTTTCCAATCAGGTTCTTCATGGAACAACATCCATTGGGGATCAAGGCTAATGTTTAAAGATGGTTTATTGTATGCAAGTATTGGTGAGCGCGGTTATGGAAGTGTTGCACAAGATCCAACCAGTTATTTTGGGAAAATGATAAGAATAAATAAAGATGGGACAGCACCTAAGGATAACCCCTATTCAATGAACGAGGATTGGTTGCCTGAGATCTATCAAATAGGACTTAGAAACCCTCAAGGCATAATGCTCTATCCAAATGATAGTGAAATATATATCACAAATCACGGGCCAAGAGGCGGTGATTTTTTTGGAAAAGTAGAGGCAGGCACTAACTACGGTTGGGCGGATGTTGCTTGGGGAGGAATTGATTATGACGGTTCAATTATTGGAGACGGCAGTGCATGGAAAGAAGGTCTCTTAAAGCCAATATACACATGGGTTCCATCAATTGCGGTTAGTGACATGACTTTTTATGGGGGAGACCTGTTTCCCGAATTAAAAAATAAAATTCTAGTGACTAGTTTAAAAGCACAAAGGTTAATTTCACTCGAATTTGACGGTAAAAAAGCAAGAAATGAGACTACGTTATTTGAGAAAGTTGGTCGAGTTCGCGATGTAGAAACAAATAGTGCAGGCGAAATTTATGTTATTATTGATAACGAAGATAGTGGAATTTGGAAGTTAGTAAATAAATAATGTTTTATATTTACTTAACGATAAAAATAATAGTCTATTACTCACTTCCTTATTATTTATTTCGTCAAAGAAAATCGCACAACAAACTATTAAGCTTTCAATCTTTTTTTCTTCTATTGTGGCTTCTCTATTTAGCATATTTATCTTATTTACCTTTTATAGACTACTACTACACAAACGAACTAAATGTTCAGTTTATTATACCTAATTATGCATCATACATTTTGGTAGTAATGTTTGCTCCAGTGCCTACGTTATTTTATTTATTTTTTGTACCATTAGTTTCTAAATTTAGAATTTTAAGCATAGGTGTTGGGATTTTATATCTATTAGTCAGCTCGATTATAATTTTTGGAATTGAGACATTTAACTATCAAAAAAGAGTCCCACTAGAGAAAATATGTTATGATTTTCATAGTGATACAGATGAAAAACTTTCATGCTGTCTTAAGGCAGGTTATATTTGGCAGGAAGGATTTAGTTATTTTGAAGATATACCTCCGGGCTGTAAAAAGTATATGAATTGGAACGAATAATATGAGTAATGTTAATTTACTTTTAGGAAGAATAATAATTGGAATTTATTTTTTAGTTTTTGGAGCAATATTCAAATTATTCAATTATGAATTTACTCTTAATTATATGTTTGATCATCAAGTGCCGTATACAGAAATATCTTTAATAATAACAATAATTTTACAAAGTGTATGTTCAATTTCAATTTTAGTCGGCTATTATTCAAAATTATCTGCCTTTGTATTAGCGCTACTCACAATATTAATAAATTATTATATGCATGATTTTTGGAATATGAGCGAAGGTTTGGAGCAAAGGCATGAACTTCAAAATTTTGTTAAAAATACTGGAATAATTGCGGGCTTATTAATTTTATCAGCTGTTCACCCAGGCAAATACAAATTAGGACATTAGATGTACAAATATTTCCTACAAGGACTTAGAATAGGTGTCATTTCTAATTTATTTCTACTTTGGGCCTCTTTAACAATAGCAAACATTAGCAATGACTTGTTCCTTGTCGTCCCTGCTATAATTTTAATATCAGTTTCTGCATTTAGATGTTTGTTTCCTGTAAATTATGCTTCGAAATCAGTAATCATTGACTCAGTTCTTTCTTCAGTATTTGTGACACGATTTTTAGTAACCATCGTTGAGGTGACATATATCTATATGTTTAGTTATGTACTCAGGATTATTAATTCTGATCAGTATATGTTTGTTGATTTAATTTCTTGGTTAATGGTCATTCAGGTAATTATTTCACAGTTCTTTTGCTGGGGTGCAATACTTTTGAAATACGAACGCTTTTATTTTTATGAAGAATTTGGATGGTTTGTAATATTTTTCATTAATACGATTTTAAGCATAGTTATGCTTAGCTTAGATCTATCAAATGCTCATCATTCACTTATTATTATTAACATAGTTTTTGGAGCTTTATATCTACCCTGGCAAGTACTGCATTTAAAATCTATTACAAAAAGAATAAATACCAATCCTGAAATCAAAGCTCAAGAATTCAATATGGATTTATCTAAAGTTAAGTTGGAATTTAAAAGCTCAATCAATGATCGAAAAGTATCTTTTGAAAGTAACGATTGGGGCGGAGTAGTTGGGATGATGTGGATGTATGGGTATTGGATATTATTTATTCCAGTATGGATGTTCTATATTATTTTAATTATTTAACTATTCACCCATATACGCCTGAGTCATACGTTACTGTACGACGTCGAACGTAGGTATAGCAATAAAATTATCTATACTTTCATTCATAGACGTACAGTCTTGTACAGGGTAGTGCAGTAGAGTACGTACACGACTTAGGCCCGACCAACATATCATAGTACGAGCAAGTATTTATTAGTTTTCCAGATATTTTTGGTTTTAATTATTCGCAACCTTCAACAATATCTAATTTTGATAAATCAAAAGCATATTGCCTATAGCCATCTGAGTAGTGATTGAGACGAATAATTAAATTGTTTGCTGAGTGTAGTTCAGCCTTATTCATCCAATCGAGTACAAGATATTCACTATTCCAACTTTGATAGCTGGTAATTGATTTTTTTTTGTCGTCAATTTTAACATCGTGCTTTATTAAATTGTAGCCATCTTCAGTTTCACCATCCATAAAATTATTTGCGGTATTTCTCATAGTGAAACCACCTTCATCACAATCCCAGTACATATATACAAGTGGGTCGCTATAAGGAAAACTCAAAGGCTTATTTGGAGAAATAGGATCACTAAAGATTAGTGTTCTAGTTTCTTCCTCCCAGTCATCTGTTATTTTTTCCGTTTCCCAATTAAGAGCAAGAGAGCTGTTAATGGAAAGAAAAAATATTACTAATAAAGCTTTTTTCATTAAATTAAGATTATTACATAACTTATTTTAAATTACTTTATATTAATTGAATTAAAAGATGATTTTGACGTTTAGGACCCGACTCAGGTCCGACCAAAAATATAAGTTATTGATTTTTTTTATGAATTTAAAAAAGACTCAAAAAGTAGGGGTTAAAAGTTGATTCTTATCAATGGCTTAGAGGATTTTACTCCCCCATATAAGCCTGCTTAACATCTGCGTTATTTTTAATTTCCTCAGGTAGACCAGATGCAAGTATCTTACCGTAATTAAGCGCAAGTATACGATCTGACACTTTATTTACAAAACTCATGTCGTGTTCAATCATAATTATGGTAATTCCTAATAAAGATTGAATATCTTTTATCCAAAAGCCAAGATCAATTGTTTCCTCATTTGTTAATCCCGATGACGGTTCATCTAATAGAAGTAATTTTGGATCAGTGCAAAGAGCTCTTGCAAGTTCAACATTTTTGCGAACACCGTAGGGAAGGCCGTTTATAAGAGTATCTCGGTAATGTTGAAGGTCTAGGAAGTCAATTACCTCTTCAACTTTAAGTCTGTATTCATGTTCTTGCTTACGGGCACTGGGTGTGAAAAATACCTCAGATAAAATATTTGTTTTTTTATAAATGTGTCGTCCAAGAAGTAAATTTTGGAGAACAGTTGCATTTTCAAATAATTCTAAATTTTGAAATGTTCTTGCTATTCCAAGCTTTGATATATTATGAGGCTTAGTTTTTGAGATATTTTGATTTTCAAAAAATATCTCACCTTTGCTTGGCTCATAAATTCTGCTTATTACATTGAAGAGAGTTGATTTACCTGCTCCGTTAGGACCAATTATTGTAAATATTTCACCTTTATCAACTCCGAATGATACATCATTAAGGGCTTTTACTCCTCCAAATGCTACAGTGATATTTTTTACTTCAAACAAACTCATTATACTCGGTCCGATTTAGTAAATACTTTTTGTTTCTTAAATGTTTGTCTTTTGTAGGTAGGAAACAGTTCAAAGAATAACTTTATTTTCATCCATCTTCCATAAATCCCAAGTGGTTCATATAAAATAAAGAATACAAGTATTAGTCCAAACAACATTGGCTCAAGACCAGGTTGTGAACCAATAGAGCTTGGCAAATAATCTCGACAGATAGCAATTAGCTGCGGTAAGAAGCCAACAAATATTGCTCCAAACACTGTTCCATGCAAACTTCCCATTCCACCAACAACAATAAGCAAAAGAAGCGTTAAAGATAAAAAGATATTAAATATATCTGGAGCCAAGTATCCAATGTAATGAGCAAGTAATGCGCCTGCTAATCCAGTAAAAGCACCAGAAATTGCGAATGATAAAGCTTTATAGAGACCTAAGTTAACGCCTAAACTTTGTGCTGCAATTTCACTGTCTCGAATAGCAACAAACGCTCTTCCTGTTGGAGATCTAAGTATATTGATTGCTGCAAACATCGCGGCAATAAGAAAAACAAGGCAGACATAATAAAAGAACACACTGTCATAGAAGCTCATGCCCAAGAATTCAGGTTGAGGCACAGGCAACCCTCTGTTACCGCCTGTAAAGTGCTCCCATTTTATAAAAACATGTTCCGCAATAAAGCCTAAGGCTAATGTAGCTATAGCTAAATACATCCCAGTTAGGCGTAGGATAGGTATTCCAATTGCTGCACCTACTAGAAATGAAACAATTATTACGATAGGGATTGATGCATAAAAAGGTATTCCATTCGTAAGCAAGAAGGCATGAGTATAAGCGCCAACTCCTAAAAACGCGGCATGACCTAAGGATGCAAGACCTGTGTATCCAGATAATATCATTAAACCAATACCAGCAATGGATAGAATGCAAATATATGAGATTTCACCTAAGTAAAAATCATCTAATACAAGCGGTAACGCGACCATGATTAATATAAGCAGTGAATACCAAAAACGATCACCGTTATGTTTTGCAATATTTATATCTTGCGAATATTTAGTTTTAAAAATAAATCTCATTAAACTTTTTTGACCTCAGCTTTATCTGAGAACAAACCTCTTGGATAAATAATTAATGTTAGGATAAGAACGAGGTAAGCAGATATTTCTCTCACTCCCTCAAACAAATAATTTTCGTAAGTTCCACATAATTGTTCGACAATACCTATTATAATGCCTCCAACAATTGCTCCAGGTATTGATCCAAATCCCCCTAGAACAGCTGCAGCAAAAGCTTTTAAACCAATCAATGATATTGATGTGTCAACCAAAGTAATTGGTGCAAGAAGTACACCCGCAACGGCGGCAACACCTGCAGATATTGACCATATTAATGAAAAAATAAATTTAACTGGTATTCCCATATAATAGGCAGCTAATTGGTTTTCTGAAGATGCCCTCATAGCCACACCAATTTTTGAAAATGTAAAAAAGAAATAAAGTGCAGACATTAAAACTGCAGTTCCAACAATGATAGAAAGGTTGACGTATGAAATTATAAGACCGTTAAACTCAGTTATCTTTCCAGAGAAAGGAGTACTGAATGAAAATATGTCAGTTCCCCAGTAAATTGATGCAAATCCTCTAAAAATAAATCCTAAACCGATAGTTAGCATTACGGTTGCAAATGCAGGTTGTCCAATAATCTGCCTCACTACAACGGCATCAAGGAAAAATCCAAAAACGGCAATTATTAAAACAGTGAGAGCAAAACCTGTGAGGTAATCCACGCCTATAATGCCAATAAGTGAGTATGCAACAAAGGCGCCAAGCATTAGAATATCGCCTTGAGCAAAATTAATGGTTTCTGTCGCTTTGTAGATTAGTACAAAGCCTAATGCTACAAGCCCATAAATGCATCCAGAAGCTACTCCATCAATTATTAATTGAATCAACTGCATATATATAATTTCTAATAAATTACTTTAAGTTTAAGCAAATTTAAGACCTTAATATACATCATTTTGTAATTATTAAGTGATAAAAATTAGACGATTATAATTGATAATTTAATTTTCAAATATGCATTTAAGCTTAATAATCTCAATTGATTTTTAATTAAATAGGGGAATTAAAATGTTTAATACTGACGATAAATTAATACAAGGCTGCATGTTTCTAGCAGGACTTATATTTTTTGCTTATGGCGCCGTCATGATGTTCAACACAGATTTCATGATGGAACGATACCCAACATTTGAGAATAACCAAACAACAGTTTTCTTTCTTAACTGGTTTGGAGCAGTAAGCTTTGTTGCATATGTAGGTATCCTTTATATGGGTTTTAAAGGTCTTGATAGAGGCTTCTTTGCTTATGCAATACCTGTTGTCTTACTTCAAGTAATTTGGATTATTATGTCCAATGCACAAACTGGAGAGGAAAACATTACAGGTCTTGTAGTCTGGATAATTCTTTTAGCCTTGCTTGTTGTATCGAGAGTAAAAGCAGGAATGCCTTTTACATACGATAAGGCTAGCAGTGCTTTTGGCGTTACAGACAAAACATCACAAATTATGGGCTACATTGCGATACTTATAAGTGTGATAAATATTGTCAGTTACGTAATTGATCCTGGCGGTTTTATAAGACAAACTCCATACCTTGAAAGCAGCCCTCAAGCAGAGCATGCTGTTCTTGGAATAACTATGATTAATATAGCGATATTAATTTCATTGGTTTACCAGTATCGAGTTGGATTTAGTGGTGTATTAATTTCCATGGGTGCCGTCGCTGCAACAATGTTTCTTGCGGCATTAATGGTTGGAAGTGTTACAAATCCTGAAAGTGGAAATCCATTATTAGCAATTTTTATAATTTTGAATTTTATAGTTCTTATGACTATTTACTTCAGAAACCAATCTAATTTTTAGGAGGAATATATGATTAAAGTCGAAGACACGATAAGTAGAGTAATAATTTGTTTTCTAACATTATTATTCCTTTTTTATGGATTTATGTTTACAGGGGCTGAATCTGCTACTGCATTTATTGAAAGACTTGGTGTAGACAGTGGAAATATCGATGCAAATCATTTGCAAATGACTGCCAATTTAGGATGGATATATATAGTCTTTGCAATTGCTTTTGTAGCGACACTTCTTGCACCAATTGAGCAATCAACTGTTTTTTTTAGAATGATGCTTGTTGGTTCATTTATAAATTCAATCAGATTAATTATAATTTATATGGGAGCTGATGGAGGTGCAAACCCTGTACCAATGATTGCATCTATACTCGTATTTGTACTGATGAATATTTTGTACAATAGATCAGGTATGCGAATTGGCGTTACTATGTAAAAAGACTGAATAATCAAGAAAAAGGCCCTTTCAAAATACTTTGTTTGGGCCTTTTTTTACAAAAATCGTTAAATGAAATAGAATATAAATATTGAATCTATAAGAAATTATGGCGTCTCAATTCGTATTATTTGGATCTCAACATCTCATTTCGATCGCTTCAATTTTTTTAATCTCCGTTCTGTTTTCACTTGTTATCAAAGGATTAAATATAAAATCTATTACCAAAACAATTTTGTTGATACTGGGCATCACTTTAATTGCTCATGAGCTCATAAAACCATTTTATAGAGTTATTTATTACGATCATTCAATATATGAGGTGTTCCCAATACATATTTGCCATTTAGCCGCTTTATCGATGGGGATTTATATTTTAACGAAGGTAAAATTCTTCTTTGAGGTTGCTTATTTTTTTGGATTAACAGGAAATCTTTTAGCAATGGTAACACCAGATCTTGACTATTCGTATCCGGATCCGGAATTTATTACGTATTATTTTGGGCATGGCCTTTTATTTTTAACTGTTTTTTACGTATGTATTTGCACTGATGTGAAACTTACCTGGTGGTCAGTATTTAGAGTTTTCTTATTTGCTGCATGTCTCTTACCAGCAATATACTCTCTCAATATGTACCTTGTTGAATATTACAGTGATGTAAATTATTGGTATTTAATGATCACTCCGGCAGCCAATACACTGTTGGATTTCTTCCCAGCTCCACCATGGCATATTCCATATCTAGCATTGTTTACAGTAATCTTATTCACTGCCATTTACCTTCCATTTAAATACTTAAACAGTTATAAACAGACAAGTTTTTAATTGATTAAGTAAATATGATCGAAAACGAGAATTTATTTAATATTCTAAATAAATTAGATGACGCTGTAATTATCACTGACCAGGATAAAAAAATTATCTTTCAAAATGATTATTCTATTGAGATATTTGAAAACGATTTTACATCACAAATCATTACCAACCTTATAAGAGACCCTAAAATTCTTGAAAGCCTTGAACGGACAATTGATAAGAATATTGAATCAACAACAGATTTTATAATTAATAAAAATATTTCAGATCAATCGGGAGAACTTAATTTTGACGTTAGTATTTATCCCAGCAAGAGCAAAGAGGAAGATAATTTAATTTATATAATATTAAAAAATGTATCAATTCAAAGAAATATAGAAAAAGTTAAAACATCTTTTGTGGCTAATGTTAGCCATGAACTTAAGACGCCTCTCTCTACAATTATTGGATTTATTGAAACTATCCGTACAACTGCAAAAGACGATAAAAAGTCTAAGGATGAGTTTATGGAAATAATCAATGATGAAGCAAATCGTATGGATCGATTGATTGATGATTTATTAATTGTTTCCAAAATTGAGAGCAATGAACACATTCATCCAACTTCAAAAATAAATTTAAATAAATGTGTCGAACGTGTGCAAAAAAATCTGGCAAAAAAACTCACATCAAAAAATATGAAGATTGAGATTAATACAAACTCAAATGATCACCATATTCTTGGAAATGAAGATGAACTAATACAACTTTTTTCAAATTTGCTTGAGAATTCATTTAAGTATGGTCACGAAAACTCTGAAATTAACGTAAGTATTCAAAAAAATAAAAATAACGAAGACCATAACACTTCATTATTTAGAAAAAATATTATTGAAGTTGAAATAAAAGATCAAAGTGATGGCATTCCTGAAAAATACATTCATAGACTGACAGAGCGTTTTTTTAGAGTTGATAAATCTCGATCAAAAGCGATAGAGGGAACTGGCCTTGGATTAACTATTGTTAAACACATTTTAAACAAGCATCGTGGCAATATTGAAATATCAAGTACGCTTAACAAGGGAAGTGTATTTACAATCCAGTTACCAGAGGCGCCAATATCATAAGAATATTAAATAAAATCAATCAGTTATAAATCCAAAAGTGTAATAATTTTGTAACATTCTTTTAATACATTTGTAACTTCCATCCAGTAATTTTTGATGAATCAAAAAATTACTTAAAAGAGGAGACATAAATGAATTTATTAAAAATTTTGATTGCAACATTAATTGCCTTTGGTTCTTTATTTGGCACCTCATATGCACGAGATCAAATAAAGATAGTTGGCTCTTCAACTGTTTACCCTTATGCAACAATTGTTGCTGAACGATTTGGTAAATCAGGCTTTAAAACGCCAGTGATTGAAAGTACAGGAACAGGGGGTGGAATGAAACTTTTTTGTGCTGGTGTTGGCGTTAACCATCCTGACATTACCAATGCTTCCAGAGTAATAAAAGAAGGTGAAATAGAGCTTTGCAAGAAAAATGGCGTTACCGAAATAATTGAAATTGTAATCGGAAACGATGGTTTAACACTTGCTCACAGCTTAGAAGCTTCCAATGCAGACTTCAATCAAGAGCAATTATATTTGGCCCTAGCGGAAGAAGTTCCTGTAGATGGCAAGTTAGTTGCAAACCCATATCAAAAATGGAGTGATATAGATCCATCATTACCCAACTACAAAATTGAGGTTCTTGTTGCCCCACCAACATCTGGAACAAGAGATGCATGGGACTCTCTAATAATGGTAAAAGGCTGTAAAGCTTCAGGTGCGTATGATATCTGGAAGGAATTAGGAGAAAAGGCAAAAAAGAAATGTAAAATTTCTAGAGAAGATGGCCGCGTAATTGAAGCGGGTGAAAACGATGCCCTGATAGTTCAAAAATTAACTGAGGACCCTGAGAGATTTGGGTATTTTGGTTATAGTTATCTCTTAGCTAATGAAGATAAAATAAAGCCAACCGCTATTGCAGGCATCGAGCCAACTCTAGAGGGTATACAAGACTACTCCTATCCAATTGCAAGACCTCTGCAGTTTTATGTAAAAAAAGCTCATATAGGATCTGTGCCTGGTATTGAGGAGTTTTTACAAGAATTTACAAGCTCAAAAGCTATGGGGGAAGATGGCTACCTAACTGATATTGGGCTAGTAGCACTATCTGATGATAACGCTGAAGATATAAGATCACGAGTAACTAATCTAACTACGTTATCAACAGATTAATTTAAGAACAAACATATAACTGGAAGAAAAAAAATTTCTTCCAGTTATAGTATTTAAAAAGGTCCTTATGGGTTTGATTTTATTACTGCTATTTATTTCATATGCCCTAGGAAGCTTTTATCTTGGTTACTCTAAATCACGTAAAGTTAGAGTTTTAAATGAAGGCAGGCCAATTTCACTTGATAAATACTACGGGTATTACATAGCTATTTGGTCGGTAGTTCCAGCAATTATTATATTTTCTGTCATTTCAATATTTGATGGTTTTTTTATCAAAAATTATGTTTTATCAGATTTGTATTCACTTGGAATAGATAGTTCTGAAGTAGAGCTATTATTTACACAAATAGAGAATACCAGAAATGGCATTAAATTATTTAATAGTGAAGATGTACTGATTGTTAATGCGGTTAGTAAATTAAATTATATTGAAAATGTTTTTAATGTTTCTTTAGTCATTATTATTTTATGTTCATCAAGCTTATTTCTTTTATTTAGTTATAGAAAAATAAAAATTGATTTTGATGCAAGGGAAATTGTTGAAAAATTTTTATTAATTACTTTTTTTGTGTGTTCACTAGTAGCAATTCTTGTCACTATTGGAATTATATTTTCATTACTTTATGAAACTATTCGTTTCTTTAGCCAAGTACCAATTTTTGATTTTTTATTTGGTACAAATTGGAGCCCACAAAGAGCATTTGTTACTGATGCGTCAGATACAGCGGATATCGAGAATGCTTTTGGAGCTATCCCACTGTTTTCAGGAACTTTTTTAATTGCATTTATCGCTATGTGTGTGTCGATTCCAATTGGGCTACTCACAGCAATTTATATGTCGGAATATGCAAAAAGTAATGTTCGGAATACTGCTAAGCCAATTATTGAAATATTAGCTGGCATACCAACAGTTGTTTACGGTTTTTTTGCCGTAATTACCATAGCTCCTTTTATACGGTCCATGGGAGGATCTATTGGATTGGATGTTTCATCAGAAAGTGCTCTTGCGGCTGGTTTGGTAATGGGAATAATGATTATCCCATTTGTATCTTCATTGTCTGACGACGTTATTAGCTCTGTGCCTCAAAGCTTACGTGAAGGATCTTACGCAATGGGCGCAACAAAAAGTGAAACTATAAAAAAAGTTATAATACCTGCTGCTTTACCAGGTATAATTGGCTCATTTCTTTTGGCTGTATCTAGAGCAATCGGTGAAACAATGATTGTTGTAATGGCAGCAGGTTTGGTCGCAAACCTTACAGCAAATCCACTTGAAGCTTCAACGACAATAACTACACAAATAGTTGTAATATTAATAGGTGACCAGGAGTTTGACAGCCCAAAAACCATGTCGGCTTTCGCATTAGGATTAACTTTATTTGTAATGACATTAATACTCAATTTCATAGCTTTAAGAGTTGTAAAAAAATATACAGAAAAATATGAATAGTAATTCTCTAAAAATTTCGAATGAAAATCTAAAGCGTAGACTTAATGCTGAGCGAAGGTTTAAATTTTATGGAGTTATAGCAATATCGTTAGCGTTAATTTTTGTACTAATATTATTTACTAATATCATCAGCAAAGGCTATTCAGCCTTTTACAGAACATTGATAGAGATAAAAATAGAGTTTAACGATAAAGTTCAGCCTGAAATATTTAAACAGATGTCTGAAACTGAAATCAATAAATTGGATTTATACTCATTTTCGAAAAAAAATATTTACAGTAATTTTCCTAATATTGAAAAAAAATCTGATAAAAAAAAGGTTATAAAGTTATTTAGTATTGAATTTGAAGAAGAGATAAAAACTTATATTAATAAAAATAAAAATAATTTAGGAAATACAATCAATTTATATATTTCTGCCTCTGATGATATTGATCAAGTACATAAAGGTAACTATTCTAGAGATATCCCAGAAGAACGAAGAAGAGTTTCAAATTTCCAGTTATCTATTTATGATGAACTCGTGGGCCAAAATAAAGTAAAATTTGAATTTAATTTGCCATTTTTTTCAAGAGGAGACTCAAGGGAAGCAGAGTTGGCTGGTCTAGGTGGATCTTTAATCGGATCGTTTTTTACAATGATAATTGTATTGCTTTTATCATTTCCATTCGGTCTTTTTGGTGCAATATATCTTGAAGAATTTTCTAAGAGAAACAGATTTACAGATTTTATTGAAATAAATATTAATAATCTTGCTGCAGTTCCATCAATTGTATTTGGATTACTTGGATTAGGCATCTTGTTAAATACATTTGAACTACCCAGGTCAACAGCCTTAGTAGGAGGCATAACTTTATCACTTATGACTTTACCAACTATAATTATTGCAACGAGAGCTTCGTTGAGGTCAGTGCCTCCATCAATTCGCGAAGGTGCACTTGCGGTTGGTGCATCGAAAGTTCAAACAGTAATGCATCACGTTGTTCCTTTGGCATTACCTGGCTCTATAACAGGAACCATTATAGGAATAGCAAGGGCATTAGGAGAAACAGCGCCATTACTGTTAATTGGCATGGTCGCTTTTATTGTTGATGTGCCGTCTTCACCTTTAGACCCATCTACTTCACTGCCAGTTCAAGCATATTTATGGAATGATAGTGCTGAAAGAGCCTATGAGGAAAAAACATCAGCTGCCATAATTATATTGTTAAGCTTTTTGATTTTATTTAATTTAATTGCTGTATTTATTAGAAGAAAATTTGAAACAAAGTGGTAAAATAAAAAGTATGGAAAAAAAAATAAAGGTTTGTGTTAAAAATTTAAACGTTTATTACGGAGAAAAGCAGGCCTTATTTGATGTTTGTATGGATATTAATCAAAATGAAATAACAGCACTAATAGGTCCATCAGGTTGCGGTAAATCTACTTTCCTGAGATGTCTCAATAGAATGAACGATGTAATTGATATCTGCAAAGTTGAGGGCTCGATAAAAATCGATGGTGAAGATATATATAATGATGAAGTCCGGGTCGAGAAATTACGTGAAAGAGTAGGCATGGTTTTTCAAAAACCAAACCCTTTTCCAAAATCTATATTTGAAAATGTAGCGTATGGACCAAGAATTCACGGTTTGGCAAAAGATAAAAATGAATTAGAAGAAATCGTATATTCAAGTTTAAAAAAGGCAGCAATATTCGACGAGGTGAAAGATAGACTAGATGAAACGGGAACAAGTTTGTCAGGCGGTCAACAGCAGAGATTATGTATTGCTAGGGCTATTTCTGTAAATCCCGACGTAATACTAATGGATGAACCATGCTCAGCACTTGACCCAATTGCTACCGCAAAAATTGAAGCTTTAATGGAAGAATTAAAAAAAGAATACACTATTATTATCGTTACTCATTCAATGCAACAGGCAGCGAGAGTTTCGTCTAAAACAGGTTTCTTTCATTTAGGAAATCTAATAGAGGTAAATGACACTGAGACAATATTTTCAACTCCAGCAAATGAAAAAACTTTAGAATATGTAACAGGAAGGTTTGGATAATGAGTGACCATTTAGTTGAGTCATATGACAAACAATTAGAACTCATAAATTCTAATTTAGTTAAAATGGGAGGTCTTGTTGAACAACAAGTAAAGGACTCTCTTAAAGCTCTAGATGAAAAAGATACTGAGTTTGCAGAAGAGATATTAAAGAAAGACGATAAAATAGATAATCTTGAAAAAGATATTTATGCGCTTGCTTATAAAATAATTGCGATGCGTCAACCGATGGCAAATGATTTACGAACTGTTGTATCAGCCCTAAGTATCGCAAATGATCTGGAAAGAATGGGTGATCATGCAACGAATGTTGCAAAACGTGTTGCTAATGTAAAGGTATCTATGCCTAGTCAGTCTATATCAAAAATAGTTCAAATGGGCGATGATGTTCAAAAAATGATAAAAAATGTTTTAGATGCATTTATAAAAATGTCTGAAAAAAAAGCACTTAATGTATGGGACTCTGACATTGATATAGATGAAACTTACCTAGAAATTTATAGAGAACTTCTTCAAACTATGGCAGATAACCCTGACACAATTAATGGATGCGCACATTTACTAACTATAGCTAAAAATATTGAAAGAATAGGTGATTATGCGCAAAATATTGCTGAAGATATTCATTTCATTGTTACAGGTGAAACATTAGAAAGAAAATCTGACAACGCAGGCCAGTGGGAGGATGTAGATATAAAAACTTAATATGAAAGCGAAAATACTTGTAGTTGAAGATGAGTTATCAATAGTTGAATTATTAAAGTATAATCTCTCTAAAGCGGGTTATGATGTGGATTATTGTTTAAATGGTGAGTCTGCATTGGATAAAATTTTCTCCACCACAAAGTATGATTTAATTTTGATTGATTGGATGCTTCCTGAGCTATCAGGTATTGAGATTAGTAGAAGAATTAGAAAAAATAAATCAACTAAGAATATTCCATTAATTATGTTAACCGCTCGTGGAGAGGAGGAGGATAAGTTAAGGGGCTTTGAAAGCGAAGTTGATGATTACATAACTAAACCATTTTCAATCAATGAGTTATTAGCTAGAGTTAAAGCAGTACTTAAAAGAATGAGGCCAATTTTCTACAATGAAATTCTTACTTATAAGGGGATTCAATTGGACTCTTCAACTCATAAGGTGTCGAGAAATCATTTAGAAATTAATTTAGGCCCAACTGAATTTAATTTATTGAGATTTTTAATGGAAAATCAGGGAAAAGTTTTCTCAAGACAACAATTGTTAGATTATGTTTGGACTACAAGCCCATATGTTGAGCCAAGAACTGTAGATGTACACATAAGGAGATTAAGAAAAGCTTTAAATGAAGGTTTTGATTTTGATCCTATTAGAACGGTAAGGTCTGCAGGTTATTCGCTTGGTCTTTAATTGTGAAAAATGTACTTTATTTATGTACACAAAATTCAGCTAGAAGCATTATAGCTGAAGCAATTACCAATTATAAATATAGCGAAAGCCTGAAAGGTTTTAGTGCTGGAAGCACACCCTCAGGAACAATAAATCCTAAAACTCTCGATTTATTGAATGAAATGAAAATACCAACAGATAAACTTCATAGTAAAAGCTGGGACGTATTTGGTGAATCCAACTCTCCCTCTATGGATTATGTCGTTACTGTATGTGGGAATGCCGCTAAAGAAACATGTCCGATCTGGCCGGGTGCTCCAAGAACATTTCATTTCAATATTGAAGATCCTGTTAAACAGAATTTAAACGAAGAAGAACACAAAAAATTTTTTAGATCTACATTTGATTATATTGATCAATTAATAAAAGAAAACTTGCTGAAATAAGATGCTTCAAAAACTACTTTCTGAATATCTGGGTACACTCCTACTTGTTTTCTCGGTAGTCGGATCAGGGATAATGGCTGAAAACCTATCGCCAACAAATGAAGGCGTTGTATTGCTAGCTAATGCAATAGCAACAGGAGCAATGCTTTACGTGATAATATCAATATTTAGCCCCATATCTGGAGCTCATTTTAACCCGATTGTAAGTTTATATTTTAGATTAAAATCCAAAATTACTTCGATTGAGATGTCATTATTTATTATTTTACAAATCATTGGTGGTGTATCAGGAGTTATTATCGCTAATTATATTTTTAATGATTTATTTATTGAATTTTCTGATAAACAAAGAACTGGTTTAAATATTCATATTTCAGAAACTATAGCCTCCGTAGGACTTCTTTTGACAATTGTATTATCACTTAGAGCAAAACGAGATCCAGCAATTGCAGTTGCACTATATATTACAGGCGCTTATTGGTTTACGTCCTCTACATCGTTTGCAAATCCAGCAGTGACCATAAGCAGATCACTTACAAATACATTTACTGGCATTGATCCTGCTCATATATTAGGATTTATTGTATCTCAGATTATTGGCTTAATTATCGCTTTTTTAATATTGCGTTTATTTAACGAATAAAAAAACTGAATTATGATACGTATTCTAATAAGAAAACTCCAATAAACAAAATAACAGCCGCAGCAAGCCTTCTCTTTAACCCTTGTTCTTTAAAAAATAATAGTCCGATTAGTGAGGCAAATATTATACTGCTCTCTCTTATTGAAGCGACATAGTGAATTGGTGCTTGTGTATATGCCCAAAGAACAAGTGAGTACGAAGTTACAGAGCCAATTGCAGCAATGATCAGTGGAAACTTGTTTTCTGTGAATGTTGTTATCAATAAATTACGTTGATTGCTTATAGAATAAAGCAGAATTGGAATAGGCATCAAAAAAAATAGCCATACAATATACTGCATTGAACTTTCGACTGTTTTGACTGCATATGAGTCAACTAAAGTATAAAACGTTATAGATATTGGAAAATATAATAAGGCCAATACGTTTTTATAATCTAAGCTGAAACTTTTACCGATAAAAAGCACAAAAATACCTGATATAATTATTCCAATTGCTATGATTTCATTTAATGAAATTGTTTTGTTTAAGATAAATATTAAAATCAAAATTGTTAGTAAGGGTGCAAGACCCCTTGCAAATGGATAAGCGACCGAAAAATCTTCTATAGCATATGCTCTTGTTAATGAGTGCATGTACATTGTATGGGCAATGACTCCAAAAAATAAATATATTGCTGCAGTAGAAGAGGGCAGGCCAACGTAAAATAATAAAGGCACCATAAATAAAGCAATAATCGTTGCTAAAATAACCATTTTCGCAAATCCATTACCTTTATTTTTTATGAAAGCATTCCAAGACGCATGCAATATTGCTGAAAATAATATTACGCTTAAAATTGACATATTACGGAGTAAGCCATTTTTTGTTTAAACTGCCATTTGTGGTTGTAAACAATGCTCGGCGATGACCTTGACGATGCAAATAAAGCCACTCAATCGAGTGAATTTGAATTTCTACTAAAGTAAAGTTGTTGTAACCGTTTTGTAGAAGATCATCGTCTGGAAGTTTGTTTTCATGCTCTGGTAAGTACCCTGAAGTTGGTTCATCTGACGGGGTTCCAGGTGCCTTTTCAACAACATAACATTTCTTGCTAAATGACCTTGAGTTGTCCCATGCTATTTTTGCTTTATCATTTTTATGATTGATTTCAGCTTTTCCCGACACTTTAATTTGTATCTTTTTGCCATGATCATAAAACAGCATGGTCACAGCGTTATTTTTTTTGATTTCATCAATTTTACTGGATCGGATATCTGTATGAAAGCTTATGGTATTATTTTTCTTATCAACATGCCTTAAGACAACTGTTCTAACCGATGGAAATGACTCATTGAATGTTGAAATATACCCTTGATGTAATTCAGATTTTGACTTTGATTTACCAATTATGAGTTGATCCCAAATATTCTCATATGTCTTATCAAGATCATTATAGAAATCAGGTTTATCGTGTGTATGATTTTTTACCATTCAAGCTTTTTTCCCTCATAATTTAAAAATGAGCCAGAGTTATCAAGATTTAGTTCATTTATAACATTGATCATCTGGGTAATGCTCTCAGGTATCTCTAATTTGGCACTTATGCCACCCATATCGGTTTTTACCCATCCTGGGTGCAAAATAAGGACAGATATACCATCTTCTTTCCAATCTATTGATAAACTTTTTGCTGCGGAATTAAGAGCTGATTTTGATGAGCGATAAAAATAAAATCTACCAGAGTAATTATCATAAATGCTTCCCATTTGACTGGATATAAAAACAACTTTCTTATCAGATCCCATTTTTAAGTTGTTCTTTAATTTTCTTGCAAGAATTATGGGTATCACAGCATTAATTCTCATTTCATTCATCCAGGCATCTGTATCTAGATCTTCTTTTAATTGCTCATCACTAAAAATACCTGCGTTGTGAATGAGTATGTCAATTTTTTGAGATCCGATACTTGTTACAAAACTATTTACGCTCGCATCAGAAGTTAAGTCAAGTTCAGCGATATCGATATTGTTAATTTCATTCAACTCTTTTGAGCTACCTTTATTTCGAGTGGTTGCAATGATGTTGTGATTTGTATTACTGTATTGCTTTGCGAACTCAAGTCCAAGACCTCGATTGGCTCCTATGATTAATATATTGCTCATTTTATATATAAACTTATAGTACGTTCATGAGCATTTTAGCAAATCCTCTTCGACTAATCTTCTTTTTTTATTTATTTTATCTTTATTACTCATATGTACGACCTGTGCCTACTGACTCTACAGTGAGAGAAGTAGCTAATTTAATTACGGATTATGGAATACACTTTATCTCATTTTTCATACTTGGCGCCTTGGCTCAATTGGCTAATAATAAAAACAATGACTTTGTATTTGGTATCAGCTTAGCTCTGATCACAAGTGTTTTTATTGAGTTTATACATTTTTTTATACCGTTTCGTGATTTTATAATAATGGAGGGTTTTGCAAATATAGTTGGTTGTGTATCAGCTATTTATCTAATAAGTTATTTAAGAAAAAAAAATGAGTAAACTTTTAATTAGAAATATATGTCAACCACCGGATAGCAATCCTTACGGCACGGCTCATGGAGCCTGGATCGTAAAACAAATGGCCCATGGAGGCATTTATATGACTCAGCTTGTTTCAAAAGGAAATGCCGTATTAGTTGAATCTAAAGTTAAATATAAAAATCCTATGCATGTTGGTAAATTCATCAATGTTTACGGATCAATTGTATCTGTAAAGCAGTCCAAAATGATATTCAAAATTACCGCAATGCGTTCTGAAATGAATCAAAAGGAAGTTGAAGTGGCAGTGGGGGAGTTTTCCTACGTCGCTATCAATGACAAAAATAAAACAAGAAAATTTAAACCAAATTTAAAGATTTAAAAAAAGCCCCCAAATTAATGGGGGCTTAATGTAGTTAAAACGGAGCTCCACTCAAAAAGTGGAGGTTTCCACATCTACAATCACATGGAATTTCACTACTCGAGCAAAGCTCCTCTATACTACCTATAGACATAGACCACCTCCTTTCATTAAATATGGTTAAAACTGAATTAGTATATATAATTTACTGGATTCTTATTTCAATCAAGGAGTTTATTATGCAACCCGAATTAATTTTTGAGCCAGTCATCAATATGCTTTGGCTTTCTTTGGCTGTTTTTGCCTTTGGGACAGTTCTTAGACTAAAGGCCATTGTCATCGATAAGAAGAATACAGAAGATGATTTTAAAATACCCACATTTGAAAACGGCAGCGAATTAATTCAAAATAGTCAGCGAAATTTGACAAATTTGTTCGAATTTCCAATCTTCTTTTACGCTGTTTGCATTATGATTTATGTAACGGGAACAGTTGATGAGTATTTTATGTTGTTAGCAACATGGTTCTTTTGGTTAAGAGTTCTGCACTCAATCGTTCACATATTTTTTAATAAAATCATACCTGGTGTAGCCTTACCAGTTAGAACACTATTTTGGTTACCGTCTACGATTATCCTAGCATGGATGGCTTATCGAGCTTGCTCTTTAATGATCTAATGTTAACTAATATTTTAGTTCCAGCACTTGGGCTTATTTTATTAACTTTTGTTATTGGATTAATTCATACAATCGCATCAGTTAATCTAATGGGCAAAGGCAAAGACTGGGAGGAAAGTGGAATCCCTATTGAGCCTTATAAAGATGCACCATTATATTTAAAAATTATAAAAAATAATATTTCAAATATATTTGAGTTTTCAGTAATTTTTTATTTTCTGATCGGGGTTATCGTTTTTATTGAAATCGAAAGCACTTTTTTGCTAATTTGCGCATGGTTATATTTATTATTTAGATTGATCCATTCTATTGTGCATATCTGTTTCAATAACACTGCAGCAAGAGGTGCTATCTGGATTTTTTCACAAACTGCTTTGTTGTTATTGTTTCTTGGAACTGCGTATTATGTTTTAAGTAGCTGATACCCCGGCATCAGATAATTTTTTCTTAAGTTTGCCAGTAAGCATTAAATAAGCCATATGATGATCACCAATGAGAGACCATAAAGGATATTTAAACGTAGCGGGTTTATTTTTTTCTATAAAGAAATGCCCAATCCATGCAGGACCATAACCTGCAAGTAAGATCAAAGGCAGGAATAAGTAATTTTGAGTTAGCAGCAGGGACCAGAATAGAACTTGGTATCCAATCGTTCCAAAATAATGCAGCATCCTCGTGCTTTTTTTGCTGTGTTCCCTTAAATAGAAAGGAAAAAAATCTTTGTAATTTGTATATCTAGCTGGATTTTCCATAGAATAAACATTATATTTCGATCATGAATCTAGACAACAAAATAATGTACATAATGGTTGCTGCTTTTGTGGTCTTTATACTGATATCCAGCTTCAGCGCATAATTTCATGACAAATTTTGGCTACATTCCTGTATATGCGCTTAGATTCATGATTGCATATTTTATTGTAACGAATGCCGTTGCTATGATTTTATTTCCAGGAGGAACTTTATTTAATCCAGATTTAAATTCTTACTCTTTTAGTGGAAATTTTTTTAGTGACTTAGGAATCACATTTACTCGCGATGGCACTCAGAACTTTCTTTCAAGTTTTTTATTTAACAGCTCTTTGTTGATAATGGGACTATGCGCTGTCTCTCACGTATTTGTACCAAATTTATTTAGAGAGAATAAGAAAACTTATGTGATTTCAGTCATTGCATCAATTTTATTAGTTATTTCTGGAATATCTTTCATTGGCGTTGGTTTAACACCAGCTAATATTTATTTTGAAGAGCATGTTTGGTTTGTTATTTTAGCTTTTAACGCTCAAACCGTAGGTATTTTTTTTATGACAATCGCATTTTTACTGAGCAAAATAAGTAATAGATATACTATTGTTGCTTTTATCTATTTTATAAATGTCGCTCTTTATACAATATTTGAAACAAGTGAGCCTCCACCTGACTTCAATCCATTTGAATTAGAAAATGTTGGAGAGTTCATAGATTACAACCGTTTCACAATATCAGTTATTTGGCAAAAAATAATTACAGTTATTTCTATGATCAGTATTCTGATCTTTACATTTGGATACAAGAAACTTTTAAATGACTAGGTTCTGGTGTGTGCATATCCTACGAATTGCATCTGCTTATTATATTTTTGCGGTAATCATTGCTATGCTTCTATACCCTGGCGGTAATCATATAGAACTAGATCAAGTAGGTTATTCATTTCATAAAAATTTTCTTAGTGAGCTTGGTTTTCATAAAACAATGTCTGGAGATTTAAATTTTTTTTCATCGTTTTTTTGGAATACTGCAATGTACATGCTCTTATTACAAGGCATAGCTTTTTTGTTTATTCCGAGTTTATTTAGGGTAAATCGTTACTCGTTTATATTTGCTTGTTTAGGAACATTATTTATGTTTCCAGCTTGTATTTTTTTTGTAGGAGTTGCCTTAACACCAGGTGATATTTACTTTGATGCGCATTTATTTACTACAACTATGGCATTTAATTTATACTCTGCAGCAATTCTCTTTTATGTTCTTGCTTTTTTATTTAGTCCTTTATCAAACTATTATGCGTCAGGAGGTATACTACTTTTTATTGCAGTAGGAGTTTATGCCTATTATCTTGGTGACTTTCAACCGATTGATGCAATAAATGACCGTGTTCGTTTTCTAGAAACGTACACAATGGATTTCTTGATATTTAATGTAGTGTTACAGAAGGTGATGATTATTCTAATGATTACAACGATTATCATGTTTACGTTTGGCCTCGATAAGTTAATAGGAAAAAAAAATGCAAATGACTAAATTTTGGACAGTCTATATCATTCGATTTGTATCAATTTTTTTTATTGTCTCAGTAATTATTGCCTCATATTTTTTTCCAGGAGGAAACATACATAATCCTGATCAGATTGGTTATTCATTTAGTCATAATTTTTTAAGTGAACTGGGTGGTTACATTACATTTGCGGGAGATATTAACAGCATTTCATCATTTTTTTTTAACTCCGCGCTTTTTTGTTTTTTATTGGTCGGAATATCAAGTTTTTTCATTCCATCGTTGTTTACAGAAAATAAAGTTTCTTATTTTTGTGCATGTATAGCAGCAGTACTTTTTTTCATTGGAATGGTATTTTTTGCTGGAGTAGCCCTAACACCACACGATTTATATAGAGATGCACATGTATTTTTTGCAATAAATGCATTTCGTTGGTTAGTACCAGCATCATTATTCTTTGTAATTGCCTTTTTTCTTAGTAATGCAGACAATAAGTATACTGTTGTGAATATTATTTTTCTTATATCAACCGTTATCTATGTAATTTATCAAATATATTCCGGGGATCCAAGATTGAATGAAGAACTATTAGTGCAAAATGTATTAATGCAAAAATCTATAGCAATAATCCATATTATCAGTATTTTTTCTCTTACCTTCTGCTTCAACAGCCAAATAAAGAATAAAAATTTATAAATTTGGAGTTTTGTTAATCCAAGGAGATATTTCCTCTAATTGAGCAGCCAGAGAAATTAATGTTTCTTCATCTGCATATCTAGATGCAAATTGTACGCCTAAAGGTAGATTGCCACTAGTCCAATATGTTGGTAATGAAATTGATGGCTGTCCAGTAATGTTCTGAAGCATTGCATCAGGCGAGTACCATAAACTCTCAGGTGCTAAGTTATTAAGAATTGTGTCTCTAATTGATTGAATACGAAATACCCAACCCAATTTTAAAGTCATAATGATTTCACTTAAAATACTCGCTTGTTTGTTTGGTCTAATTTCGCCAATGAAAGGAGGTTTCTGAGATATGATAGGAGTCAAGACTACATCGTACTTATCAGTTTCTTCCATTACTGATCGAGCAATCTTTTGCATAGTATAACGTGCCCAAGTGTAATCACTCGCTCTGAAACTTTTTCCCAAGTAATTAAATAGTCTAGTTGCCGTTTCAACTTCATTTTTCTTAAATCCTCTTCCAACAACATCTTTCAATTCATTAAACATCTGGGTTACATGAGACGATATAGTTATTGTAAATGCTCTTGCAGCGAGCAGTCCGTCATAACTGAAATTCATTTCTTCAACATCATGACCTAAGTCTTCGCATAATTTGGCATTGAATTTAATTGCTTCTATTGCATCAGAGGAGGGTTCAATTCCAACAGGACTTTTAAGATTGAACCCAATTTTAAGTTTATTTTTTTTACTCAATGCTTCAACAAGAGAACCTTTTTTGTATGGAATTCCATAGGGATCACCCACAACGTTTCCGAACAAACAATCATACATATGAGCCGTATCTCTGACTGTTCGAGAAACAATACCGGAGTGGGTAAGACCTCCCCATTTATCACCGTGAGAAGGTGCGAATGATGTTCTTGCTCTATTAGGCTTTAATCCAACCAGACCGCATGATGCAGCAGGAATTCGAATTGATCCACCACCATCACTTGCATGTGCAATAGGAACTATGCGACTTGAAACAGCTGAAGCTGCACCACCACTTGAGCCACCTGTCGTTCTATTGGTATCCCAAGGATTTCTTGTTGGGCCAAATTCAGTTGGCTCAGTTGTAACCATTAGACCGTATTCAGGTGTTGCAGATTTTCCACATATAACAGCACCAGTTTCTCTAAATTGTCTTGTGAGGTGATTGTCGTAAGGCATTTTAGTATTTTTTAAATACTTACTGCCTTGCATCATGTGATAGTTAGCTAGAGAACTATCCATATCTTTCATAAGAAATGGAACTCCAATAAAAGTTCCTTTTAATTCTTTGTTTCTATTTATTGACTCGAATGCGTAGTGATACATTGTACGATGCACTGCATTTAATTTAGGGTTCAGTTTTTCAATTAGATCAATGGCACTATCAAGAGGATCAATAGGGGATATTTCTTTATTTCTAATTAATTCGGCTATGCCCAAACCATCATAATTTGTATATTCTTTGAAAATAGCCATTATTGATTATATTAACCCCAAAAATATGATAATCTCTTTAAAATTTTTTTAATGATTCAGTCTATTTAAAACCTATGGCAGATGCAAATAAGAAAAAAGGAAACCCAGTCATTAATTTTATTAAAAGGTACTTTTTTACAGGTCTTTTAATATCGGCGCCAATTGGAGCGACGATTTACATTACAATATTTATTGTCGAATTTATTGCTGGTCTGGTTCCAGACAGATTTAATCCAAATGGGCTGCTACCTGAGATCATTGGCTATAAAATTCCTGGCCTTGAATTAATTATAGCATTTCTATCTTTTATCTTAATTGGTCTAATATTTTCAACCCTATTTGGAAAAGCCATTCTCGGTTATTTTGACAATCTAATTACACGTATTCCATTAGCTGGTAATGTCTATAAAGCTATCAAACAGATCACTGAGACATTCTCAAATACTGATTCAGCATATCAAAAAGTTGTTCTCATCGAGTATCCAAGAAAAGATATATATGCAATTGGCTTTATGACAGGTGAGACAAAAGGTGAAATTAAGGAAAGACAGAAAATAGAAATGGTCAATGTATTTGTTCCAACCACACCAAATCCGACCTCAGGGTTTTTACTTTTCATACCTAAAGATGATATCGTTGAACTTGATATGTCTGTTGAAGATGCGATTAAATTAGTTGTATCAGCCGGTATGGTGGTTCCACCAAGGAAATAATTAGCCAGTTTTTAAATAATCGATTGCAACTTGATTTCTAAATAGATGCAAAAGTGTTCTTTGTGCTTTGCCTGTAGATTTTTTCAAATCCGGATCTTCTTTAACGATATCCATGGCAACACCTCTCGCTTCCTCGAGTATATGTTTATGTTTGTCTAGATTTGATAATCTAAAATTTGGAATACCACTTTGTTTTGAGCCTAATATTTCCCCAGCACCTCGAATATCAAGGTCTTCTTCGGCAATTAAGAAACCATCGTTTGTTTCCTTCATCACTTTTAATCTTCGTTTAGCATTATCGGTGAGTGGCCCCTCAAAAAGTAATATGCATGTTGATTGTGCATTTCCTCTGCCAACTCTTCCTCGAAGTTGATGAAGTTGTGATAGGCCATATCTCTCAGAATTCTCAATAATCATTACAGTTGCATCAGGGTCGTCTATTCCTACTTCTATTACTGAAGTTGCGACTAAAATATCTATTTTATTATCTTTAAACTTTGACATGACATCATTTTTTTCATCCTGAGACATTTGACCGTGAACTAAACCAACACTGTTTGATGAATAATATTTTTTTAAGTCATTGACCCTTGAATTGACTGACTGCAACTGAAGCTTTTCAGACTCATCAATTAAAGGGCATACCCAATAAATCTTTTGTTTCTTATTTAATATTTTTGTAAGGCTTTCTTTTAGTTGGTCAATTTTATTAATATTGATTGATTTAGTAATTATTTCCTTTCTGTTTTTAGGTTTTTCAGAAATTTTGGATATATCCATGTCTCCATACGCTGCCAATTCCATCGTTCGAGGTATAGGAGTAGCAGTCATCAATAAGATGTCGCAACTATTCCCTGCTTTTTCATTTAATAAAATTCTTTGGTGTACTCCAAACTTATGCTGTTCATCAATGACGACCAAGCCTATATTTTCAAAAGTAACTTTCTGCTGAAATAATGCATGTGTTCCAATAATAATATCAGCCTCAAAATTGTGATTATTTTTATTTGAGGATGTAATCAGTGAACATGTTAGATTTAAATTATTAATAAATTCTTTGATCGTATTAAAATGCTGCTCAGCAAGAATTTCTGTTGGTGCCATTAAAACTGATCTTTTATTATTTTCAATGCATTGCATCATTGCAAATAATGCCACAATCGTTTTACCACTACCAACATCACCTTGTAAAAGTCTTAACATTTTACTTGATCCTTCTTGATCGTTTGAAATTTCTTCAATAGTTGTTTCTTGATCACCAGTCAGTTGAAATTTCAAATGATTTCTTAATTGCTTTGACAACTTATTTTTTTTAGGAAGTGAAATTCCATTTTTGTGACTAATTTTGTTTTTAATTAATCTTATTGTTAACTGCTGAGAGAACAACTCATCAAAAACTAGCCGTTCTATATATTTATTATCATCATTTTCCTTCACATCTTTCGGGTTATGCATTTGATAAATAGAGTCTTTCCATGATGGCCATTTGTTTCTTTCTAAAACTTTTGCAGGTATCCATTCAGGTAGTTCATCAACCATGCTTAAGGCAGAATTAATTGATTTTTGGATAATTTTAGATGTCATACCTGCAGTTAATGGGTATACACACTCAATTTTTTTAACTGAATCTAAGTTTTTAATATCAACTACATGGTGTGGGTGTGTAATTTGATATAATTCGTTAAATTTTTCAATTTTACCACTAATAACTCTAGTGCTGCCGATCGGTAAGATTTTTTTTATGTATGGACCCCGTAGATTAAAATAGACGACTGACATTTGCCCGCTGTCATCAGAGACATTTACTCGATATGGCATTCTTCTATTGAAAGCTGGTGTGTGGCTATCAATTTTAACTACGACAGTTGCAATATTTCCTTCTTCCAAATCAACAATCTTAGGACTGTTTCTTCTGTCAATATATGCGGCTGGTTTATGAAATAATAAATCAACAATATATTTACCGCATAATCTCTCGATTATTTTAGCGTTCTTTGGTCCTATCCCTTTTATCGTCATTATGTTTGAAAAAAGCTTGTATAAGATCTTTGGCCTCATATATGTATTGTATCAAAGATCGATAAAAAAAATATGAACGATTTACATACACTTCAAAAAAAACTTCAGTTCAAATCCTCACATCGGGGGTCAAAGGAAATGGATATTCTCCTAGGATCTTTTGTTGAGAAATATATCAAATTATTTAATGAAGGTGAGCTTCAAATGTTAGAGACTATATTAGAGCTTGATGATAATGACATATATCGATATGCGCTAGATAAGGTAACTATTCCAAAAGAAATTGACAATCGCGTCATGCAATTACTCAAAGATTTTACAATGCTTAAAAAATGACGAAACCACGCTTAAAGACTCAAATTAATGAGAATTTAAATATCAACATTGATGAAAAATTTGATTATGAAAGAACAATTAACTATTTATCTGCCAATGGTTATGCGCGCGTAAGTTCAATTCGCGAAAATGGAGAGTTTTCTGTTAAAGGAGATGTTATTGATATTTTTCCAACAGACTTTAAGAATCCGGTTCGTATTAATATATTTGGTGATGAGATAGAAAAGTTTGAAGAATTTAATCCTAAAAATCAAAAATCGATACAAAGTCTGTTCAGGCTCATTATTAAACCTTTTAATGAGTTCTCTTTCAATCAAAGTAAACGCACAATTAAAGCAGATACTTTTTTAACTGATCTCAGTACTTTTGAACAAGATGATCTAATTGTTCATGTTGATCATGGAATAGGAAAATTTAATGGATTAAAAAATGTTACTGTCCTGGAAAACGATCATGATTGCATTGAAATAACATATTTCAATAATGATAAACTTTATGTCCCTGTTGAGAATATTGAACTCTTATCAAAGTACGGTGGGAATAGTGAATTCGCTCAAATTGATAAACTTGGAAGTTCAAATTGGCAATTTAGGAAAGCCAACGCAAAAAATAAAATAAATGAAATTGCTGAAGATTTAATAAAAGTTGCTGCAGAAAGATCTCTAAAAGAAGCGACAAAATATACCGTTCAAGAACCTTATTATTCAAATTTTATAAATGAATTTGAATTTCAGGATACCGAAGATCAAGCAAACGTGACATCAGAATTACTGTTTGATCTAAACAGTGGACTTCCAATGGACCGTTTGATATGCGGTGATGTTGGTTTTGGTAAGACAGAAGTTGCATTAAGAGGAGCGTTCAATGTAGCTATGAGTGGTGCTCAAGTAGCATTTATTGTTCCAACAACATTACTATGTAGTCAGCACTATGAAAATTTTACAAAAAGATTCAAAAACTTTCCATTGAAAGTAGATCAAATCTCAAGATTAAACTCAACATCTGAAAACAATAAAATTATTGAAAGAATTAATAGTGGAGAAAGTGATGTAGTTGTTGGGACACATGCACTTCTTAACAGTAAAATTAAATTTAAAAAATTAGGTATGCTTATTATTGATGAAGAGCAGCACTTTGGAGTTTCTCAAAAAGAAAAAATTAAGTCATTGCGTTCAAATGTACATGTTCTTGCTTTAACAGCTACGCCAATACCACGCACGTTACAAATGTCACTTGTAGGCCTTAGGGATTTGTCAATTATTTCTACTGCACCATTAAATAGGCAAAATATAAATACTGAAGTTATTGATTTTAACGATGAAAAAATAATCTCTGCAATTGAATATGAATTAAGTCGTAATGGCCAGGTGTATTATGTCTGCCCAAGAATCAACGAATTAACAGAAGTTGAGGATTTTTTAAAAAGTAAACTTCCAAATGTAAAATATCAAATTGCTCACGGTCAAATGCCGTCCAAAAACCTAAAAAATACTATGATCGACTTTTATAACAACGAATTTCAACTATTACTGTGTACCACAATTGTCGAGTCGGGTCTGGATTTACAGAAAACTAACACAATGATTATTCATAATTCTGATAAATTTGGATTATCCCAACTTTATCAGTTAAGAGGACGTATTGGCAGATCTAATATTGAAGCATTTTGTTTTTATACAGTTAAAGACATCAATGGAATAACTGAAAATGCCTATAAAAGACTTATGCTTCTTAAAAAATTTAACTCTAGAGGCTCAAGTTTTAATCTTTCAAGTCATGATTTAGATATGCGAGGATCAGGAAACATTATAGGTGATGCTCAATCAGGACATATTAGAGAAGTTGGTCTCGAACTTTATCATAAATTGTTAAAAGATAAGATATTGGAATTAAAATCAGATACATCGACAGTAGATAATGAGTGGTCTCCACAAATAAATCTTGGTTTAAGCGTCTTAATACCTGAAAAATATATGCCAAATTTAAACACTAGACTGTTTTATTACCGTCAGCTTGCTTATTTAAGTTCGAGTGAGGAATTAAGCAAAATTAAGGATGAAATGAGTGAGCGATTTGGCGAGGCACCTAAAGAGGTTGAACATTTGTATAACATCACTGAGCTAAGAATTATATGTAAACAATTGAAAATAGAAAAATTTGATATTGGAAATAAAGGTTTAACTATAAAATTTAAAAATAATCATTTTGAAAAAACAGACCAATTGGTTGAATTTATGTCTCAATATAAATATGACTTAAAGTTAAGATCAGACCATACATTGGTGTATAATTACCAAAAAACATCAAATAAAGATCGAATATATAAAGCTTTTTCTTTTGCAAAGGAATTGCAGGCATTATAGTAGAAACATGGGTGTTTTAGCTGGATATAAGATAATCGAATTGTCAGGGATTGGGCCAGGGCCATTATGCGGAATGTTGTTTGCCGATCTTGGTGCTGAAGTAATTCGCGTTGATAGAAAAAATACTGTTATGCCTAATCAACAACCAAAATTTGATATTACAGGAAGAAGTAAGAAATCAATTTGTTTAAATCTAAAGGATCCCGAGTCAAAAGAGGTTTTATTTAAATTAATAAAAAATGCAGACGCGCTGATAGAAGGTTATCGACCAGGAGTAACTGAAAAACTAGGGATTGGACCTGAAGAATGTTTAAAACTAAATGAAAAGTTAGTTTATGGAAGAATTACCGGTTGGGGTCAAAATGGTCCGCTAGCACAGGCAGCTGGTCACGATATTAATTATATCGCATTAGCGGGCGCTCTATATTCAATTTGGGGCGAAAATAAACCATCAATACCACTCAATTTAATTGGTGATTATGGTGGAGGTACTATGTTTCTTGCATTTGGTGTATGCGCAGCTTTACTGTCAGCGAATAGAACGGGTAAAGGACAAGTAGTTGATGCCGCTATGATAGATGGTGTTTCAGTGCTGACATCAATATTTCATAGTTTATCTCAGTCAGGAGTATGGAATGTAAATAATAGAGGTAATAATTTATTTGATGGTGGCGCGCCCTTTTATCAAGTCTATGAGACAAAAGACAACATGCACGTCTCAATAGGTTCTTTAGAACCTCAATTTTACCAACTCTTAATTGAGAAATTAAAACTTGGTGATGAATTTAAAAATCAAATGCAATTAGATCAGTGGGATAATATGAAAAGTAAATTAGCTGAAATATTTAAAACTAAAACAAGGGATGAATGGGATGAAATCTTTGAAGGGTCTGATGTTTGTTATTCACCAGTTCTCTCTATCGAAGAGGCAGCCAATCATAAACACATGAAGGCGCGTGACAATTTTGTCAATATTAACGATGTACGCCAACCATCACCGGCACCACGTTTTAGTGCTACGCCATCCGAGAAACCATCTCCTGCACCCGAAGTTGGTCAAGATAACAAAAGCATAATGCTTGATATTGGTTTTTCTGAGGAACAAATTAAAGAATTAGAAAATAAAGGAGTTCTATTATAGTGCCTAGTTTCGATGTTGTTAGCAGAGTTGAAATGCAGGAGGTCGATAATGCTATATCTAATTCAATGAAGGAAATTGGACAGAGATATGACTTTAAAGGTTCTGTTTCAAAGCTAGAGAGAACTGAGGGAGGGGTTATTTTATTATCTGAAGATGAAATGAAGGCTAAACAGGTATTAGATATTCTAATTTCAAATTTAATAAAACGTAACGTTGACCCAAAGGTAATAAAACTAAAATCATCTGAAAGTGCATCTGGCAATACAATCAGACAAAATTACGATCTATTAGAAGGTATTGATCAAGAAGTGGGTAAAAAAATTACAAAATTAATCAAAGAATCAAAATTGAAAGTGCAAGCAAAAATTCAAGGAAATGAACTTAGAATAAGTGGTGCAAAAAAAGACAATTTACAAGAAGCCATATCGAAAATTAAAGAGCTAAAGTTAGAATTACCTCTTCAATATATTAATTTTAGAGACTAAGCTATCTTAGTGGTTGGTCTGTCGTTATTTCTTGTTCTTTTATTTTCTCTCTGTACAGAATAAAAATTCCTGCTGAAACAATAATTAATATTCCTATTATTGTTCTCAATGAAACAGTTTCACTCCAAATAAACCATCCCAATAGTACGGCCCAAATTAAAAATACATACTCAAATGGTGCAACAATATAAGGTTTACCATATCGATATGCGTTGAAAATAAATACAAAACCAAAAATTACACAAACTCCAACTAAAAATAACATCAAGAGAGTTGTTGCGTCATTGAAGGACCAGTATCTAAATAAAAATTCCAAAATTTCATTTCCAGAATTATCCATATCTAAATAAAATCCAGAATAGGTAATTATGGGACATAAAATTATAGTAGCGATGTATACATGAAGTGTTTGCGTGTAAACATTATCTTCATTTGATGTATATTTTATTATAATCATACTGCCAGAATACCCTGCAGCACATAGTATTGGAAATATCATGAATATATTAATGGTTTCAAAATCTGGTGAAACTATGAGCATTACACCTGCGAAACCATAAATAATTGTTAGCCATCTAATGATGCCAACTTTTTCTCTCAGAAAAATAGATGAAAATATAGTAATAAAGAATGGTGCTGTAAAAAAAAGAGCCGTTGTAACTGCAAAAGACAAGTACGCAAGACCAATATAATAAAATACGAACGCAAAAATAAACATTATTGTTCTAAAGATTGTTAATTTTGGGTAATGAGTTGTCCAAATAAGTTTTTGGCCTGTAAAATAAAAAAATAGCACAAGAAGAACAATAGCAATGACACTTCTTGCAAACATGACCTGAAGTATTGATATATCAACAGCTAATAATCTTACCGCAGTATCTTGAAACGCAAATGCAGTCATACCCATTAAAATATAAGCTATTGCTAAAAAATTATTTTCTTTTGCCATCAATAAAATATTAGTACATAAGTTTTAGTAATAAAATATATTAATTGTTCTATAAGATTTGATATTAAATAATTTGCTAGTCAAAAAATATTGAGAAGTATAAAAAAAGTAATTTATTATGGTAAAAATCGATACTGAATACGACTATATCATTGTTGGTGCTGGATCTGCTGGCTGTGTATTAGCGAATAGATTGACCTCAAATTCAAAGAATACTGTCCTTCTTCTTGAAGCAGGCGGGGAAGACAAATCCTTAACCTTAAAGATGCCTGCTGCCGTTTTATCGAATCTTAAAAGTACTAAACACAATTGGGCATTTAAAGGTGAGCCAGAACCCGAACTAAATGGTCGTCAACTTCAACATGACCGCGGTAAAACCATTGGTGGCTCATCATCAATAAATGGAATGGTCTATATAAGAGGAAACACACTTGATTATGAGGGTTGGAGACAAATGGGATGCGATGGATGGGGATACGCAGATGTCTTGCCATATTTTAAGAAAATGGAATGTTACAGTGGAGGAGGGGATGATTTTCGAGGTGAGTCAGGTCCATTAAAGGTACATAGAAGCATTCCCAAAGACCCACTTTCACTGGCTTTTATTAATGCCGGAAAAGAAGCAGGGTATAAAGAAACAGATGATATAAGCGGATTTTGCCAAGAAGGTTTTGGTATATTTGATCGGACAGTATTCAACGGTGAGCGATGGAGTGCATCAAAGGGTTACCTTGATCCGATACGTAATAGAAAAAATTTAACAATTTTAACATATGCGCTTGTTTGCAATTTAAATTTTAAAGATAACACAGCAGAAGGCATATGTTTTAAAAATAAAAATAATGAAACAGTAAATGTAAAGGCAAAAAAAGAAGTAATTCTGAGTGCTGGTGCAGTTGGATCACCACACATACTCATGCTCTCAGGAATTGGGCCGAAAGAGCATTTAGATTCAATAGGAGTTAATACATTAGCTGATTTACAGGGTGTTGGACAAAATCTTCAAGATCATCCTGATTTTATTATGAAATATAAATGCTTAAAACCTGTTTCACTTTGGCCAAAAACAAAGAGATTAAGTAGTATAGGATCTGGTATCCAATGGCTATTAACTAAAGAGGGTATGTGTGCATCTAATCATTTCGATACTGTTGCATGTGTTAGATCAGCACCTGGTGTTGAGTACCCTGACTTACAATTATGTATTTCACCAATTGCCATGAAAGACAATAGTTGGGAACTGCTTCAAGAACATGCATTTCAAGTTCACGTCGGTTTGATGCGAACTCACAGTCGTGGTAAGATCGAATTACGATCAAAAAATCCTGCTGATCCGCCTCGCATTCTTGTTAATTATCTCAAAGACAAACGTGATAGAGAATTGTTACGAAAGGGCATTCATTTGGCGCGCGAACTACTTAATCAACCTGCTTTTTCAAACATAAAGGGTGATGAAATCTTTCCTGGTGAAAACTACAAATCAGATGACGAACTTGATGCAAAATTAAATTCCAACATTACGAGTCAATGGCACTTGTGTTGCACGGCACGCATGGGGCTAAAAACAGATAAATATGCAGTTGTTGATAATCAAGGCAGAGTTCATGGTTTCAATAGTTTACGTGTTGTTGATGCTTCGATTATGCCTTTTGCGACAAATGGAAATACAAATGCACCAACAATTATGATTGCTGAAAAAATAAGTGACAATATATTGGGTGATAAGCCTCTGCCTCGAATAGAATTAAAAACTTGGCAAAGTCCTAACTATCAGATGTATCAAAGGTAAGTATTTAGATTGTAAAATATTAATACATAAGTATTAGTGTTAAAATATACTAATTACTCTCTCAAATTTCATACTTAACATAAAGTCAATCAATAATTTGTTTACAAAGGAGATCTTATGTTACACATAAGCAAATGGGAAAGACAAGAAAATGCAAGCAGAGATAAACTGGGAACAGCTGCATTGAATTTGTGTAAGGTTGCAAAAAGTACTGATGGAGTTCATTCAGCAAAGTTCTATTGGCCAAATCCAAATATGGTTGCATTCGTAGTTGAAGCTGAAACAGGCTCATGGGGAATTGGAGCTGAGCCTACGGGTAAGGCAATGAAGGCATTTTTTGATTTAGGTGATGCCGCATCTTGCGTGATGGATGAAACATGGGTTGATGCTAGTCTTGGTCAAAAAAGGTCTGATAGAGCAGGCTAATAGAAATTCTTCTGGCGGAGAGGGTGGGATTCGAACCCACGAACGAGTTTCCCCGTTGCTGGTTTTCAAGACCAGTGCTTTCAACCGCTCAGCCACCTCTCCCTTGAAGAAATTAATTTATTGAATTTATTATTTAAAACAATAATTAATTTAGAAATCCAACTTTGCTGATTGTATATACAGTCAGTAGTGAAATTGCAGTACAAAGTGCCATACCCCATGCAATATCTGAAATAATAATAGTCCAGTTAAATACATTAAACACCGCTTTTACAGTTAGTGCATATGTTGCGTAAGTAGCAAGTCCATACATAGCAGCTGGCACTATTACACTTGTTAAAGAAGCATTCTTAAATGGAGCTACCACAAAATAAACTAGCCCGAGTACAAATATTAGATAAAAAATTACAGCGGAAGTTATATCGAGATTAATTTTTAGATTATCTGGAAGATTTTTATTATAAATACGTACAACAAATGTTTGAATACCGATTGTATCGATTATCAAAAAGTAAAATAGGGTAGTCAAATAGAGTTTTATCATAGACAATTAAATTAATGAATAAACAAGCTTTGATCAATGCATTATTTAGTTCATTAGGAGCTTTTGTGTGTATAGGATTTTTAGCATATTTAAATTCTTCAATTGAAGGTGCGATATGGCTTATACCGCCCTTTGGCGCATCAATGGTTTTAGTCATGGCTGTTTATGATAGCCCACTAGCAAAACCTAAAAATTTAATACTTGGCCATATACTATCAGCACTGTCTGGGGTAATTATTTTCTATCTTCTTGGTAACACATTTATCTCATTAGGCTTAGGAGTGGCTTTAGCTGTATTTGTAATGATGATAACTAATACCGTGCATCCGCCAGCTGGAGCAAATCCAATAATTGTAATATTAACTGGCCAGAGTATAAGCTTTGTTTTTTTACCTGTTGCTGTTGGGGCTTTTATAATTGTTGTTTTTGCTTATTTGTATAACAGGCTTCTTAAGAGAAATTATATCTAAGAGATTTTATTAAGTTTTTCTACTTCAGTGCAATACTGATCAATAAAAGCTGATCTCATTGGATTTGGAGGCAATCGATCGAATTTAAATGACTCAATGTTCTTTAGTTGATTTGTAGAGATTTTTGTTTTTGAAGCGATGGTTTTTAAATCTATTGAGATAGATTTTCTTAATTTTGAAATTTCCTTAATTTTATTTACTAGCTCTTCGTCCATATCAGTTTTGCTGTTATCAAGTTTTTTATATGGCATGACAAACATTCCAGTTTCATTTTGTACCATATAAGTGATTTCTCCAAGTGTTAATTTGTAGGTGCAGAAAAACCGCACCTACATTGGGCTTTAAATTAATTATCTAATAAAATGGTTTAAAATTAAAGCTTATAAATACCCATTTTGGGTTATCTCAACGATCTATATTTTACTTGGACCTTCAAATAAAACGTCAGCATTTTTTAATCTATCAATTAATGTTGACCCTAGGCCAGTTGAAGTAGTTAAGACACCACCAGAGTTGGTATTGGGGAGATTTTCACTATTTAATGCAAGACATAGAGCGGACTCGCATATTAATTTAGCAGTTGATTTATAACCGGGATCACCTTTGCAAAACATCCTCAATTTATATTTTTCGTTATTTTTATTTTTTCCGATAAAAATGCTCTCAAACCAACCATTTTCTCTTGTTTTTTTATCAGGTCCATTACCAGCTTTAGTAAATAATTTTCTAAAGAGACCACTTATTGGACTTATTAACATTAGCCCAAAAACAGCAAGTCCGGCTGTCACAAGAAATGCAGAACTGTATTTTTTTAACATCATATATTCTTGATATTTAAATTCACTTCCATAACTTGCCTGATTTTTATCATGGATTTCAGAGCTTCTTCTGACAACTCTAGTGTTTGCAATTGCCATAACAAAGGGCGCTGACCATAATTTAATATCATCGATGTATTTTATTTTGAAATTATCCTTATTTTCAGAAATATTTTGAGTTTTTATATATTCCTTTGAATTGAGTAAAAATGGATGTCCCATTGAATATTTGCTTTTGTAGTTACGCATGGAAAATGCACTTTCAATCGTGCCGCCACTTACACCTCCACTACCTCGATGATAACCATCAATTCTCTGCAGCTCTTGATTGAGACTTCTTTGCAAGTAAAAGCACCCCATATCGGATGGAATAGAATCGTAACCACATGATGGAATGATTTTAATTTGTTTTTTTTCTGCTGCCTCGTGATGTTTATCAATAAGATCACGCACCCAAATATTTTCCCCAGTAATGTCTAAATAATGAGTTCCAGCTTCAACGCATTGTGTAACTAAATTATCGCTATACTTGTTAAATGGGCCTGCTAAAGATGCAATAACACGTGTTTTGGAAGCTATTTTTAGTAAATTTTCATTATCTTCACTTTCCGCAATAAAATAATCAGGTTTGCTCTTACTATTGTTGGATATATTGACTAATTTATCCTCGTTACGTCCAGCTATAGCCCAATTTAGGTCGCTATAGTTTTCATCTAAGTACTCAACAGCCAATCTTCCGGTAAAACCAGATGCCCCATAGATTATTAAATCGTAATCTCTATTCATATTTATGTAATATTTGCAAAATTATGTTAAAATTACCGTATGTTAGACTGGATAATAGGTGGCCTAGTAACGATCTCATTCTTATATCTACTTTATTGGGCATTGACACTGATTTTTGCATAAAGTGATTGAATTTTTAATTTCATTATTTCAAGACCTGTCACTTATATTTTATGCATTTTCATTCATTATTTTGATTTTGATAGTGGGAGCGTATTTATTTAATTATTTCAAAAATATTAAGTAAAAACAATATATTATAAAATTATATTCAATAAATACTTTAATACTTATTTTTATTAAAAATTTACATTACTAAAATGATACAAAATATTGATTATATTGACAAAAAAAGAATTACTTTAGGTATTGTTGCAAATGCCAATAATGATTTGATTCTGAAGACAATTATGGATGCAGAAAGTCAAAAATTAATAAATCCAATACTCATAGGAAATATTGATTTTATGACTACCTTTATTGATAAGCATGAGTGGTCATTATCTAAAGATAAATTAATTGAGAGTTATTCAGAAGAAGAGTCTTCAAAAATTGCCTGTGAAGTAGCGAGTAGGGACACCGGTTTAGAAAATAATATAATCATAAAAGGTCATCTTCATACAGATGTTTTGATGGGTGAGTATATAAAAAAAGAATATAATTTAAGAATAAGGGGAAAGCGCTTAAGTCACATTTGGTTTATGACTTTTCCAAATGACTCACGTCAGCCAATTATCATTACTGATGGCGCTTTGAACATATCACCAAGCTTAGAAACTAAAAAATATATTTTATCGAATGTTCTCGAGTACACAAAAAAAATTCCATCTTTCAATCCATATGTTGCCGTTTTATCAGCAACTGAAGAACAACTAAAGCAAATGCCAAGCTCTATTGAAGCACATGATCTCGTTGAATGGGCAAAAATTAATTACTCAGATACTCCTGTTGAAGGACCTTTTGCTTTAGATAATGCTATTTCACAAGAGTCAGCAAAAATAAAAGGAACACTAGGGAAAGTTCCAGGAAATGCCAATGTTATTATTGTTCCAAATATAGAAACAGGAAATGCACTCGTAAAATCTCTTGTACATTTTGCGAACGCTACTGCTGGAGGATTTGTAATTGGCGGTAAAAGTCCTGTTGTTATAACAAGTAGATCAGATGATGAAAAATCTAGAATGGCATCTATTGTAAATGCTGTAATTTGTACCTATTAATTATTTAAAAGCTTGATTTAAGTCCTCTATAAGATCATCGCTGTCTTCTATGCCGACAGATAATCTGACTAGCTTTTTGGGCACTTGATTAAAGGATTTATCGTCTAAATATGCATGTGTCATTAAAGCAGGGGACTCAATTAAAGATTCAACTCCCCCCAAACTCTCAGCTATAGTAAAAATTCTTAATTTACGCATAAACTTCGATATTTCTGACATATTCCCATCATAGATAAAAGTGATCATTCCACCAAAACCGTTCATTTGTTTAAGTGCAATATCTTTCTGTTTATGATTTGGTAATCCAGGATACGTTACGTTTAATGCTTTTTTATGCGATCTTAAAAAGCGAGCAACTTTAATACCATTTTCATTATGTTTTTTCATTCTAATAGCTAGTGTTTTAATTCCTCTCAAGGTAAGAAAACAATCAAAAGGACTTGGAACGGCGCCTGTAGAATTTTGTATTAAGGCTAATTTTTTCTCAAGTTTTTTATTCTTTCCAATGACTAAGGCTCCACCAATAACATCAGAGTGGCCATTGATATATTTTGTTGTCGAGTGATTAACAATGTCAATTCCATGCTCTAGCGGTCTTTGATTATAAGGTGTAGCAAATGTATTATCACACACAGTTATAAGCTTATTTTTTCTTGCGATACGGGCTATTCTTTTTAAGTCCGTAATTTTAAGCAATGGATTTGTTGGAGTTTCAATCCAAATCATTTTTGTATTCTTTTTAATTTCTTTTGAAAAATTTGTATTTAAATCAACGAATGTGAATTCAATATTTGATGACTTGCTCTTAATTTCATTAAACAACCTAAAAGTACCACCGTATAGGTCATCAAAAGCAATTACATGATCTTCAGGCTTTAAAAGATCTAAAACCGCTGTTTGAGCCGCAACCCCTGAAGCAAATGCAAATGCTTTGTATCCACTTTCCAATTCAGCAATTGAATTTTCTAAAACTTCCCTTGTAGGATTTTGACTTCTTGAATATTCATACCCTTTATGCTCACCAGGTCTATCATGAGCATAAGTGGATGTTGCATAAATAGGAGTCATTACGGCTCCAGTTAATGGATCCGTTTTAACTCCAGCATGGACTGATAAAGTATCAAGCTGATTTATTTTTTTTATATAAGATTTTTTTCTTTTAACCATTCTTCATTATATGCTGTATTTAAATATTTTTCACCATTATCGCAAACAAATGTAACAACATTTTTTTCTTTATCTTGGTCCTTGCAATATTTAATTGCCGCTGAAATAAGGGTTCCACTTGATGAGCCTCCCAATATGCCCTCTTTCAAAGCCAATTCTCTAATCATGCTAAATGCTTCTTCGTTCGTAACTTCATAAGCTTTTTTTATATACTTTAATTCTAAAGTCTCAGGAATGAAATCTTCACCTATACCCTCAACAAGCCATGAATAGTCCGCTTTTTTTAATGGCTTGTTTTCAACGGCATCTTTAACTATTGAACCCTTTGGATCCGCAAGAACCATTTCTGTTTTTGGACTATGCTCTGAAAAAAATTTACCAAGGCCTGAAATTGTTCCTCCTGTACCAACTCCACAAACAACAGCATCAACATCATTATTCATTTGATCCAGAATTTCAGGACCAGTTGAATATTCATGAGCCTGGGGATTTGACATATTTGTAAACTGGTTTGCCATAAATGAGCCAGGGGTATTTTTTGCAACTTCTTTAGCTACATTTACATAATGCTCAGGACTATCAGGTCCCACATCACTCCTTGCCAAAATAACTTCTGCTCCGAGCGATTTAAGATGAAGTATTTTGTTGTGGTTCATTTTATCGAGTATTACAACTTTTGACTTATATCCCTTTAAGAGAGCTATCAATGCTAGACCAAGTCCAGTATTACCAGCTGTAGCCTCAACAACTGTTGAGCCCTTTTTTAACTTTCCTTGAGCTTCAGCGTCCTCAATGATTCTTAGAGCCACTCTATCTTTTATGGATGAGCCTGGATTAAGGCTTTCCATTTTAAGAAAAAGATTACATTTTCCGGTGTCTAAATTTTTAGCTTGAACAATCGGAGTATTACCAATTAAATCAACCAATGACTTTATTTTCTTCATCAAATTTAATTATTTATATTTCTAAATTAGTTAGTTTATTTACTGCAATAACAGTATTTACTATAATTAATTTATCCTCATTGCAAGCAGATGAACAAGGATCTTTTGAAGATTGGCTTATTTATATTGAAAATCTCGCACTCAAAGAGGGGATTTCTAAAGATACAATAAATAATAGCATTAAGAATATTACACAGAATGAAAGAGTATTAGAACTTGATAGATCACAGCCTGAATTTACTCTTACACTTGAGAAATATTTATCGAATACTACTTCAGCAAGTAGAGTAAAAAAGGGAAAAAAGCTCTATAAAGAAAATAAAAATATTCTAGAAAAAGTTTCAAATGAATTTGGTGTTCAACCAAGATTCCTTTTAGCTCTATGGGGCATAGAAACAAGTTTTGGTAAATTTACTGGATCCTTTAATGTAATACGTTCACTCTCAACATTATCTCACGATCTTCGTAGAAGAGACTTTTTTACTGAGGAGCTAATTAATGCACTTAAAATTATTAATGAAGGACACATTGATGCAGAAAATATGATGGGTTCTTGGGCAGGTGCAATGGGTCAAAACCAATTTATGCCTTCAAGTTTTCTAAGTTATGCAATTGATTACAATAATGATGAAAGAAAAGATATATGGACCACCCTAGATGATGTATTTGCATCTTCCGCGAATTATTTAAGCAGCTCAGGATGGGATAATAATCTTACGTGGGGCAGGGAAGTCATTACTACTAAACCTTTAAATAAGGACCTTATTACTACTTCTGCAAAAAAAATAGAAATTTCAAGAAAATTATCTGAATGGTCAGAGTTAGGAGTATTAAAAGCCAATGGAGAAAAACTTCCAAATAGAAACTTAGATGCATATTTAGTATTTCCTGAGGGCGAAGATGGAAAAAAATTTTTAGTATATGAAAATTTCAAAGTCATCATGAAGTGGAATAGATCACTTTTTTTTGGAATATCAGTTGGCACTCTTTCTGATATGATAGAATATCATTAATGAAATACATTTATTTATTATTAATTCTTTTATTGTCACAATGTGCTGCTGTTAATATCGTTCCATTAGTAATTGAAGATAGTAATAAAAATAAAAATATTTCAATAATAGAGAAATATATCGAGGATCCTTATCAGGTTGATGGTAAGTGGTTTTATCCGAGAGATTATAAATCGTATATAGAAGTAGGAATTGCTGAAATTGAGATTGAATTAAATAATGGCGACTTGACAACAAATAAGGAATTTTTTCATAATGAAGCACTTTCTGGATCTCATAGATCACTTCCTTTGCCATCTATCCTTGAAGTTACAAACTTAGAAAACGGCAGAAAAACAAAAGTAAGAGTCAATAACAGGGGAGCTTATTCATCTACGCATATAATAAATTTATCAACAGGAGTATTTAAAGAATTAAATTTGAATAGTGGAGGTGGGTTAGTGAAAATAGAACTGATTAATACAAATGAAAGCTTTATTCTTTCTGAAACACAAACCTTTGAAGAGGAGAAGAGGGTGGTAGAAGCGCCCATCTCAGATGTTGTTGTGATAGATGCCGGAATACCTAATTCAGAAATAGTTACTAATGTGTCTGATATTCAGACTATAGAGAAACGACAATATAATGAAATATATCTAAATATCGCAACATTTTCATTTTTAGAAAATGCAAAAATTGTTTTAGATGGATTATCGAATTTCAAAGCTAAAGTCTATAACATGACAACTAATGAGGGTGCTCAAATATTTAGAGTACTTATTGGTCCATATGAAGACGTGAATAAGTTAATCAATGATCTCAAAGATGACACATTTAAAAAATATGAAGATTTATCAATATTTTTAATATAAAAAGATAATATGCATTTACTTAGACTAGTAATTTTTTACTTAATATTAATTCCAATTCCCTTTGTACAGGCGTCATTTATAGATACTGAAGCTGAAACAGCAGTAATTATTGACGCAACTACAGGTAAAGTTCTCTTTGAAAAAGAAATGAATAAAAAAACATATCCTGCCTCAATGACAAAAATCATGACAACATTAATAGTATTTGAAAAATTATCTAACGGAACCCTATCTTTAGATGATAAATTTCTGGTTTCAGAAAAAGCTTGGAGAGAACGAGAAGGCTCATCCATGTTTGTAGAAGTAGATAAAGAAATAAGAGTTGAAGACTTATTAAGGGGAATTATTGTTCAATCTGGAAATGATGCTTGCATAGTTATTGCTGAAAATATTGCAGGATCCGAAGAAGCTTTTGCTATCATTATGACATCCAAAGCTAAAGAAATTGGTATGTTAAATACAAATTTTACTAACTCAACAGGTATGCATAGCGATGATAATTATTCAACTGTATATGATATTGCAATTTTATCTCAATACTTAATCAATGAGTTTCCAGAATATTATCATTTGTTTGCTGAAACTGAATTTGAATGGTCTGGAATAAAGCAAAAAAATAGAAATCCATTATTGTATAAAAAAATGGGTGTTGATGGACTTAAAACAGGTCATCTATCAATTTCAGGATATGGACTTGCTGCATCTGCTGTTGATGGAAATCGCAGAGTAATATCAGTTACAAATGGTTTTAGCTCACAGCAAAAAAGGTCCCAAGGCTCGTCAAGGCTTATTACTTGGGCATTTAGAGAATATGAAAATATTGAACTATTTAAAAAATCTCAAGAAATTGATCAAATAAAAATTCCTGGTTCAAATGAGTCCTCGTCATCTGTTAGTGCTTCGTCAGATATAATTTTAACAGTCCCTAAAATGAAAAATAAGAGTTTGGATTTTAGTATTGAGCTGGACAGTCAAATAAGCTTCCCAGTTGCTGCTGGTACAAAAATTGGACAATTAAAAGTAAACATACCCAATGAGACATCTGAGTATTTTGATATTTATTCTACAAATGAACTAAAAAGGACAAATATTTTTTCTAGATTTTTTAGTTACATTTATCAATCTATCGTTAATTTATTTGTCTGATAGGTGATTAATTCACGTTTCATATCTTTTGAGGGCGGAGAAGGGTCTGGTAAATCAACTCAAATAAAACTCCTTGCTAAAAAATTATCAAAAAAAAGAAAGGTTATAATTACTAGAGAGCCGGGTGGGACTAAAGACGCTGAAAAAATTAGAAATTTAATTGTAAAGGATAAGAATCAGAAATGGTCTGGTACAGTTGAGACAATGCTTCTTTTTGCTGCGCGTAAAGATCACATAGATAAGGTCATTATGCCTAATCTAAAAAAGGGATACTGGGTATTATGCGATAGATACATTGACTCAACCATGGCATACCAGGGATACGGTAAAAAAGTTGACCTTAAATTGATAAATTCACTAAATAAAATATTAATTAACAACCTAGTGCCAAGTGTAACATTTCTCCTTGATATTGACCCTAAGACAGGTCTAACTAGGTCAAAAAGAAAAGGTAATAATGATTTAAGGTATGAGAATATGCATATAAGTTTTCATAGAAAAGTAAGATCCTCTTTTTTGAAAATTGCCAAAATAAACAAAAGTAGAATTAAAATTATTGATGCTGGACAGGATAAAAATAAAGTTTCAGAAAATATATGGAAAATATTGGGGAAAAGTAAAAGAATATGAGCAGTTTAGATCAAGTTTATTTCAACCAAAAGGAAAAGCTTTTCAGTCTATACAAAAATAATTTACCTCAATCTATTATTTTATCAGGAGGGGAAATCGAACTTTTATCAGATATAGCAATATCGTTTTCAGAATTAATTGTTAAAAATAATATTGATCATACATTTGAAGATTTTCTTTATATTTGCTCAAATGAAAATCATATAAATTCACCGTTTATATATATGATTACGAAAATATATTTAGAAGATAAAAAGAGATTTAAAAATCAAATCTATAGAGATGATATATCAAATGTTCATACGTTTTTTCAAACAAAAGATGATATTGGTCAAAAGAGAGTGTGTATAATTAAAACAATAGACGATCTTTCAATAGAAGCCAGTAATTCCTTACTTAAATTAATAGAAGAGCCAAATAAAAATTCTCATTTCATAATCATAAATCACAATAAAGCTAAAGTTTTACAAACTATCAAATCAAGATCCTATTTCTTAAACTTTTCTAAATTAAACGAAGATATTTTTTTTAAAAATTTAAAAAGTGATATTTCTATTAATAGAGACCTCTTCAATCTAACTAACGGATCTTTGAGTCTTTCAAAAAATTTTATAAATCATGAACTATATGAAATTCAGAATCATTATAAAGAATTATTAAATGATCGTAAGTTAATCAAATCAAATACAGCAACACATTATTCTAATTTTATTTCAAAAAAATTTAGTAAAGATGACGATATTTCTATATTTTTTGATTATATCTACCTTTTAACGTCTTACGAAGTAAAGTCTATGGCCAGAGAAGGAAAAGAAAAAGATGCTCTTAATTTGCTTAAAATATTAGAAATTGTTAAAACTTATCGAAATTATTTTAAAAGATTAAATCTAGATTATACCACTCTTATAATTTCTCTTTTTTATAAAATGAAAAATGTCTAACAAATACTATATAACCACACCAATTTATTATGTAAATGACAAGCCTCATATAGGCCATGCATATACTTCAGTTGCTACAGATTTTATTGCAAGATTTATGAGTCTTAGAGGGTATGATGTTAGATTTCAAACTGGTACAGACGAACATGGATTGAAAATACAAAAAGCAGCTGATGCAAAAAAAATAAAACCTATAGAACTTTGTGATCAAAACTCACAAATCTTTAGAGATCTTACTGTCTCATTAAATTTATCAAATGATGATTTTATAAGGACTACTGAAGAAAGACATATTGATGGCGCCTCATATTTATGGAAACGACTTTATGAAAGAGATCAGATTTATTTAGGCGAATATACTGGATGGTACTCAATAAATGACGAAACATTTTATAATGAAAAAGATTTAGTAAAACAGAATGATGGTTCATTTAAAACTACAACTGGCGGCCCTGTCGAATGGATTACAGAAAAATCTTATTTCTTCAAGCTCTCAGCATGGTCCGATAAATTATTAGACTTATATAAAAATAATCCAAATTTCATTAGCCCGACCTCAAAAAGAAATGAAGTTATTAAATTTGTCGAGTCTGGTTTAAATGATCTATCTGTATCAAGAACATCTTTTGAATGGGGAATCAAAACACCAACTGATGATGCTCACATAATGTATGTATGGTTAGATGCATTAACTTGTTATGCCAATGGGGTTAGCTATCTAAATGATAAAGAAAACGAATTAAAGGAATATTGGAAAAATGTAGTACATATAGTCGGTAAAGATATTTTACGTCATCATGCTGTTTACTGGCCAGCATTTTTATTAGCAGCAGATTTGGATCTTCCAAAAAAAATATTTGCACACGGATGGTGGACGAACGAAGGTAACAAAATTTCTAAATCATTAGGTAATGTAATTGATCCAATTGAGATTATTAACAATTATGGACTTGATCAGTTTAGATACTTCTTACTAAGAGAGGTTCCATTTGGCAATGATGGAGATTTCTCAAAAAATGCTTTAATAAATAGAATTAATAGTGATTTAGTAAATGACTTAGGAAATTTATGTCAAAGATCTTTAACCATGATTGAAAAAAAACTAAATTCAATAATACCACAAGTAAATAATACAAATGAAGCTGGAGGTAAATTATTTAAAATGTATGACGAAACAGTAGAGCGATCCTTGACCCTTGTAGAAAACTATAAATTACATGATTACATTAAGCTAGTATGGTTATATATAAATGAAGTAAATAAATTCTTTAATGATAGTAAACCTTGGGAATTATCTGATAGTGATCCAAAATTATTTGCTGATATTCTCGGTTTAACTAGTGATAGTATAAAAAAAATAGCTTTTTTAATTAATCCAATCATGCCAGACACTTCATTAAAAATTTTCAATATGCTTGATATAAAATTAGAAAATATAAACTTCGAAATGGAAAAATCTATTTCAATAACTGGAAATAGACTAAATCAAGTAAAACATTTATTTTCAAGGATTCAATAATGGTAATTGATAGTCATTGCCATCTGTTACATAAAAATAATGAAAAATCATTAGATGAAATAATCACACACGCTCAAGAGAATGGAGTTGAAAGATTTTTAAATATTTCAACATGTGAAAGTGAATTTATCCCTATTTTAAAAATATCAGATACCAATAAAAATATTTATTCTACACTTGGCATTCATCCTCATGAGTCCGACAATATGACTGGTGAAGTAAGAAATAAAATAACAAAGCTATCATCAAATAAAAAAGTAATTGGCATAGGAGAAACGGGGTTGGATTATTATTATGAGAATTCCAACAGAGAAAATCAAAGAAAAAGCTTTATTATGCATATTGAAATAGCTCAAGAATTGAATTTGCCTCTTGTTATTCATATGAGAAGTGCTGAAAGTGAAATGATCGAGATAATTGAAAAATATATTAAAAAAAAGGATTTTTCTGGGGTCATACATTGCTTTACAGGATCCACAGAATTTATGCAAAAGCTATTGCCATATAATTTTTTATTTTCAATAAGCGGTATTGTTACATTTAAGAATTCCACTGAACTTAGAGAAACAATTAAAATGATACCTATAAACAAAATACTAGTCGAAACAGACGCACCTTTTCTTGCACCTGTTCCTGTTAGAGGTAGAGCAAATGAGCCAGCATATATTACTCATACTGTTGAATATGTATCAAAAATGTTTAATCTTGATTATAGTGAATTTTCAGCGATCACTAGTAACAATTTTTTTAATTTATTTAAAAGAGCATCGTAAGATATGAAAATTAATATCCCAGCATCAATTGGTGAGCTTTTTGACAAAATAACTATCCTTGAAATCAAAAAATCAAAGATAAAAGATGAAAATAAATTAATATTCATTAATAAAGAACTTAATTTGTTAAAGAAAGTAGTTAAATCAAAAAAAATAAATACTAGAAGTTTGAGTTCATTAGTAAAAAAGTTGAAAAACGTAAATTTGAAACTTTGGAATGTAGAGGATAAATTAAGAAAATTTGAAAAGAATAAGCAATTTAAAAAAGATTTTATTAATTATGCGCGTAAAGTTTATTATACGAATGATAAAAGGGCAATTTTGAAAAATGAAATAAATTTAAAAACTAATTCTATTATAAGTGAAGTTAAATCGTATGAAAAATATTAAATATAATTTAGCTAGTGACTCGTGGGGAAATGAAGAAATATCCGCAATAAATGAAGTAATCAAATCCAATCGTTATACGATGGGACCAAAAGTTAAAAAATTTGAAAAAGAATTTGCTTCTTATTTTAATTCTGAATATGCAATTATGGTGAATTCCGGTTCATCAGCCAATTTACTTATGATTGCCTCTTTGTTTTATTCAAAAAAATATGATCTTAAAGAAGGTGATGAGGTTATCGTGCCAGCAGTAAGCTGGAGTACAACATATTATCCAGTAAATCAGTACGGTCTTAAACTTGTATTTGTTGATGTAGACCGAAATACCTTAAATATTGATCCAAAAGAAATAAAAAAAGCCATTAGTCCAAAAACAAAAATAATATTTGCTGTAAATTTGTTGGGAAATCCCTGTGATTTAGAGGAAATAAACAAAATTTGCAAAAAAAATAATATCATACTTATAGAAGATAATTGTGAAAGTTTGGGAGCAAAATACTATGATAACTTCACTGGAACTTGTGGTTTATTGGGTTCATTTAGTTTCTTTTTTTCTCATCACATGCAAACGATGGAAGGCGGAATGATTCTTACTGATGATAAAAATCTATATGAACTCTGTGTATCTCTTAGAGCACACGGATGGATTAGGGACTTACCCGATGATAATAGTATTGAAAAGAAAACTGGTAACTCTTTTTATGATTCATTTAACTTTGTCACCCCCGGCTATGGCATTAGGCCACTAGAAATGAGTGGGGCTATTGGTTCTGTCCAATTAAATAAGTTACCGATGTTTATTCAAAATAGAAGAAAAAATGCATCCATTTTTAAGTCATTATTTGAAAATGAGCCCAATATCATAATTCAACAAGAAACGGAGACTTCTTCATGGTTTGGATTTTCTCTTTTATTGACAAACAAATTAGCTAGTTTCAGAGATGATTTAGTAAATATTTTAATTGAAAATCAAATCGAATGTAGGCCAATAGTTGCTGGAAACTTTACAAAAAATCCAGTTATAAAGTTTTTAGATTATCATATCTGTGGAGATTTATTAGTTTCAGATGAAATAGATAAAAACGGTTTTTTTGTTGGAAATGATTTTAGGGACCTGACAAATGAAATTAATTATTTGCATAAATTAATCAAAGATTTTGAAAAGAATATTTAAGAGGCAGGTAACAAAAATGAAAAGAGCCTTAATTACAGGAATAACTGGTCAAGACGGTGCATATTTAGCAAAATTACTTATTGAAAAGGGATACAAAGTTTATGGAACAGTACGCAGAAGCACTTCTGAGAAGTTTATTAACTTAAAATACCTAAATATTTATGACAAAATTAAGTTTTATGATTTTGATTTATTGGAACTGAGCAATATACAAAATGTTATTAAAGAAACAAAGCCACACGAGATATATCATTTAGCAGCTCAAAGCTTTGTTCCAACATCATTCCAAGTGCCAATAGTTACTACTGATATTAATTCATTAGGTACATTACGAATACTAGATTCAATTAACTCTATAAATAATAAAATAAAATTTTACCAAGCTTCTACATCTGAAATGTTTGGAAAAGTACAGCAGATACCACAAACTGAAAAAACACCATTTTATCCAAGAAGTCCATATGGAGTGTCAAAAGTGTTTTCGCATTGGATAACAGTAAACTATAGAGAGTCTTATAATATTCATGCATCCTCTGGTATTTTGTTCAATCATGAATCACCTTTAAGAGGGGGTGAATTTGTGACTAAAAAAATTACTTCAACATTAACAAGAATAAAGCATGGTTCCAAAGAAGTTCTTAAAGTCGGCAATATTAACGCAAAAAGAGATTGGGGATATGCAGGGGATTATGTTTACGCAATGTGGTTAATGCTTCAACAAAAAAACCCAGATGACTATGTAATTGCGACCGGAAAAACACACAGCGTAAGAGAATTTATAAATTTGACATTAAAATATTTAAACTTTGAATATAAGTGGGTAGGTCAGGGTATGAAAGAAAGAGTAATTAACCCAAAAAATGGTAAAACGATTATAAAGATTGATAAAGAATTTTTCAGACCAGCTGAAGTTGACTTATTAATTGGAAACCCCGGAAAAGCAAAACGTAAACTCAAATGGAAACCAAATACCAGCTTAAAAAAATTAGTGAAGCTGATGGTTGATTATGACGTAAGTCAAATAAGAAAAACACTTTAAATGTTAAGAAATGATAAATCTGTTTTATTTATAGATAATTCAGATTCTGATTTTACAGGCAGTGATCTCAATAGTACTAAAGTAAGAGGCACAGAGAGTTCACTTATCTTACTAGCAGAAAGTTTTGTAAAAAAAAATATCAACGTAAAGGTATTAACTGAAGTCAAACAAGATATAGTTATTAATGGAGTTTTCTATGGCAATAAACATTCTAGTCAAGATAAACACTACGACTTGTGTATAGCAATTTCTAATGCCAATTTATTTAGAAACATATCTTCAAAAAAAAAAGTTGTTTGGTCTAACTCATTACAACCATTTGAAAAATTTTTAAGAAAAAAACAGTTACTTTCATTTTTAAAATATAAACCAGAAGTAGTGACAATGTGTAATTACCAGTATCACAATAGGAGTTATCTTACCTCTATGTTTGGAAAACATATGATAACTCTGTCAGTGGATCCAAGATTTTACACTGAACCAATAGATCTTAAAATAATTCCAGAGCCATATGCGCTTAATAATGTAAGGTCTTTAAGAAATTTAGATTGGCTTATAGATATATGGATGAATAAATTTCAGAATAAAGAAAAGAAGGCAAAACTCTTTATAAATCCAAATTTAATTTCATATACTAAAGAAATGCGCAATTCTAATATATTCGAGAGAAAATTTGGCTCTAGAGAAGAGCTAATTAATGAACTTAGAAATACAAGAGTATTTGCTTACACTGGTCATAAATCTGATATTTGGGTTTTAACAGTAGAAGAGGCAGTTCAAATGTGTGTACCAGTTGTTACGTATGGTATCGGTTCTGTTGAAGACAGAGTAATTCATAATGAAACCGGGTTTATAGCAAAAAATGATAGGGAATTTGCTTATTATTTAGAAAAACTTTTATTCAATAATGATTTTTACAACTCCATAAGACAAAAAATGTTTAAAAGAAGAGGTTTTAAAAATTGGGACTATATTGCTGATATATGGATAAAAAAATTCTTATATTAAAAAATGACAGAGTAGGTGATTTTTTTCACTCACTTAGAAATATTGAACATCTAAGGAACCATTTTTCTGAGCATATCACTGACATACATTTATCTGAAATAAATGTAAGGTTTGCAAGTGTCCTATCTCAGGAAAAATTGAATATAATTCAAGTCAACTATAATCTTTCCTTTATAGAAAAATTTAAATTATTTCTTAAGTTATTTATAAATAATTACGAGTATGTATTCATACTTTCTCCTAAAAATTTCTACTTTTTTTTGCCTATTGTATTTAGAAATACAAAATTCCTTGGGATTTGTGTCGATAATGAAAAGAGGAAAAGGCCAAGTATTTTTTTAAGGAAATATTTATTTAAATATGAGGTCAATAATAGAACTAAAAATATTAGAAAAAATCCTATTTATGATATGGAAAAAAAGCTGTTAGAAAATGTAATTCCATCAATAAAATATCAAATTCCATATAATGAAATAAAGTATGATATAAATGGAAAACCAATAGATGTTTTATTTCATTATAAATCAGATATTTTTGGAGATATTGACAAAAATATAAATCAATTTGATGAATTATTTTTACAATTAATAAGAAAATTTAATATAAAAATCAGAGTAAGCACAGATCTTGAATTTCAAATAACGGAAAATAATTACATTGATATTTTTAAAAATAATAAAAATATTCAATTTTTAGGGCCTATAAGCTCTGATGATTTAATAAAGGAAGTAGGGTATTCAGACCTTATTATTAGTCCTCATGGGGCTATAACATGTATTGGAGCTTATTATAATAAAAACATAATTGATATATTCGACAGAACTATAACTAAAAACGCTTATTTTGAATTTAGACCTTATACGCGAGGCAAATATCAATTCATATTTAAGTCGTTGGATATTAAAAAAACTTTTAATAAAATATCGTATAAAATCAGTAATTTATTTTAATTATTTAATATATAACTTTATTTATTAAATTATGCATTTTATATACTGATTTGATTGATTATAATACTATTTTACATAATATATATTATACGAATATAATATTAATAATATTCAATATATACACAAAACCAAACAATAAATACCCTACTTATTATTAAACTAACTTAAAAAAAATTAAGGAATTTCATATATGAACGAATATCAATTATTAAATCTGATGTATCAAGGGTTTGTTTTTAACGCTATGTACTCAGTCGGATTTATATTATTTACATGGCTAGGCTTTAGAATGGCAAGAAATATTTATGAAGATTCTAATGCAGCGATGTCTGGAAAGGTGTTTACGACTATTTATTGTTTATTTGTGGCCTTTTTCTTTTTTCAGTCAAATCAAATTGGCGGAAATATACTTACAGAATACACAGCACAATTAGTTGAAATTGGATCATCTTCCGGTGAAAGATTATCAGAATATGCCAGTTCACCGACTATATTAGGTGGACCAGTTCAAACTGTGTTCACTCTATTTATACTAGTGTTTCAATTAGCAATAGTTTGGACTAAAAAAAAATAATATTATTGAGGAGAAACTGAAATAAATGTTTCTCCTCGTAATTATTATTTATAAAATTGATGAATTGGCCAACTATAATCTTTTGTAGGTTTATTGTTGAATGCAATGTCTAAAAAATAATTAGTTATAATTCGCTCATTATAATCTTTATGGCCCCTTTCCCATCCTTTTTTTGCAATCTTTTTTGCTTCAATATGGTTTCTAGAATAATAATCAATTTTTTCTCCAAATTCATTTAAATCCATTCCGTCAAAAAATACAACTTCATCATTATTAAATAAGTCATCTAGATTAGAATTTTTATCAACAAACAAGCAAGAACCATTTCCTAGGTATTGAGAAATTCGATCGGAACTGTAGTATTTTAAATGTGGCTTTCTGCTTAAATTTAAACTAATCGGAGATTTACTTATTTCTCTCTCGAATTCAGCTCCCCAAACTGGCTGGCTACCTCTATACCCAAAAAAGTTTGTTTTAATATTCGGAAAATTATTGTTAACGTGATCAAGGAATACTTCTCTATCGTAATCTGATTTGTATGATCTTATCTTTCCCGAACCTACACCATAACTTAAAGCATAAAATATATCATATTTGAAAGAGTTAATTTCAAATATTCTTAAGCTCTCAATTGATGAGTCAAAAATATTAGGAAAAAAAGAAATTGAGTTATTTTTGCATAAACATGAGCTTATTACTTTATCAGCATTAGTAATAAAAAATGCATCTATTAGATGAGATCTTAGCTTAAATTTTTTTTCTGTATTATCTAATAGGTAATTATCAACGTTCCATTCGATTATTTTAATATTTTTTTTAATAGATCTAAATTCATTAAGTGTTTTGTTGTGTATTTTATCCGCATGCCCCATTACTACAACGTCAGGGTCAAAGTTCTTAAAAGTAGCTAATAGATCCTTATTAAGTGATCTATTATTATTTAATTTATTTAACTTATTCATTCTACTCATGTCTCTATCACTAAATAGGCAGAGGTTATGACCATTTCTAATGAATCCATTATTAATTTTAAAACAATGGTTCCAATACAATCGTCCCTTCTGTTTTTGGACAAAATTTGATATATGTAGTACTTTCACAAACTATGCTATTGATTAAAAAATCAGTATTTACCTTTATATTTATATTTTTCTTTTTTATACCACCCACTTTAGCAGATACATTAAATCAAGAAAGAAAATTCAATATTTACGCAAAATTACCACTTGTTCCAAAAATTAAGATAATGGAGATTAATACTTTATTAAATGTAGAAAATGAATCATTTCATTATGAGTTTATAATTAATTCTAAAAATATTGTTGAATTTATAAATCAAATAGATGGCAAAGGCAAAGTTGAAGGATTTGTAAATAATTTATACCAACCAACAAAATATACATACACATATATTCGTAAGAAAAAAGAGAAATATGTTGAAATAGATTATGATGATAACAAGATTGTTAAAATAATTAATGTGCCAGAATTTGATAATTCGAAATTGTCGGTTGTGAATGATGAAATGTTAATTGATACAATTGATCCATCATCATTTTTTTTAAATGTATTAGATTTTAATAAAACTGAAAGCTGTAAAAATAAATTTAAAATATTTGATGGAAAAAGAAGATATGATGTAGTTTTTAATAATCTAACAAAGAATACGGACAATGGTACAATTGAGTGTGAGGCAAAACAAATCCGGATTGGAGGGTATAAAAAAGAAGAAAAAGTTAATGATGTATTTGCTGCATCTGATTATATCAAGGTCATATATAAAGATGACAAACTAAATAGTTTTGTTGGATATGAAGCAAGAAATGGTTCAATTAAAATTATTATTAATGAATCTTTATAATCTCTTTTTTTATTCTGTCCTTTAAATTATCTATTCCCTCACCCGTTAATGCACTTACGAATATTCTATTCTGATTAAAATTAAATTTAGATTTACTCACATCAATCTTATTATACACGTTTATCATATTCGATATTTTCTCATTTGAAACACCAGTATCTTTTAATATTCGTTTTGTTGTTTGTATTTTACTTTGAACATTTATGTCATTAACGTCAATTACATTTAATATATAAGTTGCTGAATTAATCTCTTCCAATGTTGCGTGAAAAGATTCAATCAACTGGGTTGGTATATTATTTATAAAACCTACTGTGTCGATTACACCTACTTGCTGATTATCTAAAAAAAACTTACTGATTTTTGTATCTAATGTTTCAAATAATTTGTCCTGACTCGACTGCTTTTTTTTAGTTAACCTGTTAAACAACTTAGTTTTTCCTGCATTAGTATATCCCACAAGAGCAAAAGTTTTAAATTGACTATTAAGCCTTGATTTTCTCTGAATGTGTCGCCTTTCTTTTACTTTCATTAACTTTCTTTTAATTTTTACAATTTTAGACTGTATTAATCGTTTATCTAATTCAATCTGTAGTTCTCCTGGACCTCCGATAAATGTGGTACCCCCCCTTTGCCTTTCAAGATGAGTCCAGGCTCTAACAAGTCTGGATTTTCTATATATTAGTTCCGCCAATTCAACTTGAAGTTTACTTTCTTTAGATGAAGCTCTTTTACTAAAGATCTCAATAATTATACCTGATCTGTCAGTAACTTTAGTATTTAGATATCTTTCAAGGTTTCTTTGCTGTGATGGTGATAAATTATTATTTATTATCAATAAATCTATTTTTTTTTCAGAGACATAATTTTTAATTCTTAATAAATTTCCTTTACCTATGAAAGTTGATGGATTTTTATGCTTTAGTTTTATTATTTCTTTTGAAATTATTTCAATGTTAAGGTTTTGAACAAGGTTTTGTATTTCATGAAACATTTCATGAGTAATATATTTATCATCCCCATTAATTTCAGGATGAACAATTAGACTTCTAGTAACATTTTTTTTTAGGATAATTTTATAGCCTCCATATAGGCTTTGCTAAAAATGTTAGCATACTTTCCTACTTTACCATTGCCTATTTTAAAATTATCAACACTTACTACTGGCATTACGTACTGAGTAGCGCTTGTTATGAAAGCCTCATCAGCCTCTTTAATATCATTAATATTAAATTTTTTTTCTATTAATCTTAGTTTATTTTTTTTTAAACCTTTTATTAGTGTTTGCCTTGTTATGCCTTTCAAAATAGAATTTGATAACGGCGTTGTACATAAAGTATTTTTCTTTAGAATCCACGCTGTACTAGAGCTTCCTTCAGTTACGAAGCCTTCACCATCAATTAACCATGCTTCCTGACAATTGTGAACATCAGCCTCTTGTTTAGCTAATACTGGAGCTAATAAATTAATCGTTTTAATATCAACTCTTTTCCACCTTAAATCTTTTACTGTTCGAACCTTAATACCTTTTTTAAAAGTATTTTCATAAGAACCTAGAGAAATACTTTTAGCAATCATGACAATTGAGGGTATTGTTTTTTTTGGAAATTTAAAATCTCGCTCGGCTACACCTCTGGTAATTTGCAAATAAATCAAACCATCATCAATTCTATTTATTTTTATAAGTCTCTTTAAATGAAAGTAGTATGAGGATTTGTTAATTGGAGATTTAATTTGAACTTCAATTAAAGATCTAAAAAGGCGATTAATATGACCATCGTAATCGACTATTTTTTTATTTATTACGCCAAATACTTCATAAACACCATCTGCAAATTGATAGCCTCGATCTTCGATATGCACAAAAGACTCTTTGTGCTCACAATAATTGCCATTTACATAGGAGATTCTTGACACTAATAAGCCTCTCTTATTTTAAATAGATCTTCTGCATTTTTTAAATCTTCGGTCATACAAAAAAATAGTATTTCATCATTTTCTTCAATAATTGTTTCCTTATTAGGAACAACAATATGGTTCTTTTTTTTCATAAGTCCAATCCTCATTCCATTTGGTAAATTTGATTCTTTTATTGTTTTATTTAGTAATTTTGACGATTTAAGTGCCTGTGCATGTATCAGTTCAGCCTGATTATTGCCTATTGAATAAACCGATTCTATTCTTCCACGATGTACGTGTTTTAATATTTTTGAAACAGTAATTTTTCGAGGATCAATTACCTTACTTATTCCTAAAACACCTTTTAATTTATTGTATTCTGAATTATTTACCAAAATTAGTGACTCGCAATTGTTTTTCTTTGCAACAGCTGAAATAATTATATTAGTTTCATCGTCATTTGTTAAAGCTAGCATCATGTCAGTATCTCTGATATTAGCTTCATCTAATATACTTTGATCTAGTCCATCTCCATTTAAAACTAGAGTATTTCCAAGTTGATCAGCAATATACTTAGCTCTCTCGTTATTATTTTCAATGATACAAACTGAAATATCTGAGTGATATATTTCTATATCTTTTGCAAGATTAAAACCTATGTTTCCACCGCCAACAATTATAATTTTTTTTATTGGTTTTTCATTTAAGCCAAATGCACTCATTGTCCTCTTAACATGATTTTTGTCGGAAAGAATATAAACAAGGTCTCCATTAAAAAGTGAGTCGCTTTTTTTTGGTATAAACAAATTATCTCCACGATTTATTCCTAAAATAGAGGCTCGTAAATCTTTATCTTTGTTTGAGTTTTCTTGAAATAATTCGTGTATGCTCTTCAAATTTGTATCAATAAGTGGGCAATTTTCATTTATTGGCAAACTCAATAATTCAATTTCGTCATTTAAAAATGGTACAACATCATAAGCGCCAGGTGCTTTTAATTGTCTTTCAATAGATTTAGCAACTTCTAATTCAGGACTAATTATTAAATCTATTGGCATATTATCAGCGTTATAAAGATCTCTCCAAATAGGATTTAAGAAATCTTCAGATCTCAATCGGGCTATTTTTCTAGGAATTTTAAAAAAAGTATGTGCCATTTGACAGGCAACCATGTTAATTTCATCGTGTAAAGTAACAGCTATAATCATATCTGTTTCTTCGGCTCCAGCCTTTTTTAATATTGATGGGTTTGATGCTGAACCATTAATTGTTTTAAGATCAACTTTTTCTTTTATATCATTAATCAGTTCCAAAGATTGATCGATTACAGTAACATCATTTTTCTGTGAAACTAAATGTTTCGCAATACTTGTACCAACTTTGCCTGCCCCACAAATTATAACTTTCATTTTTTTAAGTCTTCTGTTATGCCGAGTTGTTTGAGTTTTCTATGTAAAGCCGATCTTTCCATGCCAATAAATGACGCTGTTTTAGATATATTTCCATCAAACCGATTTATTTGTGACTGAAGATAGTTTTTTTCAAACACTTTTCTTGCATTTTTAAGAGGCAGAGATATTACGTTTTGGTTAGTTATTTCTCTATCACGAGGCGTGTCAATATCCTCTTCATATTTATCACCAAGTATAATATGCCTTTCAATTATATTTCTTAATTCCCTTATATTGCCAGGCCACTCATAATTTATATACTTAGATTTTATTATCGGTATTAAATCAATATGTCTTTTACTCTCTCCTGTAAATAATTCAGTAAAATATCTAATTAAGTCATCAATATCATCTAATCGCTCGATCAATTTCGGCAATTTAATACTAACCACATTTAAACGATGAAATAAATCTTTACGAAACGAACCTTCATCAATCAGTGTTTCAAGATTTTGTATCGAAGAGCATATAATTCTGCATTTAAGGTCGATAATTTTGCTCCCTCCCACTTTTGTGAACTGTTTGTCTGTTAAGACTCTTAAAATTTTTGCCTGAGTCTGTAACGGCATTTCACCTACTTCATCTATAAATATAGTTCCATTTGACGCTAATTCAAAGTAGCCTTGCTTGTCGACATCACTTTCTTTGTAACCAAAAAATTCTTTTTCTATATTTTCAGGCTCCATTAATGCTGCATTTATTGCAATAAACGGACCATCATTAAAGTTTGAGAATTTGTGTATTTCACGTGCCACAATATCTTTCCCTGTTCCAGAATCTCCATAAATCATTACCCTACTAGTTGTTGGAGCAATTTTTTTTATTAAATTTCTAACTTTGTTAATAGCTAATGACTCTCCAATAAATTTATAATCATAAATATTTTCTTGCTTTAAACGTTCATTCTCAGATTTGATTTCATACAGTTCTATAGACCTGCTCACAGATAGCAAAAGTCTTTCAGTTGTAAAAGGTTTTTCAATAAACTCGTTAGCGCCTTCTTTAATTGCCTTGACAGCCATTTCAATATTACCGTGACCAGATATAATAATAACTGGCGTTAAACTAGTTTCTCTTATTTTTTTTAATATTTCAATTCCATCTAGGTCTGAATTAGTTAACCAAACGTCCAATATTATTAAACTATAATTATTATCGGACAATTGTTTCAAGGCATCTTTAGAATTATGTGCGATTGATGAGTTATAATTCTCATCACTTAAAATTGCCTTTATATTATTGGCTATGTCAACTTCATCATCGATTATAAGTATTTTTTTCTTATTCATATTTTGTTATCAAACTTAATTTCAACTTTCGCTCCTTCAGCTCCGTCATTTCTATTTTCAATGAAAAACTCAGCATTATGATCAAATAATATCTTTTCAACGATCGCCAGACCTAAACCTGAGCCGCCTCTCCTTTTCTTTGTAGTGAAGTAAGGTTTTATAAGTTCATTCTTTTCATATTTTAATCCTATACCATTATCTAATATTAAAATATTTAAATAATTATCAGAAATTGAAGATACTAAATTGATCTTACCAACAGATACATTTGCTTCTTGTATTGATTGAATTGAATTAATTATAAGATTTTGAAATACTCTTGATATCTGAGATTTATCTATCAACATTTCATACTTATTTTTTGCAAAATTATATTCAAAATCAATCATTTTATAATTATCTCTATAATCATTAACTATATTGATAATAATTTCATAGATATCTTGTTTCTCTAATATTGGATTTGGAAGCCTCGCGAAGTTTGAAAATTCATCAACTAAATATCCAATTTCATTAACCTGACGTCTTATAGTATCTATACAATCAGTAATTTCATTGTTATCAATTGCTGTATTTTTGATTTTCTTTTCCAATCGTTCGGATGAAAGCTGTATAGGAGTAAGTGGATTCTTGATTTCATGTGCAATCTTTCTAGCTATATCAGACCAAGTTTCATGCTTTTCTGAAATTAAAATTTGTTTACGTTGTTTTATTATATCAGCACTCATTTTATTAAATGACTCTGCCAAACGATTTAATTCTACATAATCATTTGTTTTTTGAATTTTATCTTCATACTTACCTTTACTGATATTATTGGTAGCTTTAATTACCATAGATAAAGGTAAGACAATTTTTTCTGCAAATTTTAATCCTATAAATGTGGACAGTAGAATAAGTATTAATGATATAATAATGTAGATAAGCACAAAAATAAGGCTTATTTGATCTCTATTATTTTCAAGAAATGTATACTCATTTTTAGCTGAAACAGTGTCATTTAAAGCGCTTATCACATTTGCATCCATGGATCTGCCTGCAAACAAGTAAGAATTTTCATAGTTTTTCAACTTAACTAGAGCATAAACTTTGTTGACTATAGTTGATGACATAATGGCCATTTCCCCTGCATCAGCTCTGACAAATGAATTTTCTGGAGGGCGATATTGTAGAATATTACTATCAAATGCTTTTGCCGAAATAGTGCCCTGTCTAGTTATTACATATACCTCAGGAAGTGCTCTTATTAGAGATTGAGTCCTTAGTGCAATTGCTAATTTACTGTTATCATTTGATAGAACGTCGCTTGAAGAGTTAAGATCATTGTACATTGCGTATACATCACCTTTAATAGTTTCTTTATGCTCTTCCAAGTAGCTTTCAGCAACAAACACTGAATTATCAATTACATTATTTATTTTTGAATTAAACCAATCATTGATACCAAAATTAATTAATGCCAAACCGATAATGCCAAGAAAAATAGAAGGCGTGAGTGCAATGAGGATGAAATATAATGTGAATTTACTATTAAGTGTGCTTAATTTTTTTCTTCTAACCCTTAAATAAATTGGAAATAATAGGTAAATAAGTGAAAATATTAATATTAAAGTTAAAAGAGCTGCAAATAATATATATATATTTGAATACTCAAGTGTACTAGCTGTATTGGTTCTCTGATAAAAGAGTAAAACGAAAGATAAGCCAATAAATATTAACGAACCTAAAATCAACGAAATAATACGTAGATTCAAAACTGAAATATTAATGTATTTATTATTCATTCTGGGCGGTTAATAAGCTATATATTAATTTACTATGTCTTATAAAAAATCAAAAATTGCTTGTATAATATTAGCATCAGGAAATGGCTTAAGATTTGACAGTTCAAAATCAAAACTTTTTTACAAGGTGCATCGCACTCCAATTATAGAAATAACACTTAAAAATATAACAAAATATTTAAACAAAGACTCTATATATATTACTATTTCGAAAAAAATAACTAAAAACGAAAAAAATTTATTATTGAAATATACTGAAAATCAATTGGTTTATGGCGGTAAAACAAGATTTGCCAGCCTCAAGCAGGCTTTAAAAAATATCAATTCAAATAATTACGATTTTTTAATGATCCATGATGCAGCAAGACCTACCTTTACAAAAAATATTATGATTGAACTATTATCGAGTATGAATAGTAAAAAATATCATTGTGCAGTCCCAGCATCTAAATTTGAAGACACAATTAGAAAAAATAATAAATCAGTTAAAAGAAACGATTATAAATACTACCAAACACCACAGGTATTTAAATTTAATTTTTTTAGAGACAATCTAGAAAAGATAAAAATAAATCCGACCGATGATCTTGGTGTCATCGAAAAAAACAAAAATTTAAAGATTAAATACATTGAGGCTAGTAAAGAAAATATAAAAATTACAAAAAAAAATGATATTAATACTTTAATAAAAATCCTTAATTTTAATATTAAATATGGAAGTGGATTTGATATACATAAACTTAAAAGCGGAAAATATTTGTCATTAGCTGGATTAAAAATTAGATGTAACTATCAGGCTATTGGGTACTCTGATGGTGATGTTGTTATACATTCAATAATTGATGCCTTACTTGGAGCAAACAATAAAGGCGATATTGGCACATATTTTCCTCCAATGAAAAAATATAAAAACATTTCTTCTGTAGTTTTATTAGATGAAATAAAAAAAATAATCAAATTAGACAATTCAATTATTAGTAATCTAGATTGTACTATAATTTGTCAAAAAATAAGGCTTGAAAAATATAAAAAATTAATAAGAAAAAATATTTCTTCATTAATGAATTGTGATGAGAAGTATATAAATGTAAAGGCAAAGACCGCAGATAACATTGGTATTATTGGTAAATCAAAAGCAGTGGCTTGTTGGACAACAATAAAAATTATGAATTTATGACTTTTTTAATTAAGACCTTTGTTTCAGTATTTGGAATTGGTTATATCCGTATAGCACCAGGTACTTTTGGCTCACTATTTGCGATTCTTGTTTGGTATATATCAATTGTCTACCTAAATATTTATTTCTTTTATATGATTATAATAATAGTTTTTATTTGTTCTTTTAAAGCTATCAATATTTATCTGAGAAATGTAAATAAAGATGATCCCTCAGAAGTTGTAGTTGATGAATTTATTGGTCAATCATTGCCATTAATTTTTCTATTACAATTTAACGTATATGAGGTTTTATTGGCTTTTAGTAGTTTTAGATTATTTGATATTTTTAAGATTTATCCAGTTAATAAGGTAGAAAATATTAAAGGCGCTAATGGTGTAATAATGGATGATGTTGTTGCCGGCATTTATTCTCTTATAATAATTATGATTTACAAAATAATTTTGTTTTTAAATGCTTAGTTATATTAAAAAGATCAAGAAATTAAGAAAAGAAAAACCGTTTAGTATTTGTCTAGCTGAGTCCTGCACTGGCGGTATGATTAGTTCCAAGTTAACCAGTATTAGTGGATCCTCAGATTTTTTTGATGGATCTGTAGTTTCATATTCTAATGATTTGAAAAAACGTCTTTTAAAAGTCCCTAAAACAACAATAAGTAAATATGGAGCAGTAAGCCATCAAACTGCTTTGTCAATGGTTAAAGGTTTAAAAAAAATTAGTAGAAGTGAAATATTAGTGTCTGTCACTGGAGTTGCAGGGCCTGATGGAGGAAGTTCAAAAACACCAGTTGGCTGTGTTTATTTTGGACTGGGTACGAAAATAAAAAACAAGTATTATTACACAACAATTAAAAAAAATTTTAGAGAAAGAACGAGGAAAAAAATTCAAGAAAAAAGCACTGAATTCATATTAAAAGAAATAATTAAGAATTTATCAAAAATCTAATATATTTCATTTGCACGACTAATAAACGCATCCACCATTTTTTGAAAAGCAAGATCAAAAAATTTTCTCATAAGTATATCAAAAAGTGTAATATTTAATTCAAAATCAATTTTAAATTGAATTTCACAATCAGTTTCATTTACAGATACAAATTTCCAATTATTTTCTAAATATTTAAAAGGTCCATCTAAGTTTCGGACATTTATTTCACTTTTATCTTCATGAAGTTTAACTTCACTGCGGTAGGTATAAACAAATTGATCGTAACCAATCTCTAGGTCAGCAATAACAATTTTTATATCATCTTTTATACTTGTATTGATTATCTTAGAATTGTTACACCACGGAAGAAATTCATCGTAACGATCAATATCGGCAACTAGATCAAACATTTGATCTTTTGTATAACTAACAGTTTTGCTTTCTTCCTGCTTAGGCATTCAACATTATATATTTCAGCCTCTTAAAGTCATCCTCTGCATGATATGACGATCTTGTAAAGGGTGATGAAGATGCTATTTTAAAACCCCTACTCATAGCTTCTTCATAAAGTTTATGAAAGTAATCCGGGCTATGATATTTAATTACTGGATGATGGTTTCTTGTGGGTCTTAAATATTGACCAATGGTAATGAAATCCACATCATTACACCTCAAGTCGTCCATTAATTTCATAATTTCATAAAATTTCTCGCCTAAACCAATCATAATTCCGGATTTAGTAAATAGATTGGGGTTTAGTTTTTTAATGTTCCTGAGAATAGATAGTGAGTGTTTATAATTGGCGCCTGGTCTTACAGTTTTATATAAAGACTCAACAGTTTCTAAGTTGTGATTAAATACATCTATTTGACATTTAGAAAGCAATTCAATTGAATTTTTTTTATTTCTAAAATCAGGAGTTAATATTTCAATAGTTGTGTTAGGACATTTTAATTTTATTTCATTAATTGTGTTTGAAAAATGTTTAGCTCCACCATCATTAAGATCGTCTCTATCGACAGATGTAATTACTACATGAGATAATTTTAATTTTTTTACTGAATTTGCAACTCTTATAGGTTCCATATGATCAACATGATTTGGTTTGCCAGTACTGATATTGCAGAAACTGCATGCTCTCGTACAAATATCTCCAAGTATCATAAATGTAGCATGGGATTTTGCCCAGCAATCAGACATATTGGGGCACATCGCTTCTTCACATACAGTAACAATTTTATTTGATTTTAAGGTTTTCTTTATTTCATTAATTTTATCTATTTGGATCTTAACCTTTATCCACTCAGGCTTAACTGGACTGTCAATTGCAGAAAATTTCTTTCTTAAAAGAGCTTTAGATATGTTACTTGGCATTGATACATTACCATAATTAATGGTAATTCAATGTAATTTCAAGTGGATACTAATTATCAAAAAATATAATGAATTCGTTATTTTTTCCGTAGCCTAGAACGTTTCTTATCTGTTCATCAACTAGATCGGTATTTTTGTCATGTTTTTGCAAAGAAGAGATTTTAACCTCGTATAAACTATTGCTACTTTTTATATTTTTTACCTTTGTCTCAAGACTCGCAATTTCTGCATTTAGTCTAGAATGAGACAAGAGGCCGTTATTTCCATCAAAAATATTGAATAATAAATATATTAGAATTAATGGCAGAAAAAAATAAGAATAATAATTCTTAATGGCCGTCATTAATGTAGCAACCTTATTCATGTCAAGTAAGAGAATCATATTTGGCGAATCAGGACAATTTCAATGAATAAAAAAGGTAGAAAAAAATAAAAAAAATGCCCTTTGGACTCTTTTTGTTCTCTTTAATTAATATTATATCAGTAAAACTTATTGATTTTTAATGATTTTTTAGAATTAAAAAATTCCTCAATTCTAATTAGTTGATTGAATTTAGCAATTCTATCAGAACGAGACATTGACCCTGTTTTAATTTGACCAGAATTTGTTGCTACTGAAAGATCAGAAATAAACGTATTTTCTGTTTCACCAGATCGGTGAGAGATAATAGTTTCTAAACCATTCATTTGAGCAAGTTCTATTGCCTTCATAGTTTCAGTTAATGTTCCAATTTGATTTACTTTTATTAAGACGGCGTTTGCAGCTTTCATTTTTATGCCTTTTGAAATTAAATCTATATTTGTTGTAAATATATCGTCCCCAACAACTTGTATTTCAGATCCATAATTATGATTAAATTTTTGCCATGCTTTCCAGTCGTCTTCTGCAAAAGGATCTTCAAGCGAAATAATAGAATATTTTTTACACAATTTGATTAAATAATCAGAAAATTGATCACTAGAAAACGATTTCTTCTCTGATAGGATCTTATATTTTTTATTATTATAAAATTCAGATGCTGCAACATCCAATGACAAAAAGAAATCTTTTCCTAATTTATATCCTGTTTTTGTAATCGCTTCTTTTATTAGTGCACAGGCTTGGTCTTCATTTTTTAAATTTGGTGCAAAACCGCCTTCATCTCCAACTGCAGTTGATATATTTTTTTTTTCTAAAATTTGTTTAAGTGTGTGAAAAACTTCGGATGCTTTTCTAATAGAATCTGTAAAGGTATTGCATTTTACAGGTATAATCATGAATTCTTGAAATGATAAATTATTATTTGCATGGGCTCCTCCATTTATAATATTAAGCATAGGTGTTGGCATTCTAAATGCCTTGGAGCCACCTAAATATTTGTAAAGAGGTATACCCAAATACTTTGAAGCAGCGTCAGCACAGGCAAGTGAAACACTTAATATTGCATTGGCCCCTAACCTTTTTTTATTTGGTGTTCCATCTAATTCTATTAAAGTCTCATCAATTTCTTCCTGCTCAAGAACATCATAACCAGAAAGTGTATCAAAAATTACGCTATTGACATTGTCTACTGCCTTTAAAACAGATTTTCCATGATATAACTTCTTGTTATCCCTTAATTCAAAAGCCTCATTTTTACCAGTTGATGCACCAGATGGAACAGCGGCTCTACCCATAACACCGTTTGATAGAAAAACGTCTGTTTCAACAGTAGGGTTGCCTCTGCTGTCGAATATTTGTCTGGAAACTATATTTTTTATAAAATGCATAAATATCTATGTTATCTCTAGATACTTATTTTTCTTTGACTAAATTGTCAATTTCAATGAGTTTTTTTATCAAATCACTCATATCTTCTAATTTGACCATATTTGGTCCATCGGATGGAGCATTATCTGGATCATTATGTGTTTCCATAAATACACCTGCAACACCAACTGCAGTAGCAGCTTTTGATAGAGCCGGCACATACTTTCTATCTCCCCCACTTTTATCACCCATTCCTCCAGGTGATTGCACGGAGTGAGTTGCGTCAAAAATTACAGGGTAGCCTATCTCACTTTTCATAATTTCAAGTGATCTCATATCAGAAACTAAATTATTATAGCCAAATGAAGCCCCTCTTTCAGTCAAAAGTATTTTCTTATTACCGCTATCTTCAATTTTTTTAGAGACATTAATCATGTCCAATGGAGCTAAAAACTGACCTTTTTTAACATTTACTATTAAATCAGTTTTTGCTGCAGCAATTAATAAATCAGTCTGTCTGCATAAAAAAGCTGGAATTTGCAATATATCAACATAATCTTTTACTTTCTCACAGTCAGATACATTATGCACGTCTGTTAAAATATTTATCTTATATTCTTCTTTTAGAGATTTAAATATTTCTAATGAAGCATCGATTCCTAAACCTCTCTCAGAATGTAAACTTGTACGGTTGGCCTTATCAAAAGAGGTCTTATAAACAAAATTAATTTTTAATTTTGTAGTAATTTCTAAGAGTGCCTCAACCATTTTTTTAGCATGACTATGGGACTCAAGAACACATGGTCCAGCTATTAGATTTAATTTATCATAATTAGAAAATTCAAAATTATTCAATTTTACTATTTTATTCATCTTTGTATCTTTTTTGCAGCATCAATAAATGACTTAAATAAAGGATGTGGTTCAAATGGCTTTGATTTTAATTCAGGGTGATATTGCACTCCAATAAACCATGGATGATCTTTCAGTTCAACAGTTTCAGGTAACAGTCCATCAGGTGAATAACCAGAAAAGATAACGCCTTTGTTTTCAAATTCTTCGGCAAATTTATTGTTAACTTCATATCTGTGACGATGTCTTTCATTAATAATTTCGTCTTTATATATATTATATATTTTACTGCCTTTTCTTAATTTTGCTTCATATGATCCAAGTCTCATTGTTCCACCAAGGTCGTCATTTTTAGATCTCTTTTCGGTTGTATTTTCTGAAGTTGTCCACTCCGTCATAAGGCCGACAATTGAATTAGTGCAATTAGAGAATTCGCTTGAATTTGCATCCTGCATACCTAATATATTTCTTGCCATCTCTATAACTGCAAGTTGCATTCCAAAACATATTCCAAAATATGGTATATTGTTTTCTCTTGCATACTTAATTGCTGCAATTTTTCCTTCCGAACCTCGTTCACCAAATCCTCCTGGAACTAAAATGCCATGACAATTTGCTAATAAGCTTGACGTATTGGAACTATTTAATTCTTCAGACTCGAACCATTTTAATTCAACTTTTACATTATTAAAAATTCCACCATGAGATAATGCTTCATTCAGGGATTTATAAGCATCAGCAAGTCCTGTATATTTGCCCACTATTGCAATTACGACCTTTCCTTCAGGTTCAAGAACATGTTTTGAAACTTGAGACCACATTTTAAGATCTATAGTTTTATTTGCATCTAAATTGAAATATTCTAAGACTCTCTTATCTAATCCTTCATTGTAAAAATTAATTGGAACTTCGTATATTGAATTTGCATTTATCGCTTGTATAACGCAGTTATGTTGAACATTGCAGAATAAGCCAATTTTTTTTCTTTCACCTTCAGGTATTATTCTGTCAGATCTGCACAATAAAATATTTGGTTGTATACCCAAACTCCTCAGTTCTTTTACTGAATGTTGAGTAGGTTTTGTTTTTAATTCACCTGAACTTGCAATGTATGGTACCAATGTAACATGAATAAATAATGAGTTATCATGCCCATTATCATTATGAAATTGTCTTATAGCTTCTATAAAAGGTAAGCTTTCAATATCTCCAATTGTCCCACCTATCTCACATATCACAAAATCTTCTTGCTCAAGATCGTTTGAAATAAATTCTTTAATTTCATTTGTAACATGTGGAATAACTTGTACTGTAGCTCCTAGGTACTCGCCTTTTCTCTCTCTTGTTATAATTTTTTGATATACTCTTCCAGATGTGATGTTGTCAGATTTTTTAGAAACTACACCAGTAAATCTTTCATAATGACCAAGATCCAAATCCGTTTCTGCACCATCATCAGTAACATAAACTTCACCATGCTGATATGGACTCATTGTGCCTGGATCAACATTTAGATATGGATCTAATTTTCTAATCCTTACTTTATAGCCATGATGTTGAAGTAAAGAAGCTAAAGAAGCAGAAGCTAAGCCTTTACCAAGTGATGAAACCACGCCGCCTGTTACAAATATAAATCGCGTCATGGAAGTATTTTATACTACAGAGTCTTAATTAAATCAAAGGTATTAATCTAGTTGTGGTTGTTCAGGTAAATCTTCAATTAAACCTTCAATCGTTTCCTCTGTGCCTGTATCTTCAAAATTTAGACTTCTATCTGACGATTTTAAACTTAAAACAGTTAGGCTTATACTTGTAATCACAAATAATACAGCAATAATTGCGGTTGTTCTTGTTAATATGTCAGCGCTTCCTCGAGGAGACATGCCGTCACTACCGCCTCCAATGCCAAGCGCACCGCCCTCTGCTCTTTGAACGAGTACAACAATAATTAAAACAACTGCAAGTATAGCGTGGATTATTAATAAAGATGTTTCCATAAAATGAGTTATATATCTAATTATGAGTAAGAATCAATTATTTTACTAAAATCTTTTGATTTTAAAGATGCGCCACCCACTAAAGCACCATCTACTTGATCTAAATTTAAAATATCACTAGCATTGGAAGGATTGACTGACCCTCCATATAATATTGAGATATTTTGACTTTCAGATTTACCAATTTTTTTTGAGAGTAAATTTCTAATATCTAAATGTATACAATTGATTTCACCGATTGATGGGGTTTTACCTGTCCCGATGGCCCAGACAGGTTCGTAAGCAATAATAAGATTTTTTATATTTATTTTTTTTGGGAGTGAGCTGAGCTGACTGTTGAGAATTTTTTTTCTAATCTTTATTTCACTTAATCTCTCGCCTATGCAGTAAATAATTTTTAAATTATACTTGTTTGCAATATCAATTTTTAAATTAAGTTCTTTTGATGTTTCTTTTTGATACTCCCTTCGTTCTGAATGGCCTATTATGACATATTTGCACCCTGCAGATTTAAGCATTTGAGCACTGATACATCCGGTAAATGCACCTTCATTTAAGTGATGACAGTCTTGACCCCCAAAATCAATTCCAGTTTTTGCGTTAATGAAATTAGTCAACAATGTGAAAGGGGGACAAATGACAACTTTAGATTTTTTATGTCTTGTGTTTTTAATATGCCTGTCAATGGAATTAACTACCTTTACAGCTCCATTTAAGCCATTCATCTTCCAATTAGCGATAGTATATTTAACCCTTTTCATTCGTGATTATTCCTTTTATAAACTCTAATTTATACCATCATAGTAAAAAATGTTAGATATAATAAGAAATTTAGTTTCATCAATTTTTGGCAAAATACTTCTTGCTATAATGGTTTTAAGTTTTGCTCTGTGGGGCGTGGGAGACATACTTTCTTCTGGCAACAGTCAACTTGCTGCAAAAGTAGGTAATGAAAAAATATCGCTTGATGAATTTTATATAAAGTTTCAACAAACTGTAAGAGATTATAATCAAAATACCAATTCAAATTTAAGCCTCAAAGAAGCTTATGAGTTGCAACTTCATAATCTACTGCTACAAGACCTCATTTATTCTAAAATGGTTAATGATTATGCTAAAAAAAGAGGCATATATTTAAATGAAGAGTCTTTGAAATCAGTGATATCTAATCTAGATGAATTCAAAGACAGCAATGAAACATTTTCTAATATTAAATACAAAAATTTTATTTTAAATAATTTTCAATCTGAAGAATCTTTTCTGAGAGAAATAGAAAATAGTATTTTTCAAGGTATTATTTTTGAAAATTTTAATGCTGATAATTACATAAATGATGCAATTATTAATAAACTATATGACTATGAAGGTGAAAAGAGAACAATTAGTTATTTTTTATTGAATAAAAATGAAGTTAAAATTGATACAAATAATAATTTAATTAATGATTACTATTTGGATAATAAATCGAATTATCTAATTCCCGAGAAAACTATTATAGACTTTATTGAAGTAAATATTAATGACTTTAAAAGAAAAGAGAATATTAATATTGTTGAGGCTCAGGATTACTACAGCAATAATATTGATCAATATACTGAAGTAGAAAGCAGAAATATTCATTTTATAAGGTTTAGCGATGAGTCTGAAGCTTATGATTTTTATGATGCAGTAGCAGAAAAAAATATTAATGACTTTAATGAATACATTAAAATAAATGATTTTAAGCTTTCAAATATAGAAAATTTTACTGGCGATACTTTCTCTAAAAATATTTCAGAGTTTATTTTTAAATTAGATGTTAATGCCTTGAGCGAACCCATTAGCTACGATGATTTAGGGTTTTATTTATTTAGGGTAAGTAAAGTAAATGAAGAAAAAGTGATAGATTTTGAATCTGTTAAAAGTGAAATTATAGAATACCTATCATTAGAGGCTGCATATCAAGAATTTGATGACGCCATTAATATTCTAGATGAATTGCTAATTAATGATTATACATTTGATGAGATAGTTGAAAATAGCGTTAACATCAAATTATCTGAAAATGTTGATTTTGAGCAGTTTTTAGTAAATTTAGGGGAAGATAGTTCATTTTTGGATGAAAATACTCCAATCGGATTTATTTCAGAAATAATAATAAAAGAAAATATCGCCTATATTTATACGCTTAAAGAAAAACAAAAATCTTACGTACCTGATTTAGAAAAAATTAGAGAAAAAGTTATAACTGACTATGTAGCCGAGCAAAAAGATAAAAACCTTGATAAACTTTCTGATGACATTTTAAATTCAATTAAGATACAAAATGAAGATTCTTTTTCTGAATATGTGCTTAATAATGATTATAATTTGCTAAAACTTGAAAAGATAAATCGTACAAACTCCGACTTTCAGAATGAAACAGTTGTCAATGCATTTAATAATAAACTTAATCAACCATTTAAAATTCTAAAACCTGACGGAGGAATTGGAATTGGTGTTGTCACTGAAATTATTATGCCAAGAAATCAAATTTCTGACGATTTTTATAATTCTGTTAAAATAAATATAAATAATAATTTTAATTCATCACTAGCTGATATAATGGCATTAGAAATTATTCAAAATTCATCTTATGAAATTTATGATCAAAATATAGATAAACTGTTCATGTAATGAATTTTTCTCATACTAAAAATCAATATTTAACATCCTTTAAAAACAAACATAATTTTATATTTTTTAAAAAAATAAAAAAATTTAAATCTGACCCTATTCCTGAGTTTATTAATATTGTAGAAAACAATAATTTTAGCTTTCTCTATGAATCTGTTGAAAAAGGGAAGGATAAGGGAAGATATTCAATATGTGGTTACAATACAATTAAAACAATACAAATAAACAATAGAAAAGAAACTAAAGAAAAAAAAATTTCTTCAAAAAATAAAAATGCATTTTTAAAAATTGATAGAACAATAAGTAAGTATAAATTTTTAAAGGACAAAAAACTGCCGCCTATGGCAGGTGCTTTTTTTGGTTATATATCATATGAGAATATTTATAATATCGAGAAAATATCTAAGTTCAAAAAAAAGAACACTTTAATGACTCCTGAACTTATACTTTTTATTCCTCAGATATTAATTGTTTATGATAATGTTTCTAATTCTTTATATATATTAAAGCATTTCTTATCTGGTGTAAAAAAAGCTCAAGAATATGAACAAGTTCTTAACGAATTAAATGATATAGAAAATAACCTTTATAAAAAAGTAAACAATCATACAATTGATCTCAATAAAAAGAAAAGGCTTAAGATTAAATCAAATATAACTAAGTCAAAATTCATTAATAATATTAAAAAAGCAAAAAAATATATTAAAGCTGGTGACATATTTCAGGTAGTTCCAAGTCAAAGATTTGAAACTAATTTTAAAAGTAAAGGCAGCTCGCTGTACAAAGTACTGAGATTGACTAACCCCTCACCATTTATGTACTACTTTAATTTGCCTAATTTTCAAATTGTTGGCTCAAGTCCAGAGATTCTGGTCAGACTTAGATCTGAATTAATAACTTTACGACCTATCGCAGGTACAAGGCCGAGAGGCAAAAACATAAAACAGGACCGAAAGTACGAGTTAGACTTACTTTCAGACGAAAAAGAAACATCGGAACACTTAATGTTGTTAGATCTTGGTCGAAATGATGTTGGTAAAGTAGCAAAAAAATCAACTGTAAACGTAACCGCCAAATTTATAATTGAAAAATATTCTCATGTAATGCACTTGGTTTCTAATGTAACTGGTAAACTTAAAAAAAATATCAGTACAATTGAAGCACTAATGGCAGGATTTCCAGCTGGAACAGTATCGGGGGCACCAAAAATAAGAGCTATGCAAATTATAGATGAATTAGAGACTGATGTCCGCGGTATTTATGCGGGTGGAATTGGTTATATCTCTCCTGATGGAGATATGGATACTTGCATCGTTTTAAGAACAGGGATAATTACTAAAAATAAATTATATGTTCAAGCTGGAGGCGGTGTAGTTTATGATAGTGATCCAGAACTCGAATATATGGAGACTGTAAATAAAGCTAAAGCAGTATTAAATGCTGCTGAAATCGTACTTGGAAATAACCTATGATATTGCTAATAGATAATTATGATAGCTTTACTTATAATTTAGTACACTACGTTGAAGAACTAGGACATAACGTTCAAATATATAGAAATGATAAAATATCATTAAAAAAAATAGCAAAACTTAATCCCGAAAAAATTATAATATCACCTGGTCCTTGCACTCCTAATGAAGCAGGTATTTGTTTAGATCTTGTTAAAAAATTTTATGATAAAATGCCCATACTTGGTGTGTGTTTGGGGCATCAATCCATTGGACAAGCATTCGGTGCAAAGATAATTAAAGCAGGTAAAATTATGCACGGTAAAACTTCAAAAGTTTCAAACCTTGGTTCAAAAATATTCAAAGGACTACCAGCATCATTTGAAGCAACTAGATATCATAGTTTAGTAATTAAAAATGGAACACTGCCTAAAAATTTTAGAGTAATTTCGGAGACTATTGACAATAAAAAAAATGTAATAATGGGAATTGAGCATGAAAATTACCCTTGCTATGGAGTTCAATTTCATCCAGAAAGTATAGCCTCTGTACCATTTGGCAAAAAAATAATGAAGAATTTTTTAAATTTATGACTGTTGATTTCAAAGAATTCATTCAATTAGCTTACGAAGATAGTTTAGATTTAAAATCCACTAAAAAAGCCTTTATGCAAATCATGAATGGTGAAATAAGTGAGATACAAATAAGCTCATTTATTTCATTGCTCCAAAAGTCAGGAGTTAAATCACATCATGTAATTGCTGCTTTAGAAGTAATGAGAAAAAAAATGCTCTCAATCAATGCACCATTAAATACAATGGACACATGCGGTACAGGAGGTGATGGAAAAAATAGCTTAAATATTTCAACTGCAACAGCTTTTGTTTTGGCGGCCTCTGGTATACCAATAGCTAAACATGGAAATCGAGCACTAACATCAAAATGTGGTTCAGCTGATGTTTTAAAAGCATTAAACATAAATGTCGATATGGAAACTTCTAAATTAGAAGATTGTCTCAGAAATATAGGAATATGCTTTATGTTTGCCCCAAATCACCACCCTGCCATGAAACACGTTGCTCAAGTGAGACAATTACTTGGGTTCCGAACTATATTTAATATGTTGGGTCCTTTGTTAAATCCAGCAAATGTTAGAAATCAAATAGTTGGCGTTTATTCTAAAGAAGTCTTTGATATTTATAAGGACGTTTTTGAAAAAGAAGACAAAAATATTTGCTTAATTGCTGGCCATGATGGGAACGATGAAATATCTCTCAGCGGAATTAATTTAATTTTCACAAATAAGAATGGAATTATGCAGTTTGATCCTGAAATGCTTGATTGTCCAAAAATGATAGATGATGAAATTAAAGGAAGTGACGCAATATTTAATGCTGATCGTATAATTGAAATATTTAAAGGTAAAAAAGATACTTTTTATAATACTGTTTGTGCAAATGCCACTTTCGGTATTCTAATAAATCAATCCGAAGATTTCAATGAAAAAAATATTGTAAAAGCTTTTAAAGAAGTTCAATTGATTATTGAAAGTGGAGAACCTTTGAGAATTATTGAACAATTGTCTAAATTTACAAATTTATAATGTCAATATTAAAAGAAATATATGAGTATAAAATTGATTTTGTTTCAAATCAAAAAGAAATAACTCCTCAATCAAAAATTGAAAGTAAATTGAATATAAACAATATTAACTTTCCTTTCTTTGAAAAATTAAATCATCAAAAGAGTCAAATATCTATTATAGGAGAAATAAAAAAAGCCAGTCCCTCTTTAGGTAAATTTACTAAAGAGAAAATAAATTTAATCGATTTTGCAAAGGCATATGAAGACAATAATATTTCGTGCATCTCAGTTTTGACAGACGAAAAATATTTTAATGGCAAAATTGATGATTTAATTGAAATTAGAAAAGAAGTGCAACTACCTATACTAAGAAAAGATTTTATAGTTGACGATTACCAAATATATGAAAGCAAATTAATTGGGGCTGATTGTATCCTGATCATATTATCAATGTTAGGTCAAGATGATGCAGATAGATTTGCTAACTTAGCAAGTGAACTTAAGATGGATAGCATTATTGAAGTACACGATTATGATGAACTGCAAAGAGCAAAAACTATGAATTCAAATATGATAGGTATAAATAATCGAAACCTAAATAATTTTGTGACTAACCTAGATACCTCAATAAATTTGTCCCAACATTTAGATAATTGTGACAAACTCATCATCTCTGAAAGTGGCTTTCATAGTAAAAGCGACATATCAAAAATTCATACAACCACGGGTATAAGCAACTATTTAATTGGTGAATTTTTAATGAAGTCAGATAATTTGCCAAACCGCATTGCAGAATTATTAAATTAAAAAATTACATAATCTCAATTAATCATTGAAAATAATGAATTTTTTTTTATTGAAACTATAAGAGAACATTGATAGAACATTAATTAAGGATCGAATCAATGTTAACAAAGAAGCAAAAAGAATTATTAAATTATATTCAGAAGTTCCAAAGTAAAAATGGTGTCACTCCTTCTTATGAAGAGATGAAGTCTGCACTTAATTTAAAATCAAAATCAGGCATCCACAGATTAATTTTAGCACTCGAAGAACGAGGATTTGTAAAAAGATTAGCTCATAAAGCAAGAGCACTTGAAATAATTAAAGATGGAATATCAAACATAAAGATTTCTGAAAAAAATAAAAATAATTTGGTTGTTGGAAATTTTATAAATAATGCGAACGATGATAATCATAAATTAAGTACTCTTCCACTTTTGGGAAAAATTGCTGCTGGTACTCCAATTGAAGCCATTCAACAAAATGATACATCTGTTGATGTTCCAAAAGAAATGATGCCAATAGGTGAAAGTTATGCATTAACAGTTGAAGGTGACTCAATGATCAATGAAGGCATTCACAATGGAGATACTGTTTTAATTAAAAAAACTAATATAGCGGATAATGGTGAAATTGTTGTTGCCTTAATTGATGACAATGAAGCAACTTTAAAAAGAATTAGAAAAAAAGGTCAAAGCATAGCACTTGAAAGTGCTAACCCTATTTATGAAACACGAATTTTATCTGCTCATCGAGTCAAAATTCAGGGTAAATTAATAGGTCTCTTAAGAAAATATTAATTATATTTTGCTTTAATTATTTGATAAATAGTTTAATTAATACGTGAATGCCCAAAAATAAAAGCACCTCTAAAATAAAAACAGCAAAACTTACTATTAACGAAAATACTTACGAACTACCAATATACAAATCTACACAAGGTGAGTCTGTTATTGATATTTCTAAACTGCACTCACAAGCAAAATTATTCACTTATGATCCAGGATTTACTTCAACAGCATCGTGTGAATCAAAAATTACATTCATCGACGGTGATAAAGGAATTTTAAGATATCGTGGGTATGATATAGAAGAGTTAGCAAATAAAAGTGACTTTATAGAAGTTGTAAATTTATTAATTTATGGTGATTTGCCTAATAGGGAACAATTAAAAAAATATAAAAAACTTATTACTCGTCACACACTTCTGCATGAACAAATTATAAACTTTTTTCAAGGTTTCAGACGTGATGCTCATCCAATGGCAATGATGGTCGGGGTTATGGGGGCATTGTCCTCATTTTATCAAGATACCTTGGATATCAATGACGCCCATCAAAGACAAGAGGCGACTAGAAGAATAATTGCTAAATCATCAACAATCGGTGCTATGGCGTATAAATATTCAATTGGCCAAGCTTTTGTATCTCCAAAAAACAACTTATCTTTTTCAGAAAATTTTTTACATATGTGTTTTAGTAATACGGCAGAAGAATACAAAATTTCTCCTGTTATATCTAAAGCTATGGATACAATATTTATTTTGCACGCAGATCACGAACAAAATGCTTCAACATCTACGGTGCGTCTAGCTGGCTCATCTGGTGCCAATCCATTTGCTTGTATTGCTGCGGGAGTCTCATCTTTATGGGGACCAGCTCATGGAGGGGCAAATCAAGCAGCTTTAGAAATGCTTGAAGAAATTGGATCGACAAAAAATATAGGAAAATATCTAAATAAAGCAAAATCAAAAAAAGATCCATTTAAATTAATGGGATTTGGACACCGGGTTTATAAAAACTACGATCCAAGGGCAAAGATTTTAAAAAAAATATGTAAAAAGGTTTTAGCTCATGTAGGTATAAAAAATGATCCAATACTTAAACTCGCTATGGAGTTAGAAAAAATTGCTTTAAATGAAAAGTATTTTATAGAAAAGAAATTATACCCTAATGTTGATTTCTATTCTGGGATAATTCTTAGAGCAATAGGATTTCCACCTGAAATGTTTACAGTTATTTTTGCTATAGCTCGAACAGCTGGATGGACTGCTCAATGGACAGAGATGATTGAAGACCCTATCCAGAAAATTGGAAGACCAAGGCAGTATTATACTGGCAATAAATCCCTTAAATATGGCGTAAAAAGATCTAGAAAAAACACTAGATAACTTTACTGAGCTGCATCATAAATTTTCAATTCATATTTTTTTAGCATATTGTAGGACTTTTCTTTTTTTCATGAATCAATGTGTGTTTTGGATAGATTGCAATTCCGTTTAAATTAGCCTTTTTAATTAGCCTTAGCGTGTTAAGCCCTATTACAGGCAAATCAACTAATTTACTCTGACTTTTCTTGGGTATCTTTACAAGCATTCCAGCTTTAGATTTTAATTGATTAAGGTTTTTTCTCACATCAAATACTCTATCTAGTAAACGATCAGTTCCTTCAGCAGCCTCAATTGCAATTATATATCCTCTCACACAAACAACTGCTTGAGCATTATCAAACTTAGATATCTCATTTAAGAGTTTTTTTGATTTATCAACATCAATTTCATCTTTTTTAGAATTTAATTTATCTAATTCCTTTGGATTAAAAAAATATAATTTTGAGATTTCTCTTGGAGAGA
>QCMV01000003.1 GCA_003213515.1 Pelagibacteraceae bacterium AG-422-N09 | reverse complement strand
TCATACTAGAAAGGCAGTTTCATTCCTGGAGGAAGTTTTATGCCACCGGTAAGAGAACTCATTTCATCCGCAATTTTTCTTTGAATTTTGTCTCGCGCATCATTAAAAGCTGCAACTATCAAATCTTCTAAAATTTCTTTCTCATTTTTATCTATCGCTGTTTCGTCAATGTTTACAGAAGTTACATTATTTTTTCCATTTATAGTTATTTTAACTATTCCTCCACCTGATATACCTTCAGCTTCCAGTGTTTCTACCTTTTCCTGAGCCTCAGCCATTTTTTTTTGCAAGTCTTGGGCCTGCTTAATCATATTGTTAAAATTGTTCATATTTATTTCTCTTCAATTTGTTCAACTTCAGTTCCAGGAAAGAAATCAATAATTTCTTTTACTTTTGGATCCATTTCTGAAGATGTTTCTCCTGATTTATCCTGTATTTTATTATCATTTTTTTCAACCATATTATTTAGTTCACTTATTATTTCATTAGGTTTTGGTATATCATTTAAATAAATGATCCTAATGATCAACATTTCAAGCGAAGTTATGGGAGAAAATGAGTCTGTAACTTCATACAATCCCTTATTAAGCATTTGCCAGATCATTGAGAGAGTGGATACATCAAGATTACCTGCTACCTCTTGCACTGCATTATATTCACTGTCTGTAAGTGAGCTTTTGACCCCCTCAGCTGCATCAATATTAATCATAGTCAAACTATGAACAGTTTCTATCAGATCTTTTACAATCATTGATGGATCAGCTCCGTTGTCATAAAGTTCATTTATTTTTTCAAGTGACTGTTGAGTTTGACCGGCAGTAATGAATTTGATTAGTTCTAAAATTTTGGTTGGATCGTTTAAACCGATCATCTCTTTTACTTGCTCTTCAGAAATATGTTTACCTGAAAATGCAATAGATTGATCGAGTATAGACAGGCCATCTCTTACAGATCCATCTGCAGCTCTTGCGATAATTTTCAATGCACCTTCCTCAAACTCAACAGTTTCCTTTTCACAAATGGATTTTAAAAAAATAACTAAATCATCAGGTTCAACTCTTTTTAAATCATATCTTTGGCATCTTGATAGTATGGTTGTAGGTATTTTTCTTACCTCAGTAGTTGCAAAAATAAATTTCACATGAGGTGGCGGCTCTTCCAATGTTTTAAGTAATCCATTAAAGGCTGCTGTCGATAACATATGGACTTCATCTATAATATATACTTTATACTTTGATGATACGGGCGAGTATTGAACGCCTTCAATCAGCTCTCTTATATCAGCTATTCCGGTGCGCGATGCTGCATCCATTTCATAAACATCAACACTTCTAGACTCTGTTATCGCTTTACAATTGTCACAAACCCCACATGGCTCGTTGTTATCTTGCTCCGTTATGTTCAAACAATTAAGTGATTTTGCGATAATTCTAGCTGTCGTTGTTTTCCCCACACCTCTAACCCCTGTGAGTAAATAAGCGTTGGCAATTCTATTCATCTCAATTGCATTTTGTATTGTCTTAGACATGAGATCTTGACCAATAAGTTCACTAAACTTTAGCGGTCTATATTTTAATGGAATAGGTATGTTGGTTGTTTCGGACATAAAAATCACTAATCTTTAGTGGGAGATCAACGTAACCCAAATATCTTCGTTACGGCTGCTTCTTTTCAGACCTGACCGGATTGGCGAATAACTTGTCTACTCAATCTCCCAAAATATTGTATCATAACGAAAATAAAATGTTGTTTAATAAATAATAAATTAATGAACAAAATAATATTTGCAAATAATCCTCTCGATAGAATGTCAGGTTTTAGAAGCGATAAAGACTGGCAAAAAGCAAATTTATTGGACAATGAAACACGTTTTGTTGTTTTTCACTCAGGGAAACCATTGATACACGTGAGCAGTGAACCTGGCTCAAATTCAACAATTTTTTTAGCCACATATGATCAAATAAAAAATTTTATTGAAGATGCTTATTTGCTTTTCCTAGGCAAGTTAAAAAATAAAAGCTACTACGCCATAGATTTATCAAAAAGTAACAAAGACTTCGACAAAACTGCATTTCCCAACTGTAAATTTATTGATTTAAGATCGATAGCACAGAGTATTTCCCCAGAAGACACAGGTATTCTTGCCCAGGCTAAGTCGATGGTCGAATGGAATTCATCCAATATTTTTTGTACCAGATGTGAAAGTTCCCGACTTGAAACTGTTGATGCAGGTTGCAAAAAAATTTGCAAAAATTGTAACGTAGAGTTATTTCCTCGTGTTGACCCTGTCGTAATAATGCTTCCTATTTTTAAAGACAAATGTTTACTCGGTCGCCAAAAAATATTTCCACCCAGAATGTTCTCAGCACTGGCAGGTTTTTTAGAACCGGGTGAAACCATCGAAGATGCAGTTATTAGAGAAGTTAAAGAAGAAGTGGGATTAAATGTTACAAGTGTTGAGTATAAATTTACCCAACCATGGCCATTTCCTTCTCAATTAATGATCGCATGTTTCTGTCAAACAGATGGTGATACAACTGATTTAGATCAGGATGAAATTGAAGATGCAGTATGGTTATCTCGAGAAGACTTAAATCGTATATTCGTTGGTAAAAGCCCTGACAGGATATGGATACCTCCTGCAATGGCTGTAGCTCACCAATTAATTGTTGCTTGGATGCACAATAAGTAAACTAATTGTTTCTATATGAATGTTTTGGATAAACACCTAAGACTTTCAGTTTTTCAGTATAAAAGGATAGCTCTTCTAAAGCTCCTTTTACCGATTGATCTTCAGCGTGGCCATCTAGATCAATATAGAATTGAGCTTTATTAAAATCACCATCAACAATGAAACTCTCTAATTTAGTTAGATTGACCCCATTAGTTGCAAAACCTCCGAGCGCCTTATAAAGAGCTGAAGGAACACTCTTTACTTCAAATATGCAACTTGTCAGGTATGACAAGTTTTCGTTTCTTTCTTGTTGAAGTTCTTTTGACATTATTAAAAATCGAGTTGTATTATTTTTCATGTCTTGAATATTTGTATCTACTATATCTAATCCATAAGTATCAGCTGCAAGTGTTGAGGCAATCGCTGAATCTTCCATTGTTCCTTGCTCACTAATAAATTTGGCAGAACCTGCAGTATCCGCCATTATGATGACATCTAAATTATATTTTTTTATCGCAGCATGACATTGTCCAATAGCCATAGAATGACTACGTACATTTTTAATTGTATCTAAGGAAGCGCCTGGTTTTACCATTAACTGATGATTGATCTCTTGAAAGTGTTCTGAATATATTTTTAAATCGTATCCACCAAGTAAGTAGTGAATATCCGCTACCCTGCCCGCGACCGAGTTTTCAATTGGTATCATGGCTAAATGACACTCTGATGCATTAACTTGCTCCATGGCAGACTCAAATGTTCTGCACGCAACAGGATTGTGACCAGGCGCAGCTTCAATGCACGCAAGATGTGAATAAGCTCCGAGATCACCTTGGAAAGCTATTTTTTTCATTTGCTTAATATCTTTCTAATTTCTTCTAAGTCATCCGGAGTATCAACTCCGAGAGGTAAAAAGTCAATTAAACCAATTTTTATTTTCATATTATTATCAAGTGCTCTTAATTGCTCTAATTTTTCATTTTTTTCTCGATCAGTTTGAGACAAAGTGACAAATTTTTCTAGAGCGTCTCTCTTAAAAGAGTAAATACCTATGTGATGAAAAAGGTTCTTAGAATCATAATCTCCTTGTTTTCTTACAAAATTCTCTGCATAAGATTCAGTTTCACTACCAGATAAATTACAGACTGCTTTTACAAATTGCTCTTTGTTAAGATCTTCCTCTCTTTCAAACTGGGTGACCAGTGTGCCTATTTCATTTTCTTCTGATGATAATAAATTTAAAACTTTCTCTAAAGCCATCGAGTTAATTGTAGGCAAGTCGCCTTGTAAATTAATGATGTAATGAATCATTTTACCTGGATCAATTGCTTGAAGCGCTTCATGCATGCGATCAGTACCTGTCTGATGATTTTCAGAAGTCATACATACATCACCCCCAAGACTTTCAATACACTTGGCGATTTCATCACTGTCTGTAGCAACCACTACTCGACCCAAATCAGAAGCAATGGCTGACTCCCAAACATGTTGGATCATTGGTTTGCCAGCAATGTCGAGCAAAGGCTTATTTGGTAGCCTGCTCGCTTGTAATCTGACCGGGATGATTATCGCTGTGTTTTCTTGGCCTATCATAAATAAATTATGCGACTAGAAGACGCATAAAAACTTGATTAAATTCGGTTATTGTTTAAATAATTATCTAATTACGTCAAGAGACATCATGGATTCATTCGAAATTAATAAAATTGTAGCCTGTGTATTAGTTGTGGCCCTTGTATTTATCGGTTTAGCAAACTTCAGTGAGATTTTATATCATGTTGAAAAACCTGAGGTAGCAGCCTATCAAGTTGAGGGCGCTGAAGATATGGTGGTGTCTGCATCAGCAGCAATGGCAGACGACACTGCTACTGCGGAACCTGAAATACCAATTCAGACTCTGCTTGCATCAGCAGATATAGAAAAAGGTGCAAAGGTCTTTAAGAAATGTTCACAGTGTCATGTTGTAGAAAAAGGTGGAGCAAATAAAATTGGGCCAGCACTCTGGGATATAGTAAATAAAGATATTGGTTCAAAAGAGGATTATAAATACTCAAATGCAATGGCGGCATACGGAGGCAACTGGACATATGAGCAACTTAACGGATATCTTTTAAATCCAAAAAAATATATTGAAGGTACAAAAATGTCTTTTGTGGGTCTAAAAAAAGAAAAAGATAGAGCAAACGTCATACTTTATCTTAGAAGCTTCAGCGATAATCCTGCACCAATTGAATAAGACCGAATAATCTGCAATATATTGATTGACGTCAGTCGGCACTATTACCTATTCTAATATTTAATGACGAAAGAAAATGTAGGATTATCAATTTATTTTGATAACAGAATGCTGCGCATCTTGCTGCTTGGAGCAATTAGTGGTTTTCCTTGGGTGATAATTGGAAGTGCTCTTTCACTTTGGCTTAAAGACTATGAATTATCAAGAAGTACAATTGGATGGGCGGGTCTTATTTTTAGTGTATATGCAATTAACTTTATTTGGGCTCCAATTATTGACCGTGTAAAAATTCCTTTCTTGACACAAAAAATTGGCCACAGGAAATCGTGGATCATTTCTTTACAAGCAATAATACTGGTATGTCTATTTATGTGGACAACTCTCAATCCTGTTACAAATTTAGAACTAATTATTTTAATTGGATTATTGATAGCTATTTCCTCGGCATCTCAAGATATAACAATTGATGCTTTAAGAATTGAGCAAATAGGTGAGAATGAAAAAGCATCAATGGCAGCTGGCGCATCAATAGCTGTGGTTGGTTGGTGGACGGGTTACAAAATAGGTGGAATGCTCACACTCTTTGTTGCTGATTATTTTGAGCAGCAAGGCTTAGCTAATTATTGGCAATTAACTTTTCTGTTCATATGCCTAATCATTTTTCTCTTTAATATTGGACTTTTATTTATTCCAGAAGATTTATCGAATAAAAGGCATGTTGCTCAAAAGAGTGATCAAGATCGTTTAAATTTAAATAAATTCTCAGCCTGGTTTGTAAGTACTATCGTAAGTCCACTAATTAGTTTCTTCAAAAAAAATGGTTTAACTATCGGTCTGTTGATTATCGGGTTCATATTTTTATTTAAAATTGGTGAGGCATTTTTGGGACGTATGTCCATAATATTTTACGACGAAATGGGATTTTCAAAATCTGATATTGCAATTTACTCAAAGGGACTTGGATGGATAACAACAATTGTATTTACATTATTAGGCGGTTGGTTTTCCATAAAATCAGGTGTGGTTAGAGCGCTATTCATTTCAGGAATTGCAATGGCGATTACAAACATAATGTTTAGTGTAATGGCATGGTCTGAGAAATCAGTTTTACTCTTTGCTGCCGCGGTATTGCTTGATGATTTGGCTGCAGCTTTTGCAACTGTGGCTTTTGTGACCTTTATTTCGCTACTTGTTGACCGAACATATACCGCAACTCAATATGCCCTTTTGGCATCGCTTGGAACAGCTGGAAGAACACTAATGGCATCATCATCAGGATCATTAGTCGACTGGTTGCAGGGTGATTGGGGTGTTTTCTTTATAATTACCGCTGTCATGGTAATTCCTTCATTGATTTTGCTTTGGTTTATTAGAAATAAATTTTCATTCAATTAATTTATACCCTTCCAAGCTTTTTAATCTTACCATTTGATTTTAATATTCTTTTCTTCGCTGTACTTAGTGGCTCAATCGCTGTTTTCATATGAAAAGCATTTGCATGAATGATATTCAAATTATCAATCATCATTGCAACATGCCCTTTCCAAAATACTAGATCTCCTGCTTCGAGATCTTTTTCATACTTAACTTCATTAGTAACAAATATCTCTTGCATATCTGTATCCCTTGGAAAAGGCCTATTATTAATCTGATGGAGATTTTGGATTAACCCTGAACAATCTATACCCATTGAGTCTCTTCCACCCCATAGATAAGGGGTATCTAAGTATTGTTTTGATAAATCTATATGATTGAATTTGCTACTTTTAACCTTTACAAGATCTAGACTTGGACACCAACCCAAATTTTTAATAAGCGAATATTTTCCCTTAATTTTAATTACCTCCACTAATGAGTTAAAACTCAAGTAACCTTTTGTGGTACTTTTTATATCTGGTTTAGTGTAAATAACTGTTCTTAAGGAGATTACTTTTGAATTAGGTTTATAAGTTTTTCTCGTTAGATTAATAGAAGGAGTATATCCAACATAATTATCTCTTCGAGACTGAATCCAAGACCACCCATTTTTAGTTTCAAAGACATCGCATTCTTCACCATACAATAGTTGAGTACTTAATTTTGAACCTTTATTTGAATAAAGTGGAGAAAATGTGCTCTTAACTGTAGCCAGTTTTGCGTTCACATATTTTTTTCTTTTTACAATAGCTTTATATGCAGCTGAAGCTAAATCTCTTCTAATTGGGGTAATTCTTGAATCAAATATCACTTCGAAAAATTAAAGGGCAAGACCGAGATAGAGAAAAACAATTATTAAAATACCAATACCACCAAAGATCATGGTCGCCCTAATCGTGACATCTAACTCCCTAGCTGCAAATAGGTGATAGATTAATGAGCCGATTAAAGGAATAAACATGACAATAAACGTCCAAATTACTTTTCCAGTCGTGCCTCTGTATTTTGAAAGAAATAAATCAAATAATGCAGTAGAAGTCCATGTCGCATATAAAAATATGGGGAGATAGTAGCCATAAAAGTTAAAAAATAATGATAAAAACGGTACATCATTTAATGGAAAAAAAGTAACACCTGGCATCTAAAATCTCCTATAAATAGGTTAAACAATTAAACTATTAGTTCAAATAGTTTCTTGCTTCTTCTGGTAATTCAATATCATTCAGTACATCTTCGAATTGTTGAAAAACCTCGACAGCTGGCTTTACAGACTTTCTGATCATATAGGTAGGTAAATTTTTCTTATCATATCCTTGATTTAACAACTTTTCCATAATTGGCATATTTGGTTGATTTTCAGGTTTAGGAAAAGATCTCCAGTCACCTTGTTGATATCCACCGTCACTCGCATGAATAATTCTTGCGAGCGATGACCACATACCTGAGAGATCTGAACTAAGTGGAATGTACCCTGCGTCACAATTATTTAAAGACTGTAAACCTGGCGGTATAGATGTATTAAAATAGTTTCCTTTAAAACAATTACCAAGATTGGATACGCCACTAATTGCCATGTCTGCCCTGTTAGATGATAAAATTAGATTATCTTCAACTCTGTTTCCATGGGCTGGCCAATAATTCACATCAGCTGCTGCAGTAAGAATGACGCCATATAAATCATGGTTAGCAATCACATTATTTTTGATTATATTATTATTGCCACCAGCAATAATAACGCCGTTGCCAAAAGATAAATAAGTTGATTTTGTAGCAGGAGCGTCATTGTTGTTATTATTTTCAATTAAATTCCCAATAATGAATGTCTCTCTTTCAGGAGGTAGTAATTCAGAGTCTAGTGTGTTTGGAGCTAGACCCCCTTTATTATTTCTAAATACCGAACTAATAATATAGAGAGAACCTCCAGAATTAGTTCCGGAATAACCTAGTCCGTTATTTTCTGAAATAACATTATTCACAATTGCATCGCAAGGATAGCATTGTCCAATATAAAAACCTGCATCAGGAGATCCTGACGCATATGAATGCTCTAATACTCCATCAACAGCATCAAATGCATAAACACCATAGTCACCGTTGTTGTAAGCTGTTAAATAAGAACCCCGATATCCCTTAACTGTTGCCCAATAAAAACCATTGAGCAATGCATTGCGTGCAGTTATATTTTCGATTACTACACCATCGACACCTGCAACAAGAACGCCATTACCTCTTTCAAATTCACCATCGATAATTGTATTATTTCTATCCCAGCCACGAATTGTTATTGAAGGAACATTGACAACAACTTCCTCATAGTAAATTCCGGGTTTAATAAGAACCAAGTCCCCAGGATTTGATGCATTAACCGCATCTTGAATTGTCTCATAGTCATCAGGTACATTTCTTATTGATCCAGAGAAAGATGGAACTACATCCATTTTTGAAAAGTTAGTATAATCTTCATAATTTATATCACCAACAACAACAGACCCAACCATCCCCCACTCACCATCAGGTGATGCATGAAAAGAGCAAAGATATTTATATAATCCCTCAGCTTCATAAGTAATATCTAAGTAATCGCCTTTAGGTATCTCTTCGTATGAGCCCCAGGTTTCGTCAACGGCAATTACATTATGTGGATTATTGCCCCAGTTATTGAACCTAACTTTCCCTCCTTCATTTATTCTTACTACTGGTGGAGAGTATGAGTTATCAATTACCCGCACTCCAGTAAATGCTGCTGATTGATTTGGATCATTATCGCAAGAGGTAAAAAAAATCAGAGATGATAAGAAGAAGATTATGACAATAAAACTTTTTTTTGCAGCTATCATTTTTAAAAACCAACTAACAATCTTCTTGCAAGTCCAATGATAGGTGCAAGAAAACCTAAATTACCCCTAGTTAGCATAAAGACAAACGCGATTATAATTGCGGCAAATATAATAATCTTTATGACACGGGATAATTTGCCAGGCTCAGTGTTAACTAAGGCTCTGATTATAAAGTATAGAGTAGCTGCCCCAAGAACAAAAAAGACTAAAATTTTAATCATGACAAATTTTCCTATAAAAGATTAATTTGACTGGAAAAATAAATCAACTGGTTAAAGATTATTCTCTAACTCATATTTCTTTATTGCTTCGGCTAATTCAATTTTTTCTGAACAATTGAAGATACAGATATCTGTAAGTATTGCTAGGTTTTCAAGGGCCATTTCGTATCGATCTGTTTGTAAATACAGCTCACCTTGATAGGCTAATATATCGTCATGTTGAGGTTCAATTTCTAAACCTGTATTATAATATAGTTCCGCGTCATCAAATTTGCCCAGTTTGCGACTTGCAAAGCCAATTAAATTCCAACCATTTGCATTTTGAGGATTTTCATAGACATATATTTCTAAGTCTTTGAGCGCACCTTGATAATTCTCATTCTTCTCGATTTCAAACAGAATTCGTTTTAACTCTTTATCGTAACCAGTACTTCCGGAATATTCTCCACCACCACTACTAGAACTACCTCCTGAGCTACCGCCGGAACTACCTCCTGAGCTGCCGCCAGAACTACCCCCTGAGCTGCCGCCAGAACTACCTCCTGAACTGCCTCCTGAGCTGCCGCCACCGTCATTCTTGGCTGAAACAGAAAAAGCCAGGCTGATACTGATAAGAATAATAAAGATTATATTTTTCATATTTTCCTGAAATAATTCTAATGTTATACATTTCAATAGAAAAAATGACTGAATTCGACATATACGCGTATGGCGTACCAATTGTGCTATTACTCATTACAGCAGAGGTAATGTACTCAACTGTAAACGGGTTAGGTTTGTATAAATTTAGAGATACGCTAGCGGGCTTGGGATTGTTAATTGGAAATTTTATGATTGGACTTCTAACAAAAAGTTCAATCTTTTTTCTATACGTTTATCTGTACCAATATAAATTTATTACCGTGAATGAACTGCTTCCAACGTGGGCTGTTTGGATCGTAACTTTCGTAATGATTGATTTTGTGTACTACTGGTATCATCGCTTTTCACATAGAGTTCGTTTCATGTGGGCTGTTCACATGAACCATCATTCAAGTGAAGAAATGAACTTTACTGTTTCATTAAGGCAAGCTTGGTTTGGACCGATAACAAAAGTACCGTTTTTTATTGTAATGCCATTAATAGGATTTGATCCAATTATTACTGCTGTAGCAGGAGTTGCGTCTACACTTTGGGGCGTAATTGGGCACACACAATGGATAAGACGACTAGGTATTTTAGAATACATTTTAGTTACTCCTTCATCACACAGAGTTCACCATGGCAGCAATGAATGCTACATTGATAAAAATTACGGTAACTTACTAATCGTATGGGATAGACTATTTGGAACTTTTGCAGAGGAAATTGAGCCTGTAAGATTTGGTATCAGAGAAAACGTGAAAACATTTAATCCTATCAAAATAACTTTTATGTTTTGGCAGCAAATGGTTTTGGATTTTAAAAATTCAAAAAACCAAAAGGAAAGATTCCTCTCATTCTTCGGTAAGCCTGAGTGGAAGCCGTGATTATCTTGGATTATTCTGAATAAATTCAATAAATTTCTCAAGTTCGGGTATTTTATCGTCTTCTATATCTTTATATGACATTCCAAAATGATTTTTTATTTCAAGTGCAATATGAGCATAAGGATTTCGACCTTTTGGGTGTGAGGGATGGTCGGGCAACCTACCTATAAGTTCGTCACCAGTTTTCTGAATTAATTTCCAAATTTTTTTTTTATTATCTTCATTCATATTCAGCTGAAATATAAAAATAAATAAAAACAGTTAGTTAATATTTATTATTCTAATATATGCCGCCAATCTGGCAAATAATTATTATTAATAATTATCCATACTATTTAATAATAGTTTCTGAAATCACTATTGAGGTATTTTATGAAAACTGAAAAAATTTTTGAGCAAGTTTTAAAACAAATTAAAGTTTTTGAAAGTGCTGGTGACAGAAAAGTTTTCAGCCGTTTAAGTCACTTTCGCCGATCAGTCTATGGTATTAGAATATGCTATGAGATAATGAGACTATATTTTGACTCAAATACTAATAAAATTGAGTGTACGAAAGAATATCTAACAAAAAACATGTCAGATCTTGCTTCGAGAGCAACTATAATTAATTTTATTAACGATGAAATAAGCAAAGGATCACTTGTTACTCAAGTTAGCTCAAAAGATAAGAGGGTTAAGATAATCCAGCCAGCAAGTGAATTAATTGATGAATTCACAATGTGGCTAGATATGATAGATAAAGCAGCGTAATTATTCTGCTGATTGTAGATTTACTGCTGAGACTTTTCCATCTTTTTCCTCAGCATCGTATGATAGTTTTTGGCCTTCATCCAATTTATTCATACCAGCAGCTTGAACAGCTGTGATGTGAACAAAGATATCTTTATCGCCCTCTTCAGGAGCAATAAATCCGTAACCTTTTTTTGGATTAAACCATTTAACAGTACCAGTAGCCATAGTTGTTATTCCTTTTTTATTTAATTTAGACTTCGTATTACTCCAAAAAAAGGAACAAAAACGTAATCTTTAGACGGATCTTATAGCTATATATAGACTAAAAGTAAATTGTTTTAATGTTAAATATTCAATTAACTTCAGATTATGATTTGCAAAATATTCATATCTAAATAGAAGGTATAACTTGATGTTATGGATCTCACTAAAGATAATATTTCAACTTTAATAAGGCAAATTGCAATACCTTCAAGTATTGGTACTCTTTTTCAAACCCTTTATAACATCGTTGATGTTAAGTTTGCTGGATTAATATCACCAGATGCTATCACTGCTATTGCAAAATCGTTTCCAATTTACTTCATTATTATTGGATTTACCGCAGGTTTATCCATAGGAGTTACAGCACTAATTTCAAATGCTCTTGGAAAAAATGATGAGAAAAAAGCATCTCTCCTTCTTGCGCAGGCTATTCTTACCAGTTTAATTATATCTGCTTTAGTTACGTTGGTTGGAATTTATGGAACAGAACCTATTCTTATATTTCTGAAAACAAATCCTGAAATTATATTCTATGCAAAAGACTATATGGATATAATTTTCATTGGTGCATCGCTGTTTTTCTTACAATTAACTATAAATTCATTTCTAGCTTCTAAAGGGGATACAAAGTCTTTGAGAAACGTCCTGATTATTTCATTCTTTCTTAATCTAGTATTGAATCCCACATTTATTTATGGAATTTATTTTATTCCTGCAATGGGAGTGAAGGGTATAGCCTTGGCAACATTATGTTCACAACTTTTTGGACTAATTTATATTGTTATGAAGGTAAATAAGACAAATTTTAAAAAATTTCTTTACCCAGAATGCTTTGTGCCCAAATATAATTTACAAAAAGAAATTTTAACACAAGCAGTTCCCGCTACAGTTTCAATGATGTTTATTGGTTTAGGGGTTTTTGTATTATTGTTTTATGTTTCAACCTACGGGGATTATTCAGCAGGGGGGTACGGTGCAGCAATCCGCTTTGAACAACTTTTTCTATTACCTGTTTTAGGCTTAAATGCTTCTACTCTCGCTTTAGTTGGTCAGAATTTTGGTGCTATGAATTTTAGCAGAATTCATGAGACTTATAATAGGTCAATTTTTTATGGAACTTTCTTTATGGCTGTATGTGGACTATTTATTTTCTTTTTATCAGACTACATCATGTACTTTTTTAGCGATAATAAAGAAATTATTTTTTATGGATCAACCTACCTTAAGATCGCTGCATTTGCCGGACCTTGCTATCCAATTTTCTTTATTTCTTCAGCATTACTTCAAGGACTTAAAAAGCCAAATTATCAAATGATAATTAACTTAATGAGAATGGTGATATTGCCAGTCTGCGGACTTTCCGTTGCAGTTCTTTATTTAAAAGTTGATTTTACTACAATGTTTTTAGTGATATTGATAATTAACTACATATTTGCAGCTGCTGTCTACAAATTTTCAACTTACCAAATTCGCTTTATGCAAAAAAACTATAATCCAAACTTTGAGGCCGTTTGATAGAAAAATCCTTTATTTTTTTGATCTGAAATCCAATGATTTATAAAGTTTATCCATTCTTGGTCACCTCTTGGTAACAAAATTGCGAATAGTTTTGCATTTTTAGGCTCATCAATATTTATGATTGATAGCTCTGGATATAAATTGATAAGCTTCAAAGCGTCAACTTTACTTGTTAATGATACATCAGCTCTTCCTGACAATACTTCCTGATATTCACGTGCTGGAGCTTCAACCATCACAATTTTAGAGTCTGGAAACGATTTTTTAGCTTCATTTTCAAAAACTGTTCCGAGCGTAACAGCAACTGTTGTATTGGTATTATTGATGTTATCCCAGCTTCCAATATTTTCTAAATTCTTAGCCAGAGTCATTGCTACCGTTCCAGTACCATAATATGAATTTGAATAACCAGCAGTAAGTGCTCTCTTAGTCGTTATTGAAGCGCTAGATGTCATGTGATATTTAGAGGCTACCACACCTGAAACAAGATTTTTCCAATCTGTTGCAACAAACTCAATATCAACACCCATATCTTCAGCGAGTTTTTTTGCTACATCAATATCGTAACCTTCGTATTCATTTGTTTCAGGATTCATAAAGCTCCAGCCTGGAAAATCGCCGGTTGTTCCGACTTTAAGTACACCAGTTTTCATAATTTCATCTAGTGTAGATGCATACGATAAAGATGAGATAAATAATGCAATAGAAATTAATAGGGCTTGAATGAGCTTCATATGATTTTCCTCTTTTTAATATTTTTTAAAAATTATACGTTTATATTTAAATAATATAATTATATTTTTTATCATGAATTTCAACATAGCTGGAAAAATCAACGTCGTCCTAATGCTTTTGTTTTTATTAGTATTAGCAGGATGTTCATCAAATTATCAATGGGGTTGGTATGTAATTCTGCCAAATAATAAGATTGGACTATCAAACATAGAATTCTTAATTGGTGGTTTGGGTTACACCATAATTCTATCGGTAATTTCAATTATAATAGCAATATTTTTGGGCTTAATTGTATCTGTTGCAAGCATTTCAAGAAATAGAGCTCTTAACTACATAAATGTCGGCTATACAGAAATAATTCGAGCAATACCAGTTTTAGTCATGATTTTGTGGGTTTACTATGGATTACCTGTTTTGCTAAACTTAAATTTTACTGCATTTACTGCAGGGATCATCGCATTAAGTATTTGTGAAAGCCCATTTATAGCGGAGATTTTCAGATCTGGAATCCAAGCCGTGCCGAAGGGTCAAAAAGAAGCCGGTTCATCTATGGGCATGAATTTTTTTCAAATTTTCTACCACATTACGTTACCTCAAGCGGTTAGAATAATTTTACCCGCATTGGGCAATCAATTTGTGTACATGCTCAAGATGTCATCACTTGTATCAATCATCGGTCTAAATGAATTAACAAGAAAAGCTAATGAGCTCGTAGTTAGTCAGTATCGACCTTTGGAAATTTATACATTTTTAGTATTAGAGTATTTAGTCCTAATTTTAGTAGTTTCTTTCTTAGTAAGACGCCTTGAAAAGAGACTGAAGGTTTATTAAGTCCCACAAAAAGTTTTATAGGGAATATTTGTTTTACTTGGTGTTTCCAAATATTTGATATTTACTTTTTTTAACTGGTAAGGTGAAGAAATGATTTCATTAAGCTCATTAAATTTATCAAACTTTCCATCTGTTTCAGCTTCACTAAGTGCCTCTTCAACCAAATAATTTCTTGGAATTAAAATTGGATTATAGCTCATCATCACATCTAAACATTCCTTACTTTCAACTCTTTCTTTCCATTCTCTTTTCCAATTATTAAACTCAACATCTTCAAACTCTTCATCATCTGCATGGTCATAATTCATTAAATTACAAAAAGTATTTGTAAAATCTGGTTTTTTTTGTTGCATCCATTTGATTAAGCTGTTGATGAGTTCTTCATCATCTTCACTTTGATCTTTAATACCTAGTTTTTTTTTCATCATTTGAAGCCATTTATCCTTAAACAATGAGCTAAAAGTGTTGATTACGTTTTGAGCTGTTTCAATTGATCTTTTCTCATCTTTATCGATGAGTGGTAATAGGCACTCTGCTAACCTCACTAAGTTCCATTGAATTATTGAAGGTTGATTGGCAAAAGAATATCTTCCTTGCGTATCAATTGAACTAAAAACTGTATTGGCATCATACTGATCCATGAAAGCACATGGCCCATAATCAATTGTCTCTCCTGATATTGTTGAGTTATCTGTATTCATTACCCCATGAATAAATCCAACACGCATCCATTCTACAATCAAATTAATCTGTTTTTGCATGACAGCTTTTATGAATTCAATCGCTAAATTTTCAGAAAATTTTAAATTTCTGAAATGTCTTTTTATTGAGAAATCCAAAAGAGATTTCATGCCTTCATAATCTTTATGTGCCGCTAAAAATTGAAAAGTACCAATTCTTATATGGCTACTTGCTACTCGTGTTAATATGGATCCTTTTAATGGGGCCTCTCGGTATACTTTTTCACCGGTCTCAACAACCGCTAAGCTTCTTGTTGTTGGAATGCCTAAATAATACATTGCTTCACTAATTAAATATTCACGCAACATTGGTCCCAATGCAGCCTTACCATCTCCGCCTCTTGAATAAGGTGTTCGCCCTGAACCTTTATACTGAATATCGAATATTTCACCCCCTGGAGTCATTTGTTCGCCGACAACGTGAGCTCTACCGTCACCAAGAATTGTGAATTGTCCAAATTGATGCCCAGCATAAGCTTGTGCAAATGGCTTTGCGCCATGGGGCAATTGATTTCCTGAGAATAAATTTGATAGTTCTTTTTCAGAGATCCCATTTAAATTTAGACCAAGTTTTTTGGCCAGCTTATGATTAATAATGACGGTGCTTGGATTATTAACTGCGTCTGGTTTTAATTCTGAGAACAGTTTGTCAGATATTTGGGTATAACTATTTTGTAAATTCCATCCTGGATCAGAAAGGGATACATTATTTTTCATTGTTGTTGTAAACTTAATTTAATTTTACGAATATTTATATCAAAATGTTAATTCAAAAAGAACTTGAAATAGTAGTTGAAGGAAAAGGGCTATATAATATTACAGATATTATAAATCAAGCTATTAGCAAACATAGAATATCAAAAGGTATCTGCACTATTTTTATTAAACATACATCCGCATCTCTAATTATTCAGGAAAACGCCGACCCTAACGTCCTTAAAGATTTAGAAAATTACTACGACAAAATAGTACCCGAAAATGATAATTATTTACATAGTGAGGAAGGTCCGGATGATATGCCTGCACATATTAAATCTTCTCTGACAAACACAACGCTGAGTATTCCAATTAAAGAAAAAAAACTTGACCTTGGTATATGGCAGGGAGTGTATTTATTTGAGCACCGATATAAGTATAATGATCTTGGAATAAAAAGAATTATTTCAATGACAGTGATTGCTTAATGAGGCATTCTAAATTTATCGTGACAAGCTTTGCAACTCGACCAAATTAAATTCTTCTGAGCCTCTTTTAATTCATCTCCTGTAAGGCTAGCAGCAATCTGTGTAAATTTTTTAACTTTGTCTGAAGTTTCAGTCATCAAAGCGTTAAATTCTTCTTTTTGAAGCCAAATAGTGGGCAAAGCTTCAGTATCATAACCTGTTTTTGAATTGTCAGGAAAAAGATCAATAAGTTTATCGTAATTTGCGCTCATTTTTTTAGAAAGCTCTATGACTTTATCATTATTACCTTTTGCTATTTCTGCAGACATTTTTTTTGCATGGCTATAATTTTGCTTAAATAATGATTTTCTTTCTTTTATAATTTTACCATGGTCGTCAGCAAAACTAATAAAGACAAAAAATAAAGATGCTAAGATTGACGAAAGCAGTATTTGCAAAATTATTTTCATATTTTAAATATATATTATGAAAATTAAAAATGACAATAGTACTTATGGGGTTCTTGCTCGACTCTTTCATTGGCTCACTTTTTTAATCCTATTAATTCAATTACCTCTAGGGCTTTATTTGGACAATTTAGAGTTTTCTGAATTTAAATTAACTGTTGAAAATACACACGTCATAATTGGTATGAGTATTTTTTATATAACATTATTAAGAATGATTTGGAAATTTTTGAATCCAAAGCCAATAACTTTAGCTGTAAATAAATTACAATTAATAGCATCAAAGACAGTACATGGACTTTTTTATATTACTCTTCTTTTAATTACAATCAGCGGAGTCTTAAAACTTTTACTTTCCGGCGAAGAAGTGAATTTGATTATTTCCAAGGTATACATTGACTATTTTAACTACGAGCTTGCAGACCAATTCCAAACTGTTCATGTTATTTCAGCATATTTTTTGATACTTCTTTTCACTATTCATTTAGGAGCTGTTGTGTATCATCATCTCATACAAAAAGACCCAATTTTAAAAAAAATGCTGTGATCAAATATGACCGATAATCCTAATTTGTCTCAATTTCTCGATAGGCTTGAAAAATTAAGTGATGAAACTCGAACTGAAGCAAAAAACAAAAGGCATGGACTTGGATTAAGAACAGCAAGAGAAAATCTCAAACACTTAATTGATGATCAAAGTTTTTTAGAATATGGTGCTTTTGCGGTAGCAGCACAAAGAAACAGAAGGAAATACGAAGATCTTCAAATTGATACTGCGGCGGATGGTATTATTACTGGATTTTGTAAAATCAATTCTGATCTTATTGGTGAGGAAAAGTCTGATGCGGTCAGTATTGTTTACGACTATTCAGTATTGGCAGGTACTCAAGGTTTTTTTCATCATATGAAACTTGATCGCATCTGTGAAAAAGCTAAAGAGTTTAAACTTCCAATAGTCATCTATACTGAAGGTGGAGGTGGAAGGCCTGGAGATACTGATGTAACAACATCTGTTGCTGGTTTGCATGTCCCATCTTTCGCACTCTGGGCAAGTTTGCACGGTAGATGTTTGAGGATTGCCATAAATAATGGATTTTGTTTCGCTGGTAATGCAGCTCTTTTTGGAAGTGCAGACATCAGGATTGCTACAGAGAATTCCTGGATAGGAATGGCAGGTCCTGCAATGATTGAAGGTGGCGGACTTGGAAAGTTTGATCCAAAAGAAATAGGACCATCAGACATTCAAAAAAATAACGGAGTAATTGACTATGTAGCTGTAGACGAAAAAGAGGCAACTATTATAGCTAAAAAAATACTCTCATACTTTCAAGGAGACATTAAAGATTGGAAAGCTGATGATCAGACTCAACTTACTAATATTATGCCCAAAGATAGAAGATGGTCTTATCCAGTAAGAGACATTATAAAAATTATTTCTGATATTGAAGAATTTACCGAAATAAAACCTGAATATGGAAAAGGAATTGTAACGTGCTTTATTAGAATAGAGGGAAAGCCTTTTGGGTTATTGGCAAATGATAGTCAACATTTAGGAGGCGCAATTGACTCCGAAGGGGCTGACAAAGCATCTTCTTTTATTGAAATGTGTAGTGAATATGGTTTGCCACTTATTTCACTAGTTGATACGCCTGGATTTATGGTGGGGCCAGATAGTGAGAAAGAAGGGGCTGTTAGAAGAATGTCAAATCTCTTTAAGGTAGGATCGAAAGTAAAAGTACCTTTAACAGCAATTTTTTTAAGAAAAGGTTATGGACTTGGAGCTCAGGCAATGGTTGGCGGTAGCCTTCATGAGCCAGTATATACAGCAGCATGGCCAACAGGAGAGTTTGGAGCAATGGGGTTAGAAGGAGCTGTAAAACTTGGGTTTAAAAAAGAGTTAGAAAAGATTGAAGATAATTCAAAAAGAGAGGAATTATTTAATGGTCTAGTTGAAAAACTCTATGATAAAGGTAAAGCCATAGAAGCTGCTGCTCACCTTGAAATCGATGCAGTAATAAATCCATCTGAAACACGAAGTGTTATCTTAAAATCACAAAAGGCCTTAGTATGAGAAATTTTGAATTGGATGACAATAGATATTACAAAGCGAGATTAGGGTTGATCGTTCTTCAGAGCGATGAAACTATTGAGCAAGAATTCAGAACCATTCTTGATGAAAGTATATCAATCAATCACTCACGCATTTATTGTGACAATATTGTAAGTAATGAAAATCTTGAACTTATGGAAAAAGAATTACCAGCAGCATCTGCGTTATTACCTGATATTCAGTATGATAGTATTGGATATGCTTGCACATCAGGCGCAACAGTTATTGGCTCTGATAAAATTGAAAGTCTTATAAATAAAAAGCATAAAATGGCATTTGTAACTGATCCAATAAGAGCTGTAAAAAAAGCTATGAGCACGTTAGGCTGTAGAAAAATAAATTTTGTATCACCTTATCAAGAGTCGGTAACAAAATCTTTACGTGATCATTTACATGCTAATAATTTTATAATTCAAAACCAAATTTCTTTTAATGAGTCCGATGATAGGAATGTTGCAAGGATTTCAGATAAAGACAGCCTAGAAGCTATAATAGAAGTTGGTAAACAGGATTGTGAAGCTGTATTTATTTCATGTACTAACCTTAAAACATTTAAGATTATCAATGAAGCAGAGAAAGTATTAGATAAACCAGTAGTCTCATCAAATCAGGCGATTAGCTGGCAAATGTTAAGAGAGGCTGGAATTAATAGTACAGCTGGTCCAGGAATTCTTTTTTCAAAACATTAGCTAAGAGCTAACCAAACACCAACACCCACCATTAAGAAACCTGCTAACCCATTAATAAGCCTGATATTATTTTGTTTTTTTAACATAATGCCTAAAGCTTGACCTCCAGTTGCATAAATCATAAGTGAAATAAATTCAATTATAAGAATAATTATTACGAGTGCTGACATTTGCGGAATTAAATTTACTTCGTAATTAATAAATGCAGGTACCATTGCAATAAAAAATGCCCAACCTTTTGGATTCGCAACAGCAGTTATAAAGCCTTGCATTGCTAACTTAAAAAAATTTATTTCAAATGAATGTGAACCATCTAAATTTAATGCTAGTGATCCTCTTGAGTTAATCATCTGATACCCAACAAACATCAAATAAAGACCTCCTCCATATTTGAAAATGGCAAATGCAATTGGAAAAGATGAGATGATCGCTCCACCTCCTACCACCGCTGTACCTGCCACAATTAAAACTCCAATTAATTCTCCAACCATCATTTTCATTGTATTTTTTACACCTATTGTAATTCCCATTGTTAAAGCAAGTGTCATGCATAAACCTGGTGTAATGGATATTATGAAAAAAACTGGTATGAAAAAGTAAAGTAATGAGAAATCAAAGATCATAAGAACGAGCAATAGTATTAAGGGAGCAAAAAAAACGGGGCGCAACACAAACCCCTAAAGGTCTCCATTCCGCCCCGAAACTCGGCTTCCCGCCGACAAACTCCCCGAAGGGCTTTCGTTCTTTGTTCGTCCGATGGAAAAATATTAGCAAATAGGAAAAATATTTTAAATAAGTTTTATTAAAAAAACTCCTTATACGATGTGGATAAGTGGATAAATAGTTTTTACTATAAGAATCAATATTTAATAAAAAATACTTAATTAAGATTCCATACCCCAAGATAAAGAATTCCATATTCTTTCATGAAAATAATAAATAGTTACCTTTGTAATTACTTCCAATGCAGCAATTAAACCAGCAGTTTCAAGAACTGAAAAATCTGATTTTAATATTACTAAGTAACTGATTAAGAATGTATCTGCTGTGGCAGTTACCCTCCAGGTAAGAGCCTTTACTAATGATCTTTTTTTTGAACTCTGAGGCACACAGAAATAATTAGTTATATTATTTTATATTTCAAACAATTTTAGATTTAATAAACCAATAAAGTATTGATTTTTCATTAAAAAAAATTTTTATTTCAACAGCTCTCTTTTGTCATAAAATTCTTTGGCTACAAAAACTAAATCACAATGTAACCAATTAACTAATCTATAACCATTTTTTAGCATAAGTTTATAAATGTCAGATTTAAGTATTTTGTGAATATTTTGAAAATGAAATTCAATTTCTTTTAATTCAAGATCATTAAATTCTATTACAACTATACTTGGTGAATACTTTTTAAAATTAAATGAGTTTAATGCATTTAATTCATTACCTTCTATATCTATTGAGAGAAAATCAATTTTTTTTCCTTTGTATGGAGATGACTCAATTATGTCGTTTAGGGTTTCACATTGCATTATAAATGTGTGGGTGTCTTTTTTATTCATTCTTTTAGCTGATTTTTTATTAACAGTCTGTACAGCTGACCGTCCATGTGGTGAGTAAACTTTTATTTTTCCCTTTTTATTGGAGACAGCTGTTTGCTTATTGAAATCTCTTTTTCTATGAAATTCAAATAATTCAATAGAAGTTTGATCTAGATCAATATTAATTCCAGACCAACCTCGCTTATATAGTAACAAAGTATTAGATCCCTCATAAGGATGATAACAACCAATATCTATATAAATACCTTTATCTTTATTTCTAAAAAAATAATTTACCAGTAAATCTATTCCACCACCTGAATAAGATTTTTTGGGTTTATCTTTGAGTATTTTTTGTGAATACATATAAATAAATTTAAAAAAGCTTTTTTCTTTTTTAAAAATAAATTTTTCCTTTAGATATTTATCAATTTTCATAATTTATATTTTAAATTTAAAAACCTATGTCACACAGCCTGTATTTTTTTTTCAATAATTGGATAATGAACGACTGCTGAAGCAAACCCTAGAATAACACAAGCCCACCACATAATATCATAAGAACCATAATAATCATAAAACCTACCTCCAAACCATGACCCAACAAAAGAGCCGACCTGATGAGATAGGAAAGTGAAACCATACAACATAGACATATACTTTGATCCAAAAATAACCGAAATAATTCCACTAGTAAGAGGCACTGTAGATAGCCACAGAATTCCTAGAAGTGAAGCAAAAATTAATACTGTAATTTCAGTTTTTGGCAAAAAGATAAATATCAAAAACAGCAAGGCACGCAAAGTATATAAGATCACCAAAAGGTTTTTTTTAGACCTTAAATCTCCCAAGTGACCGAAAAAAAGTGTGCCTATTACATTAAATAATCCAATTAATGCTAAGGACAATGATCCAATCCACATTGGTAAAGATAAATCGTCAAGGTATGCTGGTAGATGAGTTGCTATAAAAGAAATATGAAAACCGCAAACAAAGAATCCAATTGTCAGTAAGACATAGCTCTTATTTGCAAAGGCTTCATTTAAAACAGATGCTAAAGATCTATTAACTTCATCATCTTTTCTACTTATGGGTGAATGTTTTGTTAATACCAGCGAAAATAAGATCATGATGAGTGAAATAAAACAAAGGTATAAAATTGATCTTTGCCAATCACTCATTTCAATTAAGAAGCCTGTAAGAGGAACGATCAAAAATTGACCTAGAGAACCTGCAGCCATTACGACGCCAAGAGATAATGTTTGATATTTGCCTGTTACAGCTTTACCAACAGCCCCTAATATTACAGCAGTACCACATCCAGCGCATCCAAATCCAAAAATTATTTGTGAAACGATTAGTAGTATTGAACCTTCAACAAGTGACATTAAGTAAAGTCCAATTAAAAAGAAAATTACTCCTAATAGGCCAGCTACTGATGAACTATATTTATCTGCTATGGCGCCAAAAATTGGTGATCCGATGCCAATCATAAGAAATTGTATAGCAATGGCAAACCCAAATACTTCTCTACCAGTTTGTATATGTTCAGAAATCGGGATCAAATAAAGTCCAGAAGAATGCCTTATACCGAATGAGACAAGCAGGAGTATGCAGCCTCCAATAATCACTAATGTTGAATAAGAATGTCTAAATAACTGCATGTTTTAATTTATATACTTCCAACGTCGAATTGATACTATAAATCACATGATATTTACAATTATATACCTTCTGGTCTTGGTAATGCTTTTATCTATGGTGATTTACAAGCAGGCAAAGAAAATTGAGAGTACAAGAACATTTAATGAAAGAACAATGTTAATCTTATGGCTTGTACTTGGAATGGTTGGTCTCATCACTGGAGGGTTGTAACACCTAGACAATTATTGCACTGGTATGATGATCTGGTTTTTATGCAAAAAATTTTACTTGTATTTTTAATATTATTTTTCTCATTAAAAAATTCATATTCTGACAATAATATTAAGGATAATTCTCCAGAAATATTTGAAGGAATCTCAGTAGAGCTTGATAGATTAGAAATTCAAGAGTCACTCAATCTCAAAAAAAATGGAAAATCTGTTTCAAGTAAAAACTGGATGATTGTTACGGCAAACGCCTATGCTTCTGCTGCAGGGGCAAAAATATTACAATCTGGAGGTACAGCAGCAGATGCAATGGTTGCAGCTCAATCTGTGTTAGGCTTAGTCGAGCCTGAGTCATCAGGAATTGGTGGGGGTAGTTTCTTATTATGGTATGACGGTGTAACGGGCAAAATAGTTACTTTAGATGGTCGTGAGTCTGCACCACAAAACTCAACTTCAAATCAATTTCTAAAAAGTGATGGAAGTAAAATGAAGTTTTTTGATGCTGTCATAGGTGGTCTATCAGTCGGTACACCTGGAACTCTTGCATTAATGTTTGATGCTCAAAAGAAATGGGGTAATCAAAAATGGGAAAACCTCTTTGATGAAGCAATTTTCCTAGGTAAAAATGGTTTTAAAGTCTCAAAAAAATTATCCTCATCAATTGAAAGAGATAAAGATAGACTTAGCAAAATAGATAAAACGAAAGAATATTTTTTACCAAACGGGAATAGTTTAAAGCACAAGCAGGTATTGAAGAATTATGCTTATGCAAGCACAATGCAAAACATTGCTAACAATAACATTGAAGATTTCTATAAAGGATCAATTGCGCAGGACATTGTTAGTACAGTAAAAAATCATACCAAAAATCCTGGCTTTCTAGAAGCTGAAGATTTGAGTGACTATAACGTAATAGAAAGAGATCCAGTTTGTGTAAACTATAAGGTATACAAAATATGTGGCATGGGCCCACCATCGTCTGGAGGAGTAGCAGTCGCGCAAATATTGAAAATTTTAGAGCCTTATGATCTTCAGTCTCTGGGCTATTCAAATCCTATAACATGGCAAATAATTGGAGATGCGACTCGTCTTGCATTTGCTGATCGCGATCGATACTTGGCAGATAGTGATTATGTCAGTGTACCTTTGTCTGGTCTTTTAAATGACCATTATCTGATTGAAAGGTCAAATAAAATTAAAGTTGGAATAAAAACTGAAAATGTGACCTCAGGTAAACCGTCTAACGATTTTGTTTACAATTACGGAATAGACAACTCATTAGAGCTGCAATCTACAACGCATATTTCAATTTATGATCAGTATGGAAACGCACTCTCGATGACATCGTCAATTGAGAATGCATTCGGATCAAGATTGATGACAGAAAGTGGTTTTTTACTTAATAATCAACTTACTGATTTTTCATTTAATGAAAGAATTGATGGCAAGCTGATTGCAAATAGATTAGAGCCTGGGAAAAGACCAAGATCATCCATGGCGCCAACAATTGTACTAAAAGATAGAAAGCCTATCATTATTATTGGCTCTCCAGGTGGTAGCAATATTATCAGCTTTGTAGTCAATTCAATTATCGCATTACTTGAATGGGATATGAATATTCAAGAAGCAGTCTCTCATCCTCATGCTATTAATAGATGGGGGAAATTTGAAATAGAAGAATCTCTTTACTCTTCAAATCTTGAAAATTCTCTAAAGGCCATGGGATACGATACTAAAATAAGAAAATACTATTCAGGCCTAAATGGAATATACATTGATACTGAAATTTATGGGGGCTCAGACCCTAGACGTGAGGGAATTGCACTGGGCAATTAATATAAAAACTCTGGCGGAAAGGATGGGATTCGAACCCACGATACGGTCACCCGCATACACGCTTTCCAAGCGTGCGCCTTCAACCACTCGGCCACCTTTCCTTATTCAACTTTTAAAGCAGCGATAAAGGCTTCTTGCGGAATATCGACCTTACCATAAGTTCTAAGTCTCTGTTTTCCTTTTTTCTGCTTATCAAGTAATTTTCTTTTTCTATCAGTAGCTCCGCCACCATGTATTCTCTCAATAACATTTTTTCGATATCCTCTGACAGTTTCGCGGGCAATAATTTTACCACCAATTGCTGCTTGAATTGGAATATGGAATTGATGACGAGGAATTAATTCTTTTAGTTTTTCACAAACAGCGCGACCTTTTTTTTCGGAAAAACTTCTGTGAACAATAATTGATAGAGCGTCTACTGACTCATCATTTACTAATATACTAAGTCTTACCAAATCACTTTCAATATACTCATCAATTTCATAATCAAAACTTGCATATCCACTAGAAATTGACTTCAAGCGATCATAAAAATCAAAAACAATTTCATTTAGAGGTAACTTATAATTTAAAATTACTCTTGATCCAGAATAAGATAATTCTGTTTGTATTCCTCTCTTATCTTCACAGAGAGATATGATGCTACCCAAATATTCATCAGGACAAATAATTGTTGCTTTAATCCAAGGTTCAGAAATACTTTGAATTTTCATAATCTCAGGCATATCTGCTGGGTTATGTAATTCAAGTGAGCTTCCATCATTTAATACTAAATTATAAATAACACTTGGAGCTGTGGTTATTAGATCTAAATTAAATTCTCTATCAAGTCTTTCGACAATAATTTCTAAATGTAATAATCCAAGAAAACCACATCTAAAACCCATTCCAAGAGCCGCTGAGGTTTCTTGTTCGAAATGAAAACTAGAGTCGTTAAGCTTTAACTTAGCTAACGCATCTTTTAAGAATTTAAAATCAGCAGCATTTGTTGGGAATAATCCACAAAATACTACCGGCTGACTTGGCTTGAAGCCAGGTAAAGGCTCTGTTTGTTTATCGTTAGCTAGTAGTATTGTATCCCCAACCTTAGTTTGAGCTACTTCTTTAATTGCAGCTGTTATAAAACCTAATTCACCAGCATTGATAAGCTCGTTATCTACCATTTTTGGTGTGAAACAACCAATTCTCTCTATTAAATGTTTTGTATTTGTTTGATGAAAACGAACCTCCATACCCTTTTTTAGAACTCCATCTATCACACGAACCAATATCACAACACCCAGGTAGGCATCATACCAACTATCTACTAACATTGCTTTTAATTGTTTACTTTCATCACCTACAGGAGATGGTAATTCGTTTACAATATTTTCTAAGACTTCTTCAATACCGTGACCTGATTTAGCAGAAATTTCAATTACATTACTGGTATCAATACCTAAAATGTCTTCTATCTGTTTTTTTACTCTCTCGGGATCCGCTGCTGGTAAATCTATTTTATTTAAAACGGGTATAATTACATGATCATTTTCCACAGCTTGATATAAATTAGCTAATGTTTGAGCTTCAACACCCTGACTTGCATCAACAACCAATAGCGATGCCTCGCAAGCAGATAATGATCTGTTAACTTCATAGCTGAAGTCAACATGGCCAGGTGTATCAATAATATTTAGTGTGTACGTTTCGCCATTTTTTGCTTTGTATTTTAATTGTACAGTTTGAGCCTTGATTGTTATTCCACGTTCTCTTTCAATATCCATAGAGTCAAGCACCTGTGCTTTCATTTCTCTTTCAGAAAGCCCTCCACAAAATTGAATTAATCTGTCAGCTAAAGTAGATTTTCCATGATCAATATGAGCGATAATAGAAAAATTTCTTATGTTTTTAGTGCCAGTCATAATATTTTTAATTTAGGATCTAACAGTTCCGGAAGTAGACTTTTCCACAGACTCAATTATTTTTGAACTTATTTCAGAAATGTCATTTTCGGCAAGAGTTTTTTCGTTAGATTGTAATGTAACCTTAATAGCAATAGACTTTTTATCTTTTCCCAGACTATCATCTTCAAATAAATCAAAGATTTCAACATTTCTAATTAATTCCTTATCTACCTTAAAGGCTGAAGTAACAATTTCTTCGCTTTTTACTTTTTTATCAATAACAAAGGCAAAGTCTCTTGTGACAATCTGAAAATCACTTAAGTTAAGTACAGGCTTGTTGGTATTTTTCTTTTCTGTATTTGGCAGTTCATCAAGGTATAACTCAAATATATTTATTTTATTTTTAATCTTAAATTGACTTGCAACTCTTGGATGCAACTCTCCAAAATATCCAGCAATTAACGAATTATTAATTTTTATCGAACCAGATCTTCCAGGATGATACCAGGAAGGACAGTCATTAGAGACAGATATTTTTTTGTTACCTGGCATTAAATAGTCAATTAAGGAAGTTAAATCCTGTTTAACGTCATATATATCAAATTCCGTCTGTATATTCTTCCAAGATTTTTCTGTCTTAATTCCAGATTTAATTCCACATGCAACGTTCAATTGATCCTCGGGAGATGTTGATCTGTACTGACTACCTATCTCAAAGATCGAGAATGAGTCAAAGTTTCTATTCTTGTTTTTTTTAATTGCTTGAAGAAGGTTAGGCAGAAGATTAGGTCTTAATATATCCAGATCCTCTGATATAGGATTTACAATTTTTAATTTATTTATATCGCCAAATACTTCACAATTTTTTGAGTCTGTAAATGAAAATGTTACTAATTCATCATATTCAATTGAAGCAATGAAGTGTCTAGCTTTCATCAACTTCTTTTGTGCGTAATTTAAGATATTTTTATTAATTTTACTTTTTAGTCTAATATTACTTGTCGGAATATTTTCATATCCTTTAATACGAATAACTTCTTCACTTATGTCAGCTTCTCCGTGAATATCTTGTCTCCAAGAAGGTATTAAACATTTAATAACATCACCTGTTTGGCTCGTTTCAATTCCTAAAGAACTAAGTATTGATATCAATTCTTTGTCAGACACTTCAAAACCAAGTCTTCTTGAAATATAACTACTAGAAGTTGACACTTCATTTTTATTTTCTTTTATATTCCCAGCCAACTCAACCTCACTGCACTCACCGCCACATATTTCAAGAATTAATTGTGTTGCAAGGTCTATCCCTTTTAAAGTTGAATTTGGATCAATGCCTCTTTCAAAACGAAATCTTGCATCACTTAGAATTGACAAGTTTCTCCCCGTCTTGGCTGTATTAATCTCATCAAATAAGGCTGACTCAAGTAAAACGTTCTTTGTCTCAGTGCTGCAACCTGTACTTTCGCCTCCCATGATCCCCCCTAAGCCTAGTACTTTTTTCTCATCAGCTATTACGCACATACCATTTTTTAGGTGATAATCTTTTTCATCTAGCGCTAGGAAACTTTCTCCATCATTTGCTGAGCGTACTATAATTTTGCCATCTATTTTGTCTGCATCGTAAACGTGAAGTGGCCGGTTCTCGTCATACATTACAAAATTAGTTATATCTACCAGCGCAGATATTGGCCTTAAACCTATTGACTTAAGTTTATTTTTAAGCCATTCCGGGCTTTCAGTATTCTTTACATTTCTAAAATATCTTCCAGCAAAGGCTGAGCATATTTTATTGTCTTGTATTTCAATTTTAATTGGTGATTTAAAGGAGCCTTTTTCTCTAGATATTTTTCTCTCTAACAATTCCCCCATGCCAGCTGAAGCAAGATCTCGAGCTATTCCTTTTACACCTAGACAATCTTGTCGATTTGGAGTGATACCAATTTCTATTACAATATCATTAAGGCCATAAATCTCTGAAAAAGATCTTCCAATAGTTTCTTTTTCCTCAAGTCGAATTATTCCATCATGCTCATTTGAAATACCAAGTTCATATTCTGAACACATCATTCCATAGGATTCTACTCCTCTAATCTTGACAGCTTTAATTTTCATTTGATTAACCGGAATAGTTGAACCAACTGGCGCATAAACCACCTTCATGCCTTTCTCTACATTTGGCGCACCACAAACTACATCAACTTTTTCCTTGCCAATGTCAACTTTGCATAGTTTTAATTTATCCGCATTTGGGTGTTTTTTTTCTTCAAGAACCTGTCCAACAATAAAATCCTGATATGCTTTTCCCGTGTCTTGAATATCTTCAACTTCAAGACCGATTGAAGTGAGTTTCTTTTCAATTTCTTCAAAATGAGCATTTGTCTTAAGATGCTCAGTTAACCACGAATAACTAAATCTCATCTAGCTTAAGTCTCCTATGATCGAAGGTATGTTCAAAGGTGAAAAGCCATAATGCTTATTCCATCTAAGATCACTATCAAAGAAAGTTCTTAAATCACTAATTCCATATTTGAGCATTGCAAGCCTCTCTATACCCATACCAAATGCATAACCTTGATATTCATTTGAATTGATATTTACATTTTCAAGCACGTTTGGATGAACCATTCCACACCCTAAAATTTCCAACCAATCCTCACCCTCTCCAATAATTAATTGATTTCCTTTCTTAGTGTATCCAATATCAACTTCTGCAGATGGTTCAGTAAAGGGGAAATGACTAGGTCGAAATCTCATATTTAATTTATCAGTCTCAAAAAAAGTCTTGAGGAATATTTCTAAACATCCTTTGAGGTGGCTCATGTTGCTTTCTTGATCTATTACTAAACCCTCAACTTGATGGAACATAGGAGAGTGCGTTTGATCATTATCACATCTAAACGTTTTTCCGGGAGCAATTAATCGAATTGGTGGTTTTTGCTTTAACATACTTCTTATTTGAACTGGCGAGGTATGAGTTCGCAGAACATTTGGCATTCCATCAGTCTCAGTTTCAACATAAAAAGTATCATGCATTTGTCGTGCAGGGTGGTGTTCAGAAGTATTTAAAGCAGTAAAATTATTGTAATCAGTTTCAACTTCAGGTCCTTCAGCAACAAAAAAATCTAAGTCTCCAAATATAGTTATAACTTCCTCTATAACCTGACTGATTGGGTGAATAGTTCCGTATGACTTTGAAGTAGATAGAGTGATATCTAAAGTTTCAGAGTTAAGTTTTTTTTCTAATTCCTCGCTATTTAACTCTTCAGTCTTTGAAGCTATTATTTCAAGAACAGTGTCTTTAATTTTATTTAATTTTTCAGCATGCTGCTTTCTTTCATCTCCAGAAAGACTGGCTAGCTCTTTCATTTCGAGAGAAATAATACCTTTCTTACCAAGAAATTTTATCCTAAATTCATTTATGCTTTCGATATTTGTAAATTTATCTGAAGCTTTTTTAATTTCAGTTTCTAGCTCTCTAAAATCTTTCATCGTAGAACAACAATATCAGATTTAGTTTTTTCTGTAATAATAATATGCTTGAGAATATGATGCCAACTGAATTATTTGGCTGAGGACTGAACCTGTTTTGCTAAATGCTCAAAAGAAGTAGGTTCATTCATAGCAAGATCAGCTAAAATTTTACGATCTAATTCTATGTTTAATTTTTTTAGACCATTCATGAAAACTGAATAAGAAATTCCATGTAATCTAGCTCCAGCATTTATCCTTTGGGTCCAAAGTGATCTAAACTCTCTTTTTTTTACTCTTCGATCACGATAGGCATACTGCATTGATTTTTCAACAGCTTGCTTTGCGACTTTAAAAGTATTCTTTCTTCTGCCTCTATATCCTTTGGCTTGCTTAATTACTTTTTTATGTCTTGCGTGTGCAGTAACTCCTCTTTTAACTCTTGCCATTATATTTTCCTATTTATTAAGCGTAGGGTAAAAACTTTTTAACTATTCGGGCATCTTGGTCAGATAAAATTGTAGAACCTCTTTGATTTCTTATCTGATTATTCGTTCTTTTAATCATACCGTGTCTTTTTCCACTTTGATATGATTTAACTTTACCTGAAGCTGTAAGCCTAAATCTTTTATTAGCGCCTTTTTTTGTTTTTAATTTACTCATATTGGATGAACGGTTTATAGACCCTAGGTAAGAAAAAATCAAAAGTTTTTTATTAATGATAAGAATTAACTACTGCTGCTAATTTGCAGTGAAAATCATGGTAAATTGGCGACCTTCAAGTTTTGGCTCTTGCTCGATTTTACTTGTCGTACCCATTGTTTCTCGAATTCTTTCCATCAAATTTTCAGCAATATCATGATGTTCGAACTCTCTACCTTTAAATCGGATAGTAAATTTTACTTTATCGCCTGCAGCGATAAATTTTTGAGCAGCCTTTACCTTGAAGTCGTAATCGTGAACATCAATTCCCGGTCTCATCTTAATTTCTTTAATTGTAATTTCTTTTTGTTTTTTCTTGGAGGTACTAGCTTTTTTTTGAGCCTCATATTTAAATTTACCAAAATCAAGAATTTTGCACACAGGGGGGTCAACTTGTGGTGATACTTCAACTAAATCAAGGCCTACATCTGAAGCTTTTTGCATCGCCTCATCAGTATTAACAACCCCTAAGTTGTTACCTTTTTCATCAATTAATCTTACAGTGGAAGAAGTTATAAATTCGTTTATACGAAACTTTGGACCTTTAGTAGATAGCTGGGCTCTATTATTTTTTCTTTGAAGTGCTATTTTAATCTCCTTTGTCTATTGATGAGACGGCATCATACATTTTTTTTGAAAAAAATCATTTAATTTTTCAAATTTAATTTTTTCTTGCTTGTCATTACCAAACTCCCTCAATGTTACAGTATTGTCTTCCATTTCATTCTTACCTAGGATTAATTGATAAGGTATTTTTTTTAGAGAGTTTTCTCTAATTTTATAGCTTATCTTCTCATTTCTTAAGTCCTTTTCAACTCTAATACCATTATTTTTAAGAGATGAAAAAACACTCTCTGCATATTCGTTTATGTCAGAAGTAATCGGCGCTACTACAGCCTGAACTGGTGACAACCAAATTGGCAGATTACCAGCGTAATGCTCTATTAGAATTCCAATAAAACGCTCTAAAGATCCAAATAATGCTCTGTGTAACATAACCGGATTGTGCTTTAAACCGTCTTCGCCTACATAAGTTGCATCAAGTCTTTCAGGTAAATTTAGATCAACTTGCAACGTTCCACACTGCCATTCTCTTCCAATTGCATCTTTAAGAATAAATTCTAGTTTCGGACCATAAAATGCTCCTTCACCTGGATTTAAAGTATATTCTAGCCCTGTAGCTTCCATTGCCTCACGAAGAGCAGCCTCAGATTTGTCCCATACATCATCATTGCCGACTCTTTTTTCAGGACGGTCAGAAAATTTAATTGATACATTTTCAAATCCGAAATCTTTATAAATACTTAAAACTAGATCGCATACCTTTTTGCTTTCTTCGGTAATTTGGTCTTCAGTGCAAAATATATGTGCATCATCTTGTGTAAATGCCCTGACTCTCATTAAACCATGAAGAGCACCCGATGGCTCATATCTGTGAACTTTTCCAAACTCAGCAACTCTCAAGGGAAGATCTCTGTAACTTTTAAGCCCTTGTTTATAAACTTGTACCCCACCAGGACAATTCATTGGCTTCAGAGCATATACTCGATCTTCTCTTGGTTCAGTGGTAAACATATTGTCACCAAATTTTTCGAGATGCCCTGATTTTACCCATAAAGACTTATCCATTATATCTGGTGTATTAATTTCTTCATACCCAGCCTCTTCTTGTCGCTGACGCATATAATCAATAAGTGTCCTAAACAAAGTCCAACCATTGTTATGCCAGAAAACTGAACCTTGAGCTTCCTCTTGAAAATGAAATAAATCTAATTCTCTTCCAAGTTTCCTGTGGTCTCTTTTTTCAGCTTCTTTAAGTATGTTCAAATGATTATCTAGTTCTTCCTGAGACTCCCAAGCAGTTCCATAAATTCTTTGAAGCATAGGGTTGTTTGAATCTCCACGCCAATAAGCACCTGCTACTTTAGTCAATTTAAATGCTTTTCCAATTTTACCTGTTGATTCTAGATGAGGCCCCTTGCAAAGATCAAACCAGTCACCGTGATAGTATACTTTGAGTTCTTCACTCTCAGGTAAGTCCTTAATAATCTCTACCTTATAGTTCTCTCCCTTATCAGAAAATAGCTTAATCGCATCATCCCTGCTCATTACTTTGAATGAAGTCTTTTCGTCACGATTAACAATCTCTTTCATTTTCTTTTCAATAGTTCCAAGATCTTTTTCGGTAAACGGCTCTTTTCTATCAAAATCATAATAAAAACCATTTTCAATTACTGGACCAATCGTAACTTGCGTATCAGGAAACAACTCCTGTACAGCCATAGCTAAAACATGGGCAGTATCGTGTCTTAAAGTATTTATAAATGGTTCGTCGTTACTCATAAGGCTTAAGTATTATATCATCTATCTATAAATGAGAATCTATTTTATCGAAGACTTCTTCAATACTAATATTTCTTATATTTTTGGAAGAAATTGATAAAAAACTGCCTGTTTCAATACTTACTTTCTCTGGTGTAGTGTGACCACCAAATAATGCTAAACCTTTGCATCCTAAGTGAGCAGCTAAGTGTGCAGGTCCTGTATCATTTGAAATTACATATTTTGAGCCAATAAGTAATTTCGCTAATTGAAAAAAGTTTGTTGGCTGATTATTATGTAGACATAACTTTACATTATATTTTCTTGCTGCATTTATTTCTCCTGGTCCTGGAGCAATAACAATATCCATTTCAAATAACTTTGATTTAAGCTTTGAAATGAGCTCTTCATAATAAGGCCAGATTTTTTGATGATGTTTTGGAGAACAAAAAGGAAATAAAACTATGTAATTTTTTTTAATTTCAGAAGAAATATGAAAATCATCATCTATCATCCAAGAAACTTGGGGTTTTTCAGCGAACTGCGTATCTATTTTTGATCTTGATAATTGTAATTTAAATCTTTCTAAAATACTTTTGTTATCAAATTCTTCTTTTGTTTCATTAAATCTTAACATTGTCCTTGAAGAGATCCATTCAGAAGAAGATAGATACTTTCGATAAAATTCAGTTCGATTGGAATTTTGTAAATCAAAAATTCTTTCAAATTTATATTTGGTGAAAAATTTCTTCAATTGATATAGGTAGATTAAATTCCATCGAGACTTCCTCTTATCTAAAATTACTTCATCAATAAAAGGGCACTTACCAAAATAATTATTAAATGCCGGTGTAGTTAAGATATATATTTTATGTTTTGAGTAATGCTCTCGAATATCTTTCAAACATCCATTTATTTGAATAATATCTCCAAAAGAACCGTGCTTAATTACCAAAATATTCTTAATCATTTAATTTATAACTTCTTTGTAAAAATTTATTGTCTCCTCACACATTTTAATTTTTGAATATTTTTCTCTAACATGTGAAATGCAAGCTTCTGAAGTCTTTTCTGATTTATATTTTTCATTAGAAATTGCATCAATAATTTTTTTGCATAGATCCTCAGCGTTATTATTTTCAAATAAGTAGCCTGTTTCGCCGTCATTCACTGTCTCGACTGATCCTCCATGATTTGACGCTATTACAAATTTACCCATTGCTTGGGCCTCGACAGAAATTCTACCAAAAGCTTCTGGATCTGTTGACGCAGATATTACTAAATCAGCCAAACTATAAAAATTATTCAGATCAGTTCTTGAACCCACAAAATGTAGAGATTTTGCGAGGTTGTGTTCATTTGCAAAATTCTTTAATGAATTCTTTAGTTTATAATTATCATCAGGACCAACAAAAATTATCTCGAATTTATGATTTGTTTTTTTTATAATACTAGAAATCGCTTGAAGAAGAAGTTTATGTCCCTTCCACCCCGTTATTCTTCCGGCAAGAAGGATCTTAATTGCATCATAATCAATATTGAGTTCTTTAATAATTAATTCTACCTGCTGAGCTTTAACGTTATTTGGATCAAAAAAATTGAGGTCTATGCCTCTGGCAATAGTTCTAATATTATAATTTTTAGTTGGGTAACAATTATTTATATGATCATTAATAAATTCTGAAATTGCTATTGTTCCATTTGTTTTTAACATAATGGAGTTGTAGTACTTTTTTAGTGGATTACTAAAATTGTATGTACCATGAAACGTAGTAATAAATTTTGTACCAGTTACAGCGCATGCTAAGTATGAGCTCCATGCAGGTGCTCTACTTCTAGCGTGAACAATTGTAATATTTAGTTTTTTGATAAGTTTTATAATTTTAATTATATTAAAAAAGATTTTGATTGGATTTTTAGAGTTAACAGAAGCATAGAAAACTTTTTCATTGTAGTCTTTTACTTCTGATGTTTTAGGCCCTGAATGAGTTAGAATATAAGAATTATAGTTCTTCTCCGACAAAAAATTTGCAACATCTACACATCCTTGAGAAGCACCACTTACATCAAGATTAGGTATTACTTGTAATACGCAAATTTTTGATTGCATATAGTATTTCTAATAGTTAAATGATGAATAGTAAATCATTATGCAAAATAAAATTAGTTACATTAATTCTTCTTTTGATGAACAAATCGCTTATTCAAAAGATGATCTTAAATCGCAAACAACAATTTTCTTTTTTGGAGGATATAGCTCAAGCATGGATGGAACTAAGGCAACTGCTTTGAGTAAATGGTGCATTAAAAATAAATTGAATTTTTTGAGATTTGACTATTCTGGTCATGGCGTGTCAAAGGGTAAATTTGAAGATGGCGGAATTAGTAAGTGGTCAATAGAAGCGAGTGAAATATTTGAAAAATTTAAATCAAATAAAAATATTATTATTGGTTCGAGTATGGGTGGATGGATTTCTTTGATCGTATCTAAGCGAAAATCAAATTATGTGCATGGTCTAGTAGGTATAGCATCAGCACCAGATTTTGTTGTAGGTGAATGGAATAGGCTAAGTGTTGAACAAAAAAAACAAATTAAGTCTGAAGGTAAAATTATAATTAATTGGGATAAGTACGCTGAAGATTACACCATAACTTATAAATTTCTTGAAGATGGAAAAAAAAATATGCTCTTAACAAAGCCAATAAATATTTCTTGTCCTGTAAGGCTTCTTCATGGAAGGAAAGATCAGGTAGTAAGTTTTAAAACCTCTGAGAAAATTATTGAATTATTAGAAAGTAAAAATAAAAAACTGACAATTATTGAAGATGGAGATCATAGTCTTTCAAGAGAAACTGATCTAAATACTTTATACAAAAATATCGAAGAATTATTGTAATGAATTCAACTCTTAATAATTATTCACTTTTGGTATTTCTTGGTGCTGTTTGGGGAGCCTCTTTTGTAGCAATAAAGTTTTGCAACTTTATGTTTAATCCAATTGAAATAGGGTTTTTTAGAACATTTATTGGGGCGATTTTTCTTCTTTTAGCAGTTCTATATAGAGCAGGAAACCTTCAGCTTTTTAAAGAAAATACATTTACTTACGCAATCATTGGATTATTTAACGCTGCAATCCCTTTCACTTTGATCCCTTACGGATTATTAACTCTGCCTAGCAACATAGGTGTTATTATCATGTCAGCCAACCCTTTTCTTGCATTGATATTGGCACATTATTTTACAGATGATGAAAAATTAAACCTTAGAAAAATGATAGGAACTATAATTGGTTTTTCTGGAGTTGTGTTCGCGGTTGGCGTGCAAGTTTTTGTAACTGATATATCAAGTTTTATCGGCGCTCTAGCGATTTATTTAGCGGGTTGTTCATATGTGGTATCAAATTTAATTATTCGAAAAGTTTCAAACTTACCTTCCGATATGGTTACGATGAATACGCTCGCATGGGGAAGTATATGGCTTATTCCATTGATGCTATTATTTGCTGAACCAATAAATTATGAAATGAATCTTACAGCGATTTCTGCATTATTTTATTTAGGTATAATTCCAACTGGCCTAGCATTTAGTCTGAGACAAATATTGATTAGAACTGCGGGAACTACTTTCATGATGCAGGTGGCATATTTAATTCCTGTATTTGGAATATTTTATGGCTGGGCATTAATGAATGAACCACTGAAATTTTCATTATTAATTGGTGTTATACTTGTAGTAGTTGGGATCGCAATTAGTAGATTACAAGTTGAGTCGAATACAGGAATTTAATTATTTAAATTAATGATTTGATTATAACCTTCTTTATATGAGGGGCATTCTAAAATAATACCAAGTTCTTCTTTGATAAGCCTGTTGCTCACTTTTTTATTTTCAGAAAAAAAACTTTCTATTTGTTTTTTTTTACTTAACGTTTCATAAAGAACTTCATTTGGCATGATAATTGAAATCTTTTTTGAAATATAGTCAATCACATCATCTAGAGTCGACGGACAGTCGTCAGCAATATTGTATATAGAAATAGGATTCGGTTTGTTCATTGAAGCTAAAATAATATTTGTTAAATCATTGATGTATATTCTTGAAAAATAATGTCCCTTTTTTATTATTCTTGTGAAATTTCGAGATTGAATTCTCCCAAGAATATTTCTTTCTGGTCCATATATGCCAGCAATTCTAAAAATATGTAAGGGTAGATTATATTTTTTAGATAACTGAATCCACTGATCCTCTGCAAGCTGGCGGCTAATTCCTCTTTTAGACTTAGTAAGTAATCTTGAGGTTTCACTCACAAATTGACCGTCATGATCGCCATAAACACTGGTAGCAGATAAGTAGCCAATCCATTTAAGATTAATTAATTCATGTAAATTAAAATTTATATTTTTTAAAAAAATATCACCACTTTGATCTGGTGGCACAGATATAACTAAATGAGTTATTTCATTTTTATATTTTTCCAGAATATTTGGGGTCTTCGAAGGGTCAATAATTCGAATGTTTTTTTGATTAATTTGTAAACTATTTAGACTTCGAGAAGTGGCAAAAATTTCTTTATCACTTACCTTGCTTGCAAGATGTTTGGCTGTATATCCATAACCAAATATAAAAATCATAAGTTTAATTTAACCATTCTTCTTGGACACTTTTATTTTTTTCAAGAGCGAAATATTTTTTTTTATAGTTTTCAATATGATTACTATCGATCACTTGCTTTAATGACCAAACGGCCATTGCTCTTACAGTAGAAGATTCATCTTCTAAAAGTGCCTCAATATCTTTCTTATATTTTTTTTCTTTACTATTTCCAACTGCGATCAATACATTTCTTAAAAATCTATCTCTACCAATCCTTTTGATGCTGGATTTAGAAAACTTTTTTCTGAAATCTTCATCTGTTAAACTCAAAAAACTACTTAAATCAGGCTTGATAAGATCATCTCTTGGATAAAAACTTATTTCTTTAGATTTTTTTGCAAATTTATTCCAGGGACAAACTGCTAAACAATCATCACAGCCATAAATTCTATTTCCAATAAGTTTTCTCATATTTTTATCTATAATTCCTTTATGTTCTATTGTGAGATATGAAATACATTTAGTAGCATCTAATTTGTAAGGCTCAACAATTGCACTAGTTGGGCATACATCAATACAGCTTGAACATGAACCACAATGATCAATTTCTGGGCGAGTATTTTTAATTTTTTTATCAACAAAAATTGAAGAAAGAAATAACCATGACCCAAAGTCTTTTGAAACTAGATTTGTATGCTTGCCTTGCCAACCAATGCCACCTTTCATAGAAATAGGCTTTTCCATAACAGGAGCTGTATCCACAAAGTATTTAAAACTACAATTAAGCAACTTTGAAATTTCAAATGAAAGACTTTTCAATTTTTTTTTGATTATTTTATGATAATCAGAATTTCTTGAATAAACAGAAATTATACCCTTATTTTTTTCAGATAATAACTCAAGCGAATTACATTCAAAGTGATAGTTGATCCCAAGAACAATTATTGACTGAGCTTCATCCCACAAAATATTTGGATTTGATCTACAATTAGATCTTTTCTCCATCCATGCCATTTCACCATGATGATTTTTTTTTAAGAACTCATCTAGTTCTTTTTTAAAATCCAAGTTCGGATTTATATCTACAATACCAAAAGTATCAAAACCATGCTGCTCTATTAATTTTTTTAGTTCATTACTTTTATCTAGTTGACCTTCTTCAACTGATCTTTGAAGCCTAATGGCTGAGGAAGAATGCTTACTATCTCTTTTGGACATACGTGTATAAATTTTTGTATTTCAGTTTCCCAATTGTCTAATATGCTCTTCGCGTGAAGACTTCCCGTATTTTGATAATGTGAAAGAATAATTTGGTTAAGTTCATTTGTCCAATATTCAGATGCTAAAGTATCAAAAATTAGAGTTTCAGCGTTAACTCTCTGATTAAATTTTTTATCCTCATCATAAATAAAAGCCATACCTCCTGTCATTCCCGCTCCGAAATTATCTCCAGTTTTTCCAAGCACAACAACAGTGCCGCCAGTCATGTACTCACAGCCGTTAGAGCCACATCCTTCTACAACTGTAATCGCCCCTGAATTCCTTACAGCAAACCGCTCGCCTGCTTGCCCAGCAGCATATAACTCTCCTGAAGTAGCACCGTAAAGAACTGTATTTCCGATTATTGTATTTTCATTTGTAACTAAATTACTATTCTTATGAGGTCGAATTGAAATAGTTGCACCAGATAAACCTTTACCAACATAATCATTTGAATCTCCATAAAGATTTATTTTTAGTCCTTTAATAGCAAAAGCTCCTAGCGACTGACCCGCTGACCCAGTCAGATTAATAGTCAGATGTTCTTTATTAACTTCTTTATCTTTGAAAGTTCTGTATATAGTTGACGATAATCTTGTACCAACAGCTCTATCGGTATTTTTAATGGGATAGTTTAGTTCAGTTTTTTGACCTGTTTGTAAAAATTTAGATGCATCCTCAATAATTTTTTGGTCAAGTGTTGAACCAACGTCATTGATAATGGAGTGGCTAAAGTATTCTACGTTTGGATCCTTTTCCGCTTGAATGAGCAATGAATTAAGGTCTAAGTCATCTAAGTGAGTTGATCCCCTTGATATTTGATACAAAAGGTCAGTTCTTCCAATGATTTCGTTTAGGCTTTTGAATCCAAGTTTTGCTAAGATTTCTCTTACCTCTTCAGCTATATAACTAAAAAGGTTAACCACTTTTTCAGGACTACCTGAAAATCTCGCTCTTAAGTCCTCATCTTGAGTACAAACTCCCACTGGACATGTGTTTGAGTGACATTGCCTTACCATTATACAGCCCATCGCAACCAGTGAAGTTGTGCCAACACCAAACTCCTCAGCACCCATAATTGCAGCAATTACAACGTCACGACCTGTTTTGATACCTCCATCAGTTCTAAGCACAACGTTTTGCCTTAAGCCGTTAAGTGTCAAAACTTGATTCACTTCTGTTAAGCCCATTTCCCACGGGATACCCGCGTATTTAATACTTGTTTGAGGACTTGCTCCAGTTCCGCCATTATGTCCTGAAATTAAAATGACGTCAGCTTTAGCCTTCGCAACACCTGCCGCTATTGTTCCAATTCCAGATGACGCTACAAGCTTTACACAAACTCTGGCATCTGGGTTTGCCTGTTTAAGATCATAAATAAGTTGAGCAAGATCTTCTATTGAATAAATATCGTGATGTGGTGGAGGGCTGATTAGTGTAACACCTTCTGTTGAGTGACGAAGCTTGGCTATCTCAGCAGTTACTTTAAATCCAGGAAGCTGACCACCCTCACCTGGCTTAGCTCCTTGTGCTATTTTAATTTCTATTTCCTCACAGTTATTTAAATATTCAGTTGTTACACCAAACCTTGCCGAAGCTACTTGTTTTACTCTTGAGTTGGCACTGTCTCCATTATTGAGAGGCTTCGATCTTTCAATCGATTCACCACCTTCTCCTGAACAAGAAGCACCTCCGATCCGGTTCATTGCTATTGCTAGTGTTTCATGGGCCTCCTTTGAAAGTGCTCCATGTGACATACTACCTGTGCCGAAGCGCTTTCTGATAGACGTTATTGATTCTACTTCGCTTAATTCGATTGAACTTTCACTTTCTTTAAACTCGAGCAAATCTCTAATATTGATTGGAGCAAAGTTGCTCATGGAGTTTGAATATTTTTTAAACATCTCATATGAGTCATCTGCCACTGCTGTTTGTAGAAGGTGTATCAACTTCCCTTCATAAGCATGAGTTTCACCACCGTTTCTGTACCGATATATACCACCAATTGGCAATGTTTGTACGCTATCCGAATACGCATAATTATGAAGATCGGTTAGTTTTTTTTCAATTCCGGATAAACCAATGCCAGACATACGACTTTGTACACCTAGGAAATATTCATTAACCATTGAACGGCTTAAGCCGACAGCTTCAAAATTAAATCCGCCCCTGTAAGCACTGATAACTGAAATTCCAAGCTTAGACATAACCTTGAGTAAGCCTTGGTCTACTGCTTTTTTATATCGCTCAACACATTCCTCGTAAGATAGATTTCCAAAAAGTCCTTTTTGTTGTCTTTCATAAATACAGTCCAATGCTAAGTAAGGGTTAACGGTCGTGGCGCCAACACCAATAAGTACAGCAAAGTAATGAGTATCCAGACACTCTGCAGACCTTACATGCAATGATACAAAAGATCTTATACCTTTACGTGTCAAATCTGTGTGAACTGCAGCGGTGATCAATATCATTGGTAAAGATAATTTGTCATGGTCCGCACTAATATCAGACAGAACAATATGAGACTTTCCGCTTAAAACTGCAGTCTCAGACTCGAATTGAATACGCTTTATTTCCTCTTTTAAATTAAAATTATCCTTATGAACTGTACAATCAATTACAGTTGTAGACTCTTGTCCCCGAGCAGAAATCTTTTTGAACAACCCATTTGTTATAAATGGACTATCAATTACAAAAACATTTTCTTCATAAGGATTAGGAGATAGAATATCTTGTAAATTTCCAAATCGAGTTTTTAAACTCATTCTGCTTTGCTCTCTTAGACTATCAATTGGAGGGTTTGTTACCTGACTAAACTTTTGTCTAAAAAAATGAGATAATGGTCGATACTTGTCGGATAATACTGCAACAGGAGTATCATCACCCATGCTTCCAGTAGATTCCTTGGCATCACTCACCATTGGATGAAGAATAAGTTCTAGTTCTTCCATTGTGAAACCAGCCGCGATCATTCTTTTTCTTAATTTTTCAGTTTCTATAACTGTCGTCTCTCTTGAAACAGTTACTCTTTTATCTAATCGAATTATTTTTTTGACATACTCTTCATAAGGAGCTTCTTTCGCAAGATAGTCTTTTAAATCAGAGTTACGATAAATTTTTCCTTCCTTCAAATTTATTCCAATTATATCTCCAGGGCCCAGTCTGCCTTTTTCAACTATCTTTGACTCATCAACCCTGACCATTCCTGTTTCAGAACCAACGTATATTATGTTGTCATTTGATACAGAGTACCGCATTGGCCTTAAGCCATTTCGATCCATACCACCAATAATCCAATTTCCGTCAACTGCTGCTATTGCTGCGGGTCCATCCCATGGTTCTACAATAGCATTAGAAAACTCATACATATTTCTATGCTCAATTGGCATCAGTTCACTTCTTTTTGACCACGCCTCTGGTATTAGAAGAGTTTTAACAAGAGGAACTGATCTTCCAGCTCTAACATATAATTCAAATGCGGCATCTAAGGCAGCAGAGTCAGAAACATTTTTTTCGATAATTGGTTTAACTTGTTCACTATCATCACCAAAAATTTCTGATGTAATTCTTGTTTGATGATTTCTCATCCAGTTTGTATTTCCGGAAATTGTATTTATCTCCCCATTGTGAGCCAACATTCTAAATGGTTGCGCCAAACCCCAGGATGGAAAGGTATTTGTAGAATATCTCTGATGAAACACTGCATAAGAAGAAACAAAATTATTATTTGCTAAATCAGGATAGAATATGGAAAGCTGTTCAGCTAAAAATAGTCCCTTGTAAATAATTGACTCAAAACTTAGAGAGCATACATAAAATCCATTAATTTGCTGTTTTGCTATTCTCTTTTCAAGTCGACGTCTTACTAGATATAATTCTTTTGAATAGTCAAAATTACTTTCTCTTTCAATGTTATTAACAAACATAACCTGCTCAATCTCAGGTCTAGTTGAATTAGCTTTTTCACCAATAACACTGTTATTAATAGGCACTTGTCTCCAGCCATATATATAGTATCCATGATCAAGAAGTTCAGACTCAATTATTGTTCGACATTTTTCTAATGCTGCATAGTCGTTTCTTGGCAAAAACATCATACCAATGCCTAAAGGCTCGTCTCTTTTTTCATGGCCTGTTTTAGCAATTTCGTCATCAAAGAAGTTTATAGGTATTTGAGTAAGTATGCCGGCACCATCCCCTGTCTTACCATCAGCATCAACAGCACCTCTGTGCCACACAGCTTTTAGCGCATCGATACCACCTTCTACAACTTCTCTTCTTTGCTTACCATCAACTGATGCTACAAAGCCAACACCGCATGCATCGTGCTCTTGTTTAGGACTATAAAGGTGCCCTTCTTCCAAGACTTGCTTATTTTTTCTGTATCTATTTAAATCTGAACTCATGATGCTCTAACCTTACTAACCTCTGCCATTTTTTTAGCTTCAATATAACTGTGTATTGAATTAGCCACATCTCGACCATCCCTTATTCCCCAAACTACTAATGAAGCCCCTCTAACGATATCTCCTGCAGCAAAGACTCCATCAATATCAGTCATCATAGTATTGAAACCAACTCTTACTGTGCCCCACTTTGTCACTGGTAAGTCTTTAACATTAAAAAGTGTGGGTAAATTTTCAGGAGAAAAACCTAGAGCAGCTATGACCATATCAGCCTTCAAATTAAAATCAGATCCTTCTATTTGTTGCGGTGTTCTTCTTCCATCAGCATCAGGCTCACTCAATCTCATTTTGATACATTCAATTTGGTAACCATTTTTTAAAACATTCATATTAATTGGAAGAGATTGCCACATGAATTCTACGCCTTCCTCTTCAGCATTATTTACCTCTCTTGCAGAACCAGGCATATTTTCTTTATCTCTACGATATAAACATTTCACAGATTTAGCTTTTTGTCTTACAGCAGTTCGCACACAGTCCATTGCTGTGTCACCGCCACCAATGACCACAATGTCTTTACCTTTTGCATCCAACTCACCTTCATCAAATTTCTTAACTTCATCTCCAAGTCCTTTTCGATTAGATGCGGTTAAGTATTCTAATGCTGGAATTATATTACTTGTACTTTCACCCAGGTTAATTTCTTTAGCTTTATAAACACCTGTAGCTATTAAAACTGCATCATGTTTTTTTTGAAGGTCTTCAAATTTTATATCTTTTCCAATTTCAACATTAAGATGAATATTAATTCCAGAATCTTTTAGGTATTGCATTCTTCTTTGAACGATATCTTTTTCTAATTTAAAATTTGGGATACCGTAAATTAACAATCCACCAGCTCTATCGTAACGATCATAAACGTGAACTTTGTAACCTTTTTTTCTAAGCTCCTCTGCCGCTGCTAGTCCTGCTGGTCCTGCACCAATTACACCTATGCTATTTTCTTTTTCTATGTTCTTTTCAACCTTGAGAGGGGTAATCCATCCATTCTCAAATGCATTATCTGTTAAATATTTTTCTACTGAGCCAATTGTTACTGATCCATGTCCTGATTGCTCGATTACGCAGTTACCTTCACATAATCTATCTTGAGGACAGATCCTACCACATATCTCAGGCATATTATTTGTACTTGATGAGATTTCATAGGCCTCTTCCAATCTGTCCTCTGCGGCAAGCTTTAGCCAATCAGGTATATGATTATGAAGTGGACAGTGGACTGTGCAATATGGAACGCCACATTGTGAGCATCTGCTAGACTGCTCTTTCGCACTATTTTTAATGAAATTATCATAGATTTCTCGAAAGTCTTTTTTTCTATCTTTTGATAATCTCTTATCAGGATACTCTTGATTTAAATCAGTAAACTTAAGCATAACTTTTAATTATGTCATAATTATTGACATATACAGAATCTCATTAATAATTAGAATTGATTTATATCAGTCTAATATTATATTAATAGTCATACATTATGACATAAATTGAACTTTTGCTTGCCTATTTGGCGTAAAACTCTATTTTTTCATATCTATTATGCATATTTTTCCAATAGTTATTTTAGCAATTATTCAAGGAATAACTGAATTCCTGCCAATTTCTAGTTCAGCTCACTTGCTAATTACTGCAGAAATGATGAACATAAGAGAAAATTTATCTCTCGATATAAGCCTTCATTTAGGCACTTTGACGGCTGTATTGATCTATTTTAGAACTGAGGCGCTTAACTTCTTTAAATTTATGATACCTTTCCCTGCGTCAAGCAAAATATCCAAAACAAAGATGAATCGAAATTTGATCGTTGCATCATTACCGATAATTTTTATTGGCGGCTTAGCTTATATATCTGGTTTTGCTGAAATCTTTAGAAATCTACAATTTATAGGTCTATCAACTATAGTCTTTGGTTTAGCGCTTTATTTTGCGGATATTAGATCCAATGAGAAAAGTCTTAATATAGATAATCTATCTTACAAGAAATCTCTTATTATTGGTTTTTTTCAAATTTTTGCAATTATTCCGGGTGCTTCAAGAGCAGGTGTAGTTTATACAGGTTCAAGAATAGTTGGTTTAAATAGAGTTGAGGCTGCAAAATTTTCAATGCTCTTATCAATACCTGTAATACTAATATCAGCCTCAATTCCTGCTATTGAAATAGCAAATGACTCAATTGCAATAAATTTTTTATATTTATTTTCTGGTTTTATTATTTCTTTCATTACTGCATACTTATCAATAAATATATTGTTGAATTGGGTAAAAAATAATTCGATGATACCATTTGTAATTTATCGAATAATAATAGGATCGATAATTTTGATTTATTTCACTTAAACTATGAAATATATGTACTAATAATACTGCTTGGCGAAGTTGGTTCAATTCCTAGTTTTTCTAAATTAAATTCTGTTTCAGAGATGATATTATCTTTTCTTAGAAGTTTTACTTGATCAAACGTTATAAGTGGAGAAGGTAAGGGCAGCATCATAAACGCAATAAAATTTGCAAAAGATAATGGAACAGGAACAATTAGTCTTTTAATTTTTAAAGTGTCTAAAATTAACTGGTATATTTCTTTTAGACTCATTTTTTCCGGTCCACCAAATTCAAAAATCTTACCATTATATTTATCATCCAAAATAAGTCTGTTTATAGCTGTGGCGATATCTTTAACATAAACACATTGGTATTTGTTATTAGCAAACAATGGTACAACAGGTAAACTTTTCAATAGCTTGGCTTGGACTGAAAAGAAACCGTCACCGGGTCCAAAAACAATTGATGGTCTAATTATGATTGTGTTGGGATAACTCTCTAAAATATTTTGCTCTCCTAAGCCTTTTGATTGTTGATATTTTGAGTCGCTTTCGATATCAGCTCCAATGGATGAAAAATGGATAAATTTTTCAACTTTATATTTTGCTGACAAATCTGCGATATTTTTAGGTCCTATAGAATGACAATTTTCGAAAGATTGACCACCAGAACTATCATTTAAAACACCTACAAAATTAATGACTACATCGGAGTTTTTTATATATGGCTCAATTGTGTGCTTAAGCATGATGTTACCTTTTACAATATCTAATTGTTCTATTGGCGCCATCATTCTCAAGTGACCAGCCAAATGAGGATTTCTGCATACAATTTTCAAATTGTGACCCTCTTTAAGAAGTTCGGAAATACAAAATTTAGCCAAAAACCCAGATCCGCCAATTAATGTGATCGTTTTTTTCTTCATATTTTTTAAATATACCTTTATGTACAAGTTTGAAATAGAGTAAATCTTACACAATGCAAACTATTTTACATAAAAATGATTTAAGTAACGGCATTAATTTTTCAAACATTATTGCAGCTGACTGTGAAATGATGGGACTGCAACCTAATAGGGACCCACTTTGCTTGATACAATTATATGATGGAAAAGGCGATTGTCATTTAGTTCAATTTATTGATCAAAATTTTGATGCTCCAAATCTGAAAAAATTATTATGCAGCGATAAAACATTTATATTTCACTATGCCCGACATGATTTAGCAGCCATTAAACATGATTTAAACATCATGATTAAAAACGTTTATTGCACTAAAATTAGTTCAAAAATAGCAAGAACTTATTCGCAAGGACATGGATATAAGGACTTATGTAAAGAACTATTAAATATTGATATTTCAAAAAAACAGCAATCAAGTGATTGGTCAAATCCAAATTTGTCCGAAGAACAAATTATTTACGCTGCAACAGATGTAATTCACTTACATGAGATTAGAGAAAAATTAGACGAAATTTTAGAGAGACAAAATAGAAGAAAGCTTGTTCAGGCTTGTATAGAATTTTTGCCTACTCGAGTTGAGTTAGATTTGAGGGGCTGGAATAATGATATATTCTCACATTCTAGTTAGAAAATGACAAAAAATAAAATAATCAACGACGGTAAAGAAGTTATTAATACTGAGTTACAAGGTATAAAAAAACTTAATAAGATAATAGATAAGAATTTTGACAAAGCTGTTAGGGCCCTCGCAAAAGTAAAAGGAAGAGTTATTATCACTGGAGTCGGAAAATCTGGTCATATTGCTAACAAAATATCTAGTACAATGAGCTCAACCGGAACTCCATCGCAATATTGTTCTCCAACCGACATGAGTCACGGAGACTTAGGCATTATTTCAAAAAAGGATGCACTTATAATAATTTCTAATTCAGGTAACAGTAATGAATTGGTAAATCTTTTAAATTTTGCCAAAAAATACTCAATCTTAATTATAGGAATTTCCTCAAATTCTGAAAGTGAGCTTATTAAAGCTTCAAATATTAGTTTAATTATACCAAGTGCAGCTGAGGCATGTTCAATAGGAATGGCGCCAACAACCTCAACAACTATGGCACTGATTGTAGGAGATGCTTTATGTGTTTCTCTAATGAAATTGAAAAAGTTCAAAATTTCAGACTATAAGAAGTTACATCCTGGTGGATCGTTGGGAATACAGATGCTTCAAGTTAAGGACATCATGCATACTAAAAAGAAAATGCCAATTGTAACAGAGAATGCAAATATAAAATCTGTAATTATTGAAATGACAAAAAAATCATTTGGTCATGTAGGTGTAAAAAATAAGAAAAGTGAGTTAATTGGAGTAATTACCGACGGTGATTTGAGAAGAAATATAAATAATCATTTAATTGAAAGTAAAGCCAAAATGATAATGACGCAGAGACCTAAATTAGTTAATCAAAACACACTTGTAATTGATGCGTTGAATATAATGAATAAAAATAAAATTACTTGTTTGTTTGTAGTAGACAAAGAAAAAAATAAGTCTCCTATAGGTATTGTACATATTCACGATTGCATAAGATATGTTAATTAAGTTATTGAATCTAGATAATCTATTATTGTCTCTTATTATTTTATTTATATCAACGTCCCTTTCATATAGTGAGGAAGTGTTTATCGAAATTGATAACCCAAGATTTTCTGAAAAAGGTTTAAGCGATAAAACCTATGAGATAAAAGCGGAGAAGGGGCTAAAATCTGATAACGAACTAAAACTATTTGCGATTGAGGGTAAATTTAAAACTGCAAAAGATGGCAAATGGATTTACTTAGAGGCTGACAAGGGAAATTATTCTCAAGATAATAATTTTATAGAATTACAAGAAAATATCATTTTTTATACTGATGATGGTGAAAAACTTAGTTCAAATTATGCAACATTTGATATACAAAATGATATTATTGAGTTATCAGAAAATGTTAGTCACGAGAGCATGAGGGGATTAATTTTGTCTGACAGTTCTATTATTACAAATAACTTTAATAAAATTACTTATTTTGGAAATGTTGAGTCATTAATAAACACCTCAGAGTGATGTTTAAAAAATCTTTTAATATTATTATTATATTTTTATTACTAATAATAAATAGTTATTCAAATGAATTAAAAATTACTTCGGAGAATCTTGAAGTTGATCGTGAGAATAAGATTACAGTTTTTTTAGGTGATGTGTATGCATATAACAAAGAAATAAAGATATGGTCTGAGAAACTAATTATTAAGTTTGATAATAAAGAAAATGAGATAGAGCAATTGAACGCTGAGAATTCTGTTAAAATAATAAAAGAGGAAATTACCGCAACAGGTGATATAGGCTTATATTATCCAAAATCAGAAATACTTAACTTATTGGGGAATGTAGAAGTTAATGAAAACAATAATTATGTTAAATGCGACGAATTATATCTAGATATAAAAAACTCTACCAGTATAATGAAAAGTAATTCATCGAATAGAGTTGAAGCATACATAACAAATAATTAATATTTAAAAATGACAATAAAACCTAAACTTGTATCATCCAATAATGGTCTTATAGTTAATAAACTTAGAAAAACTCTCTCACAAAAACAAATAGTGAGAGATGTAAGTCTAAAGCTTGAACGAGGAAAGACGATCGGATTACTCGGCCCAAACGGTGCTGGAAAAACGACAACATTCTATATGATCATGGGCTTAATAGATTGTGATGGAGGTGAAATATTACTAGACGATATTCATCTTACATCTCTTCCAATGTATAAGAGGGCTAAATTAGGCATAGGGTTTTTACCACAACAACCTTCAATTTTCAGAGGTATGTCAGTTGAAGACAACTTGCTATCGATACTAGAAACTCAGAATCTTCCAAAAGATCAAAAACAAAACATGCTTGAAGAATTACTCACTGAGTTTTCTCTCACACATTTAAGAAGAGCAATGCCTCACATGCTAAGTGGTGGAGAAAGAAGAAGAACAGAAATTGCAAGATGTCTTTGTTCTAATCCAAGTATAATACTTATGGATGAGCCTACTGCTGGTGTCGATCCTATAGGTATAGATGATATCAAAGTTCTCATAAAACAATTAATGAATAAAAATATTGGAGTTTTAATTACCGACCACAACGTTAGGGAAGTTTTAGATATTTGCGACTATTCTTATGTAATGCATTCAGGAGAAATAATTGCTGAGGGCGAAAGTGACATTATACTTGGCAATAAAGAAGCTCGTAAATTTTACTTAGGAGATTCATTTAAATATTAGTGGTGGAGCTAGTCGGACTTGAACCGACCACCTCGTCACTGCCAGCGACGCGCTCTCCCAGATGAGCTATAGCCCCAATTATTGTTCTTCTATATTTTCGCGATCACTGTCACTTATATCTAAGTCATCAACTTCATCTGATATGACTTGATCATCACTCTCTGAGTCTTCAAGGCTAATTGTATCTTCATCAATAGCATCTTCTATCTCTAAATCTTCAACCTCCGCGATAGACTCTGATGCATCACTTCCTACTAAATTAGTATCAGTAACTGTATCAACTTCATCTGTAAAAACTTGCTTAGCATTTGTTGGGGTCGAGTCTAAAGCGGGCTCGATATATTCAGTGCCACAATTAGGACAAACAGCAGGTTTTCTGTTCAAATCGTAAAACTTAGTTTCACAATTAGAACAAACTACTTTTTTCCCCCACTCAACTTTTGACATGATTATTCCTCGAATATTTATGGTATAAAATTTTGATACAACTCAAAAATAAATAATATATAACTTTAGACTAAGAAGGTAAATTGACAATATAAAAGTGCTAAAATTCAAAGGTTCATTAAAGATCTCAGGAGATAAATCTATTTCACATAGGGCTCTGATATTATCAGCCATGAGCACAGGCAAAGCTAGAATAACAAATTTATTAGAGTCAGAGGATGTAATGAATACATTGAATATTTTAAAAGAATTAGGGATTAAAATAATTAAAGATGGCAATAACTGGATTGTTTACGGCAATGGCACCGGGGGGTTTATTGAACCTAAAAAACCTCTAGATTGTGGTAACAGCGGAACGACCGCTCGATTAATGATAGGAGCAGTATCTTCAAATCCAATCAACTGCACTTTTGTTGGCGATAATTCACTGAGTAGAAGATCGATGTCAAGGGTAACAAAGCATTTAGAAGAAATTGGTGCGATTGTTCACCTTACAAAAAAGGACTATTTACCCTTAATTATATCTGGTAACGAAAAATTATTACCTATAAAGCACATTATTCTTAAAGCTTCAGCCCAAATCAAATCAGCATTAATTATTGCAGCTTTAAATATACATGGAAAAACAAAAATTGTTGAAAATATTGCAACCAGGGATCACACTGAAAGACTTTTGAAATTTTTAAATGTTAAATTTAAAATCAAAAGGGTAAATAAAAAGTCTTCACAAATTGAATTAAATGGGCCTTACGAATTCAAAGCAAAAAATATTGATGTTGCAGGAGATCCATCAAGTGCATCTTTTTTTATTGTAGGAGCATTAATTTTGCCTAACTCAAAGATTACACTTAAAGATGTTATGCTTAATCCATCAAGAACTGCTTTTATCAAGGTACTAAAAAGTATGGGAGGAAAAATTAAACTAAAAAAAACAAAACAAATTTGTGGTGAGGATATTGGTAATATAACAGCTGAATATAGTAAATTAAAAGGAATTAATATTCCAGCTGATCAGTCGGCATATTTAATTGATGAATATCCGATTCTATCGATAGCTGCTTCTCAAGCAAAAGGTGAGACAATAATGAAAGGCTTAGATGAATTGAGACATAAAGAAAGCGATAGAATACAAAGTATTCTTTTTAATTTAAAAAAAGTTGGTATTGAGGCATACGAAGAAAATAGCAATTTACATATTTTTGGTAAAAAAATAAAACTTAATAAAAATGCAAAAATTAAATCTTTCGGGGACCACAGAATAGCTATGTCATTTTCTGTTCTTAATATACTTTACGAAAATAAACTTAAAATCGATAATAAGAAATGCATAAATATAAGTTATCCTGATTTCACAAAACACCTTAATTATCTTTTATAAAATTAATTATGGCCGAAATAATAGCAATTGACGGTCCTGCTTCAGTTGGAAAATCAACTCTTGCAAAAAAAATATCAAATTATTATGAAGTACCGTTGTTAAATAGTGGAAGACTTTATCGTGCAGTAGCATTAAAAATAATTAATAAAAAAATTAATATCAATAATAAATATAAGATACTTCAGTGCGCTAATTCTTTGACAGATGAAAACATAAAATCAGAGAGTTTATTTTCTAGCAAAATAGATAAAATCGCTTCTGAAATTTCGTCAAAAAAATATCTAAGAAAGCAATTAATGGCCTACCAGAGAGAATTTCCAAGAAAATATGCTAAAGGCAAGAAATTTGCTGTTATTGAAGGAAGAGATATTGGAACTGAAATATTTCCACAAGCAAAAATTAAAATTTTTATGTGGGCAGATGCAAAAATTCGTGCTGAAAGAAGATACCTTCAAATTAAAAAAAAAGGCCAAAAAACAAGCTTAAAACGCATTTATGACGAAATAGTTGCTCGTGATATGAATGATTTAAACAGAAAAATAGCACCACTAAAACCTGCTGTAAATTCGGTATTGCTAGATACAAGTTATCTTGATATAGAACAGGCTTTTAATGCAGTTAAAAGAATATTTAGTTGATTAATTATATGAAGCAAGTGCCCCTAAATGAAAACAACTCAACTGAGTTTGACTCATTATTAGCTGAATCTATAAACAACAATAAACTTAAAGAAGGAACCATTATCAAAGGTACAATCGCTGAAATTGAAGACGACTCAATTATAGTTGATATTGGTGCCAAAGTAGAAGGAAGAATATCTAAAAGAGAATTTGCATTTCAAAAAGATCAAAAAGAATTATCGATAGGCGATACTATCGATGTGTACCTTGATAAAATAGAGAATCATAATGGGGATTGTATTCTTTCAAGATCAAAAGCTAAATCAAAAGAGATTTGGGGTGAAATTGAGAAATCTTTTGAATCAGGAGAGCTTGTTGAAGGTGTAATCACTGGAAAGGTCAAAGGAGGTTTATCCTGCGAAATTGGAGTGACTGCTTTTTTACCTGGAAGTCAAATTGATACTAGGCCCGTTAGAGACGTAAGTCACCTTATAGACGTACCGCAGAAATTTAAAATCCTTAAAATGGATTTAAAAAGAAATAATATTGTTGTCAGTAGACGAGCTGTTCTTGAAGAAATGAACAAAGAAGTAAGGGAAGAAAGGTTCTTGCAGTTAAAGCTAGGAGATGTAGTTGAAGGAAAGATTAAGGCTATTACAGACTACGGTTGCTTTGTGGATTTAGGAGGCTACGACTCTTTACTTCATAGTAGTGATATTACTTATAAAAGAATTGGACATCCCTCAGAAGTCCTAAAAATTGATCAGCAAGTAAAGGTAAAAATTATTAAGGTCGATCCTGAAAAAAATAGAGTTTCAGTTGGAATGAAGCAACTTGAAGAAGATCCATGGAACAAAGTTAAAGATAAATTTAACGTAAATGATAAAGTAACAGGCGTTGTAACAAATGTTGCTGATTATGGAATATTTATTGAAATCGAAAATGGTGTTGAAGGGTTATGTCATAAAGATATGCTAACTTGGAGTGCAAAACAAAATTCAAAACCTGGCAATTTATATGCAAGGTCTCAATCAGTTGATTGTCAGATACTTGAAATAGATCATGAGAAAAGAAGATTAAGTCTAGGTATTAAACAATTAATGCCTAATCCATGGCAAAAATTTAATGATAAGAATCCCATCGGAAAGATATTAGATACATCAATCACAAGCATTAAAGATAATATATTATTTTGTAATCTTGATGGTGAAATAGATGGTGCTGTTTTTAGTAAAGATCTTTCATGGGAGGCAGACCCAAAAGAAGAAATGAAAAAATATAAAGTTGGTGATCAAATTAAAGTAAAAATAGTTTCTAATGATAATGAAAAGGTAGCCCTTTCTGTAAGAGAGGTTGATGGAAATCCATTTGATGAAATTAGGGAAAAAGCAAAAGGCGATATAGTAACATGTAGCGTTATTGAAACTGGAGATTTTGGAGTGAAGGTTAAAATAGGAGATAAAGGACCATCAACAATTATAAAAAAGTCTGACCTTGCGCTTAGAAAATCTGACGCAAGACCAGATCGTTGGGCTAAAAACGATAAGTTAGATGCATCAATTACTAATATTGATATAGCTAATTATAAAATAAATTTGTCCATACGAGTCATGGAAGAGCAAATTGAAAAAGAAGCTATGGAAAAATATGGGTCTAAAGATTCTGGTGCTTCCTTAGGTGCTATTCTAGGAAAAGCTCTCGGCAGAGACAAAAAAGAAGATTAAATATTCTTTACAATCAATCATTTACAATAAAATTTAATGTCATATAATTATTTATATGAGTTTAATAAAATCAAAACTTATTCAAAATATCACTGAAGCGAACCCTCATCTTTTTGTGAGAGATGTTGAGAGAATTGTTAATACAATTTTCAATGAAATAACTCAATCTTTAGCTGACGGTAAAAGAGTTGAATTAAGAGGCTTTGGAGCATTTTCAGTTCAACACAGAAAACAACGTACTGGTAGAAACCCAAGAACTGGTGAAGCAGTTAATGTTGAGGAAAAATATATACCTCGCTTTAAGACTGGAAAAGAACTTAGATTAAAACTAAATAAACAAGAAAACTCTTCTAACGAGAGTTAGAAAGATTTTATAAAACAAAAATTTTGACTAAAAACCCAATTTACTGCGCTATTGATACGAGTTGTATTGATGATGCAGATAGAATTATTAATGAAATTTCACCTTATATTGGCGGAATCAAATTAGGTCTCGAATTCTTTACATCATGTGGGGTCGAGGGTATTGAAAAAATTTCAAAATATGAGCTTCCATTATTTTTAGATTTCAAACTATACGACATACCAAATACAGTAAAAAAATCACTTCAAAATATTCTCTCTTTCAATCCTACATATACAACACTTCACGTTTTGGGAGGTTCCCGTATGTTAAAAGAATGTGTCGATCTAAAAAAAGAATTAAATAGTAATACAAATTTAATTGGCGTCACAATGCTAACAAGTTTTGATGATAACTCAATCAATGAAATTGGTATGAGCAGTACAGTTAATAAGAATGTAGATAATCTATCTGCGCTGGCATTTGATTGTGGAATGGATGGTATTGTTTGCAGCCCGATGGAGATAAGAAAAGTTAAAGAAACATTCGGATCTAAATTAAAAGTTATTGTGCCTGGAATAAGAAATCAGACAGACAATAATAATGATCAAAAGAGAACTCTTTCAGCTAAAAAAGCAATTGAGTTTGGTGCGGATGTAATTGTCGTGGGAAGACCAATAACTTCTGCTGACTCACCTGGAAAAGCTGCTGAAATTTTTCATCAAAGCATAAAGTGACTAAAGCGTACATTAAAATTTGTGGAGTAAAAGATATTAAAATTGCTAAACATGCAATCAGTTGTGGTGCATCTTTTTTGGGCTTTGTTTTTTTTGAAAATTCAAGCAGAAACATATCAATCAGTAAATGTGCAGACATTTTAGATGAAATAAATGGCAAAGTGAACACTGTTGCAGTAACTGTAAACCCAACTCCTAGTGATTTAAGGACTTACTCAAAAATGAAGTTTACGCATGTTCAATTGCACGGAAATGAAAGTTTAAATGAAGTAAGAAAAATCAATGAAGCTTATAGTCTTAAAATAATAAAATCATTTAGCATATCGACAGAGTCCGATTTAGATAAAATAAAAGAATATTGTCCTTTCATAGACCATATTCTATTAGACTCAAAAAAAAAGAAAGATATGCCTGGAGGGACTGGCCAGACATTTGATTGGAAGATTATCAAAAATTTTTCCCCAAATAAGTCGTTTTTTCTATCAGGGGGCCTCAACACTGACAATATATCAGAAGCATTAAATTTAAAAAAAACTGAATATTTTGATGTTAGCTCTGGCGTTGAGAATTCAGAGGGTATAAAAGATGAAAAATTAATATCTGAATTCATATCAAAGGCAAACAAAGCTGTAAAATGAAACTAGAAAAAGGAATCCCTCTCATTGACCAACATGACGAAAATGGATATTGGGGTGGTAAATTTGGTGGAAACCAAATAGCTGAAAGTCTCAATTATCCAATTGAAGAATTAACTCGTGAATTTCAAAAATTAAGAAACGATGAGACATTTATCGCTGAGAGAGATTATTATTTTAAAAATTTTGTTGGAGCGCCAACGCCATTTATAAAATTAGATAACCTTACGAAGCATCTTGGTGGAGCTCAAATTTATTGTAAACTAGTCTCTAAAGCAACAGGTGGAGCGCACAAAGCTTATAATGCAGTCGTTCACAGCTTAATATGTAAGCGATTAGGCAAAACTTATATAGGGGGTGACACTGGCGCCGGATATGCGGGAAAGATGCTCAGTATGGCTGCGGCAAAATTTAATTTAAAATGTAAAATATTTATGGGTGCGAAGGATGTAGAAAGACAGTCTATAAATGTATTTTCTATGCGAAGTTACGGTGCTGAAGTCGTTCCTGTAAACTCTGGCTCACAAACTTTAGTGGATGCTGTGTCAGAGTGCATGAGATGGTGGACAAGTGAGAATGAAGAAGCACATATGTGTGTTGGAAGTACTGTTGGCCCTACAATTTTTGTCAAAATATGTGCTTGGTCTACCGCTCAAATATCAAGAGAAATGAAAAAACAAGTAATGGATGAATTTGGTGAAGTTCCAAAAGATATGAAATTAATTAATTGCGTTGGTGGAGGATCGTCAGCTGCAGGTTTTTGGAACGAATGGATTGATTATGATAATATTGAACTCATAGGGGTAGAAGCTGGTGGACCAGAGGGGTCCTCAAAACATGCAGCACCTTTGACAAATGACTCACCCATCGGTGTTCTTCATGGAGCAACTCAATACGTTATTCAAGACGATCAGGGAGAAATTGAAGAGACAGATTCAATAAGTGCTGGACTTGATTACCCAGGTGTAAGTCCGCTCCATTGTTTTCTAAAAGAAACTGGAAGAGCAAGATATACTTCTGCAAGTGACGAGGAGGCCATAGAAGCTTTTCAATTAGTCAGTAAAAATGAAGGTTTTGTGAGTCCTTCACTTGAACCTTCACATGCATTCGCAGAAGCAATCAAAATTGCACCTAAATTAAGTAAAGATACAATTATTGTTGTAGATTCTTGCGGAGACTCTGCAAAAGACTCAAAAATTATTGCTGAGAGACTTGGTTACAAAATATGACATCGTCTACTTTAATTAAATCTTTTGAACGAGCAAAAGAAGATAATAGAGCTGCGCTATTAACTTATACAGTTGGAGGAGACCCAGATAAAAAAACTTCACTGAATATATTTAAATCAATTGCAGAGTCAGGTGCTGATATCATTGAATGTGGACTGGGACACGGAGCAAATATTGGTGATGGCGGAGCAATTCAAGACAGTACTTACAGAGCACTATCTGGTGGGATTAAAACAGATGATATTTTTGAAATTATTGTAGATTTCAAAAAAGATTATGCGACAGATGTAATCATAATGACATACCAGAATAAAATTATGGCTTACGGGGAGGAAGATTTCCTAAAGAAATGCATCAGTAGTAAAGTTTCAGGCATAATATGTGTTGATTGGCCATGGCCACTTAATCTTGATTTTGCAAAAAAATGCAAAGAAAATAATATTGTATTTATACAACTGCTTTGCCCTACTACAAATGAAGGCCGACTAAAAAGTATATTAAATGATGCTCATGAGGTTGTTTACTATATTTCAATGCTTTCAACTACAGGTCAAAAATTGAAAGTAAGTTCAGATGAAATTAAGAAAAGATTTAATTTAATTAAAAAGATATCACCTGATAAAAAGTGTATAATTGGCTTTGGAATTACAGCAGATACAATAAATGATTTTAAGGATACTGATGCATGTGTTGTAGGATCGGCTTTGTGCAGAGAAATAACTAGGTCAATTGATGAGGAACTTAATCCTGCCACAAATGTAGGTAATATGGTAACTGATTTAAAACAAAAGCTAAGCTCATGAATTGGTTAACAAGAACTATTTCAAAAGTATTTCCTAGAAAGAAAAAAAGTTTAGATATCGCAGAAAATGCGTGGATTAAATGCTCCCAATGCCAAACAATGCTCTATTCGAGTGATCTAGAAAAAACCCTTTTCGTATGCCCTAATTGTGATGAACACTTACAAATTCATCCTCGTATAAGATTTAAAAATCTATTTGATGGTGGTGTATTTGAAGAAATAAAATATCCCTCTGGATTCACTGATCCACTAAATTTTAAAGCATTAAAAACTTACAAAGAGCGATTTAATGATGCTCGCCAAAAAACAGACATGGATGACTGTTTTCTTATTGGTTACGGGCAAATTAATAATATCAATGTAACTATTGCTGCTCAAAATTTTCATTTCATGGGTGGTTCTGTGGGAGCTTCAGCTGCAGAGGCAATGATTAAGGCAGCAGAACACTCAGTCACAAACCATACTCCATTAATTGTATTCACTTGTTCGGGGGGAGCAAGAATGGATGAAAATCAGCATTCTCTTCAATCACTTCCAAAAACAACAATAGCTTGTCAAATGGTTAAAGATGCTAAGTTGCCTTATATAGTTGTAAATACAAATCCAACAAGTGGAGGTGTGTCAGCGTCTTTTGGATCGTTGGGATCAATTACATTGGCTGAACCAAACGCATTAATTTGTTTTGCAGGTCCTAGGGTAATTTCAAATACTGTAGGTGAGACTCTGCCTGATGGGTTCCAAAGATCAGAATATCTATTAGAACATGGGTTTATAGATCAAGTGGTTCATAGAAAAGAACTTAAAGATAAATTATCTCAAATAATTTCATTATTACTTAAAAGAGTAGCCTAATTGAAAATATCAAGTGAACAAATTGATAAGCTTTTAAACGAGCTTCTTGAACTTCATCCAAAAAGAATAGATTTATCACTTGATAGAGTTTGTAACCTATTAGAAAAATTAGATAACCCTCAAAATAAAATAAATAATATTGTTCATATTGCTGGAACTAATGGAAAATTTTCTACACTGAAATTTATTCAGGACATCTTAAAAAGTAACAGTAAATCGACTAATGCCTATATCTCGCCTCACCTAATTAGATTTAATGAGAGGTTTCAGCTTCTGGATAAAGAAATATCAAATGAGGAGCTGTATTCCGTCTTAAATAAAGTGAAAGATTTTAATCATAGTGATCCGATTACTTTCTTTGAAATAACTAGTACCGCTTTTTTTGAAGCTGCCTCAAATAACCCTGCTGATTATACACTTCTTGAGGTAGGTTTAGGTGGAAGACTGGATAGCAGCAATGTAATAACTCCTGCAATTTCGGTTGTTACCTCAATTTCTAGGGATCATCAGGATTTTTTAGGAGATAGCATTGAGATGATAGCATTTGAAAAGTCTGGAATAATTAAAAGTGATATCCCAGCTATTATTGGTTATCAGCCTTACCCAGAAGCAAGAGAAATGCTTATAGATCAGGCGGAGTATAAAAAAGCTCCGATATTTGCCCATGGAATTCACTGGAACCTAACGGAACATAATGAGAAGTTCATATATGAAGATAACCAAAATAAAATTGAATTTGATAAGCTAAATACACACAATGTATTTCAGAAAAAAAACCTTGGACTTGCATTAGCTGCAGCTTCTAAGCTCCCAAATATTGATATCAATCCTTTTGTCTCTAAAAATTTTCATAATAAAACTTACTTTCCAGGAAGAATGGAAAAGATATCTGATGGTAAATTGGGATCTACTATAGCTCCATCAAATGAATTGTATTTAGATGGTTCTCATAATGAAGACGCTGCGAGTAATCTAAATGAAACAATTAGTAAGCTTGCGAATAAAAAGTTGTGTATAATTTTAGGAATGATCAATACAAAAGATCCAATTAGTTATTTAAGCAAGTTTGATAAAATTGAGGCTATTACTGTTATTACGATACCAAATGAAGAAAATGCAATTGATTCAAATGAATTATATGCTGGGCTTAAAAAGTATTATGAAAATGTAAATAGAGCCGACTCAATTCAGGAAGCATTGGCTAATTTAAATAATAATTACCAGAATGCACGTATCCTAATATGTGGATCTTTATATTTAGCTGGAAAAGTTTTAGAAATGAATTAAGCGATTGAGTCTTCAATCCACTCAACGATTGCAGTTTTAGATACCGCTCCTACTTTTGTTGCAGCAGCCTCACCATTCTTAAAAACTAACATAGTTGGGATTCCTCTAACACCAAACTGTGTAGGTGTATTAGGGTTTTCATCAATATTAATTTTAGCGACGGTAATTTTATCAGCCATTTCATCTGAAATCTCTTCAAGAGATGGGCCAATTTGTTTACAGGGTCCACACCAAGGTGCCCAAAAATCAAGCACAACAGGCTTATCTGATTTCAAAACTTCTTCTTCAAAAGATGCGTCTGTTACATTAATAGTTGCCATAGTGATTCCTTCCCTAAAGTTGTCTGTAATTTATGTATGAGAACAGTTAAAGTCAAGGCTAAATCATGTATTATTTTTATATAAATAATTGATTTTATTCATTTATTTTAATCGTCCATCTTCTTTTTTGGCGTGCCCATTACAAGATCAATAATCCTTTTTGCCAACTCAACTATGCTATTTTTATCTCCTCTCAGCTTACCTCTAATTTTTTTTGTTTCCTCTGTAACATTTTCTAAATTTTTAATATTCTTCTCTATTGTTAGATCTAAGTTGGCAATTTGATCATAAATTTTTTCAACATGTGTCTTTACTAAATCATTATTTTTTTCTCTTATTTCCTGAGACCAAAGTCTTTTTACTATATTGATTATATATAAAATAATTGTTGGATTCGCTAAAAGTACATTTTTTTTGTGTGCATATTCTAAGATTTCCTGAAAGCGATCTTCAAAAGACTCAAAGGTATTTGCTAATGGAAAATATATAATCGTTGAATCGATAGTCTTAATTTTTGGGAGTTTATGATACTCGCGTTCGTTTGTATCATCGATCATTTTTTTTATCGATCTGATATATTCTTTATGATAGGTCTCGGTTTGACTTTTAGACTCTCCATCTTCTATAGAACGATTATATCTATCCCAATCATCAAATGAGAATTTACAGTCGATAACAATTTTTCTTTCATCCGGTAAATTGATTATGAAATCAGGCTCTTTAACTTTATAATTATCATCTTCAAATCTTTTGTTTCTTTCAAATACTATATTTTTTGGTAATTGTGCATTCTCTAGAAGTACCTCAAGAGCAATTTCACCTAGTTTTCCTCGGCGTGTACCGCCTTTAAGTGCAGTCGATAAATCCTTTACTGGCTTATACCTTTCATCCCATTTGAGACTCTCTTCCTCAATTTTTTTATATATTTCATCAAGTCCTGTTTCAGAATTTTGTGGTTTATTTCTATAACCGAAAAAAAATCCTACTAAAGCAGCGATAAAAATTAAGAATAAAATAATAAAATAATTTTCCACTTCTTACCCTTTTACAATTGTTTCAAATTTTTCTGAAAGACTTTGAACATATTCATCTATCTCATCCAACCTTTTAAGATCTATATCTTCCTCGGTTTCTCTTAGATCATCTATAGCACTCTGAGCTTGAGGTATTGTACACCATGGCTTGTCGTCTAAAGTAAGGTGGTTCTTGGCAACGGCTATGTCTCTTTTTTTTAATTCATTTTTAGGTAAAAAATCAGGAAATTGATTATACATAACTCTTTTTGCAAACTCTTTACATCTTCTATCACTTATTTTTTCAGATATTTCATATTTCTTTTCAGGCAAAGCAGCATGAAAATCTTGCATTAGATAATTATCTTTTGCATTAGGAAATCCATCATAAATTTGCTTTTCCACTAATTTTTCACTCTGATCCTGACTTAGATCTCTGTCATCTTGCATATCTATTAATAGATTTTGAAATTTCTCAATGAATGTTTTGTTAGACCTAATCATTTTCATTCTTTTATTTATAATTTCAGGATCTTGATCCTTATATTCATCTGTCTGATAAAGATATTTTTCATCTAAGAGAATGGGTTGTTCATTGGCTTTAACAATGTGAAAACATTTTCCTTTTCCTTTAAATAACTTCTTTAGCTCTACTCGATCAAGGTCAAAAACTAATTCTGGATCAAATTTTAAATCAAAGCAGTAAATATGATTCTCATAAGTAGGGTTTTTTGTTAAAAATGTAATTCCATGAGTATATTCTTTCCCCCGAAAAAAGCGACTTGCGCAAAAAACTTTATCTTGATCCATCTTACTATATACATCTCCCTTTGATGCAGTCTGTAAAGAGGCAGTCCAAACATCAGAGCATCTTTCCTTTATGAGCCTACAAACTTCTAATGTTGCCTCAACATCATATAAAGCATCATGTGCTTTTTCCTGCGAAATGTTATTTACTCTTGCAAACTCAGATAATTGAAATGTTGGTCTTCCTGTATCGTCACTGATAGGTCTAACAAAAGCATTTGGGTGTGATGCAGCGGCAGTATGTAATAGTTTTAATGCGTCTCCTCTTTTATTACCATTAGTGTTGGTTAAATAAGGTGGTAACGCAGATTGATAAAAGCTTTGGCGTAAATGATGCTCATCAAATCCGATAGAGTTATATCCTATAAATAAACACTCTCCCCAAGAAAGAAATTTATTTTGAATTTCACTTATTAAAGCAAAATTAGAATTTTCGTGGTTTTTTAGTTGATCAACACCAACATCATTTACCAATAACGCTTTTGGATGAGGAATTGGGTACTCTTTTTTCATTCTACCCCTTAAATTAAAGCGATCTATTTCGTTGAAATTTTCATCCACACACACCGCAGCGGCTTGCAAAATTGATGAAAAAGCCGAGTCAATACCAGATGTTTCTAAATCGTAAATTACTATTTTAGTCATGTTTTTTCTCCCTCTTAAAACATTGCATTTCAAGAAATCAGGGGGTTTGCCCCATGCTTTGATTCATATCTTATCATTGATTTAAAAAAAACAAGAGTAAAAATTTTATTTTCTTTTTTCAAGACAACGAAAGTCAGCTTCAGGCTGTTTATCGCCAAATTTAAAATGGCATACATTTACATTATGCCTCCTACACCAAATTTGAAATCCTCTATTTGTAAATCCAACATCAAATTTTGAGTAGTCCTGAAGTGACTTTGAATCTGTCTGGCCTGACGTAAATTCATCAGAGCATTTAACACAAACAATGGGTTCATTTATTTGATTAAATAAATGGCTTAATTTATCAATATCTTTCACAGGATTATTTTTTTTGCTCATTCACACCAGTCTTTCTTATTATTTTTATCATACACAACTCCTAAACTGTGTGAGACCATCAATTTTGAAACGTTTTCTCCATCTACAATTATATAAGATAGGATTCTACCGAAAAAGTCTCTATTGAATTCGGTTTCAAATTCAATTCTTTTCCCTTCTGAAATTAATTGGTTAATATACTCACGAGCTTCAATCCCAAGTATATACTCTTTTTCACATTTAGGATTTGAAATTTCAGGAGTATCTAGATCAAGTAGTCTAACTTTATCTTTCTTTCCTTCATATATAACATAGCATGTATCACCATCATAACAAAATAGGTCATTTTGTTTTCTTATTTGTATATCTGCAAATGAATTAGAGATTAATAAAATTAGAACAGAAAAAATTCTTATCATTAATAAATATTAATTGATAATTTCGTGAGGGTATACTCCTAGTAAATTATTTTTTTCGATCCAGACTTTAATTTCTTTCTCATTATCTGTGATTGTAATCCTACACCAACTTGAGTCACACTTATTAATTCTTGCATGAACAAAAGGATCTATTTTAGCAAGGATCTTATTTTTGGTTGGTTTGTCATACCCATAACTGAAAGGTTCTTTTGATGTTAATGCATATCTTTTACTTGAAAAAAGAAAATGAGCCATCCAGCCTGTGACTCCGTCCCTCGGATCACGAACCTGCCTCCAGCCTTCGATATCCCTAATGATCTCCATTGGATACCCTTTTAACTGATAGCGATAAATAATTGTCGCTTCAGGAAATGGTCCTTTTCTTAAGTTGGCATCACCTTTTAATGAAACCCATCGAGGAACAGGAAGGTCAGATGAAGACGTTGATAATATTGAAAAAAGTAGAAGAAATATTGGTATCAGTATTTTATGCATCAACAAACTCTTTTTCCTCAATAACATTACTTGGATCGACATGTAAAATTATTTCAGCATCTGGAAATTTATTAAGTATGTTTTCTTCTACTTGATCGGCAATATTGTGCGATTCTTCTAAGCTTACATGCTCTGAGACCTCAATGTGCATTTGCATAAAAAACTTACCTTTACTCGATCCACTTTGACGAGTACGAACATCATGAAATCCAAGAACTTTGTTATGGCTTTTTACAATATCAAAAATCTCAGACTTGAGATCATCATCAATTTCACGATCAATTAATACAGCAATTGATTTTTGAAAAATAGCAATTGTTGTATAGATCATATAAATCGAAATTAAAGCAGCAATTAATGGATCCGCTCTTGAGAAATCAGCAAACATCACAAGCATAATTCCAACAAAGGCTGCAATATTAGTTAATAAATCGCTAAGATAATGAAGCTTTTCTGACTCTACGCTTAATGAAGCCGTGTCTTTCATTATTCTTGTTTGAAACCTCACCAACATAAGAGTGGCAAATATTGAGATTGCGATAACAATAAGTGCTATTTCGGAATTAATAATTGTAATTTCAGGATCAATAAAGTTTTGGTAGGCCATATAAAGTATAAATATTGAAATTAATAAAATAATAATTCCCTCTATAAAAGCAGATAATGCTTCAGCTTTGCCATAACCAAATCGGTATTCATTAGTATTTTTCTTTAATGAGATTCTAACTAAAGTAAATGTAGTTAGAGTGATAATGAGATCAAAAAAACTATCTGCAAGTAATGACAAAATTATAATTGAGCCAGTAGCAAAATACGCAAATGCTTTGATAAAAATTAAAAAAAGAACAACTCCAAGAGTTATTAAGGAAGATTTTTTTATTTTTTCTCCATACTCATTTTGAGAAATATTCGCGTAAGTCATTAAGGATAAAGTCTTGATTTAATCCATTGATCATTTGATAATGCAAAGACAATCCTGTCGTGAAGTCTTGTTTTATAATCGTCTCTACTTTTCCAGACTTCTACTTTTTTAGGTTGTATAATTACCCCTCCCCAATGATCAGGTCTAGGTATCTCTTTACCTTCATAATCATCAGCAAATTTTTTAAATTCTGCATCAAGCACTTCTCTGCTTTCAACTGTTTCTGACTGTTTAGAAATACTTGCTGAAATTTGAGCATTACGATCTCGAGATGCAAAATAATTGTTTGAAATTGAAGCATCAATCTTTTGTACTTCACCTTGAATACGAATAGAAACACCTTGCGTTCGACTGTACCATGTGAGGTGTCCCTTATTATTATGAAAAAGTTCCTTACCTTTTTGAGACTGATAGTTTGTGTAAAAAACAAAGCCTTTGTTTGATACATCTTTTATGAGTATAACACGTGCGTTTGGATTACCTTCCGCATCGACTGAAGAAACAAGCGCGGCATTTGGATCGAGTTCTACTAATTCCCTTTCTTTTTCGTAAAAATCATTCCACGCATCTAACCAGTTGTTGTAATTAGAAATATTATTGCTCATTAGTTTACTTATAGTCAAATTGTAAAAAAATTGAATTGAAATAACAGCGAATGAGATGCATTATCAAAAATAATGATTGAAGTGTTAAAAAAAATTTGGTTTTTACAACTCAGATTCGTCAAAATTTATCTATCAACAGGTGTGTATCCACCTTTAATTAGAAATAGAAAACGTAATAATTGGAGTAAAAAGAAGTGATTATTCTTGCTTTTCTTGATTCTTGATAACAACTTCAGTAACACGCTGCATTTGACTTTCAATCCTTACAGAATGATCCTTAAAGTCCTGTCGAATTAAATAAACAAGATAAATTAATACGCAGACAGCAATGAATGTTAAAAATTCCATACTGTTATTATAGCTCTAAATGCATATTTAAAAATGATAAAAAAGAATAGGAATTTTGCCTACTTTTCACCTCTAATTTTTAAAATTTGTTCGTATGCATCATTAATTCTTTGAAAGTTCTCTTTTGCTTTTTGAATAAGGCTTTTATCAGTAATGCCTTTTGCCCGAACGATATCTGGATGGTTTTTGCGAGCTAAAATTCTGTAAACTTTTTTAATTTCTGCAGACGTTTGAGATTTAGAAACACCAAGCACCTTGTAAGGGTCTTCTTTAACAAATTCAGGTCGAGAATTTCTTAATCTATTGAACGTTACTTGATCAATTCCAAAAATCTGGCTAACTTTTTTTATATATTTTAGTTCTGGAGCCGATAAATCATGATCAGCATATCCAATTTCAAAGAGGCCTAATATGACTTGCTCTAACATTTGTGGAGTTCGATAAAAAGTGTCTCTTAACTGCTGAGCGTAAGGTTCAAATCCTGCACTAGTTTGTGCAGCTTCTTTCCATATTGCTCCAACCTGTTTCATATTTTCTTGAGGTATTTTAAATATTTTTTTGAATTTTCTTATTTCATCGTCAGTGACTCTTCCATCTGCTTTTGCCAACTTTGCACAGAGCACAACAAGCCCCAAAGCATAAACACCTTGATTACTATTAAAGTTAGCCCCAGGATTTCTAAAGTTTGTTTTCTTTCCAAGAAAGTATGCACCTGCAGTAAATGCAAGTGCACCCAAAGGGCCTGCAATCATATTGCCTAAAGAAGCTGCTATTAAATATTTCCAAATGTTCATAGGTTTAAAAATTGATTAATGATAATCTAAATTTTAATAAAATCTATATGAACAGAAATAATATTAAGTTGGGCGCACTCTATATGCTGATATCTGTTACAGGTTTCAGCATCATGGATATTGCAGTAAAATGGACGACTGCAGAATATTCTATAGGTATGGTCATTGCAGCACGTATGATTGGAGGCTTGATCCCTCTTTTTCTTGTTGTGCCAAAAGAGAGATGGGGTAATTTTTTTCATACTACTAAACCCGGCCTGATGTTTATTAGAGCATTCACTGGAACAGCTGCACTTTTTTGTGTTTATGCAAGTCTTCATTATTTACCCCTTGCAACAACTGTAAGTCTCACGTTTGCCTCGCCAATTTTTAGTACACTTCTGTCAATATTAATACTCGGTGAACTTGTAAGAGTAAGAAGATGGATTGCAATTGTGATTGGTTTTGCTGGAGTCTTGATCATAATCAATCCAACATCCAGTGAGTTTAGTGTCTACATGTTATTACCAATTTTATTTTGCGTATTCTTTGCGATGGTGTCGATTTCAATCCGTTTATTAAGTAAGACCGAACCATCCTATTTGATTGCTTGGTATTTTACTTTATTTGGTTTCATAGCATCTTTATTTACAATTCCTTTTGGAGGATGGAAAATACCAGTATCTTGGTTTGACCTTGGAATATTAACAGCCGTTGGAATTTTTGGAGGAATTGGAAACCTTGCTCTGACCTCAGCATTTAAGCATGCTGAAGTCTCTCTGGTTACACCTTTGAAATATCTAAGTTTAATTTATGGAATAATATTTGGTTATATGATTTGGAATGAGATACCTGCGTGGAATACTTATGTCGGTGCTGGATTTATTATCTTATCAGCAATATTTATTCTTAGACGTGAGACTGCTCTAAAAAAAAAGATCCAACCAGAAAAATTCTCAATTCAGCGTTAAGTTTTATTTAAAAAAGTGTCTATACCTTTTTTGGTTTCAGGCATTTGTAGATTTTCAACCATTGCTTTACTTGCAAAGTCGTAGGCATCAGAAATTTTCATTGCTGACTGTTTGTATAATGTTTCTTTCGTGAGCGCGAGCACTTCGGGCGTGTGATCACAAACTTGTTGAGAAAATTGTTCGACCCTTTTATCTAATTCTTCATCTTCTAAATATTCGTTGATGAGTCCTGCTTCTTGTGCTCTTTGAGCATTTAGAGGCTGACCGCTCACTAATAATTCCATGACATTTTTTGAGGATATTGCACGGGCTACAGATACTGACGGTTGATGACAACCAAAATTAAAGTTTATACCACCAAGTGCAAATCTTGCTGATTTAGAACTAAAAACACAATCCATTATACTGACTAATCCCAGCCCGCCAGCGGTTGCAATACCTCTTACTTTAGCAACAAAAATCTTTGGACTTGTTCTAATTTTCATTAACATTTCAGAGCACTCCGCAAATAGAAGTTCTTGTGATTTTTTATCATTATTCTTAATCATCTCTTGAACTTCATTAAAACTATGTCCGCTACAAAAGATTTTTTCATTTGAACTTTCAAATATAACAAGTTTGTGATCTTTGGACTTATTAACGCGATCTATCTCCATTTTAATTGCTGACATCATTTCCATGGTCAGGCAATTTGCTGGTGCATCATTAAGAGTGAGCGTTACAACTTGTCCATCATCTTTACTGACTAAAATATCCGTCATGAACTAAACCTTATATTAATTCGCCTATTTCTCTTACCTTTATTTTCAATCTTTCCAATCTCAAGTGGTCCAATTTCTTTCGTAGATTGACAGTGCGTTCCTCCACAACATTGAAGATCGATAATGTTTTCTCCCTCACCAATTTGAACTGTTTGTACTTTATTATCTATAACTGGAGGTGAAACGGCAGCCCCTTTAGCTAAGTGAGGATTTGATTTTAGTTCATCTCCTGTAATTTGATTTATGATTATGGGATAGTCTTTACTAATAATATCCCTAATCTTCTCATTTAACTCTTCTTTATTTAGCATTGATGGATCAACATCAAAATCTATTCTTGATTTAGCACTTCCAACCGACGCGCCTGTTATAAGGGCATCAACTAAGCTACACAAAATATGGCAACTCGAATGCATTTTCATATGAGCATATCTAAGTTCCCAATTGATCTTAAGTTCGGCGGATTGATTAATTAAGCTTTGATCGATGGGACCATCAACAATATGCAAAATTTCAAACGGATTTGATCCTTTTTTTGTGTCTACAACTTTGAGAACTTGGTCCTTTAATACAATCTCGCCTTGATCTCCAGGTTGTCCACCTGACTCTGCATAAAAAATTGTTCTATCCAACTTTATTATATTTTCTTCAACTCCAATAATACTGGCTTCTGTTTCTTTTAAGTAACTATCTTGATTGAAAAGAAGGTCAGTCATAAATCTATAAATAAAAATTGTATTCTTCTGAAGGTATAAAACTGTTATCCATATGTTCAAATTCACCTTCTTTGGCTGATACGTATAAATCAAGATACTCTTTTCCTAAGTAATTAGATAAAATTTTTGATTCTTTAAAACGATTTAGTGCAGACTCCATATTTTTTGGCATTTCAGGATCAGCAGTCTTATCAGCGCCTTCAGTGTTATCAAAACTTACTTGGTCAGTTGGTGACAGTTTTTTTGTAAGTCCATGATGAAGTCCAGAAAGGATACAGGCTAAAACAAGATATGGATTTGCATCGGCTGATGCTACCCGGTGTTCAATTCTTTTTGCGCTATCTGATCCAGCAGGTATTCTCAATGAAACATCTCTTCGATTCCAAGACCAACTTTTATTTACAGGAACAAAATTTCGGGTTTGTATTCTTCGATAACCATTTCTATTTGGAATAAATATTGGAAATGAGTCATAAAAAGTTTCTTGGAAACCAGCTAAAGCATTTTTTAACTTATCATTTCCATAACGATTCTTAGTTGCAAAAATATTTTTTCCATCATCATCGTACACTGAAATATGCAGGTGCATTCCATTTCCAGTCTCCTCAAGAAATGGTTTTGCCATAAATGTTGCTTCAAACCCATGCTTTGCAGTTGTTTCTTTTATTATTCTTCTTAACATTGCTGCATCATCCGCTGCTTTAAGCAGATCACCGGTATGCTTTAAATTAATTTCATACTGGCCAGCAGCAAATTCACTTGAAGCTGTTGTTGCAGGAATATCTTGAATTTTACAGTTCTGGTTAATTTCATTAAATAAATCCCCAAACATATCAAGATCAGGAATTCCATATACATGAGTTTTACTTGCACCTAATGCAGGAACTGGCTTGCCTTCCTCATTTCTTTTCTTATCCAACAAATAAAACTCTAATTCAAAAGCCACTACTGGATTAAATCCGATGCCTTTGAATTTATTCATTACTTTTTCTAAAATATTTCTTGGGTCAACTTCCGCCGGATTTTCTATTACACCCCATTTTTCTTGTTCTTTTCTCATAGAAATTAGTACTTGAAGAACCTTGCTGTCCCAAGGGACGGGCTTTATGGAATTTTTAACGGGCATTAAAACCCCATCTGGATCTCCGTCAGTCCAACCAAGATTCATCGTGTTGGTTACGCCACCGAGGACATCTAAATAAAATGCTGAAAACGGTAACAATACACCTTCTGAAAAAATTTTATCTGCCTCTAGTACTGGAAATCTTTTTCCCCTCACATATCCACAGAGGTCAGTAAATATTGCGTCTACATATTGGATATTATGATGACGATTAAGCACTTCATCAAATTCTGATTGTGTTGCAAGCTCCATATAGGTATCGAATTAAGATTAGACTAAGTCGTTCAGGTGTGTCTGTAAATGATTAAGGTAAAATTTCTGATATTGAACTAGGCTCGTCTCTAAATCCCCATATTTGCCAGGCTGATAGGACCTGCTTTCAATTCCCTTTTGATTCATTTCACATAACTGGGAGTCTTCAGTAGAAGTTTGGTCCCACAAAAAAATCATTTTATCAACATCAACTTCCGCATCTTGATGAGTTACCCAATATTGGGTCACTACTGTTTTATTTTGACTAATTGGTGAGAATAAAAAAAGTATCACAAATTCATTATTTGCAACAAAGCTGTTAAATGGGCTGAAACCAATTGCAGTATAACCATTGTCAGCACCAATCTCCCTAAAATCACCCATCAATGTTGAACAAGAATAACTGCCATCCATTGTTTCTGATGCAATCCCTTCAGGTAAAGGTGTGCGCTCTGCAATTCTAAAATATTTTGAGTCATGTTCACTGAACTCTCCAACAAATAATCCTCTTTTTAAAGTTTGTTCTGTCCACTCTTTAATACGTTTTGTAAGTTTAGGGGCCTCAATCCCCGAACCAACACCTGCTCCATAAGAATTGCAATAATCTTCACCGTGCACACTTAGATAATCTTTGTGCGTAAATTCGCCTCCCCAGCAATGAGCACATTCTTTAAAATTATGAATTGTAGCTAAATGTGAAGCATTAAAAATAAAATCTTTTTGAAAAATAATCTTACCATCATTCAGTCCATGTATTTTGATGTATGGTTCAAGTGGTTTAATGAATTCATCAAATGAATAGGGAGAATTTGATAAATTGATAAATACTAAGCTCTCATACACTTTTAAATGACACTTAATATTTGGATCAGATGCGGAAATTGAAAGTTGATTATCATCTGTTTTTTTTATCTCTATAAATCCTTTATTTAAGTTGTATGTAAAGATATCGTTTTGATTAAAGTACGAGAGATGGGTGAGAAAAACCCATTGTTTTTTAAAAATTGCATCATAACTCGCATGAAATATCTCTGAATTTGTAAAGAAAAGCTGATCCATTCCTGCGTGTGGATCTTGGCTCTGTATTAAACTTTTGATTTTTTCACTTATCATAAATAATTTTCAATATATTTTAATAATTGTTAAATTTAAATAAAAAATCATCATGAATGATACTGATATTGAAATTTGTTATTTATCCGCTTCAGATACATTGAAGAAGTATAAAGAAAAAAAATTATCTCCAGTTGAAGTCCTGTCGGCTGTAATTAAAAGAATAGAAACAGTTAATCCTAAGATAAATGCATTTAATTATCTTGATTTTGATAAGTCTATAGAACTTGCAAAAGAGTCTGAGAAAAAATTTTCCAATAATAATGATGTTCTGCCTCTTGAAGGATTACCTTTAGCAATAAAAGACGAAGTGAATATAAAAGGACAACCAAATCGTAATGGTTGCTTGCTTCTCAAGAATAATATCGCACAGAAAACTGATATTGATGTTGAAACAATAGTCAATTCTGGTGCAATACTTCATGGTCGCACAACCAATCCAGAATTTTCTCTCACTTCTTTTTGTCACTCAAAACTAAATGGCGTAACAAGAAACCCTTGGAACTTAGATATGACACCTGGTGGATCAAGCGGAGGCAGTGCAGCTGCATTAGCTTCAGGTTGTGCAATGTTGACAACAGGAAGTGACATTGGAGGTTCAATAAGAATACCAGCAGGCGCATGCGGCGTAGTGGGATTCAAGCCACCTCATGGAAGAAATGCTCAAAGTTATCCATTCAATCATGACCCTTACTGCGTAACAGGACCACTCGCAAGAACAGTGGTTGATACTGCAATGATGCAAAACATTATGTGTGGACCAAACGAAAAAGACATAACATCTCTACGTCCAAAAAAAACATTACCATTAAATTACGAAAATATTAAAAATTGGAAAATAGCTTATTCAATGGACTTAGGATTTTTTGAGATTGATAAAGAAGTAGAACTGAACACGCTGACAGCATTAAAAAAATTTGAAAGTCTTGGATGTCAGGTCACAGAGGTGAAACTTAATTGGAAAAAAGATGAAGTAAATTCGGTTTGCTTCAGTCATTATGCAGATTCTTTTTATAAAGAAATTTCTGAGCTTTCAGATTCTGAAAAAGAACAGCTGAGTGATTACACAAAAATGTTCAGTGGTGTTACTGAAATGCACATTGACTCCTTAAAAAATAATAAAAAAATTTATCACGAACAAATTGGTGCTCACTTGGGTTATGGCGTTGAAGAAAGTGCAATGGTAACCGGAAAAATGTATGAAGAAATTGGTCCAATATTGGAAAAATATGATTTATTTATTTGTCCTACCAATGCCTTACCAGCAATCAAAGCAGATATTGATATAGTTAATGACCGCGTCATTATTAATGGAAAAGAACAAGAATGTGCTGACTTTGCATGGTGCATGTCTCACCCATTTAATATGTTAGGTAAACTGCCAGTTCTTTCAGTGCCCTCTGGCTTTAGTTCAAACCAAGTGCCTACAGGCATTCAGATTATCGCACGCTCATATAGTGATGAACTGGTATTTCAGGGCGGTTACAACTATGAAATGGTGGATCCATGGCTAAATAATGTTAAAAATCGGCCAGTTTTTCATTGATATAGTATTGACCAGTTTACCCAGAGGTGTACAATTTTTCCGTTAATTAATCTTAATCGGAGGACAAAAAATGTCTAAACCTAAATATGACATCACTAAGAAAATACTTAGTGGAAAATTAAACCGTCGGCAAATGATCCAAGCTATGGGTGCGGCTGGTTTGATTGCTACTACACAATTTGGAACGAAGGTATTTGCCGAGGACAATGCACGTATTTTAACTTGGTCTGGATATGACGTACCTGAAATGTATCCAGGTGTTGCACCTGAAAGACTTGAATTTACGATCGGAGATGATGCTGAGAGTATGCTTCAAAAAATCAGAGCTGGTTTTGAATGCGACATTGCTCACCCTTGTACATCAGACCCAATTAGATGGCATCGTGCAGGGCAAATCCAGCCGTTAGATTTATCTAGATTGGTACACTGGGATAATATCTTCGATAGTATGAAAAAACTTCCAACAACTTATTTTGAGGGTAAACATTGGTTCGCTCCATGTGAATTTGGAGATACTACTATAATTTATAATCAGGACATATTGACAAATGTTGAGAGCGGCAAGACTCCAATCAATATGCTTTTTGATAAAAATTTAGAAGGTAAAGTTGGCATGTTGGACTCCGCTGCGGATTCGTTGTATGTCCTTATGATCGGTATGGGAATTGATGTGTCTAATATGGCAAGTGTTACAATTGAAGATGTTGACAAAGTATATGATGAATTAGAAAAGCTTCGACCAAATCTTCGTGTTGTTTCAGCTGATCCAACTACACTTGAACAAGCAATTATGGATGGAGAAATTGATGCTATGATTGCCTGGAATGAGTCTGCGTGGAATACCGGAATGAGAATGCTTACTCCTGCTGAGGGTACGCTTACTTGGTGTTGCGGTGCTGTATTACCTAACTCTGCAAACTTAGATGTTGCATATGAAGTTATTAATGCTATGCAATCTCCTGAGTGCTCAAGATTTATGCTTGAAGATTATGGGTACGGACACGTCAATAAAATTGGTTACGATGCAATATCGACGGAAGCAAAGATAGAAAGAGGTCTTGCTTTAGACCCTGCATCACACCTTGCTAATGGCAACTTCAGTGATAATCCATCTGCAGAAGTTACAGATTATATCGAGCAAAGGTGGGCTGAGTTTACGGCTGGTGTAATCTAATATAATTAATTAACACAAATAGAATAATCTGCTTTTAGTAAGCAGATTATTCATTTGTAAGCAAATTTATATCTTCTAAATTAATACCTATATAACAATTATTTGATAAAAAAGATTTGTGGTCATATCGCTGAGAAGATACAATTAATGGATTTTTAATCCCTTCGATCACTACATGAAATGTAGTCAATTCACCATAATAAGAGGTGTTTACAATTTTACCATGCATTTTAAGTTCTTTATTTTGAATGGGTTCGCTTGATAATTCGATCGATTCAGGGCGAATTGAGCAAGTCACATCATTAGTATTTTCACCAATGCTTAATTTATTATTTAGTTTGAATTGACCAATGTTTTCAATACTAACATATATTAAATCTCCATCTTTAGATAATGTTTGAGCACTTAAGAAATTTGTTGTTCCAATAAAATCACTTACAAATATGTTTTGAGGATTGTAGTATAGATCATGGGGTTCTGAAATTTGCTTTATTTTACCTTCATTCATCACAGCAACTCTATCTGACATACTAATTGACTCTCCTTGATCATGAGTAACGAATACAAAAGTGATGCCTACTTGTTTTTGCAAATTTCTAAGTTCAATCTGCATTTCATCTCTGAGTTTCTTGTCTAATGCACCTAATGGTTCATCTAAAAGCAAAACTTTAGGTCTTTTAATTAATGCACGTGCAAGAGCAACTCTTTGCCTTTGACCACCAGATAACTGGTTTGAATACCTCTCTTCGTATCCTTGTAATTTGACTAAATTGAGCACCTCACCAACTCGATCTTCCATTTCTTCTTTAGTAAGATTTTCTTTTCTCATTCCAAATTCAATATTTTTTCTTACATTTAAATGAGGAAAAATAGCATAATTTTGAAATACCATATTCGTTGGCCTAAGATTAGGCGCTACTGATGTAACCTCGGAACCATCAATAAAAACTTGTCCTTTGCTCGGATGCTCAAAACCAGCAAGCAATCTTAGAAGTGTTGTTTTCCCACACCCTGACGGACCAAGTAGAGAGAAGAACTCACCTTGATTGATTGAAAAAGAAACATCATCTACAGCTTTCACATTTCCAAAATATTTTGAAACATTTTTTATTTCAATAAAGTTTTTATTCATAATTATATATCAATAGTTAAATTCTTTTTTTCTTGAGGTTGACCTAGATTTCTCAGCCAGTAAGCCAACATAACAATTAAGGTAGTTCCAACTATAATGACCGCTCCTAAGGCTAATACGTGGGGTAGTCGGCGAGCAAATCTAAGTTGGCCCCACATGTAAACAGGAAGTGTCTGGTCACTTCCTGCCAAAAACATTGCTATTAAAAACTCATCAAAACTTAAAACAAACCCAAGAAGAAACGATGCTATTAATCCTGGTAATAATATTGGCAACGTAACTCTATAAAATGTTCCTAATACTCCCTCACCTAAATCGCGCGCTGCTTCCTCTAAATTTTTATCAAATCCCTCCATTCTGGATATCAGAATAATCATACAAAATGGTACGCAAAAAAGTGTATGACCGATAATAATAGGAGTTAATCCTAGAGGCAATCCAATATTGATCCAGATGACTAGAAGTGAAACAGCCAAAATAATCTCTGGAATAAGGAAAGGCGTTAATATAGCTCCATAGGTAAATATTTGACCTCTAAACTTATATTTTGTGAATGCTTTAGCAGCTAAAAAAGCTAAAAATGTAGCAGACAAACTTGCTGTGATACCAACATAAATGCTGTTCCAAAGTGCGGCATGTAATTTGGAAGCAGACCACATTTCTTCATAATGATCAAGTGTGAAGCCTTTAATTGGAAATGCCATGTGCATTCCATCATTAAACGAGAATAAAGGTAAAAACATCACAGGCACATATAGAAAAGTAAAATACAAAATTACATATCCGTATAGCATTTTATTTTTTGTAAAGTTCATAATTATAATCTCTGAGTAAGTCTCTTTGTCACGAAATTTACAATAATTGTTACGACTATTACACTAAATAACATAATCACTGCTGAAGCCGCACCAAGACTAAAATTGTTAACACGACCAAAATAGGCTTGGATCATATTAGACAGCATGCGTCCCTCGGTGCCTCCAACGAGTGCTGGGGTAACAAAATCACCTACGGTTGGTATAAAAATAATTAGTATTGCGCCTATAACACCAGGCAAACTTAATGGGAATGTTACTCTTATAAATGTCTCAAATTTTGAACAACCAAGGTCACGCGACGCCTCAATTAGTGAATGATCAATCTTATCTAAACTGACAAATAACGGCAATAGGGCAAAAGCACTCCAAGCATGGCATAAAGTTATCACAACACTAAGTTGTGAATACATTAAATAACTTAATGGCTCATCGGTTAATCCAACTGAGATAAGACTAGCATTAATTACTCCAGAGTTTCCAAGTATTAATTTCCAAGCAAATACTCTTAGTAAATATGAAGTCCAAAAAGGAATCGTCATCAAAATGATCCATAGAATTTTATTTTTTTTTACATAAAAAGCTACGTAGTAAGCTACTGGATATGTTGTTAGGATTGTAAAAAAGGTTACTAAGAAAGAAATCGTGATTGATCTTGATAAAAGTGTAGTAAGTATAGTTCCTGTGCGTGTGCCGGTATCAAGAAATTCTCGATAACGATCAAAAGTCGGGCTATAGTCAATTTCAAATCCAGCTTGCGTTGTAAAGCTCATTGCAAACATAGCAAAAACTGGTACGGCCATTCCTAAAATAACCAATATAAGTGCAGGTGACAGAAGTATATATGCTTTAGCATTATCACTGCTTGCATAAAATTTTTGCCATACTTGAAACATATAAAAATTTTAATTTATTAAAATTATAGATGCAATTTATATTTCTTTTTTGCTTCTATCCATGAGATTAGCATACCATAAGTAAAATCTTAGATACCAAAGTCTTAAAAATCCAAGTGGGATTTTAGGTGAAAGGCCCTGATAAACTTTTGAAATATTTGTCTCCCCACTATTTGACTCGTAAATCATTTCAGCTAATTTTTTACCACAGTATACAGTTGTATTGTTACCATTAGCTTGATAACCGTATGAAAAATATACAGATTTATCCTCTTCTAATGCGCCAAATGCCGGAACAAAGTCACGTGTCATAACAACGGTGCCTCTCCAATAATGATCAATATCAACGTTGTCCCAATTTGGGAACACCCCACGAAATTTTTTTGTCATGAATTCTTGCATTCGCTCAGCACTCTTTTCATCACCGTAGGTGTCGCCTCTTGTTCCAAATAACATCCTGTTGGAAGGCATTCTTCTATAATAATACAAGATCTCTCTAGAGTTGCAGATTGGATTAAAAGTTTTATAGTTTTGAAGTTTAAACTCATCTTCTGACATTTCTCTAGTGACAATTATATTAGATAAAACAGGCATCATTCTATTCGCAAAACTTGAATGAAGAGACTCATCTGTGTATCCATTTGTTGCAACAACAACCTTATTTGCAGTAATCGATCCGCTATCAGTGATTAATTTATGTGAACCATTTCTTTCCCATTTTTTCACTCTAGAAAAACTATGAAGTTTCGCTCCCACATCTACAGTTGCTGATGCAAAACCATTCATAAAAGCCATTGGGTTCATTGCAAAGCCTGCTTCAGTAAAAACAGCTCCAAATTGTTCAGTTGACTGATGTCCAACTTCATCAAACTCCTCTTTGGGTATCCACTTGGTGTTAATGCCAAAATATTTTTTAAGATCTTTGCCCCACTCCATTAGTTCCTCGCTGCTGTCAGGGTGGTGAGCAACATCTAGATTGCCTGTACCAGTTTTTTCACACTCAATATTATTTTCAGAAATGAGTGAGGATAGAAGTTCAACACCCTCAATTTGGGAAGAAAAAAACTTCTTTGTTTCATCCAGGCCAAACTTTGCGATCAGTTGGTTGACCGACAGTTTTGTTGCTGGTAAACAACAAAAGCCAGCATTCCTTGCACTGCTTGCAAATCCAAAATGTCCAGCCTCTAGTAATCTTACGTCACCGCTGTAATTTTTTGCAATGTGATAAGCTGTACTTATTCCAGTAAAGCCGCCACCTATTACACAAACATCGCAGGTTTCATCAGTTGTGAGCTTTGGATATTTGTCTTGTTCTATTTGACTAACTTTCTCCCAATAACTTTTAACCGGCTTATTAACGTCGTAAATATCTTTGTTATAAAGTTGCTTCATACTCTCTTGCTCAGAGATTATGGTAACTGCATGTTGGTAAAATACCAATTATAAAAGTAAGTTACCGCTGTCTCATTTTCAGATAAAACTCCGGGTTTAAAAGACTGAGATAGAAGGCCTTCTTGGTTATTTTCAATTATTGTTGTGTCATGCGCGGTAGTAACATCCCAAATATAGCTTACTTCCTCGGACTTAAAGTCTTTATTCTCCTCAGCTTCCTCGTTTACGAGCCATATGAGTTCCACTTCAGACTCTAGAAGTGAGATGGGTTTAAAAATAAACATGACGCCAAAATCATTTGTGAAATAACAACAGCCAAATGGATTAAAGCTTACTTGGGTTAGTCCTCCATCAAAATCCTTAAATTGTCCCATTAATGAAGAAGCTGGCTTTCCATCTTTGGTTTGTGACAAGTTTCCATTTCCAATTGGTGTTCTATCAACATATCTGTTTAAGCCTTTTTTTAATCCTTCTTCTGTTTCAAGGTAAACCTCAGACGGAGTTCCATTTTTTTTACATTCCTCAACCCAAGGTTTAATTTTATTTAAATATTCATCAGTCTCTTTTTGAGGCGCTGTACCTATTCCAGCACCCATTGCGACAACCCAGTCTTTGTCCTGTACTGCACAAAGCTCAGGGTGTGCTGTGGGACAGTGATAACACTCCTGAAAATTTTCAAGAACTAATTTAAAATTTGCGTGAGTTGGGTATTTTTTTCTTATCGCAATTTTTGACTTACTCGTCTGATGAAATTCTATCATTTCTTTTAAGGGCTCAATGAATTCATCAAAATTCATCGGTTCGTCTAAAGATAAATTAATAAATATTAATCCTTCATAAATTTTAAGATGACACTCTCTAAGACCCCACTCTTCTTTTTTAAAATCCTCAGGCATAAAACGTGCAGCTTTAAGCTCACCTTCTGCTGAAAAACTCCAAGCATGATAGGGACACACTAAAAGTTTTTTTGAACCCTCTTCATCTAAACAAATTCTTGATCCTCGATGAGTGCAGACATTATAAAATGCTCTCACTTCATTGTCTCTTCCTCTAATAACTATGATGGATTCCTTTTCGGCATCAAAAACAAAATAATCACCTGGGTTAGGTATACGGCTGATGTGATCTACCATTAACCACTGTTTGAAATAAATTCGCTTCATCTCCTCGGAAAAAATATTCGAATTAGTATAAAAGTCTTGGGGTAAAGTTTTACCCTCCTGATAGTTTTTTAGCAGATGGTTAAACTCAAGCATTTATTTATGATGCAGACCAAAGGCCTTCTTTCTTGATGTCGTCTGTAGCTAACTCAATTCCTTTTCTAAGTATACTTACGAGCTCATCTATTTGTTCCTTAGTGATGATCAAAGAAGGAGACATGACGCAAGTGTTAAATAAAGGCCTTACAATCAGGCCAAGATTTTGACAATGTGAATTGATGCGAGAAGCAATCTCGTATTGTAAATTCAGAGGATCTTTTTTTTCTTTACTGATTACACATTCAACAGCCGCCATTAATCCCTCGCCACGTACATCGCCAACAATCGGTAGATCAATTAATTCACTTAGTTTAGATTGAAAATAAGGGCCAACTTCTTGTACATGTTCAAGGAGGTTATTTTTTTCAATATAATCAAGTGTTGCTGTTGCTGCTGCCATACTTACTGGGTGACCCGAGTCAGTAAATCCATTTGAGAATATAACTTTTTCTTTATTATCAAGTTGAGACATAAGCTTTTCAGAAATAACAACTGCACCACAGGGTACGTATCCTGAAGTAATCCCTTTTGCTAAAAGTATGATATCAGGTTCTAAATCAAAATAATTTTCTGAAGCGAATATATGACCTAATCTTCCAAAGCCAGTTACTATCTCATCAGAAATATAAATAATATCGTACTTAGTGCAAATTTCTCTTGTCTTTTTATGATATCCTTTAGGTGGAACAATTACCCCACCTGATGCCAGGATTGGCTCTGCAATAAATGCTGCGACCTTATCTTGACCAAGTTCTAAAATTTTATTTTCTAACTCTTTAACTTTTAGATCACAGAATTCGTCATCGCTTAAGTCATCTGGTTTTTTAAATGGATTTGGCGCAGACAAATGATGGACTAAGTTATCTGCAAAATCAAAGTTGTTTTTATCTCTTTCTTTACCTGAGCATGAAGCCCCTAAAAATGTACTTCCGTGATATGCATCATGACGTGAGATAATTTGTTTCTTATCTCTTAACCCACGAACATTATTATAAAACATTACAAATCTTAATGCAGAGTCTACTGCTGAGGATCCTCCAGAAGTAAAAAATACTCTTTTAAGATCACCGGGCGCATATTTAACAAGTCGTGAAGCATAGTTATATGCTATCTCAGTGGACTCAGTAAATGGGCTGGCGTATGGCATTTTTGTAATCTGATTATAAACAGCATCAGCAATTTCTTTTACACCATGTCCCACGTTAACATTCCACATTCCTCCAGGACCATCAATGAGCTGTCTTCCTGTTTGATCGTAAAGATAAATTCCTTTTGACTTATCAATGATTGTCCTGCTGTCTTCACCGCGATACTCAAGATACTGCCATGGGTATAGAATTCTATCGTCGAGAGTATTAAGGAGATCTTTTTTTTCGGGAGTCGGAGTTGATTTGGGCATATTGAAGTATAGCCTATATTGAACAGCTGTTCAATAATTGAATTTTAAAAAAATACCCTATTTTTGGCTATTCATATAGGTCCGCAGGTACTTTGTTACGTCTTTCAGGGCTAAAAAATTGTCTTTTTACAACCTTACACTTTGCCCATATTTTTTTATATTCCAATTCCTCTGGGTGATATATTTCTGCAAAAATATTTTCTTTTATCTTAATTCCATATGGACGCTTCAGAGATGCGAGTGCAACGTTTCTTTTCATAGTAGGTGACCACATTGCTGCCGTAACAATACCTATGTCTTCTTTTTTTTCATTATAGATCACAGAGCCTACTGCAGGCTTATCACCATCTATGTCAAGTCCAACTAAACATCTTTCAGAATTACCTGTCTCTTTTTCTTTCTTTAAAGCGCGTTTACCGACAAAGTAACTTTCTTTATTAAGATGAACCAGCCAACCCATTCCAATTTCATACGGTGAACGCATTCTCACTGGTCTTAAGGAATCTTCAGCTGCCATAAAATCAGTATTGGTTTGAATAAAGCCAGCTTCAATCCTTGTCATCTCAAGAGCATGCATACCAAAAGGTCTAATCTTTAATTCTTTTCCAGCTTCCATAATACTATCCCACATGTTTTCTGCATTAGCTGGATCAGTCCATAATTCATATCCTAAATCACCTGTGAAGCCTGTTCGCGAGATTAAAACATCATATCCATTAATATTATATTGTTTCATTCCAAATGGTTTTAATAATTCAAGGTCGTCTGCTCCATAGTTCTTTAGTGTTGAACAAGAAGTAGGTCCTTGGATTGCTAATGCAGCAGTTGTGTCTGTTGCATCCTCACAAGAAACATCAAAACCTTCAGCAGAGTCATGTAACCAATTATAAATCTTTACTGCACAGCAAAGCATGAATTTTGTATTCGAAAATTTAAATATGGTACCATCGTCCATCACTTTACCATCTTCATTACACCAAATTATGTATGCAACTGTATTGTCTTCCATCTGTGATAAATCTCTTGTTACAAGATAATCAACAAATCTGTTAGCATCGCTGCCATTGATCATGTATTTGCACATAGGCGTGAGATCCATAACTGAAGTGCCATTTCTAGCGGCAGTATATTCCAACTCAGTTGTTGAGTATTCTGTGGGTACGGTAAAACCGTTCCAGTTATAATATTTATTTGTTCTTGAAGCTAAGCTTGTTCTAGAGTGAAAAGGAGTTTTTTTAAGTGCCGTAAATCTTAAATCTCTATTCATATTCAAGCATCCTCCAAAATAGCTTGAGCTGCATTTCTTCCTGGAATTCCAGTTAAGCCTCCACCCGGATGGGTACCTGCACCACACATATATAGTCCATCAAGGTGGGTTCTATATTGTGATGCCCCAGGAATTGGTCTGAGCATAAAAAGTTGATCAATTTGAACTTCTCCATGATGCCAATGTCCGCCTGTGACATGAAAATTTTTCTCTATATCGTCAGGAGTAACGATTGCTTTAGTCTCTATACAGCTTTGAATATCAGGTGCATATTTCACTATTAATTTTATAACTGCGTCTACATAGTTATCTTTAATATTATCCCAACCCTCTTGCGCACCGTAGGAAGCATATTGAACTTGAATATCTAATACAGGATTACTCTGGTCTGAATTTTTTAGTTTCATTTCTAAAATAGGTTCCATAGAAAGTTTATCAAATTTACTTGGATTGAATGCTTCTTCTATATAATCAATTGACGGCGCGATCACCATTCTGCTCTCTAAATCATCTTTATCGCAGTTAATAAATTCAGGTTGTTTATTGAGACTTAATGATAATTTTGCAACTTTCCCTTTTGATCGGTGATGTTTGATTCTTCTTTTCACATCAGTATCTAAATTCTCAGTTCCTAAAAGGGAAAAATAAGTAGATCTTGGATCTGCATTAGAAATAATTTTTTTTGCGTAAATTTTTTCACCATTGTGAAGTTCAACTCCAACTGCTTTATCATTTTCAGCAATGCATCTTTTAACCGATGAAGAAGTTTTGATTTCAACTTTATTTTTATTGCTGATATCAAGTAAAGTATCGACAAAAGCTTTACTGCCACCATCAATTTCGTATATTCCCCCAAAAATTGAGTTGTCATGTGTGGCCATGCGAAAAAGTAGGTTAATCAATGAACCTGGTGACCTCGGGCCCAAGTTAGAACCAAGCACCGCATCATGGGCGATTAGGCCTTGCAAAAGAGTATTTTCAAAATTGTCTTCTAATTCGTCTGCAATATTTAGCCCTATCATTCTTGCAAACTCATTAAATTTTTTCTTTCCAAGCATTCGAACATTCATGCCTAATTTGAATAATTTAAAGTAGTCAGAGAAAGTATTGTTCATGATCCTTGGTGGTGAAGCCATCATGAAAGAACCTAAAGCCTTTGAAAAGGAGGACATTTTATCATGAAATTTTACATATCTGTCTGCATCCTTCGAAGAGAAACCTGAAATAACTTTATGGTCAATATGTTGGTTTCCAACTAGGCGAATATGTTGACCAGACTCAGACAGTGCAATACTAGACTTTGCTTTATACTTTACTGGCAGTCCGCCAAGAGAGCTTGACACACTCAGTGGTATCTGAGGAACGAAATTGGTTATACTCTCTTCAAGGAGTCCTCCACAATTCTCACGTGCCTCACAAATTAGAACCTTACGGTTTTTTTTTGCAAGAATATTAGCACATACAAGACCATTATGGCCTGCGCCAATAACGATTACGTCATAATTGTCTGACATTAATAATAATTACCAGTCTGAGCGATATTCATATCAATTAGAACCTCCCTTGCAGCATTCGCTCCTGGTGCACCCATAACTCCGCCCCCTGGATGGGTTGATGAACTGCACATATACATATTTTTAAGTGGTGTTCTGTACTGCGCATATCCAGGCACAGGTCGATTAAACATGAGTTGGTCCATTGTTAATTCGCCTTGAAAGATGTTTCCTTCTGTCAATCCTACTTCATTGTCTAATTCTAATGGTGTACGAACTTCGTAGTGATTAATTAAATCTCTAAAATTTGGAGAAAACTCAGCAATACAATTAACAATATGTCTTCCAAATTCCTGTTTTCTTTCTTCATTCCACCCGCCATTTGCAAGATTGAATGGAACATATTGAATAAAGACAGACATATAATGCTTTCCGGGAGCTGCCATTGTTGGATCGCTTTTAGAAGGAATACACATATCTACGTAAGGATTTCTTGACCATTCACCTCTTTTCCAATCGTCGTAAGCTCCTTCCATTTCTTCAATAGTTTCTGTGAAGTGCATATCACCTCCACCGCCTGGATCACCTTCTGGAATACATGGAAATTCAGGAAGGCCATCTAAGGCAATATTTAGTTTTCCCGATGAACCTCTAATTTTAAAGTTTTTAACTCTTTCAACAAATTCACCAGGTAAAGAGCTTTCTTCAGTAATTTTTAAAAACGTTCTTTTAACATCTAAGTTAGATACAATTTTTTTTGCGTAATATTCATCACCTTTTTTGGTGGCAACTCCAATCGCACGACCATTTTTAGTAATGACATTAACGACTTCATTATCTGGTTTTACTTCACCGCCGTGAGCATTGAGACAACCTGTCATTGCTTTTGTGATAGAGCCCATACCTCCTCTTGAGTACCCCCATGCTCCAACAGAACCATCTACTTCTCCCATATAATGGTGGAGTAATACGTAAGCAGAGCCAGGTGAGCAAGGACCAAGAGCAGTTCCGATAATTGCACTTCCAGCTAAGTGAGCTTTTGTAATATCACTTTCAAAATATTCATCTAAATAGTCTCTGATGCTCATCGTGTAAAATCGAATAGTGTCATAAATTTCTTTTTCACCAAGACCTCCTAGCTCGTCTTTAGCTGCAAAATGTTTTGCGAACTCCAGAGCTCCAAATAAATCTTTTGGTTTAAAAGAAGTTAAATCAGGTGGTGTCATTTTTAAGAGTGGTTTAATAATTTTACATTGTCTTAAAACATCGCGACTGTACCTTTCATAAGCCTCTGCATCTTTGTGGGAATGTCTTCTGATAGAATTGATCGTCATATCATGATCATGATAGTGAGCATAGTAGTCCCCATTTCTCATCATTGTTACGCTACCTTCGTAAGGAATAATTTGTAAACCATATTTGTACAATTCAAGATCACGCATGATCTCAGGTCTAAGTAAGCTGCAAACATATGAACAGTTAGAATATTTCCATCCTGGATAGAGCTCGCGACTAACAGCAGCGCCTCCAATCCACTCGTTTTTTTCGAGGACAACAACATCTAGTCCTGCTTTCGCCATATAACTAGCAGCGGTCAAACCATTATGACCCGCACCAATTACGATTACATCGTGTGTATTTTTTGCCATAAAATAAAGAATATTTAGGAATCATGATAATAAAAATTGAATGATTATTCAATACAAAACTATCTTTAATAGTTATCTTTGTGTATTGTTTATTCGATATGATGAAGGCTTTAGTTAATAAAAAAACTACAGAACAGGCTAGTGAAACTGAGATTTCTGTTAATCATCAAAAGTTGATTGACGCTACGATAGAAACAATTGCAAAAAGAGGTCTGGCGGATACTACGATTGCTCATGTAGCAAAAAGAGCCAAAGTTTCTCAAGGTTACGCAAATTTTAGATTTAAATCGAAGGATAATTTATTAATAAGTTCGCTGCAGTATTTATCTGATGAATATAAAAAATCATGGCAAAAGATATTTGAAGAAAAGAATATAGATCCAATTGATAGAATAATACGTATAGTTCAAAATGATTTCAGCTCAAAGATTGCCAATAGAAATAAAATTTCAGTATGGATTGCATTTTATAGTGAAGTGAAGTTTAGACCTTCTTATTTGACTATTTGTCAAAGACAAGATGAAATTTACTCTCAACAAATGGAAAAGTTAGTAAGTGAAATTAATAATATTACTAGTCAAAAAGAATTTACACCAAAAGAAGTAAGTGAAACCTATCACTCCATGGTCGATGGATTGTGGCAGCGAATATTGTTTGATCCAAAAATATATACCAATGAATTTTGTAAAAATTTAGTTCTAAAATATTTTAAAAGTATCTATGTTAATGAAGATAGGTTTGCATGAATACTACAGTTCAGAATCTTTTAGGTTCAAATTACAAAACATATATCGTCCTATTTCTCTGTGCGTTAATTATTGGCATTAAACTTGGTACATTAATTCCTCTACTTGCACTTATTTTAGAAGCACGAGGATATAGCAACACTGAAATTGGCCTCAATGTAGTAGCACAACCCCTTGCAGTAATATTATTTGTAAGAATAACACCTATAATTATTCATAAGATAGGTTTAGCAAAATCAATTATCATTGCTCAAATATTTACAATAATTCTCTATTTTACTTTTCCAATTTTTGATAGTTTGACATCTTGGTTTGTTATCAGATTCATAATTGGTTTTGCTGGAGCCCTTGCTTGGAACGCATTTGATACATGGATGCTGTCGATGGCTGATGACACAAATCGCGGTAAAATAGTAACAATTTATAACACAGTATTTGTAATCGGTTTTGCAAGTGGCCCGATGGTATTGTCCTTAACCGGAATTGAAGGCTGGTTGCCTTTTATTGTTATTTCCTCTCTTTCTTTTATAGCTATTTTGCCGCTTATTATGCTTGAGATTGAAGACCCGAAATTACCCGATAAAAAGTCTCTTCCAGTATTGGCAGCAATCATTGCAGCTCCAACAATTTTTGGAGCAGCAATTTTATGCGGTTTAGATGATGTAATGTTTGTATCTTTCTTCCCCATTTTTATGATTAAGAACCAATTTACTCAAGAGATTGCATTGCAATATGTAACTATTACTCTTGTTGGCGGTGTGGTGTGCCAACCCTTGATTGGCGTATTGCTGGACAAATTTAATAAAAGACTACTATTGAATATAGCAGTTTTAATTACTTTCTTTTGTCCAATTCTATTCGCTATCTATCTAGATAATTTTTATGTAATGGCAGCGAGCTGTTTTATTTGGGGAGGCGCTGCAAGTGGACTTTTTGCAATTTCACTCACAATGCTTGGTGAGAGATATAGTGCGTCTCAAGTTGCAGGTGCTACAGCAATTCTTGTGATGGTCTTTGAGGTTGGCTCGCTTATTGGTCCTTTAATTGGAGGAAGAGTCATGGATGCGGTTGGGCCAATGGGCTTTATCTATACAGTTACATCTTTTACTTTTATTTTCTTAGTGATATCAATATACCGAACGATTTGGAGATAAAGTTTATGTCAGACGATTTACAAATAAAAATTGCTCAGCCAGATGATTTTGAAAAAATTGGTGAGGTCTTTGATTTATATCGGCAGTTTTATAAAAAAGAGTCAAATGTAGAAGCCTGTAAAAGCTATATTAAGGAACGCCTTAGTAATAATGAGGCGCAAATACTTTATATTGAAAATGAAAAAGAATGTATGGGCATGACCCAATTGTATACAACTTTTGACTCACTGGAGTTGAGTAGAAAAATAATACTCTACGACTTATATGTCAGATCTGAATACAGAAACAAAGGTATTGGCCGTATGCTGATGAATGCTGCAAAAAGTTTTGCTGAAGAAAAAGGTGTAACGAGTGTTGAGTTGTCAACTGCTATAACAAACAAAAATGCTCAAAGTCTCTATGAATCATTAAACTATCAACGAGATACAGAATACTACGATTACTATCTGCAGATTAAGTAAGTTTTATTTTGTAATATGATCTAGTGTTTGGTCCAGCGAGATTTTTAGCTTTTCACAAAGTTCATCTACGTGGTTATTATTGAATATAAGAGGTGGGCAGAAGATCATGCCATCTCTTACAGCTCGCATTACTAAACCGTTTTCAATACAATAGTCCCTACAAATCGTTCCAACTGTGCCAGTGTCTTCAAACATTTCTTTAGTTTCTTTATCTTTCACTAATTCCACAGCTCCAATAAAGCTCTTCATTCTTACTTCACCAACTAAAGGGTGCTTTTCAATTTCGCGCATTTGCTGCTCCAGATAAACGGAAACATTTTGTGATTGTTCAATAAGATTTTCTTCTTTGATAATTTTAAGATTTTCAAGGCTTACGGCACAAGCTACTGGGTGGCCCGAATAAGTATAACCGTGGTAAAATTCGCCACCTTCATTGATTAGAGTTTCACAAACTCTGTCGCAAATCATGATTCCAGAAAGTGGGATATATCCTGAGGTAATCCCTTTGGCCATAGTGATAATGTCAGGTTTAATATTATAAGTATCTGATCCAAACCAGTTTCCAGTTCTACCAAATCCACAAATGACTTCATCAACAACAAGAAGAATGTCATATTTTTTGCAAATATCTTGAACTCTTGGCCAATAGGTATCAGGTGGAATAATAACTCCTCCAGCCCCTTGAATTGGTTCTCCTATAAACGCCGCAATATTATCCGGGCCAATTTCATTTATTTTTTCTTCAATTTTATTAGCTGCATGAATACCAAAGTCATCATGAGACATATCACTTCCATACTTGTACCAATAAGGAGGCAACACATGTTCAAAACCAGGCATCATATCCCCTTGAGAATGCATCGCTGTCATACCGCCCAAACTCATCCCAGTCATCGTACTTCCGTGATAAGCGTATTCTCGGCTGATAAATGTTTTTTTATTTGGCTTGCCTTTTAAATCCCAATATCTCCTTACCATTCTTACAACAGTATCGTTGGCTTCAGAGCCACTTGAAGAAAAAAATGCATGATTTAAATCGTGTGGACTAATTTCAGCTAACTCTTTAGCAAGTTCAATTGATGGTGGTGTAGCTGTTTTAAAAAAAGAATTATAATAAGGTAATTCTTGCATTTGCTTATAAGCAACGTCTGCAAGATTCTTTCTTCCATAACCTACATTTACACACCACAAGCCAGACATTGCATCAAGCAACTGTTTATCATCTGATGTAGTAAGGTGAACACCATCTGCTTTTGTTACGATGATACTGCCTTCTTTTGCAAGCGACTTATAATCAGTAAAAGGATGCAGATGATGAGCTGTATCGATTTCCTGCCATTGCTTTGTTGTGCGATTTAAATAAGCCATAATTATTTAAAAGCCTGTATACCTGTTAAGTTTCTTCCCATAATTAAAGTATGCACATCGTGTGTACCTTCATATGTCTTTACGGTTTCCAAATTTACCATATGTCTCATTACATGATACTCATCTGAAATACCATTGCCACCAAGAATATCTCTCGCACTCCTACAAATATCTAAACTTTTTCCAACATTATTTCTTTTTATGAGGCTTACCATATTGCTATCTGACTGATCTTCATCCATCAGACGCCCAACTCTAAGTGCAGCCTGTAGACCTAAAGCAATTTCTGTTTGCATATCAACTAGTTTAGACTGAACAAGCTGAGTACCAGCAATAGGTTTTCCAAACATCATTCTGTCCAATGCATATTGCCTAGCTGTTGCGAGACAAAACTCTGCTGCTCCTAGAGCGCCCCATGAAATTCCGTATCTTGCACTATTTAAGCATTGAAAAGGTCCGCCCAAACCTGATGCTTTTGGTAAAACTTTATCTTCTGAACAAAAAACATTTTCCATGACAACTTGCCCCGTTGCTGAAGCGCGTAAAGATAATTTACCTTCAATTTTGGGTGTTGATAGACCTTTGGACTCTCTGTCCACTATAAATCCTCTGATTACATTATCTTCATCCTTGGCCCAAACAATAATTACATCTGCATAGGGTGCATTACTGATCCATGTCTTGGTACCAGTCAATTCATAACCCCCTTCGACTTTTATCGCTTTAGTTTTCATTGCGCCAGGATCACTACCAGCATCAGGCTCTGTCAGACCAAAGCTTCCAATGATTTCACCCTTTGCAAGTCTTGGTAAATATTCTTCTTTTTGTGCTTCAGTACCAAATTGATAAATAGGAAACATGACTAGGCTTGTTTGAACCGACATGATAGATCGGTATGCACTGTCAATATTTTCAATTTCCCGAGCAATAAGCCCATATGAGACATAATTCGTGCCCGCACATCCATATCCATTTAAATAAGAGCCTAGAATTCCAAGCTCACCCATTTCATTGAAAATCTCTCTACTAAAATTTTCATTTCTGTTGTCATCTATGATCCTAGGTAAAAGTTTTTCCTGACAATAAGATCTCACTGATGACTTTAAAATTTTCTCTTCACTTGAAAGTTGATCGTCGATGACTAGGATGTCATCCCACGCAGACATTGCCTTATGTTGTGATTGTTTATCTTGAATATTTATAACCATTAAAGTTGTTATATGATATTATCCTGATATTAGTAAACTAATTTTTTTATGGATACTCAAAATAAGCCACTAATTGCTGTATTTGCCGACGTAATTGAAAAAGCAGAATTGCATCGGACATATCATGCGTCAGGAACGAACTACATAAAAGCTGTGGCTGAAGCTACAAGCTGTATACCTGTCATTTTGCCAGCCCTTGGTTCAACAATTGACTACAGAAATACTCTTAGAAAATTTGATGGGGTAATGCTGACGGGCAGTCTCTCAAACGTTTATCCTGAATTTTATAATAAAGACAAAATAGTTGAGCCATTAGACATAGATCGAGATAAGACTGTTCTCCCTATGATTGATTTCATATTTAAAAATGAAATTCCTATGTTAGCTATTTGTAGGGGCTTTCAAGAAGTTAACGTTGCAATGGGAGGCTCTCTTCATGCGGATATTCATGATGTACCAGGAAGAATGGATCACAGATGCCCAGAGTCTGATGACCCAGAAGTACAGTTTTCAAAACAGCATGAAGTTTATTTAACTGAAAATGGAAAATTTGAAAAGCTGGCCGGCAGGCCAACGATTGAGGTAAATTCACTTCATACTCAAGGAATAGATAAAATAGCAAATGATCTTGTTATTGAAGGTGTTGCTAAAGACGAAACAGTTGAAGCTATCAGTTTATCAAATTACAGCGGATACTTTTATGGAGTTCAATGGCATCCAGAATATTCAGCAACTACAGATGATTTTTCAAAAAAATTATTTGCTAGCTTCAGCAAATCAGTTGAAGAAAACAATCTTAGTAAAATTAGATAAAAAAATTACTGTACACTACCGTCCCAATTGTAAGAACCGCAAGAATAGTAACTATAATTTGTCTAATTAGATTTTTATTACTCAAAAAGTTAAATATTAAACTTCCAGACCAACACCATATAGAATGTGAAATTGATTGAATGAAAAAAAAGGTTCCTGCAACAATAATAACTTCTAATGCCCAACTTGAAGAAGTGTATGTATTACCAAAGGAAGTGAATTGTGTATAAGCGGCGATTACCATTGCCCAGCCTTTAGGATTTAATGGATGAACCATTAAACCGTTTAAGAAATTAGGTGCCTTTTCATTTTGATTACTTTCTGTTGATTGCAAACTTAAAAAAAGTATTTTCCACGAAAGCCAGCATATATAGGCTGTACCAATTACTTTAATAATATTAATCAATATCGGATTTGAGTTCAAAATAGTTAAAAATCCAATCCCTAAACCAATTGTTAAAAATAATTTCCCACAAGTTACACCTATTACAAAGGGTACTGACTTATAAAATCCATGTTGCGCTCCAGCACTCATAAGTAATAAGTTTGCGGGGCCAGGCGTTATAACCATAGTGGTCGCAAAAATGAATAATGCAGAATAAAGTGAAAGTGTCATTTTCTTCTAGCTTGAGCAATTTTTGAAGCTGATTTCATAGCTGCTATTAAGCTATTAGGTGATGCAATAAATTTCTTTGCAATATCAAGTCCTGTTCCATGGTCAGGGCTCGTTCTTACAAATGAAAGTCCAGCAGTAAAGTTGACCGTCTCATCAAAGCTTATCATCTTGACGGGTATCAAAGCTTGATCATGAAACATGCAAATAAAAATATCATATTTATTTTGATTATTTTTTATAAATGCTGAGTCAGCAGGCAAGGGTCCCTCAACGGATATTTTCCTTTTTTTACAATAATTAATAGCAGGTATAATTTTTACTTTTTCATCATCACCAATAAGTCCACCGTCACCCGCATGTGGGTTAAGTGCTGTAACAGCTATACGAGGTTTTTTGATTTTAAAATCATTCCTCAAGCTTATATTGGCATTAATGATAGCTTTGATGATATTTTTTTTATTTATTTTGCTAGAAACTTTGTTTACTGCAATATGGGTTGTCAGGGGAATAGTTTTCATATTTTTATTCATCATCACCATTAATTGGTCGTTTGTTCTATCTTTTTTAGCAAGGTACTCTGTATGACCTCTGAAATTTTTAACTTTTTTTCCAATTACATCTTTATTAATTGGGTTCGTTACAATTGCTGCAACCTCTCCATTTTTTGCTAATTTAACTGCAAGATCAATTGATTTTAAAATAGACTTAGTATTAGATAAATTTTTTTTTCCTAGTTGTGTGCTTTTACTAATTTTTATTGGCAAAACAGCTAAATAGTTCTTAGGTAATTTTTTTACTTCTGAAGGGCTATATATTTTTCTAACTTTTAAGTTAGATTTCATTTTTTTTATGATTTTTTTTACAAAATCTGGATCATGTATAATAAAAAAATTTGGTTTTTTTATTTTTTTTATTTTTGCTCTGATTGCAATTTCAGTACCAACGCCAGACGGATCACCCATCGTTACGGCTATAATATTTGAATTCTTACTCATTAAAATATTCCTAGAAATTTCTTTTGAAACTTGTGCTCACAATTATCTAACTGGTTTTTATACTTATCTGAACGAATTTTTACTTTTTTTGCAACATCAATTAGCCAACTTTGACTTTGGTATGATTTTTTTTTGAAACCACCATGGCCCTCGTGATAAGCCAAATACTGATTGTATGCATCACTTTTATTAATGCCATTGATTTGATGAGATTTATTTATGTACCAACCCGTAAAATCAATTGCGTCGGCAAAATTTACTCTTGATGCAAGGGGTTTATTGTTTTCATCGCGGTACCAATCCCAAGTTGCATCTATTGCCTGTGTATAACCAAACGCACTTGATTTTCTTGTCCAAGGAATGACACCTAACAATTTAGTTCTCTCAGGTTTAACCCTATTTTGAAAAGCAGACTCTTGTCTTAAAATTGACATTTGAACATGAATTGGTGCGCCCCATTTTTCAGAGGAATTATTGGCTAGTCTATACCATGAAGATTTTTGTTCAAAAATAGAACAGATATTTTCCTGCTGAGAAGGGGGTTTACTGGCGCATCCATAAAAAATTAAAAAACTAAAAAACAAAAGAGTAAATAATCTCATTTTTTTATTCATTTACTTTGAAAGTTTAAAATAATACCTTTCTCAAACACTAAATGAAACAAATAAATCAACCAAGTATTATTAGTTGGCTACTACTCTTTTCACTTGCTATCATATGGGGAGTAAATTTTTTATTTATAAAAATTGCTGTTATAGACGTTGGTCCCATAACTAATGTATTTTGTCGTCTTTTTATGGCGTCCATTATTTTATACGTTTGTATGAAGTATACTGGAAATAAAATTATTCTTACTCGTACATATCTGACATTTTATATTGCTATAGGAGCATTGGGTTCAGCAATTCCATTTTATTTAATATCAAATGCGGAGAGAATTATTGATGCTGGTATTGCTGGAGTTTTGATGAGCCCTATGCCTCTTATAACTCTTGCTTTATCAGCCATAATTTTAAAGGATCAAAACATAAATATAATTAAAGTACTTAGTTTTATCTTAGCGGCATTGGGATTAGTTGTGCTTTTTGGTTTTGAGAATCTATCTAAATTAGGTGGAAATAATAGAGTTGAATTTTTTAGTCAGATTTTTGTATTGCTAGCTGCGATTTGCTATGGTGTAAATTCTATTGTTTCAAAATTAGTACCAAAAATAAATTTTATTTCTTTAGCAACAGGAACAACTATGGCAAGCACAATAATTATCAGTCCATTTGCTTTTTTTTATGAGCCATTCTGGCTAGAGAGTTTCACCAGCTCTTCAACTATAGCAATTGTTATTCAGGGCTTATTTGCAACAGCAATTGCTAATTTATTATTTTTTAAAATTATTGAGCTTCAAGGACCAGTATTTTTATCTTTAATTAATTTTATGATACCTCTCATTGCCTATTTTTCAGGAGTTTTATTTCTAAACGAAATAATCAGAGTGAATGTACTAGTTTCTCTCGCTATGATACTATTTGCACTTTACCTCAATCATGTATCTTCAAAGTAAGTGCAAGAGGTTTAAAAATAGGAAATTTATTAATTATTTAAATGTTAAGCATTAATCAATTATCGGTAAATTTTGGTGGTATTAAAGCGGTCGATAATGCAACTATGGATGTTGAAAAAGGCAAAATTACTGGCTTAATTGGCCCAAATGGAGCAGGCAAAACCACACTTTTCAATATCATTGCAGGTAATATTGCTCCAACAAATGGTACTGTATTTCTTGATGAAAAGAACATCACAGGACTTCAATCGCATGAGCTATTTGATCAAGGAGTGCTTAGAACTTTTCAATTAGCACATGAGTTTTCAAATATGACCGTACTTGAAAATTTAATGGTGGTTCCTGGATCTCAATCAGGAGAGAAAATTCTTAATACATGGTTTAAAAGAAAAGTTATTGAAGAAGAAGAGTCTGTTATCAAAGAGAAAGCAATTGAAGTCGTAAAGTTCCTTAAGCTAGAACATTTAATGTTTGAGTTAGCTGGTAATTTGTCTGGTGGACAAAAAAAATTACTTGAACTTGGCCGAACTATGATGGTTGATGCCAAAATAGTATTGCTGGATGAAGTTGGTGCAGGTGTAAACAGAACCTTGTTAAATGATATATCGGATACGATTAAAAAATTGAATACTGAAAAAAATTATACTTTTTTTATGATTGAACATGACATGAATTTTTTAAGTCAACTCTGCGACAAAGTAATTGTTATGACCGAAGGGTCTGTTCTCGTAGAGGGTAATATTGATGAAATCAAAAAAAATGAAAAAGTAATAGAAGCCTACTTGGGAAGAGACGATATCAAATGAGTAAATTTTTAAGTTGCACTAATATGACAGGGGGTTATGGCGGTGAAGATATTATTCATGCATGCGATATTGAAGTAGATAAAAATCAAATTGTTGTAATTGTGGGTCCAAATGGCGCTGGTAAATCAACGGCAATGAAAGCAATGCTTGGTATGATTTCTCTTAAGGAAGGTATTTTGATGTTAGATGGTTCAGATATTTCAAAATTAACGCCTCAAGATCGGGTGGCAGCTGGGATTGCGTTTGTACCACAAACAATGAACATCTTCAGTGAGCTTACAGTAGAAGAAAATTTAGAAATGGGAGCCTTTCTTAGGGAAGATAATGTTCAAGAAACAATTGAGGAGCTTTATAATTTATTTCCAGCAATGAAAGACAAAAGAAATCAGCTTGCAGGTGAATTATCAGGTGGACAAAGACAACAAGTTGCAGTTAGTCGCGCATTAATGACAAGACCTAAGGTTCTCATGCTCGATGAGCCAACAGCTGGCGTTTCACCAATCGTTATGAAGGAAATTTTTGAGAGAATTATAACTATTAAAAACTCAGGTGTTGCAATCGTCATTGTCGAGCAAAATGCTAAACAAGCACTAAATATAGCAGATTTTGGTTATGTTTTGGTCGGAGGAGAAAACAAATTTAGTGGCGAAGGACAAGAGCTTTTAAATAACCAAGAAGTAAGAAAAAGTTTCTTGGGAGGATAAGTTGGAAAATTTTGAATTTATTAATGCGATAGTCCTGTTGTCAAATTTTGTAATTGTTCCAGCTTTGTCATATGGAAGTCAGCTTGCGTTAGCTACATTAAGTTTAACAATTATTTATGGCGTATTAAGATTTTCAAACTTTGCTCAAGCTGATTGGATGTCATTTGGAACGATGGCTACTATTTTATTTACTTGGTTATTTCAAAGTATAGGGATCACTGCTGGAATTCTTCCTACTGCATTACTTGCTCTACCTTTTGCTATTATAGTAACAGCTTTGTTTTGTCTTTTAATTGATAGATCAGTTTACAGTTTTTATCGTAAACAAAAAAGCCAACCTATAGTACTCATGATCGTTTCCGTAGGAGTTATGTTTATTCTGCAGGCAGTAGTCAGATTTATTATAGGACCTAATGATAGAAAGTTTTTTGATGGTGAAAAGTATATAGTACATGCTTTAGATTTTAAAAATTACTTTGGATTAGAAGAAGGATTAACAATCAAATCAACTCAATTAATCACTGTCATTGTAGCTTTAGTTGCAATGATAAGTTTATTCTATTTCTTACAGAAGACTAAACTGGGCAAGTCAATGAGAGCGTACTCAAATAATGAAGACCTGGCACTATTATCAGGAATTAATCCTGAAAAGATAGTGATTGTTACTTGGATCATATCTTCAATTTTGATTACTACTGCTGGGGTACTCTATGGGCTAGATAAGAGCTTTAAACCATTTACATATTTTAATTTGCTGTTGCCAATGTTTGCGGCTGCAATTGTAGGTGGAATAGGGTCACCAATTGGTGCAGTAATTGGAGGCTATGTCATTGCATTCTCTGAAATTACATTAACCTATGCTTACAAGAAATTCTTTGTATATCTTCTTCCAGAAAATTTAGAGCCTTCAGGATTAATGCAAGTTCTCTCAACAGATTATAAGTTTGCTATTTCTTTCATTATTTTAGTGATTGTACTGATTGTCAGACCAACAGGAATTGTGAGGGGTAAAATAATATGAACGAAGAATTAAGAGCACCAGTTGCATTCACTGTAATGGCGATTTTGCTAGCAATCGTGGGCTTTACTCAGTCCTGGTCTGTGTCTCTCAGCGTTATTAATCTCTGTATTATTTCATCAATAATGGCGATTGGTGTTAATTTGCAATGGGGATATGGAGGTTTGTTTAATGCAGGAGTAATGGGTTTTACTGCGCTTGGAGGTTTAACAGCAGTATTGGTTTCACACGATCCAATTTACGAAGCATGGGATAAAGCGGGTATAGGAATTGTAATTAGTGCAATAATTTTTGTATTAACAGTTACCGCTCTCTTATTTGTATTTAGAAATATTGAAAATAAACAAATAAGAAACACCCTTATAATCTTAATAATTGTTTTTGGTTTAATTGGAATTAATAATTTTTATGGACCTTCTATAGATATTATCGAGTCGATTAATCCTGCTAAAACAGGTTTTCTTGGAGGTTTAGGTTTACCAATTATTTTCTCTTGGCTGATTGCTGCAGTAGTTGCTGGACTTGTTGCGTGGGTAATAGGAAAAATCACTCTCCGATTACGGTCAGACTATTTAGCTATCGCAACTCTTGGGATTTCAGAGATTGTAATCGCAGTAGTTAAACATGAAGATTGGTTATCTCGAGGAGTTAAAAACGTTTCAGGTTTAGATAGACCTGTTCCATATGAAATTGAACTTCAGCAATCTGAATGGTTCCTTAATCTAGTTGAGAGAATAAACTTTTCAAAACTAGAAGCTATGCAATCTCTTTCATCAAGACAAGATTTGCTGAATGATCTTGTTATTGATAGTTCAGGAATATTTGTAAAACTCTGTTATGCAGGATTATTTTTTTCTTTTCTTTTGTTAATCTTCTATCTAAGTCAACTTGCTTTAAACTCACCATGGGGAAGAATGTTAAGAGCCATAAGAGATAACGAAGAAGCAGCTAGCGCAATGGGTAAAAATATTTTTGCACAACATTTACAAATTTTTATTATTGGCTCAGCTATAATTGGTATAGCAGGAGCAATGCTCACTACCTTAGATGGCCAATTTACACCCGGGTCTTATCGCCCATTAAGATTTACATTTATTATCTGGCTAATGGTTATCATTGGTGGATCGGGTAATAACTTAGGATCAATTTTTGGAGGATTCTTTATTTGGTTTATTTGGATTGAAGCGGAGCCATTGTCCATTGGTTTCATGAACATGTTGGCTGGTGGGCTCGAATACGACAATCCTCTTAGAATGCATCTGCTTGGAAGCGCAGCACATCTTAGATTATTTATAATGGGGTTATTGCTTTTATTGGCACTGAGGTTTATGCCAAGAGGGGTAATACCTGAGAAAATCCAAAAAAAATAGGGGCCAAAATCGGCCCCTATTAATTAAAATGTTAAGATCTTAACGAACTGTAACTGTATTAAATTTACCGTTACCTATTTCAAGCTCTTTATAAGAACCAGAAGCTTCACCAACATCAGAGAACTCAACATTTGTTGCGCCTTGATAGTTAACTTGGCCACCATCTTTTAAAATTTGTAATGCTTTGCCTAATTCACCTGGAAAAATTTCTGTTCCAGGAGCGTTTGCAACTCCCATTACATTTTGAGCGATTGAAGATCTGTCCGCAGAATTACCTGCTTGTATTGCAAGCAATATTAAAGCAGCTGCATCGTAGGACTCTGGTTCGAATGGTCCATCACCTGGGATGCCGTTTGAAGATGCAATTGATTTAAACATGTTTGCTCCTTCTGATTCAGATCCTGGTAAAGTTCCAAAAGTTCCTGTCAAATCACCATCTACATTTTCAATCAGACTGTCACCAATCATTCCATCGGCAAGAATAAATCTTGAAAATGCTCCAGTCTCCATTGAGTTCTGAATGATTCCTCGGCCACCTTGGTCTACGTAACCAAGAACAGCAACTTCTGAGGCACCTGAAGCTGATAGTGTTGATACTTCTGCTGAGTAATCACCTTTGCCATCTTCATGAGGTACTTCAGTCGTAACAGATCCGCCCATCGCTTTAAATGCATTTACAAAACTATCGGACAGTCCTTTACCGTAGTCATTATTAGTATAAGTAACAGCAACTTCGTTGATACCTCTATCCATAACTACTTGAGCTAATACTTGCCCTTGTCTTGCATCTGATGGTGCAGTTCTAAAGAAGTAACCTTTATCATCAATGTCTGTTAATGCCGGCGAAGTAGCTGATGGAGAAATCATTGTTACCCCATTAGGCACTGCTACATTATTTGCAATTGCAGTTGTAACTCCTGAGCAATCCGCTCCCATTATTGCTGCAACATTATCTGATGTTACGAGTCTTTCGGCCGCTGAAGTTGCCGCACCAGCATCAACACATGTTGAGTCAGCACGAACAGAACTTACTGTTGCTCCGCCTAAAAGCAATCCAGAATCACTTGCCTCTTTCATCGCAAGTTCAGCTGAACTGGCCATTGTTGGTGTGAGTGACTCAATTGGACCTGTAAATCCAAGAATTACTCCGATTTTTATTTCGTCAGTAGATGCTTGATCTGACTGTCTGTCACAACCATAGAACAGTCCTAAGACCAACACCCCTGCGATTAAACTGAATATCGTTTTTTTCATTAATAATCTCCCATTTTAATTGATCTATATGCTAGCAAATCAGCCAATACGGATCAACTTTGATTTTATTAATTAAGTTATTATAGTTGATAAAAATGACCATTTTCCAAAGTGTATTTACAAGCACATTTTTTATACTTCTACTTATTATAGTTATACTCACAGTTATTTATGCATTTAGCAGCTTTGAAAAAGGGAACTTAAAATCCTATCAGGAAAAATCTGACTATAATTTTGTCAATCTTTCCAAAGGTAAAACAGCCTATAAGGATTATGGAAATAAAAATGATCCTGCAATAATTATTATTCATGGCGCAACTTTACCTTCAGAAGGATATGTTGGTTTCTGTGAGGGGTTAAGTCTAAAAGGCTATAGAGTAATCTGTTATGATCAATACGGAAGAGGTTACTCTGACAGACCTGTTTCTGATTACAACATGGAATTTTATCTAGATCAACTTAACGAATTATTAGATTATTTAGAAATAAAGAAATCTATTTTACATGGTTCATCAATGGGAGCTCCTATTGCAATCAATTACGCTAACAAATATCCAAATCAAGTATCTGCTATTGGTTTACAAGTTCCTCTAGTAAACAGTAACAGTAAAATACTCAGTATTCTCAAAACTCCAATCTTAGGAAATTTTGTTTTAAGAACTTTTGGGATTCCTTTTTCAAAAAATAGAGCTGAACAATGGGTAACCGATAATCCTGAACAGAGAGATTTGGTTAACAGATACATTGTTCAACTTACACTGCCTGGAACAGAGCAATCACTACTTTCTTCAATACGTAATATTGCAAATACAAACTTTATTCCTGATTATAAAAAATTCTCACAATCCGATATTCCTATTCATATAGCCTATGCAAGTGATGATGATGAAATTGATCCAAAAACTGTTCAACAGGTTTTAAACTTAATTCCAAGGGCTGAAAGTTTTGTTTTTACAGGTGGTCACGGTGGTGGAGGATTTATTGTTGATGAGCTCAATAATATATTTACTGACTTCCTTAATAAAAATTTAAACTAAAAGCAATCTATCAATCTGCGTTGTATAGTTTCTTGTACAGTTTTCCCTTTTTTGTCTCCAATTGCCAACTTTACATTCTGATGCCATCTGAAGTGTATCCCGACCATAACGGTAGTTAATGGCATCGACTGCTGACATAAGATCAGAATTTTGATTATAATTTTTTTCAAATAGTGTCTCTTGAATTTCTGACTCATCACACAAACCACTAAGAAGCACACCTGCTTTTTTATACTGATAGTTATTTTTAAAAATTCTCTTTGTAAGCAATAAAGCTGTTTCAATAATTGTTATGCTATCGTGCGTTGGATGAGAAAGCATTCTTGATGCCCCGTTTGAATAATAAGCACTTTTTTTGTCAAAAGGATTAGTTCTTACAAAGACCGAAACACAAGACGCTGCAAGGCTTTCAGAGCGTATACGTTCAGCAGCTCTTCGCGCAAAAGTTGTAACAGCTTGCTCTATGTCGTCTAAATTTGTCAGAAGTTTTCCAAATGATCTTGTGGTACAACAGCTTTTTCTTGTCATTGAGTATTCTTCAAGAGGAATACAAGAAATCCCTCTTAACTCCGTAATTGTTTTCAAGCCATTCACGCTCATCATTTTTCTTATCCATGAGTCACTGCAATTCTTTAGTAGTTTTGCATTATGTATACCATGGTTAATTAATTTTTTTGATAAACGCCTTCCTACTCCCCATACATCACCCACTTCAGTTAGTTCAAGTATCTGGTCAATATTATTATAATTCACAAGTGAACATACACCGTTCAAAGAATCATCTTTTTTAGCCTTATGGTTTGCAACCTTTGCAAGGGTTTTTGTTGAGGCAATGCCTATGCTGACTGGAATTCCTGTATGCTGTAAGATAGTTTGTCTCAGTTGATGGGCATAAGACTCATAGTCAATTAATAAACTGCTCAACTCTACGAATGCTTCATCAATCGAATATATTTCTGTATAAGGGGAAGAACTTGAAATAATATTCATTACTCGGCGCGACATGTCTGCATACAATGTGTAGTTTGAAGAAAATACAACCACCTTTTCTTTTTCTACAATATCTTTCACCTTAAAAAGTGGAACACCCATTTTTATTCCAAGAGCCTTTGCTTCTTTGGAACGTGATATTATACAACCATCATTATTTGATAAAGCAACAACTGGTCTGTTGTTAAGTTTTGGATTAAAAACGCGTTCGCATGAAACATAAAACGCATTACAATCAATTAGTGCAAAAACTTTATCTCTCATTAATTATCTATTCTTTGGACTTAAACTATGAACAACGTTTGTGCACACTCCCCATATGGTAAAATCCATTTCTTCAGAGACTAGAACATCAACATAGTTCTTGTTAGATGACGACAAACAAACTTGTTTATTTTCCATTTTTAAAATTTTAACACTCAGTTCCCCATCTAAAACTGCTATGATTATAGAGTTATTTCGAGGCTTAATGCTCCGATCAACAATGAGAAGATCTCCTGGATAAATACCTGAACCAATCATAGAGTCACCGCGTGCTCGGACTATGAAAGTCGCATTTGGATGTGGAATAAGTTCCTCATTTAGGTCAATTGTCCCCTCTGTAAAATCTCTTGCTGGAGAGGGAAAACCGCACTCTACTGCTTCTTTATAAAATGTTAAAAACATTGGATAAATTCTATTTTGTTCTTGTTTTGTTCTGATTATTGCACTAGTGGAAGTAAGAGTCAATACCACTCAATAAATTTTTATGAAAAAAATTGTTTTTGAAAAAATGAAACAGCGTCTTTGTGACATTGCTTACGAGCTGCCCAATTACCTCCCGCGTGAGCTCCGAGAATATCGGGTGTTTCTTTTAACAAACGCATTCTTTCTTCAAGTGAGTCTAGATGAAAAGTATTATTGTTTTCATCAGTAAAAATTTGTCGTCCATCCATCTTTAAATCAATAAACATGTCTTTCAGCCTAATGGCATAAGGAATAAATTCAACAGGGTCAATAGAGTCAAAAGAATGGTGAGCGTTTGGATAAGTTGTAAGCTCTACACTACGAACTGGCTTCATATAATCAATCATTTTCTTACAAAGACTTAAAGGAGTGTAGTCATCATCTTCTCCAAATAAAACATGCATTGGAGCATCTGACCAACGATTATCCTCGGGCTTAAGTAATGTCCCAGGATAAATAGGTAAATGCGCAGCAAACTTTTCGCCATTCTGAGTGAGAGTATCAATAATAGGTTGCCAGGCTGCATAAAAAGCTGTGCTACCACCAAGACTCCACCCCATGATACCTATTTTATCACTATCAACATCAGGATGTTTAGAAACTAATGTTAATGCACGAAAGGCATCAGTAATCATCGAAGCAAGGGTTACTTCTGTTTGGTTTTCAACGATTGAAATAACTCCTCTAGATTCAAAATGATGAATCCTAAAAATAGCAAACCCAGCATCTAATAAATTGACCATGTGAGTGTGATGACCTTCTCTTAACCCTGCGCTACCATGAATTGGTATTATTAGAGGACATGGCTTCTTTGCATTTTCAGGAAAAATTAGTGTTCCCCAAACATCTTGTTTATCATCCATGTTCTTACCATTTAGAAGATCATAAAACTCATATGGATTAGATGACTTAAAAAAGAAGACACCTTTTTTTTTCTTTTCAAATGGATTTATTTTGTCGGACATAACGGGGAGAGATTAAAGGAAATAGAATACGAATACAAATGTAAAAAAGGGTCCACTTGAATAATCATTGGGGAAAAAAGTGGACCCTTTTTATTAGTTTAAAAGAGTGAACTTAGTCTCTAATTGAGTAGGCGATAACACCTGTCTCAGCTACGTCTGTTCCTTCTTTTTCAGCTTCTTCGCTAATCCTTATACCGATTGTGGCTTTCATAATTGACCATATAATTATGGACACTACGAATACGAACACACAAATTGATGCTGTGCCTAGGAATTGGGTTCCAAAGCTAGTATCCGGATTAGTAATTGGTACAGCAAGAGTACCCCATACACCTGCGATAAGGTGAACTGGAATCGCTCCTACAACATCGTCAATTTTCATGGCTGTGAGTAATTCAGTACCAGCAAATACTAGTGCACCACCAATACCACCAATAATGATTGCCATTAAAGGTGTTGGCATTAATGGTTCTGCAGTTATTGCAACTAAACCACCAAGCGCACCATTTAACATCATTACTACATCAGTTTTACCTCTGACTAATCTTGTGATAGCAGCACATACTAGTACACCAGCACAAGCAGCAAGGTTTGTATTAATGTAAATTGTAGCGACGGCTGTAGCATCATCAAAAGATCCTAATGCTAACTGTGAACCGCCATTAAATCCAAACCAACCTAGCCATAGAATAAATACACCTAGAGTTGCAAGAGGTATAGATGAGTTTGCAAACGGTACTAATTTACCGTTATCAAATCTTCCAAGTCTTGGACCAAGAACAATTGCACCAGCTAGTGCTGCAGCACCACCTGCTGCGTGCACAAGAGTTGAACCAGCAAAGTCTGAGAAGCCAGCAGCAGATAACCATCCACCACCCCATTGCCAACCCATCTCGATTGGATAAATTACGCCAGTTAAAATTGCTACGAATAAAAAGAATGGCCAAATTTTTATTCTTTCAGCTAATGTTCCTGAAACAATTGAAGCTGTTGTTGCACAGAAAACCATCTGAAAGAACCAGTCAGATCCATCAGAATAACCTGTAGCAATAGCAGAGCCGTCACTCCAAGCTGTAAATGATCCAATGTATCCACCTTCAGGTATTCCATAGGCCAAATTATATCCTACTAGCCAGAACATAATTCCAGCAATTGAATAAAGGCCAATGTTTTTTGCGGCTATCGTAGATACACTTTTCGATGTAACTAAACCGGACTCTAACATACAGAATCCAGCAGCCATCCACATCACTAGGAAACCACTAATTAAAAACAAAAGTGTATTTAAAGCATATGCCGTTTCGTCATCGACAGCTGCAAAAGCATTAGCGGATAATAGTGATGAAAATAATACTGTATAAAGTATAACTTTTTTAAACATGTATTTTCTCCCTATTTTATTTTGATACCGGCATCATTTATTAAATTGCGGGATTCA
>QCMV01000002.1:10000-131019 GCA_003213515.1 Pelagibacteraceae bacterium AG-422-N09 | reverse complement strand
ATTTTTTATACTTAGTCCAAATTTTACATTATCCAATATGGTATGATGGGGAAAAAGAGCAAATCTCTGGAATACCATTCCAGTTTTATTTCTTCTAAACTCAAGTAAATCTGCTTTATTCAGTTTAGTTATATCTTCTCCGTCAACCAATACCGTTCCTTCTGTTGGTTCTATCAAGCGATTAATATGACGGATAAGTGTCGATTTTCCTGAACCAGATAAACCCATTACAACTTGAATAGACTGTTCTTTTATATCTAAATTGATATCGTCCAGTCCTAATACATGATTGTATTTTGCGAGGAGTTCATCTTTATCAATCCCACCTTTTACTTTATCAGTGTATTCTCTAGCCCTCGGTCCAAATATTTTGAACAAATTTTTAATTTTGATTTTAATTTCACTCATTTGCACCTGCCCTGTGCTGTTGCATTCTTTTTCCATAAGATTGAGATACTCTATCAAAAATAATTGCTAGTGCGACGATGGCTAAACCATTAAGTAATCCCATTGTAAAGTATTGATTTGTTATTGCTTTTAAAACTGGTTGACCAAGGCCCTTAACACCAATCATTGAAGCGATAACAACCATGGCTAGCGCCATCATAATTGTTTGGTTAATCCCAGCAAAAATTGTGGGCAAGGCTAAAGGGAGCTGTACTCGAAATAATTTTTGCATTCTGTTAGCACCAAAAGCGTCAGCTGCCTCTAATACCTCTTTATTAACTTCTCTTATTCCTAAATCAGTGAGTCTTATCACTGGAGGTATGGCATAAATAATTACAGCTAATAAACCAGGAATTTTTCCAATACCAAGTAACATAACAACAGGAATGAGGTAAACAAAGCTTGGCATAGTTTGCATGACATCCAAGACAGGGGTAATCATTGCTCTCGCTCTATCGCTACCAGACATAAGGATGCCAACAGGAATTCCAAATCCAATGGTCAGTGCAGTACAAACGCCAATGATACTCACAGTAGACATAGTATCATCCCACATTCCAAAATATCCTATGAACAAAAATGCAAATAATGATCCAATGGTTAAATAAATACTTCTACTTCCTAAGTATACCAAACCAAGTAAAGCAAGTATTACAAGAGGCCATGGCGAATTATGAAGAAGCTTTTCAAACCAAACTAAGAAATAAAGAACTGGATCAAAAACAGCTTCAATAGCATCGCCATATTTTGCAGAAAAATTCCGATAAGCTCCATCAACTGACTTTTTAAAAAGTCTAAGGCTTTCAGCGTTCATTTCAGGGAATGAAGTAAAAAATTCTATCATGTTCATCTAAAAAAAGCGGGCTAAAAAGAATTTAGCCCGCTGTTATCAGCTGTTATATAGCTGCTTCTATTTGTTTACGAGTATCAGCGTCTACCCAGTCATGCCACTCACTATAATTTTTTAAGAAGTATAGTGCAGCATCCTCTCCAGAGGCTTGCTGATCAGCCATCCAAGCTAGCACTTCGTTTACAGTTGTGTTAGGCAATGCTCGCTTCTCCATGTAATCCATGGCGCCACTACCTGCTTGATTTTTAAAGCGATCTGTTACGTAAGTGAAGACTTCAGATAAAACCCAAGAATTCTTTTTTGGATCAGCACAATCTTGAGATGTACAATTAGCCCATTCATCAGCATCAAACGGAACGCCGAAATCTAGCCTTTTCATTGGATACTTTCCAAGAATTGCTGTTGGAGCCCAATAATATCCCAACCAACCTTGTTTTTTATTGTACGCTTCTGCAATTGAGCCATCTAAACCAGCTCCAGAACCAGGATCTACAAGTCTAAAGCCTTTTGACTCTGCCTCAAATGCCTTGAACAAATTACCAGTACTTATTTGACAGTTCCAACCAGACGGACAAGTGTGAAGAGCCCCATCACCACCTTCAGGGTGTGGGAATAAATCTGGTCTAGCAAGCGCGTCCTCAACTGTTTGAATATCAGGATTTGCGTCAGCTAAATATTGAGGAATCCACCAGCCTTCTTCACCATAACTTGAAAGAATCATAGCGCCATAATGAAGCTTGCCTTCATCAACAGCTTTATCAAGTTCAATTCTATTTGCATTTGCCCACATTTCAGGTGCTACATCTGGCTCACCTTTAGAAACCATTGAAGCTGTTGTTGGTTGCGTTGAACCAGGGACTAATTCGACATCACATCCAAATCCCTTTTCCAAAACAACTTTGTCTAAATTAGCAAACATTTCTGCTGATGCCCAATCCATTTCAGCAACCGATATGGTGCCACAATCAGAAACTTCTTGATTTCTGTCACAACTGACAGCGAAGATCATCGCGAAACCTATGAGGAATGTCACAATAACCGATTTCTTAGAGAATAAAATCATTCTTAACTCCCATTTATTAATTTTTCTAATTATTAATTGAAACATATATCCATCCTTCTATCTAGGTAAAAAGGGTGAAATTTTAATAGTTATTGGATAAATCCTAAGCTGCTGATTTATTTAATTTATTTCCTGCAAATATTTCAATTAATGGAGCACTCATGACAAACACTGCGCCAATAAATTCTCTTATTGTAATTATTTCATTGGCCAATAAATATGAAGATATAACGCCAATAACAACTTCAAACATCAATAGGATCCCCGCCCGTCCTGGATCAACTTGATCCTGACCATACGTGACAAGCCAGTAACCTGGCAATAACCAAATAAATGCGAATATTAAAATTATCAAAATAGTATTCTTTAAAATATCATAGTTAAATCCTGAAAGTATTTGCCCATCTGGTAAGAATGTTGCAATAACAACGAAAAGACCCCCAATTAAAATAAAAACTGAAGTACCGAAATTTACATCAAGTTCCTCATTTATTCTTATGAGTGTTGCACAGATTGACCAGAGAAATCCTGAGAGAATTCCAAACAGATCTGCTAGGGTGCTAGGCATAAAATTTCCTTGATCCAACCCAGTTATAATAAATAGACCTATAAAACCTGAAGAAATTGAAAAAAACCTATAAATGTTTAAGGCCGCTTTTAAAAAAATAATTTCAATTAAAGTGCTCCATACAGCTGTTAAATAAAAAAAGATTAAGACTCTTGCAACATTACCTCTAATTAAACCTTCATTATAAAGACACATTGCAGCCGCTCCTGCTGAGGCTGCGACTATTGTAAGAATTAAATTTCGATTAGTTAATTTTGATATATTTTTGTATGAAAAAAATAATAAAAATAACCCAGCAATAGTGAAACTTAAAGTGAGTGGAATTGCATTATTATACGCATATTCATTAAGTAGCCTTAATGGATACCACCACGTACCCCATAATAATGTTGAAAGTACAATTGCATAATTGGGGTTTAAATTTTTTAACATAAGCTTATGTTGTACTATAATTACGAACTTTGGTAAAATTAGTTATGCAATTTAATTCCTATAATTATATTATTATTGGTGCCGGAAGTGCGGGTTGTGTTCTGGCAAATAGACTTTCAGCTGATCCAGAGATAAATGTATTGTTAATAGAGTCAGGTCCATCAGATAAAACGTGGAAAACCTCAATGCCAGCAGCTTTATTATACACAATGCATGACCCAAAATATAATTATTTATACAAAACAGAACCTGAACCGTTCATGAACAATAGAAAAATGTTTTGCCCAAGAGGAAAAATGTTAGGAGGAAGTTCATCGCACAACGGTATGGTTCATGTAAGAGGAAATCCAATGGATTTTGAAAACTGGGCTCAAAAAGATCTTAAGTCATGGAATTATAATAATGTTCTTCCGTATTTTAAAAAATCAGAGTCAATTGAAGGATTAGATGAAACTTATAGAAATAAAAGCGGTCCTTTAAAATTATCTCGATCTTCGGAAGGCAATGAATTGAGTAAGGTCTACCTAGAAGCGGCAGAACAAGCCGGCTATGAGATAAATAATGATATGAATGGATATAAGCAAGAGGGATTTGGTCTAATGGATACCACTATTTATGGAGGTAGAAGACAGAGTACGAGTGTAACTTACTTGCATCCAGTTATTAATAGAAGAAATCTTACCGTCATTACAAGTACAATAGTAAACAAAGTTATTATTGAAAATAATAAAGCCGTTGGGGTTGAATGTACTACAGGAAAAGCGATAAAAAAAATACATGCTGAAAATGAAGTGATATTGTCAGCTGGGGCAATAAATTCACCTCAACTTCTAATGCTTTCAGGTATAGGAAACGCTGAAGAACTAAAAAAATTAGATATATCTGTTCAACATGACCTGAGAGGTGTAGGTGAAAATTTACAGGATCATCTTGAGACTTATTTACAATATGAATGTACAAAGCCTGTTACACTTTACACATCATATAATCCGATAAGAATGGCATTCATAGGAATAGAGTGGTTTATTTTTAAATCTGGAGTGGCAGCATATTCAAACTTAGAAACTGGTGGCTTCGTGCGAAGTAATGATATGGTTGATTATCCTAATATTCAGTATCACTTCTTTCCATCGCTTGTATTGGATCATGGAAGACAATCTCCAAGCTCTCATTCTTTTCAAGCGCATGTAGGACCAATGAGGCCAACAAGTAGAGGACATGTCAAATTGAAGTCAAACAATCCCTCAGCTTCACCCACTATACAGTTTAATTATATGCAGACAGAGCATGATTTAAAAGAAATGAGAGATGGTATTAAAATTGCAAGGGAAATTTTTCATCAAAAAGCTTTTGATAAATATCGAGGAAAAGAAATTAATCCTGGAGTAAATTCAAGCTCTGAGAGTGATTTAAATGAATTCATTAAAAATAAAGGTGATACTGCTTATCATCCTTCATGTACATGCAAAATGGGAAAAGATGAGTTATCTGTTGTCGATGAAGAGCTGAAAGTTTATGGGATTGAAAATTTAAGAGTTGTAGATGCTTCAATAATGCCAAATATCATTACAGGAAATCTCAATGCAACAACTGTAATGATCGCTGAAAAGGCATCTGATCTCATACTTAAAAAAGAAACTTTAACTGATGTAGAGACAAGTTTTTATAGAGCAAGCTAGTAGTTAACTACTTTTTCTACTTGATTATTTGATAAATTCATTACCTCAATACGACCCTCACAAATAATAGCTAATTTGTCCTCACTTAGAGAGATAACTTTACTTTTTTCACCCACGAGATCACATTTTTTTTCAATATTTATATCCTTCTCAGAATTATCAGTGGAAGTAAAAAAATCAATCTTGTATGATCGCTCAATAATAGTAGTAATAACAATCGTGGTACCAATTAAAATTACAATTCCGAGAAATATAACTATAAATAGCATAATTTTTTGGTACATCGTTACCTCATAATGTTCTATCAATACAAAGTCAACCATAAGAAGCAAGTAGGTCAACGTATAGACAAATATATTGCTTTAAATTTAAGAGAATTTAGTAGGTCTAAAATAATTCAATTAATAAAGTCCTCCAATATTACAGTAAATAATAATATTGTAGATCCTGATTATAAGATCTCATTAGGCGATCATATTTCAGTAAATATACAATTAGCAAATGAGACACCAATAATTGGTGAGAACATAAAATTAAATATTGTTTATGAAGATAAGGATTTGATAGTTATCAATAAACCTGCAGGTATTGTAATGCACCCCGGTGCTGGAAATAAAACAGGTACAATTGTTAATGCTTTGATCAATCATTGCGGAGATGAATTAAAATTTGTCGGTGATGCTCAAAGGCCAGGAATAGTTCATCGAATTGATAAAGATACGAGTGGACTAGTTGTAATAGCTAAAAATGATTTCACTCATAAACATTTATCTGACCAATTTGCTTCTCACTCTATCGAAAGAATTTATATTGCTGTATGCTGGAACAAAATCTCACCAGCAAATGGAAAAATTAAGTCACTCTTATCTAGAAGTAATAGGAATAGAACAAAAATGATGAGTTCTGTGAGTAGAGGTAAGGTTGCTATCACTCATTACAAGACACTAGAAAATTTAAAGAACAAAAAAAATCAAATTGTTGCCACAGTATTAGAATGTCGCTTAGAGACCGGAAGAACTCATCAAATAAGAGTGCATCTAACAGAAAAGGGAAATCCACTCATAGGAGATCGTACTTATGGACGATCGCCTCAAAGTAAACTAAAATCACTTTCAGAAAACACTGTTCAATCAATTAAAATGTTGCCAGGACAGGCTCTGCATGCGCAATCTCTTGGGTTTATTCATCCTAAAAAAGAAAAAACGCTTAATTTTCAGTCTGTTATGCCGGATTACTTGAGCAAATTGGTAAATTCAATTAAAAGCTGATCATTGATTTCTAAAAAAAAGTAACCATATTTTGAATATGAGCAAAAACTATAATTTACCAGCATTGTCTAATGAAGGTAGTCTTGGTCATTATCTTCAGCAAATTAAGAAGTTTCCCATGCTCACAGAAAAGCAAGAAATCAATCTTGCTAAGAAGTGGAGAGATGAAGGGGATACAAGTGCTGCTCATGCACTTGTTACAAGCCATCTCAGACTCGTTGCCCGAATAGCGATGGGTTATCGAGGATATGGACTTCCTGTTACAGAACTTATATCTGAAGGAAATATAGGTCTGATGCAAGCAGTTAAAAAGTATGACCCAGATAAAGGTTTCAGATTAGCAACTTATGCTATGTGGTGGATTAGAGCTGCTATTCAGGAGTATGTACTTAAATCATGGAGTTTAGTAAAGATTGGCACTACCGCAGCTCAAAAAAAACTATTTTTTAATCTTAAGAAACTTAAAAATAGATTAAGTGACTATAGTGAAGGATCACTTAAACCTCATCAAGTGACAGAAATTGCAAATCAACTAAATGTTTCTGAAAAAGAAGTTTCGGAAATGGAAGGAAGGATTTCTGGGAATGATTATTCTCTTAATGCAGTGGTTAGTGCAGACGGTGAAGAGGAATGGCAAGAATGGCTAGTTGACGAAGATGCGGATCACGAAGTCAAAATAGCTGAGAAAGAAGAAGTTTCAAAAAGAAAAGCTCTCCTCAATAAAGCAATTAATGTATTAAATGATAGGGAAAAACATATTATACAAGATAGGAAATTATCTGAAACTCCTAAAACTTTAGAAGAACTCAGCAATGAGTATAACATCAGTAGAGAACGAATTCGACAAATAGAAGAAAGAGCATTTCAGAAGCTTCAAACAGAAATGTTAAGCCTCGCAAGAGATACTAAATTAATTCAGGCTTAATTAAATAATTTGTTTATTAGTATTGTGTCCTCACGTCTAGGGCTAGTTGAAATTAAATCTATCTTAGTCTTTGTTAGCTCACTAATACGATTGACATATTTTTTTGCGTTTTCTGGCAACTCATCGAAGCTGTTTATGCCAGTTGTAATGCTCATCCATCCTTGAAAGGTCTCATAGATTGGCTCTATAGTCTCTTGATCTTGTTCAGAGCTTGGGTAGTAATCTATTTCTTTTCCATTTAAATTATATCCTACACACATTTTAATTTCATCAAAGTGATCCAATACATCGATTTTAGTAAGAGCAATACCTGTTGCTCCCGATTGAGTTAAAGCTTGACGAACTAAAACTGAGTCAAACCAACCACATCTTCTCTTTCTATTTGTCACTGTTCCAAATTCATGGCCAATTTCTCCAAGTTTATTGCCTATTTCATTGTCTTGCTCTGTAGGAAAAGGACCATTCCCAACTCTCGTCGTATATGCTTTTGTAATTGCAAGGATATGATTAATAACTTTTGGATTCAATCCACTGCCAATAGATGCGTAACTAGCGTGAACATTTGATGATGTTACGAAAGGATAGGTTCCATGGTCAATATCTAAAAGAAATCCTTGAGCTCCCTCAAATAAAATTTTTTCTTTGCCGCTGTTTATTACATTAGTTATGTCATTTATTGTTTTTGCAAAAGGTTTGGCATATTCCCCTAATTTATATATTTCACTGACTACTTCTTCTATATTGTATTCATCCAATCCAAAACCTCTCATTATCGCATTATGATGGTTGAGTAAAATTTCAATTTTCTTTTTTAATTTTTCCTTATCAAATAAATCACATAATCTTATTGCTCTTCTTCCAACTTTATCTTCGTAAGCAGGTCCTATTCCCCTTTTTGTTGTACCAATTTTTATTAAGTTGTTATTTTCTCTTAATTCATCGAGTGATTGATGAAGGGGTAAAATTATTGTGGCTCTGTCCGATATGTATAAATTTGAAGGAGTTATATCTACTCCTCTTTCTTTTAACCCAGTTACTTCTTTTTGAAAAGCAGCTAGATCCAAAACCACGCCATTTCCAATTATCGAAATTTTGCCTTTTCTTAAAATTCCAGAGGGTAGAATATTTAATTTGAATGTTTCATTATTTATTACGAGAGTATGACCGGCATTATGACCTCCTTGAAATCTTATTACAATATCGGCCTGGCTTGATAACCAATCGACAATCTTTCCCTTCCCTTCGTCTCCCCATTGGGATCCAACAATTACAACACCTGTCATTTAATGCCTTTATTTTATGAAAAATATTTTGTTACGCTTTCAGTTAATTCATCGATTGTATGCTGATTTCCACTTTCAATCATAACTCTTAAAAGAGGTTCAGTACCAGACATTCTAACTACGATTCTTCCGTCTTCTGAAACTTTTTCTTCACAAGATTTGATAAATAATTTCGTATCCTCGTGATCTAAAATATTTCTTTCTTTTACGGGGAAATTAATCAGGTTTTGTGGTAGAGGACTGAATAAATGAAGGCAGTCACTGGCTTTTCCTTTTTTTCTACTTAAGATAGATAGAACTTGAAGAGCAACTACTATTCCATCTCCTGATGAAGTAAAATCACGTAAAATTATATGTCCAGATTGTTCACCGCCTAAATTTAAATCTTCTGCAATCATTTTTTCCTTTACATATCGATCACCAACTTTTGCCCTGATTAACCCAATGTTATGTTTCTTTAATAAAGTTTCTAAGCCCATGTTTGCCATTGAAGTACTAACTACATTATTATTTTTTAATTTTTTATATTTTGACATTTCAATAGATAGTAATGCCAATATCTGGTCGCCATTGACTAAATGTCCTTTTTCATCAATAACAGCCAATCGATCACCATCGCCATCTAAGGCAATACCAATATCAGCCTTCTCCTCTAATACTTTTTTAGCAAGTTTATTGGTATTAGTAGACCCACATTCAAAATTTATATTAGTTCCATTTGGTTGAGTTGCTATTTGAATAACTTCTGCACCAAGCTCCCATAAAATTAAAGGTGCAGAAATATAAGAAGCCCCATTTGCACAATCTATTACAATTTTAAGACCATCAAGCCGTTGTGATTTAGGAAAAGTACCTTTTAGGAATTCTATATATCTACCATTTGCATCTTCGAGTCTTTTTGCTCTGCCTATTTTTTCTGGACCTGCTAATGAATTTTCCAATTCAGACTCCATAAGAGACTCTATTTCAATTTCAGTTTCGTCTGATAATTTATTTCCATTTTTATCAAATATTTTAATACCATTATCTTGATACTGATTGTGTGAAGCAGTAATCATTATCCCTAAGTCTGCTCGCATAGATTTTGTCAACATTGCAACTGCGGGTGTAGGTATGGGCCCAAAAAGAAAGACATCCATTCCCATAGATAATAATCCAGAGGTTAATGCCTGTTCAATCATATATCCTGATAGTCTTGTATCTTTACCAATAACGACCTTATGACGATGTTCTCCAACAGTAAAATGTTTACCTAGTGCCATTCCGAGCTTCATAAGTGTGAGACCATTAAGTTTTTGACTATTTGAACTTGCTCTTACTCCATCTGTTCCAAAAAACTTTTTCATTTTATTTTAGAATAAACCTTAATTGATTGTTTTGTTGCATAAACATCGTGCACCCTAAATATTTGAACTCCTTCAGCTAACCCATGCAAAACTGTTGCTATTGAACCACCTAATCGATCTTCGTATAGTTCATTTTTTTCAATCTTGCCAATAAAACTTTTTCGAGAGCTTCCCAATAGCACGGGAAGGCCCAAGGAATGAAACAATGCGATGTTTGAAATTAGTTTCAAATTTTGTTGCAAAGTTTTACCAAAACCAATTCCAGGGTCTATTATAATTCGGCTTTTAGAAATGCCATTTTTCTCACATAGACTGATTTGCTTTTCAAAGAAATCATAAATATCAAGAAGTACATCTTTGTACTTTATAGTTTTTTGCATCTTTTCAGGAGTTGAAATTGAATGCATTAAAACAAAAGGAATTTTATTCGACTTTAAAAATTTTTTTGAATTTTTATCAAATCTAAGTCCTGAAACATCATTTATTAGATTTATATCAAATTTATATGCTTCTTTCATAACTTGAGATTTTCTTGTATCTACCGAGATAAATTCTCTCTTATATTTTTTTCTGGTTTGCGAAATTATTGGAATAATTCGGCTAATTTCCTCATTAACTGTAATTCCTTTTGATCCAGGCCTCGTTGACTCTCCGCCAATATCAATAATATCTGCGCCTTCTTTAATTAATTTTTTAAACTGCTCAATTGCATTATCGCTTAATAAATATTTTCCACCATCAAAAAAGCTATCAGGTGTTACATTAAGAATACCCATCACAAGTGATCGCTCAAAGTTAAACTTTCCTAATTTTTTTCTATTCTTTGTAATATTTGAAATTTTTTTATTTATATTTCTCTGAATATCAGGTTCCAAATATTTTATATTATTAATTTTCAGAAACTTTGATCGAGTCTTGGTTTTGCCTCTTGTTATCAATTCAATTTCATTAAAGAATAATCTGGAGGACCCAAGAAAAAGTGAGTCTTTTGTTTTTATTTTACTAAATATTGGTCGTACGTAATATCTATTCGAATTACGCACGGGACACTGTAATTAGTTAACTTGTTATAGGTTTAGGCTTTAAACTAGGACCAACGGGAGCTGATTTACCACTTTTAGGTACAGATGGTCCAGCATTATTAATCTCCTCTTCAGGATTGGATCTGTCAATCTTACCCTCTTTTAATAATGTAGTTATTTCATCTCCATTTAAAGTTTCATATTCAATTAAACCTTTTGCAAGAGCATGCAAATCGTCTATTTTTTCATTTAAAATTTTCTTTGCTAAATCATAACAGCTATCAACAATTTGTCTGATCTCTGAGTCTATAAGTTTAGCTGTTTCTTCAGACACATTTTGATGTCTTTGTACTGATCTTCCTAAAAATACTTCTTCCTCATTTTCACCATATTGTAATGGTCCTAATTTTTCGCTCATTCCAAATTTAGTCACCATATTTCTAGCCATCTTAGTTGCCATTTCGATGTCTGATGAAGCACCAGAAGTAACTTTTTTGTCACCAAAGATTATTTCTTCAGCAACTCTACCACCCATAGCAACTGTGATATCTGCTAACATTTTTTCCCTAGGTAAAGATAATTGGTCTCTTTCGGGCAGTCTCATTACCATTCCAAGAGCTCTGCCTCTTGGTATTATTGTAGCTTTATGTATTGGATCTGAAGCGGATTGGTTTAATGCAACAACAGCGTGACCTCCTTCGTGGTAAGCGGTAAGTTCTTTTTCTTCTTGACTCATAACAAGTGATCTTCTTTCTGAACCCATCATTACTTTATCTTTTGCTTCCTCAAAATCTACCATAGTAACAATTTTCTTATTTTTTCTTGCTGCCAACAATGCTGCTTCATTTACAATGTTAGCTAGATCTGCACCAGAAAAACCGGGTGTTCCCCTTGCTATTGTTCTAATATCTACATCAGGCGCGACAGAGATTTTTTTAATATGAACTTTCAGAATTGCTTCTCTGCCTAAGATATCTGGATTAGGAACAACAACCTGCCTGTCAAAACGACCTGGTCTTAATAGAGCTGGATCAAGTACATCTGGTCTATTAGTCGCGGCAACCAAAATAATACCTTCCTGAGTATCAAATCCGTCCATCTCAACTAAAATCTGATTCAGTGTCTGTTCTCTCTCATCATTACCACCACCAAGGCCTGCTCCACGGCTTCTACCGACAGCATCGATCTCATCAATGAAAATTATACATGGCGCATTTCTTCTTCCCTGCTCGAACATATCCCTAACTCTAGATGCTCCAACGCCAACAAACATTTCAACAAAATCAGAACCCGAGATTGTAAAGAAGGGTACACCGGCCTCTCCCGCTACAGCTCTGGCAAGCAATGTCTTTCCCGTTCCTGGAGGGCCAATTAGTAGGGCTCCTTTTGGAATTCTACCGCCAAGTTTTTGAAATTTTCTAGGATCTTTTAAAAACTCAACAATTTCAACAAGCTCCTCTTTTGCTTCATCTATTCCAGCAACATCATTAAAAGTAACTTTATTTTTATTTTCAGTTAGCAATTTGGCCTTGGATCTTCCAAATCCCATTGCTCCGCCTCTTCCGCCCTGCATCTGACGCATGAAAAAAATCCATACACCAATAAGTAAAAGCATTGGAAACCAGGAAATTAGAACACCAAGAAGTGAAGGATAGCCGTCGTCTAGTGGTGCAGCTGAAATGTTTACACCTCTATCATTAAGTCTATCAACGAGTGTTGGGTCATTAGCGGCATAGGTTTTAAAAGATCTACCATCTTCAAAAGCTCCGTTGATATTATTACCTCGAATAATAACATCTTTGATCGACCCAGCTTCAACTTCATCTAAAAATTGTGAGTATGTTAAATCAACTGTGCTTCTATCACCGCTGGTATTGCTAAATAAATTAAAAAGTCCAAAAACGATTAAAGCAATAAAGAGCCATAAAATTATATTTCGTAAATTCATCATAATAAAGATATTGATATTATTAGATAATTACTATTTTTCAGCATACAAGAAAATATATCAATAAAATTTAACATTATATTCAATAGCTTAGTCTAGTAATGCTCGATAGATTTTGTCCAATTTTTAAAAATTGCCAAATTTTCAGTATTATTAGGTTTAGCTATGTTACTCTCTGACTGAATATTTACAACTCCCTTCTTCCCAACAAATGTGCAACTATTTAAGGTACGCTTAAAACTTTTTTCTTTCACAATTGAATTTATCAATTCTTGTATTGATCGTGATCTAGGCACTTTATTGCTTTTTCCAGCAAATCTACACAGTTTTACAAGTACTCTATGTTGAATTTCTTCGGGTAAGCTCATAAATTCCTTGGACCTAAAACTAATAATGTTCTTTTCATTAAGTTTAACTTGCTCCTCCAAGTAATTGCTAACTGCAGTATTAATTGCGTTATCTGCATTTTTTAAATTCTTTAAAACGTTTTTAAACCTAACTTTACTAAGACCTTCATTTATTAATTGTTGAGATAGCTTTCGAATACGAGACCTATCGTACTTATTATTATAATTTGTTCTATCGTTTATATAAGTTTGCTTTTGCTCTGATAAATACGCAATAAGAGATTTTTTTGAGTACTCAAGCAGCGGCCTAACTAAAATTAATTTTGTATTCTTATATCTAGATTTAACTTTCAATGATGAAAGTCCTTTTATCCCACTGCCCCTTATTAATCTCATTAAAAAATTTTCTATTTCGTCATCAAGATGATGGGCTGTTAATAAGAATTTAATTTTTTTTTTGTTACAATATTTTGATAAGGCCTCATATCGAAGTGTCCTTGCCTTGGAGAGGGTATTAGAGCTATTGATCCTTTTTTTTAGTTTAGTTGAGTAGAAGTTAATTTTATTCTTTTTTGCAATCTTTTCTAACCATACAATTTCTTTTGATGACTCTGTTCTAATTCCATGATCAATACTTAATACAGTTAAATTAATATTATTATTTAATGCATATCTATTAGACAAATGCATGAGTGCTAAACTATCTGGACCGCCAGAAACTGCTACTGCAATATCTGAATTAACTCGAAGTTCTCTCATCTTTACTTCGAAATCTTGATTAGTTATTTTTACGACTTTTTTATGATTAATTGGCTTAACTAATTTCACAGCCATTTTTTTCGATTTCTAATTTACCCCTGTCTAATACAGCAGTATTTGCGTTTGGATAGGTATCTTTCAATTGTATAAAAGTTACGCACCCTTGTTCCTTTTGGTCCATATTAACCAAAGATATTCCGAGCTTTAAAAGTGCATCTGCGGCTTTCTTTGAGTCTGGATAAACTTGGTATAGGCTTAAATAATTTTTAGCTGCATCTTTATAATTTTCTCTAACATAATAAGTTTCTGCTAGCCAAAAATTTGCGTTGCTTAAAAGGCTGGAATCATTTCCAACAGTCATAAACTCTTGAAATGCTTTTTCAGCAAGTTCATAGTCACCTTGCTTGAGAAGACCCATTGCGTATTCATATTGTCCTTTTTCATCTCCTTCAGGTAGTACCGCTAGTATAATTTCTTGTTCTTCAAAAGCGATAATATTATCCTGAGAAATGGTATTTATTATTTCTTGCTCTTCCTCTTCATCAACATTTTTGATTTCAAATGGAGAAGTAGACAGCTCTTCTTCTGAAGACACATTTATTGTTCCAAGTGACTGAGGTTCCAAATTTAGTCCCTCACTCGTGTTATCTACAAGGTTATTAATTTGTGTTTCATTGTTGGGTGACGTCATAGATAATTGATTTTTCTCTATACTTTCAGTTTTAGAATTTATATCGATAAACCTAAATTCAGTATCTTCTCTAAATGTATTAAAATTATTTACTGTAGATTGCATTGTAAATATCATTTCTTCAATTTTTGCTGTCAGCGATTGAACTTCATTCTGTAATTCAGCTATCTGGATAGATTGTTTTGTAATGATTGATTGATAATCATCAAGACTAACATTATTACCAGTGCCAGAAGTTGTTTTGCTAAATGTTGCCTTTTCAAGAACCTTTATTCTGCTTTCAATTGAGTTCAATTTTTGCAACAACTGATCTACATCTAGTTCTTCTGATTGAACATGAATAATCTGTGTGAAAGAGATTAGAATAAAAAAGAAAATAAATTGAATTCTTTTGAACATTGCATTATCTAAACTTAATCTTATTTAAAAGATTAAGCTTATCTTTTGTCTAAAAAAAGGCGTCTTATAAATTAGTTAGTTCTTACTGTTACAGAACGTCTATTTTGAGCCCATGCTTTATTATTAGATGCACTGTTAACTGGTCTTTCTTTACCAAAACTAATTGTTGTAATTCGACTAGCGCTTATACCTTGTGTCATTAAATAATCTTTTGCTGCATTTGCTCTTCTATCACCAAGGGCTAAGTTATATTCTCTTGTACCCCTTTCATCAGCATGGCCTTCAATTGCAATAGTAACTGATCCATTTGCCTTTAACCACTTTGCTTGTTTAGCTAAAGTTGCTTGGGCTGCGTTTGTTAGTGAATAACTATCGTATGCAAAGAAAACTCTATCCGGCACATCAACAGCAAGCATTTCCACTGTATCAGTACCAACATAAACTCCGTCTACGACTTCAACTTTAGAAGACGAACTTGATGATGATGTAGATGCAGTATCTTGTGGTGTTGTGGTACATGCAGCTAAAATGAGTGCTGCAAAAAATAGAACTAAAAACCTGTTTAAATTTTTAAATGTTAATAACATTATAAACTCCCGTAATATTTGATCGCCCAAGTCCTAGTACTTTATTAATTTAAGTTACGCAAGTCTATAATAAAATAGCTGCGAATTGCTAAAAATGGTCTTATTTTAGTCCAAAAATTGCTTATTGTATCAATTTCGACCATGATGGGTCTGATGCATCAACTGGAGTTTCAAGCTTTCTCTCATTAAATCCTGTTAAATCAATTGACCAGATTGCAGAGGAATGGCCCTGACCTGCATCGTCTGACTTAGTTTCTCTATAAAATATCAAAACTCTACCATTAGAAGACCAAGATGGAGCCTCTTGATACCAATTTTCAGTTAAAAGTCTCTCCCCAGTTCCATCTGTTCTCATAACTCCAATAAAATATTGTCCCTGAAAATTTTTTGTAAAAGCTATAAGATCACCTCTTGGTGACCAAACAGGTGTTGCATAATTACCAGTTCCTTTTGAGATTCTTTTTTGGTTTCTGCCATTACTATCCATTACATAAATTTGTTGGGATCCGCCTCTATCAGAGTTAAATGTAATTCTCTTTCCGTCTGGAGAATAACTTGGCGATGTATCAATTGCAGGACTGTCTGTTAACCTTTCAACTACTCTGGATACTAGATCCATTACATATATGTCAGAGTTACCTTCTCTGGCTAAACTCATAATAATTTTATTTCCATCTGGGGAAAAACGCGGTGCAAATGTCATGCCTGGGAAGTCTCCAACCACCTCTTGGATACCTGTTTGAATGTTTAACAAATAGACTCGCGGAAGATTTTTAAAATAAGATAAATAAGTAATCTCTTGTCTTACTGGGTTAAATCTTGGAGTCAAAACAAGCTCTTTGCCTGTAGTTAAAAATTTATGATTTGCTCCGTCCTGATCCATTATCGCAAGTTTCTTAATACGTTTATTTTTAGGTCCTTCCTCAGCAACATAAACTATTCTAGTATCAAAATAACCCTGCTCGCCTGTAAGGCGCTCATATACCTTATCTGCAATCATGTGGCTAATTCTTCTCCAATTTTCTATTGTCGTAATTAGGACAAGTCCATCTATTTCCTTTTCTGCTAGTGTGTCCCAAAGTCTAAACTCCACTCGAAGTCTCTCATTTTCAATTGATAGCTCGCCTGTTAATAGGCCCTGAGCCTTTATCAATCTCCAATCTGCAAAACGTGGATTTAAATGCATTGCTCTATTTTTTTGAATAAATGCATTTTCAGCTACAGATAAAAATAATCCACTTCTCTCTAAGTCATCAGCTATAACTTTGCGGATACTTGATGGTATATTTTGGTCATCCAGAATACTGTCTGTGTCATGAAAAAATTCAGTAATAGCAATTGGTAGAGGCTCTCTATTACCTTCAGTAATATCAATTTCAATAATAGCAAATGAAATAGATGAAAAATGAAGAGATATTACGATGTATAAAAGTATTTTTTTCATAATAAATTATCCTCTTAGTATCTCTCTAGGATCAAAATTCAACTGTAAATTTTTCCAATTATCATATCTTTCAACATCTGGAACTTTTATTGGATCACAACGTCTTACTGCTCTAAGGGCACTTTCAGCAAGAGTTCTAAAATACTTTTCACTAGGCTTATTCATCCTTTCGTGCTGAACAACCTCCGGTGGTTTAAGCAAAGAACCATCTGTATTTAAGTAAATTTTAATTTTAACAATCATTGTATCATCATATGGAATTCCAAGAGGTATACTCCAGCATTGCATAAATTGAGCTCTGATAGCATCCTCCTCAGATAAAGTAAGTCGTTTATCGAGACTAGGTGTTGAGTCTAATGCTTCATAATCTTTTTCTATAATTTCTTCTGGATTATTCATTTTTGTATCTTTTTGTTTATCGATTAACTCGGCTAATTTAAGAGGATCGAATTTGTCTTTTTTCTTAACTTCAGGTTTTCGTACAGGCATGTTTTGTATCATTTTTTCTTCTAATTTTGTCTTTTCAATTTTTTCCTCATCGCTTGGATTTTTTACTTTTTCGTTGGATTTTTCATCTTTGGGTTTATTAATTGGCTGGTTTAATTTTGTTTCTTCCTTCTTTTTTTCAATTGGTTCTTTTTGCTCTTCGATTTTTTTACTAATTTGTGGGACATTTGTTTTTTCTGCGATTTCTATTAATTCAACTTGTATAACCGGTGGCATTTCCAAATCATTATTATTAAATAATGGCAAAGATAAGACCGTAAATAAAAGTATAAAAACGTGTAGAAATATTGACCCTAAAACAGAAACTCTCATATATAAATCGCATTAATTATTTACTTAATGGCTTAGTAATCAAAGCAACCTTTGTAAAACCAGAACCAGATAGCTCTCCTAAAACCATCATTATCTGTCCATAATCAATTGCTTCATCTCCTCTAACATATATTTTTGTATCAAGTCTATTTTCTGTTATAGCTTTCATTTTTGGAACCAGTTCAGAAATGCCTATCTCTGTCTCTTGAATGAATATATTGCCGCTTGCATCAATTGTTACTTCAAGCGGTTCATTGTCAGATTGTAAAGTATCTGCGTTTGTTTCAGGTAAGTCAACCTGAACTCCCACTGTTAACAAAGGAGCGGTTACCATAAAAATGATTAATAAAACCAGCATTACATCAACGAAAGGTGTTACGTTGATTTCACTGAATGGTTTTGATCTAGTGTTACGTGTCACAATTTAAAATTTCTATTTCGTACTCAAGCCTCTTGAGAAAATAACATTAAAATGTTCTTTAAATCGATACATTCGTGCATTTTCATCATTCACCTGACTAGTAAATATATTGTAAGCAATAACAGCAGGTATTGCTGCTAATAAACCAAGAGCAGTTGCAAATAATGCTTCAGCTATTCCAGGAGCAACTACTGCAAGGGAGGTATTTCTTGAAATGGCAATAGATTGAAAAGAATTCATTATACCCCAGACCGTTCCAAATAATCCAATAAATGGAGTCGTAGCGCCTATTGTTGCTAAATAACTAAAGTATTCAGATAGCTTCTCATTTTGAAAATCTATTGCTGCCTCCATAACACGATTTAATCTATCAACTAAACTATCTATTTTTTTTGTAGTTTCCTGATTAGACTTTTCAATCTCGTCAACAGCTTCATTGAAAACATACTTAATTGGACTTTCTGGTAATTCTCTCGTACTACTAGTGATTTCTTTTATTGATCTTCCCGACCAAAATTCCTCCTCGAATTGCTTACTGATTTCTTTTAAAGAACGAAATAAACGAATTTTATGAATTATTATAGTCCATGAGAAAATAGAAGAAGCAAATAGAATTAGAATCACTAACTTTACGACAATATCCGCTCTAAAAAAAAGTGAAATTAATGTGAACTCATCATTTACTTGGCTAACACTTACTAAATCTTCGTTTTCCATAATTTTTCAATTATTATTAAATATTGTCTTAATTAGGGCAAATCCTAAAGTCCTTTTTTACTATTAATTAATATTCGATAAAGTTCTATAAAATCGTCAAGTTTCAAAACACAAAGTGAGTCCCCTGTTGCCTCTCGATTTCTTCTCGTTATGACAACCGGCATTGAGTCTGATTTAGATGTTTCAATATTTTCGCATACTTGTCTCATTGACTCATGAATTTTGAACTTTTCAGTTCTTTTAGCTTCGACGTATATATGAGGAGTATTTTTTAAATCACTTCCTCCAGAAGATTTGATAGCACCACCACCTGACAAAGGCATACGTTGAACTTTATCTTCTCCATTAAAAATCTTTTCATTAAAGTACTTCGCAAGCTCTCTCTCGTATCCATCACCTTTTCTTTTTGGAGAACTACCTGGCATAAAGCGAATCAGAATTACTTAATAATTTAAGATTAATTCATATAATTTTTTTTTGAAAGTGAATAAATTAAGCAAACTTTGCTAATTCTTCGTCTGATGCCTCAAAATTTGAAAAGACTTGTTGAACATCCTCGTCATTATCAAGTTCATTGAGCATGTTAATAAGGGATTTAAGTTTATCTCCCTCTATTGCTACATACGTAACAGGTTTCCATTGGAAACCTGATGATACAGGTTCACCAAATTTTTTATCTAAATAATTATATAAATTTGATAGAGTTTCTGGCGTGGATACTGCTTCATAAGTATCTTCTTCGATAAAACAATCTTCAGCTCCACCCTCAATTGAAAAGTTGAAAAAATCTTCTTCACTTGTCACGTCTTTGTTGTAACGCACAAAACCATAATGATTAAATGCATGGGAGACTGAACCTGTTTCGCCCATTGAACCTCCAAATTTTTGAAATGTAGATCTTACATTTGAGGCTGTTCTATTTCGATTATCCGTCAGTGCCTCGACAATTATCGACGTTCCGTTTGGACCAAATCCTTCGTACCTCATTTGATCATAGTTAACAGTATCTTTATCCAAAGATTTTTTTATGGCTCTATCAATATTTTCCTTAGGGAAACTTGAGGCTTTTGCTAATTGTATAGCCGATCTTAATCTTGCGTTTTGATCAGGATCAGGCGCACCTAACTTAGCTGCTACCGTAATTTCCTTTGAAAGTTTAGAAAATAAACTAGCTCTCTTTTTGTCTTGTGCACCTTTGCGGTACATAATGTTTTTAAACTTAGAGTGGCCTGCCATTTAATTACCGATTTTTCCACCAACACGGATTGAACGAATGCTTTTTGCTAAGTAGTTTTCAGTGTTTGACTCTATAATAACCCCACATAATGTTCCTTCGCCATCAGCAGGAGGTACCCTTTTTCGCTCAGTGTCTTGTGTAGCAAATTTTCTGACAAACTCCTCTTTTTTTGTGCCAATAACTGAGTCATAGTCGCCACACATTCCAGCGTCAGTTTGAAAAGCTGTTCCATGTTCCATAATTGTTGCATCTGCTGTTGGAACGTGAGTATGAGTTCCAACAACTGCTGTTACTCTTCCGTCAAGATGGTGTCCCATTGCCATTTTTTCACTTGTAGCTTCAGCGTGAAAATCGACAAATATAAATGATAGATCTTCAGTTTTTAAATTTTTAAGTACTTCTTCAATTTTAAAAAATGCATTATCACACGATCTCATAAATAGATTGCCCATTAAATTTATTACCGCAATTTTTTGACCATTCTCATGCATATAAGTATTTACACCTAAACCTGGGGAGCCTTCAGCAAAATTATAAGGCTTTAAAAGTTTATCATCTTTATCGATATAACTATTTATCTCTTTTTGATCCCACAAATGATTTCCAGTTGTGATTACATTAACTCCATAAGAATATAATTCGTTGCATATTGGCTCTGTAATACCAAAGCCACCAGCAGAATTTTCCCCATTAGCAATAACAAAATCTATATTATTATTTTTAATGGCATCTGGTAGATGATCTCTCAAAGCATGTCTTCCAGATCGACCCATTACATCGCCTAAAAATAGAATTCTCATTTAACTTTATATAAATGTTTTTCAGTTAAAATCCAATCAAGTCTTTCATCATGATCTTCGACAGGAATTTCTTCTACTTCTTGAAATGAAAATGCTATTCCTATTTTTTTTACATCACCAATACCATTTTTTGATAAATACTTATCATAATATCCACCCCCGTACCCCAGCCTAAAGCCACTTTTGGAATAACCTAATAATGGTATTAAAATAATTTTTGGAAAGATAACTTTATCTTTATTCTTAGGTTCTAAAATAGAAAATTTATTTTCTATTAGTTCAGTGTTTTTATGATATGTGAAGAAATTAATTTCTTTAGTCTGAAAATCTATGGCTGGTAAAGCTAAATTAAGTTCTCTTTCAAGTAAATTTTGGTTTAATTTTTTTGTATCTAATTCATCTCTGAAACTTATATAAGTTCCAATATATTCATTTTCTATTTCTTCTATGAGGGGCTTAATGTTATTAAGTATATTACTCTGAAAATCTATTGATGGACCAAGTTCTGAGCGTCGATTGATTAAAAACTTTCTTAATGCTTCTTTTTCTCTCAGTTGCACACTTTTCATCATGTATAAAATGAAATCTAATTTTTAAAATTAGTTTACAAGAGTCAAGCGTGATAATAAATCTGTTAATCTATCGTTGCTAATGTCTATATATTCCTGACTCTCTTTTTTCTGGTCAGTCAATTCTTTATCTTTTGAACCAATGTTTGCTTCAAGGGAATTTATTTTTTCAATATTTGTTTCTAGTTTTTTATTTAGCTCATGAATTTCATCTGCTATTAACAGTGAAGCCATTACCATTAATCTAGTTTCTCCAATTTTTCCAAATCTCTTAGTTAATTCTCTCACTTTATAGTCAATTTTTGAGCTTAAATGTTTAAGATGGTTTTCTTCACCCGGATCGCAGACAATTGCGTAATCTTGATCATTAATATTTACAATTATTTCAGGCATTGCTTAAGAGTCTAATATATCTTTTATGGTATAAATGTTTTCATCGAGTTGAGAAGAAATATTGCCTGCAATATTTTTAAGTTCCATAAAATCTGACTTAAGAATCTTAATTTCATTTTCTAGATGAGAGTTATTTTCTTGTAATTTTTGATTTTGCGCTTCCAATTCTGTAGCTCTTTGAGCTTTTTTTGTTAATTTGTCTATTTCCTCACTAAGTTTATCAATTGCACCATTAAATTTAACTTTTGAATCTTGATAACTCGACATTAAAACCCCTTGAAACTTTAATCGAGTTTAACTGTCTTTTTTGTTCTCAGTCAACTTATAATATTGCAAATAGACAGATTATTTTTTTGTTAATAATTTACTAAAATTTAAGACTCTTTATAGATAATTGCTTATATTAAGCTCAAAATCCAATTTATTGATAATATGCCTAACAAAAAAGATCAGTTTGCAGTTACTCATGATGATTTAGCTAACGCAATAAGGTTTCTTTCAATCGATGCGGTTGAAAAAGCAAAAAGTGGTCACCCAGGTTTACCAATGGGTATGGCAGATGTAGCAACTGTTCTTTTCACGAAGTTTTTAAAATACAATCCTAATGTTCCAAGGTGGCATGATAGAGATAGGTTCGTACTATCTGCTGGTCATGGATCAATGCTTTTATACTCACTACTCTATCTAACCGGTCATAAAGATATGACTATTCAAGAGATCAAGAAATTTAGACAGCTTGGTAGTAAATGTGCAGGTCATCCAGAGTATGGGCACGCTAAAGGAATAGAAACGACGACTGGCCCACTCGGACAAGGTATCGGCAATGCAGTTGGAATGGCGTTAGCAGAAGAAATACTAAGAAGTCAATTTGGCGAAAAAATTGTAAATCATTTCACTTACGTTATTGCAAGTGATGGAGATTTAATGGAGGGGATTTCTCATGAAGTCGCATCTTTTGCAGGACATCTAAAACTAAATAAATTAATTGTTTTTTTTGACGATAATGGAATTTCAATAGATGGGCCTGTTAAACTGGCAAACTCAGAAAATACGGCTGAAAGATTTAAAGCCTATGGATGGAATACAATTAAAATAAATGGTCACAAACCTAAAGAAATAATACAGTCAATTAAGAAAGCTCAAAAATCTAAGAAACCTACATTAATTTCTTGTAAAACTAAAATTGGTTTTGGATCTCCAAACAAACAAGGAAAATCATCAGTTCATGGTTCACCACTTGGTGAGGATGAAGTAAAACTTACTAGAACTAAACTGAATTGGCCACACAAACCATTTACAGTTCCAAAAAATATACTTGAGGAGTGGAAAAATCTTAGTAAAAAATCAATAGATGAATATAAGTCTTGGAAATTGAATTATGAGAAACTTCCAAAAAGTAAAAAGGCTCACTACATAAGAAGAATCGAAGGAAAGCTTCCATTAAAATTAATTCAAAACTTTAATCAGTTTAAGAAGAAATATATTAAGAAACCACTCGATGTTGCCACACGACAAGCATCAGAAATGGTAATAAATACAATTTCATCATCACTACCTGAATTGGTTGGAGGCTCAGCAGACTTGACAGGTTCTAACAATACCAAAGGTAGTAAAATGGAAGTTATTAATTCTACAAATTATAATGGCAAATATATTTACTATGGAATACGAGAGCACGGTATGGCTTCTATCATGAATGGGTTGTCACTCCATAAAGGAATTATTCCATTTGGTGGAACCTTTTTAATTTTTTTAGATTATTGTAAACCATCTCTTCGTCTTGCAGCTTTAATGAAACAAAGAGCTATATATATATTAACACATGACTCAATCGGTCTTGGTGAAGATGGCCCAACGCATCAACCAGTTGAACAGCTTGCATCATTAAGAGCAACGCCAAATGTTAAAGTCTTTAGACCTGCTGATTTAATTGAAACTGCGGAAGCATGGGAATTAGCGCTTTCAAATTCAAAGGGACCAAGTGTAATTGCGCTTACAAGGCAAAAACTTCCGATGATAAGAAAAAAGTATCATGCAAAAAATATTAGTGCTCAAGGAGCTTACGAATTAAAAAGTAATTCAAAAAAACCCAATATTTCTATTTTCGCGTCTGGCTCTGAAGTCGAAATTGCACTGCAATTAATGACTATGCTTGAAAAAAAGAAAAAGTTAGTGAGAGTCGTTTCAGTACCGTGCATGGAACAGTTTAAAATCCAAAGTAAAACGTATCAAAAAATAATTAGAGGAAACTCTGAAATTAATGTCTCGATTGAGGCGGGAACTAATTTTGGGTGGAGCCAAGTATGCCCTGAAAATACAATAAACATCGGTATGAAAGATTTTGGAGCAAGTGCTCCTTATCAAAAGCTCTACGATTTTTATGGGATTACGGCAAAAAAAATATTCAAATTAATAAGCAAGAAAATATAGGAGATACTAAATATGGCTGTAAATGTTGCAATAAGTGGATTTGGAAGAATTGGAAGGTTGGTTTTAAGATCAATCATTGAGAGTAAAAGAAAAGATATTAATGTCGTGGCTATAAACGATTTAGCCCCAATAGAAACAAACGCATTTTTACTTGCAAATGATACTGTTCACGGCCCTCTTAATGAAAAAGTATCTTTCAAACGCAATAAAATGATCGTTGGAAGAAAAAATATTACAGTATTGAATCAGAGAGATCCTCAAAAACTTCCTTGGAAAAGAATGAAAATTGACGTCGCTCTTGAATGCACTGGATTATTTACTTCAAAAGATAAGGCAGCAATGCATATTAAGGCCGGCGCAAAAAAGGTTTTAGTCTCAGCGCCATGTACAAATGCTGATAAAACCATTGTATATGGAGTGAATGAAGATGAGATAACAAAAGAAGACCTCGTTGTATCTAATGCGTCTTGCACGACAAATTGTTTAGCTCCTGTTGCAAAAGTTTTACACGATAAATTCAAAATTGTGCATGGATATATGACAACTATACATGCCTTTACTGGTGACCAAAGTGTTCTGGATACATTTCACTCAGACTTAAGAAGAGCTCGAGCTGCGTCATTGTCAATGATACCTACATCTACAGGAGCTGCAAAAGCAGTAGGACTCGTTATGCCTGAGCTTTCTGGTAAGTTAGATGGAACTGCAATTAGAGTACCAACACCTAATGTTTCATTAATCGACTTTAAATTTGTTTCTAAAAAAAGAATGACAGTCGATAGTATTAATAAGGCTATGTCGGCTGCAGCAAAATCAAATAAGCTAAATGGAGTCCTAGATGTAAATTCTAAACCATTGGTTTCATCTGATTTTAATCATAATCCTGCCTCGTCAAATTTTGATTTAACTCAAACACAAGTAATTGATGGAAAGTTTGGAAGAGTTTTAAGTTGGTATGATAATGAATGGGGCTTTTCAAATCGAATGTGTGATACTGCAGTTGCGATGAAAAGATCTAGATAGAATGTTAAATGTTAAAGCTCTAAAAACATTTGATCAGAAAAATAAAACTGTACTTATTCGCTTTGACCTAAATATTCCGCTCAATAAAGAAGCCTCTACAATAAGCGATCGGATTACGAGAATTAAAAATCCAATACAAAACCTTCTTAATAAGAATAATAAAGTTGTAATTCTGTCTCATCTAGGAAGGCCAAAAGGAAAAAGAAATGATGAGCTTTCACTTAATCAAATAATCAGCTCATTAGAAAACGTATTGCAAAAAAAAATAATATTTCTTTCAAATTGTATAGGCGATGAGATTGAAAAAAAGATAAATTCTTTAAGCCAGGATTCAATTATTCTTCTTGAAAATTGCCGTTTTCATGAAGGCGAAGAGCAAAATGATAAATTTTTTGCATCCGAGCTATCAAAATTAGCAGACGTTTATATTAATGATGCTTTTGCATGCTCTCATAGAGCTCACGCCTCAATTGAAGCAATCACAAACTTCATACCATCTTATTGTGGAGAATTATTACATGAAGAAATATTAAACTTAAATGATGTAGTTAATAACCCTAAAACTCCTGCATTAACTATCATTGGTGGCTCAAAAATCTCTACAAAAATTACAGTTATAAAAAATCTACTGCAAAAAATGGACTCGATTGTCATTGCTGGTGGGATGGCTAATAATTTTCTTAAATATTTAGGAAATGATGTAAAAAATTCATTGATTGAAAATGATGTAGATCACCTCGTAAAAGAAATTATTAATTTTGCAAATGAGCAAAAATGTAAACTAATTTTACCTTTAGATGTTGTTACAGCTGAGAAAGTATCTGAAACTACAGAAATAAACGAATGTGCAGTTGATGCTTTAAAAGATAATCAAATGATTTTAGATATTGGGAAACAAACTATCGAGTTGATTAAGAATGAAATTTCAAATTGTGAAACAGTATTTTGGAATGGACCAGTGGGTGTCTTTGAAACTAAACCATTTCATAAAGGCACATTCGAGATAGCTAAATTCATTGCTGAAATTACTGATAAAAATTGTCTTCGATCTTTTGCTGGGGGCGGTGATACAATTTCCGCGCTGGATATGGTGGCTGTTAAAGATAAATTTTCTTATGTTTCTACTGGCGGAGGAGCTCTACTTGAGCTAATAGAAGGTAAGAAATTGCCAGGTTTAGTTGCCTTAGGAGCTTTATAAAAAGGAGAAGAAAATGATACCAGAGACTTTAGAAGAGATAGCAAATTACATTGTCAGTGATGGCAAAGGAATTCTGGCAGCCGATGAAAGTTCAGGAACCATTGAGAAACGATTCAAATCAATTAATGTTGAGTCTACCGAAGATAATAGAAGAAAGTATAGAGAAATGTTATTTAGATCTCCGGTCATGGCAGAGGCAATTGGCGGAGTGATACTTTTTGACGAAACTCTCAGACAAAAGTCCAGTGATGGAGACTATTTAAGAAATGTTATACTTGATCACGGCTCACTGCCGGGAATTAAAGTTGATCAAGGAGTAAAAGAGTTTGAAGGTGGTAGTGATGAAAAAATTACTACAGGAATAGACGGACTTCATGAACGCTGCCAAGAGTACGAGAAGCTTGGAGCGAAATTTACAAAATGGAGAGCCGTTATAAATGTAAGTGATGAAATACCATCAAACAATTGTATAAGCGAAAATATGAATGCATTAGCTGAATATGCGCTCATTGCTCAACAAAGCAATATGGTACCGATTGTTGAGCCTGAGGTTATTATGGATGGGTCCCACTCTGTGGAAAGGTGTCATGAGGTTACTAATCAAACACTATTAGTTTTATTTGAAATGCTTGATAAAAAAAATGTCAATATTGAAGGAACTCTTCTTAAACCAAATATGGTTGTATCAGGAACAGAAAATAAATACCAAGCCCCTATTGAAGAAGTTGCAGAAAAAACACTTCAATGTCTCAAATCATCTGTTCCAGATGAATTACCTGGAATTGTTTTTTTATCTGGTGGTCAGTCAGACCTAGATGCAACAGCTCATCTCGATGCAATGAATAAAATAGGTGGTTTCAAATGGAAGCTAAGTTTTTCCTATGGAAGGGCTTTACAACAAGCAGCTCTCAAAACTTGGGCTGGCAAAGATGACAATCTTGAAGCGGCTCAAAAAGCTTTTAGCCATAGAGCTGTAATGAATATGAAGGCTGCACAAGGTCAGTGGGATAAATCTCTCGAAGGTTAAGAAAAAATGAAAATTAATGGAAATGCTGTTAAACCAGGAATGATAGTTGAACACAAGGGAGAGTTGTGGGTTGTGAATAAATCTCAGTCTGTAAAACCTGGTAAAGGTGGTGCATTTAATCAAGTTGAGATGAAAAATATTAAAACTAGTACGAAATTAAATGAACGTTTCAGAGCATCAGAAGAAGTAGAGAGGGTTAGAGTGGATGAAGAAAAATATCAGTATCTGTACAAGCAAGATAACAAACTTTTCTTTATGAACAGTACTTCATATGAACAAATTGAAATTGATGAGGAAATAGTTGGAGAAAAGCTAGTTTTAATGAGTGAAAATGATGAGGTCATCCTAGAAATGTATAATGAAAAGCCAATAGGAATTCAACTTCCTAAAACCTTATCTTTTATTGTCAATGAAACAGAGGCTGTTGTTAAAGGACAAACAGCCGCTTCATCGAACAAGCCTGCCATTCTTGAAAATGGTATTAGAGTAATGGTTCCACCTTTTATAGAACAGGGTGAAAAGATAGAAATTAATACAGAGGACCTATCATATTCAAAAAGAGTTGACTAATGAGCTACTCAGACCCTTATATCAATGCGATTTTTTTAGCCTGTAGGAAAACTAGTAAAAGTCTTATTCGGGATTTTGGAGAAGTTGAGAAACTTCAAGTGTCTCTGAAGGGTGTCTCTGATTTTGTATCATTAGCAGATACAAAAGCTGAAAAAATGTTGATTAAAGAACTAACTTATTCATATCCTAAAATAAATATTATTGCCGAAGAAACAGGTGTTATAAAAAATTCTAATGAAAATATTAGATGGATTATTGATCCCCTTGATGGCACAAGCAACTTTGTTTTTAGTATCCCACACTTTGCTATATCAATTGCGCTTGAAAAGAATAACGAGGTAATAGTTGGAGGTGTATATCAACCGCTTACTGATGAATTCTTTTGGGCAGTTAAAGGAAGGGGCGCCTACTGTAATAATCTGAGACTCAGAGTGTCCTTAAAAGAAAACCTTGAAGACTGTATGATTGGCACAGGCATTCCTCATAAAGGTATGAAAGGTCATGAAGAATATATTCCTGGGTTAAAGCAAGTTATGGAAAAAGTATGCGGCATTAGAAGATTTGGCGCAGCGTCACTCGACTTAGCTTATGTGGCCGCAGGAAAATTTGATGGATATTGGGAAAAAAATTTAAAATTGGTTGATATTGCAGCTGGCTCATTAATTGTAAAAGAGGCCGGAGGAAAAGTAACTGATTTTGATGGAAAAGAGGACTATCTCAAAAGTGGAAGAATATTAGCATCTAATTTTAGAATACATGAAAAGCTTAAAAAAATAATTGAATTATAATTTAAGTCCAAATCTACTTAAAAATTTTTTTTCAAATGACCAAAAATATTGAAATTGTCCAAATGGCAGTGCAACAAGTAGCAGTAATATTTGATAGATTACAAAAAGTAATATTATTCTAAGCGGCCAAAAAATTATTGGATTTAAATTCTCTTCCTGAAGACCAATAAATTGAAATAATTCGACAGTGATATAAAGCGACAATGACCCTGTAATAGCAAAAATAATCATGATTACGATAAATTGAGAGAAACTATGAATATTAAGCCGTCTCATCATTATTGAAATTATATTCATAAAATTTAACAATTAACTGTTGATCAATAATATTATATAGGATATCTACTCACAAAAAATAGAACATATATGAAAAAAGATAAACATCCTGATTACCATAAAATTACTGTTGTGATGACAGACGGCACAAAATTTGAGACTATGTCGACATGGGGAAAAGAAGGTGACACAATGTCTCTTGATATTGATCCCCTTTCCCACCCAGCTTGGACTGGTGGGCAGCAAAAAATTCAGGATAAAGGCCAAGTTAGTCGTTTCAAAAAAAGGTTCAGTAACCTCAAGACATAATTCAAATTTCTAGTATTGAAAATTTATCATTAGTCACAACATATAAGGTGCTGATGGCATTCTGCATTGGCAAACAAAGCTTAGCTCTTAAAGAGTAAGCAAATTTTTAATCGCTTAAGGAGGATTAAATTATGACTACATTTGACTTATCACCATTACTACGCTCTAGTGTTGGTTTCGATGCATTTGATAATATTTTTGACTCGGTTTTTAATTTAAATGAGTCCAGTGGATCTTATCCACCATATAATATTGTTAAATCAGGCAATAATTACACTATAACAGTAGCTGTAGCTGGTTTTTCAAAATCAGATTTAGATATATCTGTACAGGAAAATGAGTTGGTTATTAAGGGGTCAACTAGTGACTCTAATGAGGAAATCGAATTTTTGCACAGAGGTATAGCAGGTAGAAATTTTGAAAGAAAATTTAGATTAGCTGATACCATTAAAGTTACTGATGCAAATTACGAAAATGGGTTACTTCACATTTTTCTTGAAAGAGAAATACCAGAACATCAAAAACCTAGAAAAATTGAAATTAATTCAAAAATTAACTAAAAAGAATTAGGAGTCACTTTAAATGGTGGCTCCTAAGATTAAAATGAAAGCAATATTACACAAAGAATTTGGTGGACCAGAGGTTTTAGGAGTAACTAATGACGTTGAGATACCTCAAATAGAAAAACATGAAGTTTTGATTCAAGTTCACGCGGCTGGTATAAATCGACCAGATATTCTTCAACGATCTGGTGGTTACCCACCACCGCCAGGTGCATCAGAAATTTTGGGCTTAGAAGTTTCAGGGGAAATTGTTGATGTTGGTGATGATGTAAATAAAAATTTGCTCAACTCAAAAGTCTGTGCACTTGTCCCTGGTGGAGGTTACGCAGAATTTGTAAAATGTCATACATCAACAATTCTTCCTATACCTAAAGGCATTTCAATTATTGACGCTTGCACAATTCCCGAAACATTTTTTACAGTTTGGACAAATCTATTTGATCAAGCAAAGCTAAAACAAGGTGAGACATTATTAATTCATGGTGGTGCTAGTGGTATAGGTTTGACTGCTATTTCTATTGCATTAGCCATGCAAATTAAATGCATAGCAACCGTAGGATCAGAGGAAAAATATAAATATTTGAAGGATTTGGGTTTAGAAAGAGTAATTAATTACAATCTTGAGGATTTTGAAAGCATAATTAAAAATGAATATAAAGGAGTTGATGTAATACTAGACATGGTAGGTGGGGATTATTTTCAAAAAAATATTAATGTCCTAAATAGACTTGGAAGGCTTCTAAATATCGCATACCTAAAGGGATCTAAGGTAGAAGTAAACTTACTGCCAATTATGTTGAAGCGATTAACAGTTTCTGGCTCAACGTTAAGAATAAGAAGTAATGATGAAAAGAAATTCATTGCTGATAATCTTAAGAAACATATTTGGCCATTAATTGAAAATGGCGATATTAAATTGCATATTGACCAAAAATTTGATTTTGAGAATGTTCAAAAAGCACATCAATACATGGAAAATAATAAGAATATTGGCAAATTGCTGCTTAAATTTTAGGATATCCTTTGAAAAACTCTAAAATTAACTTATAAGAGGCACTCTATTATTATTATGAAAACAGCAAAATTACCATTAATGCCAAAAGCCACTGCAATATGGCTTGTTGATAATACTTCTTTGTCATTCAGGCAGATAGGTGATTTCTGTGGGATGCATGAATTAGAAATTAAAGGTATAGCAGATGGTGAAGTCGGCGTGGGAATTAAGGGATTAAATCCTATAACCAGTGGTCAATTAACAAAAGATGAAATCGATAGATGTGCGGATAATGAAGATGAGTCACTGAAGATTATTGAAAATGAAATCTCTGAAAAGACTGAGCAATCAAAAAAGAAAAAAAAATATACTCCTCTTTCAAAAAGACAGGATAGGCCAGACGCAGTTTATTGGTTGATAAGAAATCACCCCGAACTAAAGGACTCACAGGTTGCAAGACTAGTTGGCAGTACAAAAAATACAATTGATGCTATTAGAAAAAGAACTCATTGGAACATGGCAAATATCCGTCCACAAGATCCAATTGGACTTGGAATTTGTAGGCAAGTTGAATTAGATGAGGCTTTAGCTAAAGCTGAAAGATCAATGAAAAGAGCTCAAAAGAGAAAAGAAAAAGAAGAGAAATTGAGACTGCAAGAAGCAGATGAAAAAGTTTCAGACATAAATGAGTCAGAAACTTCTGCTGTCGATGGATAATAAATATTAAAATGAAAAATCCTTCACTGGTAAGCATCATTATGGGCAGCCAATCTGATTGGCCCACAATGAAGCATGCTTCAAAAATTTTAAAATTATTTAATATAAAACACGAAGTAAAAATTATTTCTGCCCATAGAACGCCTAAAAGAATGTTTGAATATGCTGAAAGTGCAGAACAAAGAGGGATAGAAATAATAATTGCAGGCGCTGGTGGAGCAGCTCATTTGCCTGGAATGACAGCCTCTATTTCAAATATTCCTGTACTAGGCGTTCCAATTGAATCAAAAAAACTAAAAGGCTTAGATAGTTTGCTATCGATCGCTCAAATGCCAGCAGGCGTACCAGTTGGAACACTTGCTGTTGGAGAAGCTGGAGCAAAAAATGCAGCATTACTTGCAGTATCAATTTTAAGCAGCAATAACACAAAACTGAAAAAGAAATACGCTTCATGGAGATCAAAACAAACTAAGTCAGTAAAAAATATACCGAAATAATGAAAGCTGAAGTTTCCACTGTAGGCATAATCGGTGGGGGTCAACTTGGCATGTTTTTAGCTCAAGCTTGTCAAAAAATTGGACTTACTACACATATCTATTCTGATACAGATGATGCCCCTGCAAAAAAATATGCTAATAAAATTATTTATGGTTCTTTTAATGATCATAAGAAGTTAAATGAATTTAGAAAAAATATTGATTTGCTAACTTATGAATTTGAAAATGTTGCTATAAAAACATTAAAACAAATCAATAAACAAATAAAAATATACCCACCGATTTCGGCTTTAGAAATAAGCCAAGATAGAAAAAAAGAAAAATTATTTTTTTCAAAGAATAAAATTAAACATGCTGGACTTTTTTTTATTAATAAGAAAACAAATTTAAATAAGTTTAAAGATAAAATAAATTTTCCAGTTATATTAAAAACTTGCAGATTTGGTTATGACGGAAAAGGTCAATACAAAGTAAAAAATTTTTCTGACTTAAAAAATAAATGGAAAAAGCTTGATTATCAATCGTGCGTAATTGAGAAGGTAATAAAGTTTGATAGAGAACTATCTGTCATTTGCTCAAGAAACATAAAAAAAAATATATATTTTTATCCACCATTTGAGAATATTCACAAAAACCATATTTTGTTTGAAACAATATCTCCATCACAAATAGATGAAAAAATAAATAAACAGCTAATAATAATATCAAAAAAGATTTTAAATAAGCTTAATTATATTGGCTTACTCACAATAGAATTCTTTTTAGATGATGAAAATAATATCTATGTAAACGAAATTGCACCAAGAGTACACAATTCAGGCCATATAACACTTGATAATGCGAATATGAGTCAATTCGAGTTACATATTAAAGCAATCACAAGAGATAAAATTAAAACCCCAAAAATTATTAAAAAAGGTCTTATGAGAAATCTTATTGGCAATGAGATCAAAAGAACCAAACAAATAAGTAAATTGAAAAGTTATAAGGTTTATAAAAAGAAGAAGGCATACGACTATGGTAAAAAAACAATTAAACAAGGGCGTAAAATGGGCCATATTAATTTTGTAATGTAGATTAAATCTTTTTCTTTTATGTGGACAAGCGTGTATCCAAGTGCTAAAAACCCTCAAATTTTAACTTGCTCTTAAGGAGGGCAGAACAATAGTCGAAGTAAGTGTAAAAGATAACAATGTGGAGGGAGCCCTTCGTATTCTCAAAAAAAAGATGCAAAGAGAAGGCATTTTTAAAGAAATGAAGATGAGAACTTACTTTGAAAAACCTAGTCAAAAAAAATTAAGAGAGAAGGCTGAAAACATTCGTCGCTCACGTAAAATGGCTAGAAGAAAGATTTATAGCTAAATCTTTATAAAGCTTTAACAACACCTTCAACCATTTTTTTTGCATCCGAAAATAGCATCATAGTATTGTCACGATAGAATAATTCATTATCAATACCTGCATAGCCGAGACCTCGTCCTCTTTTGACAAACAGAACTGTACTAGCTTTTTCTACATCAAGAATAGGCATTCCATAAATTGGTGATGCAGGATCTGTTTTTGCTATAGGATTCGTTACATCATTAGCTCCAATAACAAAAGCAACATCAGCTTGAGAGAATTCAGAATTAATATCCTCAAGTTCAAAAACCTCATCATATGGAACATTTGCTTCAGCCAACAATACATTCATGTGTCCTGGCATTCTTCCCGCAACAGGGTGAATTGCAAATGTAACCTTTACACCATTTGATTTTAGCGCATCTGTCATTTCTTTAAGTGCATGCTGAGCTTGTGCTACCGCCATTCCATATCCAGGAACAATAATAACTGAGCCTGCATTCTTCATAATAAATGCAGCATCATCAGCACTACCTTCTTTGACAGGTCTTTGCTCTGCATCTTTAGAAACCGCAGCGCCCTCTGCTCCAAATCCACCTAGAATAACACTGATGAATGATCTATTCATAGCAGCGCACATTATATAAGATAAAATTGCTCCAGATGATCCAACTAATGCACCAGTAATGATCAGTGCAGTGTTTCCAAGAGTAAAACCAATTCCAGCTGCAGCCCATCCAGAATAAGAGTTTAACATTGATACAACAACGGGCATATCAGCACCACCAATAGGAATAATAATTAAAAATCCAATCAGAAATGAGAGCGCGATAATTGCTAAATAAACATTTTGATCCTGATTAAAACAAAAATAAACAATGCCTGCGATTATGATCAAACCAATTAACAAATTTACAAGATGTTGACCCTTAAATACAATTGGTGAGCCTGACATAATGCCTTGCAATTTACCAAATGCAATTACTGAGCCAGAAAATGTAATAGCACCAATCACAGCACCAAGAGACATTTCTACTAAACTTAAAGTTTTAATTTTTCCAACAGTCCCAATATTAAAAGCCTCGGGTGCATAAAACGCGGCTAAGGCAACGAATACTGCCGCAAGTCCTACTAAGCTGTGAAAAGCAGCAACGAGTTGCGGCATCGCAGTCATTGCAATTTTCCTAGCGATCACTGAACCAATTAATCCACCAATAACAATTGCAATTAGTACTAATCCTACAGTTTGAATATTGGACGTAAAAAAATTAACAGAGAATAATGTGGCGATCACAGCAATTAGCATACCAAGCATACCAAAAATATTCCCTCTTCGAGAACTTTCTGGTGAAGATAGGCCTCTTAAAGCAATGATAAAGAATATCCCTGATATAACGTAAGCAACTGCTACAAGATTGTGCATTATATTTTATCCTGATTTTTCGCTTTCTTTTTATACATTGCTAACATTCTTTGTGTTACTAGGAATCCACCAAATATATTTACCGCAGCTAGCAAAACTGCCATAAATCCAAAACTTTTGGATAAAATTCCCAGAAATGTCTGATCAGTGCTTGAGACAAGAGCGAATAAACCGCCAACAATTATTACTGACGAAATCGCATTAGTAACAGCCATTAAAGGAGTATGTAAGGCAGGTGTCACACTCCAAACTACATAGTAACCCACAAAAATTGATAACACAAAAATGGTTAGTCTAAATATATTTGGATCAATTGCTTCCATTAGCTAAGCTCCTTATGCACGATTTCATTATTTTTTGTTACAAGTATTCCTTGTATAATCTCATCATCCCAATCAATACTTATAGACTTGGATTCGCTGTCGATTAATAATGTTAAAAAATTAAGTATATTTTTTGAAAATAGCGCTGAAGCATCTTCAGAAATTGTTGAAGTTATATCTTTTGAACCAACTACATGTACGCCTCCAACCTCCTTTGTCTCACCAGCTTCAGAGCACTCGCAATTCCCACCGCTTTCGGCTGCAAGATCGATTATTATTGATCCGGGTTTCATTGATTTAACCTGTTCCTCTGAAATAAGTATTGGAGCTTTCTTTCCAGGAATAAGTGCTGTGCATATTGCAATATCTTGAGCTGCTAAGGTATCTGAAATAAGCTTTGCCTGCTTAGCTTTAAATTCATCACTCATTTCTTTTGCATAACCCCCAGATGTTTCTGCGTCCTGAGTCTCATCATCCTCAACCATAACAAATTTACCACCTAAACTCTCGACTTGTTCTTTTGCTGCCATTCTTACGTCAGTTGCGGAAACGATTGCTCCAAGTCTCTTTGCAGTAGCAATAGCTTGTAAACCGGCAACACCAGCACCAAATACCATAACTTTTGCTGGTGCGATTGTACCAGCAGCCGTCATCATCATTGGCATTGCTTTGTTAAATAAATAGGTCGCGTCTATAACAGCCTTGTACCCAGCTAAGTTAGATTGTGAAGAGAGTATATCCATAGATTGAGCTCTTGTTATTCTTGGCATTAATTCCATTGCAAACGATGTTACACCCTTATCCCTTAGTTTATTTAGCGTCTCCCTGCTATTATAAGGATCCAGAGAACCTATGAATAAAGAGCCTTCTTTCATTGATGAAATTTCATCGTCAGTTGGTTTGTTAACTTTTATTATGATATCAGCGTTTGAAATTTCGGAAGTATTATTAAAAATCTTGGCCCCATTTGCTTTATAATTTTCGTCAGAAAAATTTGAATTTTGACCCGCAGAGGTTTGTATATTCACTGAAATTCCTAACTCAACCATCTTTTTTACGCTATCAGGGGAAGCTGACACGCGTAATTCTGACTCACTTTCTTTTAAAATATAAGCGCGCATAAATTTAAAATTTAGATTAAAAAAATTGCCATCAAAACCAATACAACAACAATACCAACAGACCCCCATAAAATGAGCTTGCCGAAGAAACTATATGCTTTTTTCTGCTCTGATATATCCATGATAAGCAGTTAATATATTTCTAAATATCGAATTTAACAGTGTTTTTTTTAGTTAATATAAGATTAGTGATAATTGATTTATATATAGTTTACAGTGCTTTAGATGGCTTTGAATGATCCCAATCAATAATTAATGATCTTAAAGCTGAAACAAGCGCTAAAGGTTGATCTACCATAATATGGTGATGAGCTTCTGGTATGTTAATTATCGGTGATTTCTTATCCATCAATTCATTCATATATTTTGCACTAAATCCTGGAAAGATAGATGATTTCTCACCCCTAAATACCGCAACTCTACATTTAAGACTCTTTAGTGTTTTTCTCAAAACTGCTTGCCTTTCAGCAAAATTTTCACTTGTAAAAATATTCATATAACTTGGGTCAAATTTCCATGTCCATCCACCTCTGACTTTTTTAATAGATTTTTCTGCTATAAAATTCATCGCATATTCAAGAGCGTCACTCTGAGATGGAACTAATCTAAAACGTTCAATAATATCTGACATTTTTTTATAAACGTTGTTAGCTCTGACTTTTAAATCGAATTTTGGAGGATTATCAGTAGGAGGCATTATAGCTGTGTCTACAATGACTAAACCATACAATTTTTTTTTCATTAAAGAAGCAGCATACACACCGCACATGCCTCCAAGGCTATGTCCAATGAAAATAGGTTTTTTTAATTTTTCTTTTTTACATACACCAACTATTTCTGCGCCCCAAGACTCAACTGAATATTTTTTCTTCCATTCACTATCACCCATCCCACCTAGATTCATAGCTATAACTCTATGTGTTTTTGCAAAGTAGGGAGCGATAAAACTCCACCACTCAGCATGTGCCATGCCACCATGAATAAAAATTAAGCCTGGTTTTGATTTATCGCCCCAGACATTGTAGGAAATTTTTGTCCCTTTTATTTTCACAGACATTACTTCAGGCTTATTAGCTATTGCTTTTTCAAACCACCTTGGAGCTACATTACTCATTTTGTCTTTAAATCCTATTAATTGAATTATTAATTACTTGCTTTAATAGTACTGATACTCTGTGTATCTTAGTTGAGGAAGAAAGTAAATCGTTTCTGACCTCAATTAAAGTATGATGTAAATTATTTTTAAGACCGTGTTTATACATCGTATCACCAATTAAATTTCCCTCATACGGCTCATTGTCACCGACTTTTAATTTCCTTCTTTTCATTTCTGTAATTATATAATCACTCAGTCTTCTATCTTGATTTGATAGAATGCCAAAATGAATATTTCGTTTTCGCTTTTTGAATATTGGATTAAATGAATGAAGAGAAATTAATGCCATTATATTATTATGTTTTATAGCTGTTTTAATTTTGTAATGATATTTATTGTAGATCTCTGAAATTCTTTTTTTCTTATCATAGTTACTAAGACTTAAATTTTTTGTTATTATTTTTCTGTCAACAATTTCTGGAATTAATGTTGGATCTGAAATATCTCTATTTAAATCAATAATAAGTCTTGAGTATTGGCCTATTATATAATCAGAGTTAAGAAGATTAGACAAATTAATGCATAGTTCTTTTACACCTACATCATACGCAATATGTGAATTTAATTGGTTGTCTTTAAGGCCTAAATTTTTTAATGAACTTGGTATATAATTTGATGCGTGATCTGCAATAAAAAGAATTCTTTTATTTTTTTTAGACGACAAATATTATTAGCCTTGACGAGCTTTCATTCGTGGATTTCTTTTATTAATAACGTATAGACGACCTTTTCTTTTTATAAGCTTATTATTACGGTCTCTTGTTTTAAGATTTTTTAGTGAGCTTCTTACTTTCATTGTTGAGGCTCCGGTTGAGGTGCATTTGCTTCTTCAATTTTTTTAAGTCTAACTTTTTCTTTACGAATGTTATTTTTTCTAGATCTCATCTTATTGAGTCTTGCTTCTCTTATTTTATTTGGCTTTTTCATAATACTGCGATCTTTTATCTAATTAAGTAATAAAAAACAACATATAATTGAGATTTATGGTGGGCACGGTTGGGATCGAACCAACAACCCCCACGATGTCAACGTGATGCTCTACCACTGAGCTACGTGCCCAAAAATCGTGTTATATATCAAGGATATATAATTTTTTAATTGCTATCTGGCAAATCTTTTTAACCCTTCAGGTGTGAACATTTTTTCATCATGAGGTTCATTAAGCCTCCATTGAATTTTAGGTATATCCTTTGATCTGACATTAGTTAATTGATAGCGTTTTGTAGCAAAGTCATACGTAGCACTATGAATTGATAAACACATGGGTTGATCATAAAAATTTATTATTGGAAACTCTCTATACGCCATTATTTCATTTTCATCATCATAAGTTTCTTCTACAAGCATATTATGGCTATCTAAATCAAAATACATAGTTCTATGAGGTATAATGTGTCTCTTATCTGTTTTAAGATTCGCTTTAACAATATTAACATTAACTAATTCATATCTTAAAAACTCTTGATTTACATGATATGGCGTTAATGTTTCTTCTATATTTGTCTCGTGAAATTCATATGCATTGTACGGCATCAATTTTTTGGTCGTTCCCACAAATGACCAATTGTATCTATCTTTTGCGCCATTAAAGCCGTCGAACTGGTCTGTGGTTGTTAAACCTTGATTTGCTGACGGTTTGTAATCATAGGCTATATCAGGTGCTCTTCTTACTCTCCTCGTTCCAGGATTATATACCCAAGCCCGACGAGGAGTTTTAAAAGCATTTAAAGATTCAATTACAAGTAAAGAAGCGTCTGCTAGTCTTGGCGGGTGAGTTACTTTTGACATTAGCATACCTTGCAAGCCTTTATCGTTCTCAACAAAAGGATTCCAATAGTTGATTGCAATAGCTTCGCCAGCACCAAATGTTCTAGAATTATCTGGATTGACTATATAAAAAGGAGAAGCGCCATATATGTTTACTCCTCTATATCTTAAAATATGATTCCATACATGGTGAAGTGCTTCACTTGGGTTTGGAAAGGGAATACTTCCTACAACACCCTCTAATCCCTCACCTTCATCGGTTAGTTTTGCATTTTCTTTTGTTAATTTTAAAACCTCAGGAGGCACTGCGCAACTCCTTCTCGAGGGATACACGTGCATCTTAAAAGTTTCAGGATATGTCTCAAACATTTCAATTTGACCTGGCGTGAGAATGTTTTCGACGAAATTGATATAATTATTTTTATCTATGGTTAAGATTATTTGATCATCATTGAATGGGTTTGGATAAGAGTTTGACTCAGGATTATATTGAGGAATTGGATCGTTTATTGGCTCTCTATCACCAATATAAATGTCGTCAATTTCACTATTTGCTAATAAAAATGATGGCAAAAAAAGAAAAATCAATAAAAGGATATTTTTTATAATCATACTTCTATGGTACAAAAGGTTATCTAGCCATTCAATACATAATTTTATATATAGTATGAAAAAAAGTATAAAAAAATTTTTAAATTTCTCAAATATGTTGGCAGACGAAGCTCGTCTAATTTCCCTTAAATATTTTAAAACAAAAATTAAAGCTAAAAATAAAGAAAGATCTGGTTTTGATCCGGTAACAGTAGCAGACATCAAAATTCAAAAAAAATTAAATCATTTAATTCTAAAATATTTTCCAAATCACTCAATTATCGGAGAGGAAGAAACTCATCCTAAAAATAGTGCTTATGAATGGTGTATTGATCCAATTGATGGAACAAAGTCGTTTATACAAGGTATGCCGCTTTGGGGTACATTAATTTCGCTATCAGAAAATGGTAATATTATTTTGGGTGTTGCAGATATTCCTGCGTTAGATGAGAGATACATTGGATATGAAAAAAAATCATATAAGATTATAAATGGAAAAAAATCCAATTTGAAGGTTAGTAACAATAAAGTAATTTCCGATTCAATATTAAATACAACTTCGCCATATTTATTTGCAAATAAAAATGATCAATCATCATTTGAGAGACTAAGTAAAAAGGTCAAATTAACTCGACTTGGTGGAGATTGCTACAGTTATTGTTTGCTCGCAGACGGACTTGTAGATATAGTCGTGGAAAGTGGACTAAACGCATGGGATATAAGAGCTTTAGAACCAATAATTATGAACGCGGGAGGAATATTAAAAACTTGGGATAATAAAAATATATCTAAAGGTGGAAGAATAATTGCTTGCGCAAATAATGAGATTTTTAATAAATGCAGATCAATTTTGAATAAAAAGAACCCATCCAAGAATAAATCGAAGATGGGTTAACTTTTATTTATTTAAGATCTAAGCAAGTGCATCCATTACAGATTGTAACTTCATTGCAATTGACATATCGCCAGATACTTTCAATTTACCTTGCATAAAAGCTGAAGTTCCATCAACTTCACCTGATCTCATTTGTTCAAATGTCTCAAGGGACATAGATAAAGTACAATCAGCATCTTTATCCTCGTCAGAAACAGTATTTGGGTTGGATTTTCCATCAAGAAAAATACACCCAGCTCCCTCAAAGTCAAATTTTACTGTTGCCCCAAGACCAGTGTCTTTTCCTTCGATACCTTTTTGAAACTCAGTTAATAAACTAGCAACGTCTGCCATAATTTTTATCTCCATTAATTATTTAGAATGGCAAATAAAACAATTTACATTATATATGTCAATATTAAATTCGTTACATCAGTATGAAAAAACCATTTTTTTGGGAAAAAGCAAAAAAAGTTCTAATTGGTAAAGACAAAAAGTTAGGAAAAATTATTACTAATTATCCTAAAGATTTCCTTTTTTCTAAATCTGATCCTTTTTATACTCTGGCAAGATCAATTGTTGGACAACAAATCTCGGTAAAGGCTGCTCAAGCTGTGTGGAACAGATATGAGTCTAAAGTTAAGAGTGTCACACCACATCGAACTTTAAAGATGCACTTTATGACACTTAAAGCTTGCGGATTTTCGCGTCAAAAAATTTTGTACCTTAAATCACTAGCAAAAGCCTTCATCAATAATGAGATCAATCCAAATAAATGGTCAAATTATTCGGATGAAGAAATCATAAGTGAATTAGTCAAAATTAAGGGAATTGGTAGATGGACTGCAGAGATGTTTCTCATTTTTAATTTATGTAGACCTGATGTCTTTCCCGTAGATGATTTAGGGTTAATAAAGGGTATCTGTAATTGCTACAACATGAAATATCCAATAACTAAAGATCATGCTATAAAAATGTCTGAAAAATGGAAACCTTATAGATCAGTTGCAACATGGTATTTTTGGAGAAGTTTGGACCCAATTCCAGTGGAATACTAATATGAATAAAATTGATATATCCTATGCTTCAAATACAGAGCATAATTTTGCTCAAAGAATATTAATAAAAACTATTGAGCAAGTTACTGGAAAAAGAAAATTACAAAAAATTTATAATGAATTTTCAAAAAATAATTCGAACCCTAGATATTTCTGGACTGGTATACTGAAGTCTATGAAAATAAATGTTATTGATAACTCAGAATCAGGTATTCAAATTCCTGCAAAAGGCCCATTAATTATGATAGCTAATCACCCTTTTGGAATCATTGATGGCTTAATTATGTGTTCTCTTGCTTCTAAAGTCAGGTCTGATTTTAAAATTCTTACACATGAAACTCTTCAATTTGCTCCTGAGTTAGGAAAATATATTTTACCAATTGATTTTAGTGAAAACAAAAAAGAAACTATTAAAAATAATATTAAAACTACTCAAGAAGCTAGAAGACACCTATTAAACAATGGATTACTGATAATATTTCCATCTGGCAGCGTATCTATAGCAAAAGATTCTAAATCTGCTGCTGAGGATGATGATTGGAAGCAATTTACCGCTAAAATCTTAAAACAAACAAAAAGCGATATTTTACCAATATACTTTGATGGAAAAAATGGACTACTATTTCATGTCTTTGCATCTAAATTAAAAAGTCAAACTCTAAAATACTCATCTTATATTCACGAAACAAAAAAAATGATAGGGAAAAAAATTAATATCTATCCGGGAAATGTTATTAAATACAGTGATTTAAGCAAAATTAGTAATAGAGAAAAGCTTACAAAATACTTGAAGAAAAAAACATATGAGCTCAGAAAGTAAAAGATGAAAAAACTTACTATTTATAGTTTTTATCGATTTTTAGAGATATCTAATAAAAAACAAATAAAAAAAAAGTTAGACTCTTACTTTAAATTTAAAGTGATAAGAGGGACAATTTTATTAGCGGATGAAGGTATTAATGCATCAATTTCAGGTGATAATGAGACATTAGAAAAAACTGTAAAGTTTATTAAAAGAGAATTAAAAATAAGAAAACTTGATATAAAGAAAAATAATACTAATTTTCTACCATTTAATAAAATGAAGGTAAGACTTAAAAAAGAAATTGTGAGTCTAGGTGTCGGCAATTTTAAATCAAAGAATTTTCACGGTAAATATATTCACCCATCTGGTTGGAATGATATTATTTTTGATAAAAATACAAAGGTAATCGACGTCAGAAATATGTATGAAATAAACATAGGTAAATTTCAAAATAGTATTAATCCGTCAACTAATACATTTAGAGAATTTCCAAAAAAAATTAATAATCTAAAGCTTTCCAAGAAAGATAAGATCGCAATGTATTGCACTGGAGGAATTAGATGTGAAAAGGCATCTGCATTTCTCAAAATGAAAGGTTATGAAAACGTGGTTCAATTAAAGGGCGGAATAATCAAGTATTTAGAGTATATTTATAAAGAAAAAGAAACTTCTAATTGGCAGGGAGAATGTTTTGTTTTTGATGACAGAGTATCAATTAATAATAATTTAGATAAAGGTAAGTATTTACAATGTTATGGTTGCAGAAGGCCAATAACAAAGAAAGATACAAGATCAATTTTATATAAAAAAGGTGTTTCGTGCCCTTATTGCTATAAAGAAAGAACTCATGAACAAAAAAAAAGATCACTTATAAGACAAAAACAGATAGATATAGCTGAGAGAAAAGAAGAGAGTCATCCATTCAAAAGATTAGAAACACTATAATTTTTTGAGCTTATTTATATTTTTTTTTAAATGTTTCAAAAATTTACCCCAATCATCAGAAGATATAATGTAACCTATACAGTTTTTTGATGCACAACGACATGGGTGATCTTTATAATCATCTCGATCAAAAGTATAACCATAATCATAAGTTAGCTCTTCACCGCTCTTTATTTTTTTTATAGATGAAATCCAAATTTGATTATCTATAATATCTACCTCACAGTTTGGTTCACATGAGTGATTTATATATCTTGCTTTATTATAAAGAGGTGATCCATCAATATCATATTTTTTATTTAACTCAAAAATATATACAGAACCTGTTTTATCTGAGTTTAAATATTTTTTTATTCTTAATTCAGATCTCCTATCTCCCTCTGATTTAGCGATTTTTTCTCCGATATATTCAATAATTTTTTTTCCCTTAGGTATATTTTTAGTAGCAAATACTCCAGAGCCATGCACTTTTGATTTTTTGACTAACCACATATTTATGTAAACTTATATCTTTGATCTATATATAAAGCTATTGATTGTAATATCTTCTTTTATATTCTGGCCAAACTATTGAGAGGATAAAAGTAAGTATAAGTGCAAATGCTAAAGTTGATAAAAATATATATAATGAGGGTATTTTAACTCCATTAGTTGAAATCTGATCAGTATCAAATTTAACAAATGGTATAAATATTTTACTTTTATTAAATTCTTCATAAACACTCATGACATTTCTTTTTTTTGTAATTAGCTCTGAAAGTTCCAAATCCCTTTCCATGTCGTAAGCATAATCTTCATTTGCAATTCTAGCTAACAACGCTGCTTCTTGTTTTGATGTTGGTCCTGAATCTGTTCTCAACTTGCTTTCCTTACTTTTAATAATTTTTTCTAATACAACTGTACCAAAAAAAAATTTAGAAATCATGTCCTCTTCGTAGTAATACTGATCCTCCATAAAATCAGTCATTTCTTTTTTTTCATCGTCATCCGACATTTGTTCGCTAAATAGAAAAGCCTCTTCTTCAGCATCCTTTAAATATTTTGGGTCAACAATAGGTATTTCTATTCCTAATGTTTTAGCAATATCATAATCATTTTTAAGTGAGTCAATTTCCATTAAGGCATTTAATTCTTGCTCTTTTCTCAATCTTATAAGTTTTTTTGTAAGGGCGTCTGCATGAGCATCATTTAGATTTTTGTATTTTTCTTTAGTGTATAGCATTTCATTATCTAAATAATTGTCATAATCTATGAGCCATGAAGTAAACTTATTATTTGTTGAGCGTAGACTATTCACTAAGTGCTTATCAAAAATAATTTTAGCTTGTTGCGAGGTTATTTCCGAGTCAATCGTTAAAACATATTCATATATATCTAACGGCCTTCCATTTAAAATATCTTCAATTGTTTTGACGTAAAATTTCTCTATTGAAAAAGAACTTATAAAGTTTTCATTATTTATATTGTATGTTTCTAAAATTTCTTTCACATTGTTTTCTTGATATGTTTTGTTTATTACTTCTTTACTTAATGTTTCAGAAGAAAATTGTTCCAGTAATTCTGTTGTTGACATGCCAAGACCCTCGATTTTCTCAACAAATCCAGGCAATAGGTCAAAATTAATTTTATTCGACATTTCTAGCTTTATAGAATTTTCGTATACTTTTGGCTGGGAGTAATAAAATAAATAAGCAAATACATTTAATAAAATTATTATGATTATTGTAAAATATTTATAATCCCAAATACCAAATAATAAATCTGATATACTAACCTGTTCAGATTGATCTATGAAATACTGATTTATTGGTTGGTTATTTTCACTCATTTTTCAATCTAGTTATTTATCTTAGCTCAATGAAGAATACAATTTTTTAATAACCGTCAGGATTTTCTAGTTGCCACTGCCAACTAGATCTGCACATTTCTATTATATCTCTTTTTGAATTCCAATTTAATACTTTTTTGGCTTTTTTAATATCAGCAAAAATAATTGGTACATCACCTGATCTTTTTGGACATAACTTATATTCAATTTTTTTCCCTGAGACTTTTTCATATGCCCTAATAATCTCAAAAACACTATACCCTTTTCCCGTGCCAAGATTAATTGAAGTATTTACTCCTTCAATTTCAATTTTCTTAAGTGCGGCTACGTGACCATCGGCTAAATCCATAATATGAATATAATCTCTCACTCCGGTACCATCTATTGTATTATAGTCATTTCCAAAAACTTCGAGATAAGGCTTCTTTCCAATAGCAACTTGGGCAATGTTTGGCATAAGGTTACTTAGCTCGCTTTTAGGATCTTCTCCGATCATGGCACTTTCGTGACATCCTATTGGATTAAAATACCGTAAAATTAAATATCTCAAATCCGCTGAGTTTTTATAGGTTTCCAAAATATCTTCGCAAATAATTTTGGATTGACCATAGGGATTCACAAATTTTCGATGAGTATCTTCACTGACTGGCATTTCTTCTTTATCTCCATAAACACATGCGCTACTGCTAAAAACAATTTTATTGCACTTAAAAATTCTCATTGCCTCGATAATATTTAAGAGGCCTATAATATTATTACTTAAATAGTAAGAGGCTTTTGTGACTGATTCTTCAACAGACTTAAATGCAGCAAAATGTATAACTGAAGAAATATCAAATTTTTCAAATGCTTTAAGGACAATTTCTCTTTCACAAATATCACCTTCAATCAGATTTATTTTACATTTTATTATATGCTCTAATCGATTTATTACTTCTTTTTTACTATTATGAAAATTGTCAATAATTATAGGGTTATAGCCATTTTCAATTAAGGATAGGAATGTATGACTCCCTATATAACCGGCACCACCTGTTAATAAAACATTTTTTTTTGCCTTCATATATTTAACTGATTTTATATTTAAACCCTGTCACATTAATGCTCATTAAATCAATTATTAATTGCTGATTATTCTCCTGAACAGCTTTTTTTAAATTCTCAATAAAGATATTTAATTCATCAATTGGCATAAACTCTTCGTGAGCAATAAAAATTTCTTTATTTTCTGTAGTCTTATATTTATCGTCGATAAAAAGTTCTTCAGAGAGCTTTTCTCCTTTTCTTAACCCTGTAAACTCTATTTTTATACCTTGATCATTTTTTTCTTCTTTTACCTTATTACCAGAAAGATTGATCATTTTTTTAGCTAATTCTAATATGCTTACTGGATTGCCCATATTTAATACAAAAACTTCACCACCTTTAGAAATGATTGAAGTTTCGAGTATTAATCCCACTGCCTCAGATATTAACATAAAAAATCTTTTCATTTCTGGATGAGTAACAGTGAGTGGTCCTCCTGCTTTTAATTGTTCCCTAAATAGAGGAATTATAGATCCAGATGAGTCTAATACATTACCAAATCTAACTATTGAAAGGATTGATTTCATTTTATCTTTTTGATCATCAGCATAAGCTTGTATGAACATTTCAGAAATTCTTTTTGTTGCACCCATCACACTCGTCGGATTTACAGCTTTATCGGTTGAAATTAATATAAATTTTTTTACTTGATGGTTTAAAGCGGTCATTAAAAGATTTAGTGATCCAAAAACGTTATTTTTTACTGAATCTATGATATTTTCCTCGACAATAGGAACATGTTTATACGCGGCAGCGTGAAAAACATAATCAGGTTTGTGATTTTTAAATATGTTATCTAATCGATCTTGATCATTAATACTGCTAAGAATTGAGACAACCTCAATTCTATCAGATTTATTTATATGATTTTCTTCAAGCAAAGATTGAATTTTGTACAGATTAAATTCACTGTGATCTAAAAGTATTATTTTTGATAAATCAAGCTTTGCAAGCTGAATAGAAAGTTCTGACCCTATAGAACCTCCAGCTCCAGTTATTAAAACTGTTTTATTTTTAAACTGTTCTTCGAGGGCAAGAGTATTTACTTCAATTTTTCTATCTAAAATATCTCTAACATCTATATTTTTAAAATCACTTATAGTTACTTTGCCAGACACTAAATCATTGATTGACGGCAATAACCTTATACCAATATTAAATTGGTTTAAGAATTTAATTAGCTCTTTTCTTTTATGTATATCTGAGAGTGGAGTAGTTATAAGTATATCACTAATATCATGAATTCGAATAACATCTTCTATACTTTTATGACTGTAAACTTTGATTCCGTTTATATTTCTTCCAATCATATTTTTATTGTTATCTACAAAAGCAATAGTTTGATAATCCGGATAGTTTCTGATTGATTGTAAGGTCTGATAAGCTGAATCGCCTGTTCCATAAATAATTATTTTTTTTCTCTGCCGAGAAATCATGGAGTTCTGAACAAGTGTCAAAACACCAATGCGACTTAATAAAATGATAGTAAGAAAAATAATTATATAAACGTATATCAATTCATTATTAATATTAAAATTTAATAATACTAGCAGTATAAACAAGGCGTACAGTGCAGTAGCATAAAAAATTACCTTAAAGTCTGAAAGACTAAAGTACCTATTAATTTTTTTATAAATCCCAAAAAAATAAAAGAAGATTATAAAACTTAAACATATTAAAATTAAATTAATATTAATAAAAATATAATTAAATAAAATTCCATATATAAAATAAGAGGATAAAATTAAAGATACGAAAGAAATCAATATATCGGTTAGGACAATTAATAATAATTTGTATTGTGTGGGTATACTAAGTAGAAACTGCATAAGATTTAAGCCAAAATTTCGTTAATTAATTGAACATTGCGGACGTATAAATTAAATGTATACATTATTTTTAAATTTAAAAATATTCAATAATTTATGACTAATATCCTTATAACCGGCTCTACTGGATTTATAGGTAATAAATTTTTAGGTTCATTAGATAAATCTAAATTTAGTATTCGCTTGCTCGGGAGATCAAAAGTAAGTGGCCACAAAAATCATATCTGTGATTTTGAAAAAGAAAGTATACCTCAAACGGCGTTTGATAATGTTGAAATTGTTGTACATCTAGCTGGTTATGCTCATTCTAATAAAAATTCAAAAGAAATTGAAAAAAAAAATATGTTTCTTAATTACGATGTCACTAAAAAAATTATCGAATATTCGATTAATGCTAATGTTAAAAAATTTATTTATTTAAGTAGTGTCAAATCTTCAGAGTATAATTCTAATAAAGAAATAAATACTGAGGAAGATGTCTATGAGCCAAAAAACTCATATGGAAAAAGCAAAATGAAAGCAGAAATGTTTTTAAGGAAAAAATGTGAAAAAACAAATATGAAATATATAATATTAAAACCTTCTCTAGTTTATGGGCCAAATGTAAAGGGGAATCTAAGAGCAATGAAAAATGCTATTGCATTAGGATACTTTCCTCCACCGCCAGCGATAAACAACATGAGGTCAATGATTCATGTTGATGATGTAGTAAATGCAATTCATCTTGTCATGACAAAAGTCGAGGCTCATAACGAAACGTTTATTGTCACAGATAATAATGCTTATTCAACTCGAATGATCTATGAGTCAATATGCTATTCAATTAATAAAAAACCAACAAAACTTAGTATTCATAAAGTATTTTACGAAATTTTTTCTATATTATTTCCTTTTATGAAAAATAAAATACAAAAAATAATTAATAGTGAATATTATTCATCAAAGAAAATAAATACAATTGGTTTTGAACCAAAAAAAAGCTTGAATGATTTTAATATATCTGAATACTAAAAAAATTCTTTTTGTATCAATGTCTAATATTTTTCATACCTACAACATGCTTCATTGTTACAAATATTATTTTTAGATCGAAAAATAATGATCTTCTTAATAAATACTCATGATCAAGATTGGCTTTATCTTCTATACTAATGTTGTCTCTACCATTTATTTGCGCCCATCCTGTTATGCCAGGAACCAAATTATTAACTCCACTTTTTGTTCTCAGCTTAATTAAATCGAATTGATTATGAAGTGCTGGTCTTGGTCCCACTAATGTCATATCTCCCTTAAAAATTGACCACAATTGAGGAATTTCATCAAGACTTAGCTTCCTTAAGTAAAAGCCAACAGTAGTGATATATTTGTCATCTTCAAGAAGATGGGTTGCTATATCAGGTGTATCAACATACATCGTTCTAAATTTAGGCATTAAAAATTCCTTATTTGCAAGGCCAATTCTTTTTGACCAGTGAATAATAGGACCTTTTGAAGATGAAATAATCAAACATGCAATAAGAATTGCTGGAGCAAACATTGCTAAGCCCAGAACAATTGAAAAAATTAAGTCTATAAGTCTATTCATTTTTTTATATTTGTTTTTTCTATTGCTTCAACCCACTGATTTAATATTTTATTTTTTGAAAAATATTTTTTTCTAAATAATTTTATGTTTTTTACATACTTATCTTTAAATTTTTTTTCACTAGAACATTTAACTAAAATCCTTTCAAGTTTCTTATGATCACCATATTCAACTGAGATACCTATTTTTTCATTTTTAATTAACTTACTAATTTCTGAGTTTTTATTTACAATTCCAAGAATTGGACAATTCATTTCCAGATAACTATAGATTTTACTTGGAAAACTAAATTTCTCAAATCCTGGAATTAGAGATATTACTCCCAAATCTGAAGTCTTTAGTATTTGATTTAAATTTTTATCTTCTTGAAAAGGTATAAAGTGTATTTTTTTATTAAGAAGTGCATATGACATCCTTATCAGTTGTTTCTTTGCATAGCCATCTCCAACAAAAAAAAGTTCAATTTTATTGTTTTTTAATTTTTTCATTACATTTATTAGAAAATCTAAGCCTTGTGGCAATCCAATATTACCTATAAAAACAATTCTAAAACTTGAGTTCTTTACTAATGATTTTTTTATATTTTTTTTCTTAAAGTCTTTCCTTTTGGAAATCTTTGGTAGATTGGGTATTTTCGATATATTCTTTAATGGGTCAACAAATCTTGAATTTATTGAATTAACCATATCGTCAGACAAAGTAAGAATCTGATCAGCATATAAACATACTAATTTATCAATATAGTAATAGGGAAAAAGAAAAAACTTCAGATAAGGTCTAGTTAAATAATTTCCTTCTATTGTTAAATCCTCAATTCTATAAATAAATTTAGCATTATAGATTTTTGATAATATCAAACCTGTCAAACCTAAAAACATAACATGACTTGATGAAACAATAATAGTTTCATAATTTTTTTTATTGAATATGGAAATAAAAAGACATGATAATGAAAAATAAATCATATCTATTATTCGCAGAGTAGTACTATATGACTTTGGGCTAAAAACTTCTATTCTTCTTATATTTACTTTTTTCACCCTTAAATGGTTTAAATTTTCTTTTTTAATTGAAGTTTTATAACAAATATAATCTACGTTATATCCTTTGGAAATTAGTTGCTCTATTACTCCAGAGATTAAATAGCCATGGTTATCAGTAAACTGATGTTGATTTAAAATAAGTATACTCATTTAAGTTAGGATTTTTTTATTTATGCCAAGTATTTGTATTAATAAAATCTATATGGCTAATTATAATCCTAATGATTTTATCGGAAATATTATTATCGCTGTAATCTTCTACAATATTTAAAGTTCTTTTTTTATCTCTGTTCTGATCGTCTAATATTTTAACAGATTGTTTTATTCTACTTTTATTAAAACCAACTAACATTACACTAGCTTGCTCCATTGCTTCAGGTCTTTCGTGAGACTCACGAATATTAAGAGCAGGAAAGTTCAATATTGAGGACTCTTCACTGATTGTTCCACTATCTGATAACACCGCTCTGGAAGAAATTTGAAGTTTATTATATTCCGTAAAACTCAATGGCTTTAAAAACTTTACTTTATTATCTAATGTTGGATTACTCTCATCGATTTTTTTTCTAGTTCTAGGATGAGTTGACACTATAACATCTATTTTATATTCATTTGCCAGAAAGTTTAGAATATCTATAAATTCACTAAATCTTTCATTGTTCTCAATATTTTCTTCTCGATGACAACTAACAAGAAAAAAATTATTTTTTTCAAGTTTTAGTTTTTTAAGAATTGATGAACCATTTATCTTTTCAATATTATTCTCTATTACTTCCCTCATTGGACTTCCAACTTTTATGATATTTTCTGCTGGTAAACCCTCACTTATCAAATATTCTCTAGCAATTGAGCTGTAAGTAAGATTGATATCTGAAATATGGTCAACAATCTTTCTATTTGTCTCCTCAGGAACTCTCTGATCAAAACACCTATTACCAGCTTCCATGTGAAATATAGGAATTTTTCTTTTTTTTGCAGGTATTGCCGAAAGGCAACTATTTGTATCACCAAGTATTAGAACAGCATCTGGTTTTTCTGAGGCTAAAATTTTATCAGTTTCAATTATTATACTTCCTAATGTTTCCGCAAAGTTTCCCCTTGCTGAGTTTAAATAGAAATCTGGCTTTTTAAGTTCCAAATCATCAAAAAATATTTCATTTAATTCATAGTCATTGTTTTGTCCCGTATGTAATAATAAATGCTCAAAATAAATATTAAGTTTCTTTATAATACTTGATAGCCTGATAACTTCTGGTCTCGTTCCTACTATTGTGATTATTTTTAATCTATCCATAAATTTTCAAATTTTATAATTAAAGGTGTCAGGATCTTTTTTTGAATAAACTTCACATGACCATAAGAAAACTATCATTTCATCATTTCCTATATTTTTTATCTTATGGGCCCATCCTGGAATTGAAAATACGATCTTGTTTTCACGAGAATTCACCTTTAATTTATAAACTCTATTCGATACGATATTTTTAAAAGTAAATTCGGCCTTACCTTTCAGTATTAAAAACTTCTCAACTTTGCTATGATGGTAGTGCCCTCCTCTTACAATATTTGGATATGCAGTAAAATATGAATGTTGTCCAGCAGAATTTTTTGTAACCTCAACAAAATTACCCCTCGTGTCTCTATTTTCATTTAATACGTAGCTAAATTTCCTTGTAGGCAAATAACTTATAAATGTCGAATATAGTTTTCTTTTAAAGCTCTTTTCTCCGCATTTTGCCTCTAAATTAAAATTACTGTTACTAAATTCTCTTAGATATTCCTCAACTTTTCCAATTTTGATTGAATATATATTTTTTAATTTGACATAAATATTATTTTTTCTTTGAGCAAATAATAAATTTAAAAATACTTTTATGAGATCATCAATATGTAAAAGATTGAGTAATTCATTTTTATTAAATACTTTAATTGGCTTGTCATTTGCAAGGTTATGACAAAAGGTTGCAATTACTGAATTATAATTTGGCTTTGCCCATTTACCAAAAATATTTGGTAATCTTAAAATATAAATTTTAGCTTTTGTTTGACTTGCATATTTTATTAAACATTCTTCTCCTCTTTTTTTACTAATCCCGTAATGATTCTTTCTTTTTACATGAATAGTTGAAGTATATAAAATTGGTATCTTTCTATTTGTTAGTTTAGCTTGCTTACATATATGGCTTGTTAATTTAAAATTAATCTGATTAAAATTATTCAATTTTTTTGATCTATTTACTCCAGCTAAATGAAAAATAAAATCACTTTCTTGTATATACTTATTTAATAAACTTAATTTTTTTTCTTTTGAATAAGAGAATATCTTAAATCTACTATCTTCTTTTAAATGACATATAAGATTTTTTCCAATAAAGCCCTCACTTCCTGTGACTAATATTTTTATAATGGGTTTATTCATAGTTTAACATTTTAAATTTTTAGTAAAAAAACGAAATGTTTCATTTGTACATTTGTCCCAACTATATTTTTTACTAAGAGAATAAGTCTTCATTGCATTTATTTGCCGTAAATCATGATTTATTAAATATTGCTCAATTTTTTTGGCTAGATCAGATATATTGTATGGATCAAATAAAAGTGTTTCTTTCGGCATAATATCCTTCATTGGACTAAGATTTGAACACACGATTGGGAGGCCTGAAGACATTCCTTCTAAAAGTGCAATTGGCAAATTTTCGCAAGATGATGCAAAAACAAAGAGATCAGATTGATGTAATTTTTTACAAATTTCATAATGATCTAGTTCGTTATGATAGCTTATAAATTCTTTTTTGCTATCGTATTTATTAATTGCAGCATTTAGTTTTTTCAATGCCGGCAAATAATACCCCCCTACAAGATCTAGTGAAATAGGATAGCCTTTATTTCTTAAATATGAGGTGGCCTCAATCACATTCCATTGATGTTTATAAAGATCAACTGTAGAAACATAAATAATTTTAAATTTGTTTTGTTTTGTGTAACATTTAATATCTTTTTGTTTTCGCGGCCTTAGAAAGAATTGTTGGCTAATTCCATGAGGAATAATTGTTGTTTTAATATCTTTAATATCTATTTTTTGCTTGATTAGATTTTTTCCATATAGTGATAAAAAGATAATCCCATTTGAATTTTTAAAAGAAATGAGTTGAAAAAATTTAATAAAAACTAATTTTATATAAAAAAAATACCCTAAATATTTTTGAGCTTGTTTTTTTTCATAAGGTAATGCATTTTGAAACATTGTAACAAAAGGTTTAAACGAGCCGGTATATATTTGACCAGGTACGTAAAGTAAGTCAATTTTTTCAAGTCTACATTCTCTTGTTAGGATGAAATTTTGCCAAAATAGTTTATATAAAATATTTTTTTCTAAAAATGGATGAGTTCTTTTCTCTAAAATTTTATTATCATTTATTTGGTCTAAAATCTCTCTATTGGCCCATAAAATAATTTTTTTAAAAGATTTCTGATTATTAAATGAATTATTCAATAATTCCTTTAAATGAATTAACCCTCCTCCTCTAGAGATATTAAATACTGATACTCCTAATATCATTTTAGCTTACCATTCTGATTAAAAATTCTATTAACTGTATTATAATAAATAAGAATCAAAAACAGAGGGTAAATAATTGGAGCAATATATCTTGCGTGAATCACCGTAGGCATAAGACCTATTAAAACTATAGAAAAGACAAAGTATAGAATTACACTTAATTTTGTTCTTTTAAAAAAGAATACTTTAAATAAATTAATTACCCTTCTAAAATTATAAATAAAATAAATTGTAATAGGCACATTAGCTAATTTAAATAAATTTAAACTTTCATCCTTAAAGATATTAATTGATCTTAACTGGTCAAATATTAACAATAGAGCTCTTATTGGATTCAGGAGTAAATTACCAACATAAGCAGCTTCATTTAGTTTAAATACATAAGAACTTATTCCAAAAAAGGTATTATTAATATTAGATTGAGATCTTGAGTCAAAATTTTCTGTGAAAAAAAATGCTGAGCCTATAGATAAAGTTGCGTAAATACCTATTGCTACTATAAATTTATTTTTAATATAAAATAATGCATAAAGTATTGGGATTACTAAGAAATAAGGGACCCTTATTAAAAGAACGACAAGTCCAAATAAAAAAACCTTAAAGTGCTCTTTAGTATAAAAATAATATATAATTGGAATAAATAGAGTGATTAGAAATATATCTTTATTAATTCCTTGAGAATACCAAATTAATATTGGGTTAATAAAGTAAAGTAGTTCCAGTTTAGCACTAAATATTCCAAAAATGTTACGTAATATTTTTTTATAATAATAGTATCCGATTAGTATTAAAAAATTATTTATCAAAAAAGATACAAATAATATATTATCTGTAAAAAATTGAGTAAAAAATAAAATCATTACATAGATTAAAGTTATACCTATTTGAAATATGCTTCTTTCAAAGAATACTTCACTTAAGAAATAGTGCGGAAGCTTCGTATACATTGACTTGTCTTCTAGAAAGTAGCTTTGTAAAAATGGATAAGTAAGCTTGAAAGAATCAAAATTGAGTGGAAAATAAAAAAAGGAATTTTCGTTATAATAAAATAAATAATTTGAAGTAAAGATTGAAAAATAAAAATAATTAATAATTAAAAAAAATAAAATTACTATTGACTCTGTATTTATATATAAATTTTTTTTCATGAGTTATATCTAAATCTACTTTATTGAGTCTTTTATTTTTTTACTCTAAAAATAATGAGTAAGTAAACTAAGATTATAAGTAAGTATGACTTAATTTTTATATTAATATCAGAAGAAGACGAACTTGCCTTTAATTTCTTGATAGAAACATTAAAGTTTTTTTTATTTAAATTAAAAATGCCACTCATATAGGATAATTTCCAGAAAACTTCTTGTTTTTCTTTATCTTTTAAATCGTTGATAAATTCATTAATTGCAACTTGGGTTGGTTTTGACATGTCTCTACTAAAGCTTATACCATGATTTGTAAAATAATAACCTAAAGCCTTATTTATATATTTGAATTTATCTGAAATTTTTGAAACTCTTAACCACGCATTATAGTCTTCTGCAGCAATCATATCTTTATTTTCTGAAAAACCATTTGATTTAATAATTACACTTTTTCTTACTACAACTGATGAGTTGCAAATTATATTACCTTTTTTAATAAGACTTGTGAAAACTGGTGATTTTAACTTTGCGCCTCTAATTACTTTTTTTCCTAAAAATTTATATTTTTCTCTATGTATTATTAGATCATGATACACGAAATCAGTATTTTTATTAAACGACATTAAACATATCTTAAGTTTATCTCTTTTCCACCAATCGTCAGCGTCAACAAAAGCTAAAAAAGTTCCTCTAGAGTTTTTTATTCCTATATTTCTAGAAACTGCAGGACCGCCAAAGTTACTATTTTTAAAATATCTGATATCTAGTTTTGAGTTATAAGAGTCTATTATTTCTTTTAAATTATCTGTAGATCCATCATCACATATAAGTACTTCAAATAATTTGTATGATTGTATGACAAGAGAATCAAGCAGTCTGGTTATTAGATGGGCAGAGTTATAGACAGGAACAATTACTGAAATGAGACTTGGATTATTATCTAAATTTTCTAAATCCATAATTAAATAATTTTCCCATTATATTAATATATGTTTGAAATAATTATAAGTTCTCTCAAGTCCTTCTAATAATTGAATTCTGGGCTCCCAATTAATCCTTTGTTTCGCGCTTTTAATATCTGGTTTTCTTATTTTGGGATCATCTAAAGGAAGATCATGAAAAGAAATATTTGACCTAGATTTAGTAATTTTAAGAATATGCTCAGCTAATTCTCTAATTGTAAATTCATTGGGATTTCCTAAGTTTAAAGGAGTAGGATTAATCTTATCTTCATTCATTAAACCCATCAATCCTTGTATCAAATCATCTACGTAACAGAATGATCTGGTTTGGCTGCCATCACCGTAAATTGTAATATTCTGATTCAAAATAGATTGAACTAAAAAATTGGAGATTACTCGACCATCATTTCTCTGCATTTTTGATCCATATGTGTTAAATATTCTCGCAATTTTCACGTCAATATTTCTATTTCTAGAGTAATCCATACAAATAGCTTCTGCTGATCTCTTTCCTTCATCATAACAAGATCTAATCCCGATTGGGTTCACATTTCCCCAGTAATCTTCATTTTGTGGTGAAACTTTCGGATCACCATAGACTTCACTAGTTGAGGCCTGTAATATTTTAGCTTTATTCTTCTCTGCTATATTAAGAATATTGTTAATTCCAATAACGTTTGTTTCCCAAGTTTTGATTGGATCTTTTTGGTAATATGTTGGTGAAGCAGGGCAAGCTAAATTATAAACCTGATCAAATTTGAGATTTAAAGGATTGGTTATATCATAATCAATAAACTCAAAATTTGGGTTACTAATTAAGTTCTTAATATTTTCTTTATTCCCGGTATATAGATTATCGAGACAAGTTACTTTATTATTATTACCCAATAAAGCCTCGCATAAATGAGAACCTATGAATCCTGCCCCACCAGTTACTAATATTTTCATTATTCTAGATAATACCAATAAAAATTTTAGTAAACATATTTATCAATAACATTTTTCCAGAGTTTTAAGTCTTTATTAAAATAGAGTAAATTATGATTATCTATTTTGACTTTTGAGTCATAATTTTTTATATATTCACCAAGCTCATACTTATTGCTAGCAAAAGAAACACTGTTACTATTTCTTAAAGGACTGTAATTTAAATATGCACTATCATAATAAACTATAGTAAATTTATTCATTAAAACTGCCTCTATGGAAGATGCTGTTGCGTCTACCGCTACAATAATATCATAATCCTGAAGTATATCTTCAAGCGGTTCATTTGTTTCTTTTAAACCAAATAATTTATATTTTGATACATCAATTGGAAAACCAGGATGAGACTTAAATGTAAGATTATAATTCTTTGGGTTTAAATTTAATGAATATATATCTTCAAGTAACTTATAGTTATATCGAAATTGGTAATCACCAACAATTAATATCTTTTTGAATGAATTAACATTTAGACTTCTTTTATTATCATTTTCTAACACTCGAAGATATCTTACAGCCTCAACCTTTAAAATTTTAGATTGCGGAAATTTAGAACTAATAAGGTTTTCATAAGCTCTCTCAGAATTTATTGCTAAAGCATCTGAATAAGGAAAGCGTAAACTATCATTTTCAAAAATTTCCACGTTTTCGAAATACTTGGTATCCCAGAATCTAATATCGGAGTGAGCATAACCTATTAATTTTCCTGTTTGATGTTTTCTCCACGAAGAGATGAATGCACGTTCCCATGATTGATTTTCCTGAGGAAAAAGACCAAATTTGCTTTTTGGAATGTCCTTCATTGCTAAGTCGAACAATATTATCCAAATAATATTTTGCATTAAAATAATTCCCGAAAATGATTCATGCCAATCATCAATTAACAAGGGATATAAATTAATATTTGAATCTTTAACTGAAAAAATATTTTTTTTAGGCCTAAATATTAAATATTTTAAATGTAAAAAAGAATAAATAAAAAAAATTTTTATTAGTAATTGTATATTAAGATAGCCCTCTAAAAAAAAATGCTGTTCGTTAAAATCACTAAATTGCTTACTATTTGGCGATAAAGATAGGAAGTTTTTTTTCTTATAATTATCTTTAGTCATCCCATCAAAGTGTAACCAGTTAATATCCTTTCTTCTTTTTCTTATTAGTCCAATAACATCTTCCCATTGACTTGACTCTATAATGCTTTTGTTTGTTTTGTTAAATTTTAAATGAGTAAAATATGAAAATAAAAATATACTACTTGATGATTTAATCCAAGATGGCTTTTTAAGTTTTTTCAAACTCAAAGCATTTAAATAATAAGAAAGGAGAAATAGAAAACCTTGTAAATAATAAGGAATATTTTTTTTTATAATTTTTAAAAATTTATAATTAGAAAATCTTTTAGATTTATTCTTGATATCAATTTTTAAATTAACATCTAACTGTTTACATAATTCAATTATACACTTCCTAGTTTTGTTTGATGAACATATAAGTCTTATTGTGTGAGGCTTAAATTCTTTTATAATCTTCTCTAATCCTATAATTTTAATGCACTCACTTATATTTTTTGATTTATAAAAGTTTTTCTCATATAAAAGCGACATCCACCATAGATTAAAATGATTATTGAATAAAAAAAAATTATATATTTTTTTTTTACCTATTTTCTGATGTGAGAGGTTATGAATGAAATTTGAATAACTTCTCCTTATTTCAATTCCGTTAGTTTCGACATATTTAGTAATTGACAGTTTTTCTGTTTTTTTATGAGGCAGTTTCCAAATTAGCTCTATTTCATTCAACATTTTGATATTCTTAAGGTTACTGTAAGCCTTTTATAGCAGCCATTCCCATCCTAATAATTGCTTCATTGGTAATACTTCCGATATGAGAAGTAGCAAAAAAGTTATCTAATTTCAACAGATTAGAATTTTGAGGAGGCTCTTTCTCAAATACATCAAAAGCTGCTGCCGCAATTTTTTTTTGTTTTAAAGCTCTGAATAATGCTTTCTCATCAACCAGTCCTCCTCTTGCAGTATTGATTAAAATCGAATTTGACTTCATCAATTTGATATTATTTTTATCAATAATATTCTTCGTATACCTATTGTATGGCAAGTTTAATGTTATGATATCTGCTGATGTAAGAAGTTTGTTTAGACTAACTCTTTTTACTTTTCTTAAAATATTTTTTTTTACATGATTAATACTAATATCATAAAAAATAATTTTACATTCAAAAGGCCTTAAAATAACACTTAAATCTTGGCCAATATTTCCAAATCCAATAATTCCGACAGTCTTACCACTTAATTCCGATCCAACTCTTTGTTTCCACTTTCCGAGAGTTATATCACTATTAATCAATTTGATTTTCCTCATACTATTCAATATTAACAATAAAATAAGTTCTGAAATTGATCTTTTATTTACACCCTCATAGTTAACAAGCTTCTTATTATATTTTTTCATTGCATGGGTATCTATATTATCAATTCCAACTCCATATTTTGAAATAAGTTTTAATTCTGGGAGTGAAGCCAACAATTGTTTATCAATTTTTTCTAGTCCTACAATTATTTTAGAAGCTCCTTTAACAAAGCTATGAAGACTACTTCCCTCTAGTTTAATACCCCTGTCATTAAACTTTACATTTTTATATTTGGATAAAATTTTTTTTCTTAATAATGGATTTGCTGAAAAGGACCGGGAACATACAGCAATAAAATCTTTTTTATTATTTTTCATATATTTAAAATCCCATTATGTGCAATAAGATTTAATGGAGATAGGAATTTTAAATTCTGAATTTTATATTCTCCACCGGCACCCTCAAGTAACGCTATTCCCGCCGCTATATCCCATATCATTATGTTTTTTTCTAAGTAACAATCTACACTTCCCTTGGCAAGATTTACCAAACTAATTGAAGCCGATCCAAGCATTCTTATTTTTGCATATTCTCTAAATAATTGTGTATCATCTAATTCATCAAAATCATATCTTGCGGGAAATCCTGTGCACAGAATAGCCTCCTTTTTGTTCGATATTTTTGAAACTTTGATTGGAACTCCATTTCTGAAAGCTCCAAATTCTTTACCTCCCCAATATAGATTTTTATCTGGATACTCAGCAATTACGCCGAAAATAGGTTTACTATTTTTAAAGAGGGCTATTGATATGCCACAACTAGCTATATTTCTTATATAATTTACTGTGCCGTCTAATGGATCTACAATCCAACAATATTCACTATGGTCTATTTCTTTTATATTTTCTTCAGACAAAATTGGTATACCTGTTTTTTTTAATACATTAAGTATTTTATTATTATTAATAATATCTATTTCACTTTTCATCTCCCTTATTAAATCTACATCATAACTAGATTTAAGTTCTTTATCTTTGTTTAATTCCAAAGATTCTAAAGCAGCTAAAGATGCTTTTTTTGCAATTTCAAGTAAATTATTTTTCTTCATCGATAGTAAATTTATTAGGATTCTCAATATTGTATTTTTTCCTCCATTCTTTGTCGCTGTAATATATTAAGAAAACTAATTTCATAGTAAGAAATGCTTCACTAATGCTACCTTTTTTTGATGATTTCTTGTTTTTAATAATGTCTGAAAAGGATTCTAGTTCTTTGTCCCATGATATATCTTTTGTGTATTTTTTTATTTTTATATTTTGCTTAAATTTATTATCATTTTTTTTCTTTTTTAATAACTTTATTGTTTCTTTACCATAACTTTTTGAATTAGATAAAATTCCTGATAAAACCACCGATCCCTTTTCAAGATTGATTTCAAGAGAAAACTTATGTGGCCATTGAGTAGCTGAGGAGTTTATTGAAGCATGAATTCCTGATCTTGTTTTCATTACTGCGTATACATTATCTTCTACATCGAATTTCCAATAATTATTAGAAACAAAACTTTTTATTTGATTAAAATCTCCAGCAAATAATCTTAATAAGTCAAGAATATGAATACCTTGATCTAATAGAATACCACCTCCAGCTATTTTCCTTTTTGTTCTCCAATCGGATTGATTGAAAGTAATTATATTTGACTTACCATAAACTGCTCTCATGTTAATTATCTTTCCATACTTTTCAGAGTTAACTATATCAATAGCATCTTGAATTGACTGGTGATAACGATGATTAAATCCATACATTAGCTTTAGTTTTTTATTTTTCTTTAAATATTTATATATGGTAAATATATCTCTTAATCGAACGCCTGGAGGCTTCTCACAAAAAACATGCTTATTTTTTTTTAGTGAATCAAGGGTAGCTTGAGCAGCAACATCATTAGTTAAACAAATTATTATAGCATCAATGTCTAATTCGAGCAGTTCCTTATAATATCTATAATATTGAATACCATTGCTAAAGACTCCATTTTTTTTGAATTTTCTGTCACATACTGCGATTAAATCAAAATCTTTATTTTTATTAATTGATTTATGTCTTAGTTTTCCAACTACTCCATAACCGGCTATTGCAATTTTAATTTTTTTTCCCATTAGTAAAAAAGATGCAAACTGTTATTGTCATCCATAATTCTTAAAATTTTATTAAAAAATTTATTAACTGATCTTACTTTAATATGGTTTGTTTTCATTTTGTCTGCTGATTTTTTTATCTTTTTAATTTCTTCAAATGAAAAGTTTGCAGAGAAAATTTTTGAATTAGTAATTGTCTCAATATAATCATAGCGATTATATAAAACACATGTAGCTATATATTTTTTTATTTTATTTGAATCTTTTGAAAAAAACTTTTGCATGTGTTCAGGTGTTCTCATAAAAAGTGCATCGCCAAAAGTGCTTTGTCCATATCCGTCATATTTATCTCTCTCCCACCTATTCAAAGAGATAAAATCTATAAATTCAAATCCTTCATTCTTTAGAAATAAACATAATTCACCAAATAGTGGCTGGGATTCATATAGTTCAAGAAACTCAACTTCAATTTCAAGTCCTAGGCAATGATGGAGTGTTTTAGAAGCTCCTTTAAGAACTTTTAGTTCCCCACCTTGAATATCAATTTTTATAAAGTCTTTTTCACTGAAATTAACATTGTCCAATGAAGACGTTTTCATATTTTCTTTTTCAATGACAGTGTATCTATCATTTTCAGGAAAATTATCTAAAAAATTATAGTTTGGAGTATAAAAAGATGAGACCCATGGCTTCTTGCATAAATTTATTTGAATCTCTGAGTCACTTTCCCATATTGCCGTATTAAATATCTTATATTCATGACATTCGTTCTTTTTATTAACTAAAAGATTATACGATCTAAGATCTGGTTCAAACCCATAATAATTAATATGTTTACTTATCTTCTCCCATCTTGGATGTATGTTGCCAGCTGCTCCAATATCAATAAATCCAATTTTTTGAGATGAAAGTATATTTTGTATGCTTTTATTAATTTTTTTTTTACGTGAACTATCAATTAAATTTAGCAATATTTTTTTTATCTTATTCATCATTATCTTATTAATTTTTTATATTTATTAATCAAACGATCCTTTATTATTAATTTTTCAGCAGCCTTGAGTTCTTTTCTTGTATCTACACTAATAGTTGGATAGTTGGTACATATTGTATCTATAGATTCATTGTTTTCTATTAATCTATTCATATCGACTGATTCCAACTTTTCTAATATTGTTTCATCTAGGTTATTAAACTTATCAAGCTTACTTGACTTGAATCCAATGATACCTGTTTGCATGTAAAAATCTGTTTTTTTTGATTTATCTATCAAAAAAGGTATAGGATACCGAGAATAATAGATAGCTTGTCTATTCTTATTAAGAATCACTTTTACATTATTTTGATCTCTTAAATTTTTCTTAGAATTAATGATTGAAACTAGATTGATAATATTTTTTTTTGATTTTTTTAATTCTTTTGCAACCTCAGAAATAGATTTATTATTTATAGTTGGTTCATCTCCTTGAATCATAACTATTGCTTCTATCTTATCTTTATATTTCTTCTCGATTTTCCTTTTTGCTTCAGCAGTCCTCGTTGTCGCCCTTTTATGTTTTTTTGATGTAAGAACTACTTGTCCGCCGATACTACTAATATAATCTGCAATTATTTTGTCACATGTAGCGACAAAAACTTTATTACTTCCTAACGCTAAGCAAGATCGATAAAAACAATGACCTACCATAGGAATCCCACATATATTAGCCATAGGTTTCCCATAAAATCTTGTCGAGTCCATTCTTACTGGAATGATGCCAATGGTATTCATTTAATTTTTTTACTGTTATTTTCTTATTTTTTGAATAGCATTTTTTATATTAGAGTCTAAAATTCTGATATCAACACTAAATGAGATAAAGCTGAATCCATCTCTTATTGCTTTATTTACCTCGAAGACATCAGGCTCAACAACATGAATGCCAAGTATTTTATTTTTTGATTTAACAACTGCTTTTACTTTTTTGATTGAGTTTTTATACTTCGTTGAAGTAAAATCTCCAGATCTTCCAATAGATCCAGACAGGTCATATGGACCAATAAAAACGCCATCTATTCCACTAACCGAGACAATTTCTTCAATATTATTTATTGCGTTAACGTGTTCAATTTGAGCAATAATAAGTGGCTCATTTTCTTGCCATCGAACATATTCATCAAATTTACTTCCATAACCTTGAGCTCTCGCTAGTCCAACACCTCTTACGCCTTTCGGCATATAGTGTGAATAGCTTACAGCTTTCTTTGCCTCATCTTTTGAATTTATCATAGGAACAATAATTCCGTGAGCTCCTGCATCTAAAACTCTCTTTGTTAAATCCTTACTATTAGAGGTAAGTCTAACTAAAGGTCTGCATCCACATAAATCAATTATTCTGATTAAATCAGATGCCTGATCTATTGAAATCGCGCTATGCTCTAAATCTACAACTATCCAATCAAATTTATTTTGTGAAAATATTTCTGCAATTCCTGGGTTATAAAGTGTAATCCATGAACCAATCGTAATATTTTTAAAATAAAAATTTTTTTTTCTTAAATTCATAAAATCTATATTTATAAAAAATTATAATTTTCGCTAGCTTTCTTTATTTTTAAGACATTCTTTATACCTGGTCATATTTCAGATATAATTTTCTGCAATCTATTAAATATTAAAAAAATTATCTATTATTATCTATAATTTCTGAAATTTCTCCAGGAATATATGAATTAAAGACCTCAGAAATATTATCATCAAATAATTCACGCCACTCCCCGGATTTACCTGACCTATATGTTGATTTCATTCTTCCTGGCAAAAAAAGTCTCTTTGATAATGGAAATGACTTATTTCTAACCCTTTTTGACTCAAGTTTTTCTTCTATATGTTTCGCATTAATTTCACTAAATTCTAAGTAATCTAAAATATTATAAATATACTGAATTGAATTTTTAACATAATCTTCATACCATATAATTTTAATATCTTCTTTTTTTTCAACTTCTATCCAATTCTTTATCCACAAGAAATAATCTTCAATTGGTCTAGGGGAATAATAATTTTCCTCATTAACAGAAATCAAAGACTCAATAAAACCCTCTCTCATTGGAAGATCTTTGATCTTAAGATGTAACCAGTGGTATTTATTAGACATAATATGCCAATATCTGCTAATCATCATATCTCTAATATCTCTAAGACAAACTATTATTCTTGCATTGCTCTGTTTTGCATATTCTAGAAAACTTGGATCATAATGACTATGGGTTTTAAAAAATGAATATTTGTTTATTGGTGCGCTTAAAAACATTTCTCTTGAAACACTATGAGGGTGAGTCAGATTACCTGAATTAAAAAATCTAAGTGGAGATGAATTTAATCTAATATATGGCAAACTATCAAATATTTCTTCTACTAGAGTAGTTCCTGAATGTGGTAAACCCGCACACCAAACAAGATTATATTTTGACTCAAAAAGTTTAGAATTTTGATCTTTTCTGACATCAGAAATGATTTCATTCAAACTTTCAACAGGGTTCTGAACAAATAATCTAGTTGTATAAATTCCCGCTCTTAGATAGCCAGTAAAATTATTCCCATAAGCTTGCATTTTATGATGAGAATTTCTTAAAAAATTATCATTTATGAATGTCTTCCATTTACTAATCCAATATTTGTCTATTGGGGAAGCCTGTTTCCTAAATTCAATTCTTGCATTCAATACAATGTCACTATTCCACCAGACATCTAAATTATCCCATATTTTATTTAAATGTTTAGCTGCTGTTTTTGCATCGAAGAAAATTATCTTTGCTTCAACAAGCTTGTTAAGTAAGTTATCTGTTATTGGATTTCGCTCAAAAATATTTTTATCAAAAAACATAATTGTTGGAATATTAGTTGACATTGCTTCAGCAAATGTAGTCTCAGGATAAGTACAAACAATTACTTTTGAATTACTTAAAAATTTATCATAATTTTTTTCGGTAGATATTTTTGAAGGATCTAATTTTCTTCTAAATCTATCAATTTCATTTAATCCAAGGTCATGGTGTAACTTAATTTGAAAATTATCTTTTATTTTAGTGTCTAAATTATTGTAAAATACCACACTATCTTCCAAAGGTTTTAGCCCCTGATATGAATGAGGATAAAAATTAACCCGAAAAGCCCATCTTCTTCCTCCGTAAGCAATTAAAGAACACCTTTTATAGCGATTAGAAGAACCTTTTCTTTTATTAATCAATTTATTTCTGTGAACTAATTTTGTAGGCGGTAATTGAATGTGCTTTTCATGCCAAGGAATAAACCAGGTTCCTCTTTTATCGCTTATATCTTCCTCAAATTGAAAATGTTCTTTTAGTGGAGGGAATGAGCCACCATGTTCTAATGTAACAAATTTTACTCCTTGAGATACCTTATGCGCAATCCAGAATTTTTTTAAAAGATTATCCCAATGACTGTTTGCAGACATTATCACTTTGGTATTAATATTTATCTGCTGGGATATATTCTTTAAAGATGAATAATTTTCTACAATTGATTTTGGCAAATTCTTAATAATTTGCTCAAGTATAAAATTTTCAAACTTAGAACTATTATTTAAGGAAATTTTAATTTGATTACGAGCCTCATTATCTTGATTTTCATAAAGGCTTTTAATTTCTTTGGATTTTGAATCAAAATCCATATTAAATAATCTTGGAAACTGATTCATAGCTAGATTTATTTTTATCAGGTCAAAATACCTAAAGTATGAGTCAATAAAAACTACATCATATTTGTTAAAAATGTTTCCGAGCATCTTATCAATATGATTATACAATCCTCTAAAAAGATTGAAAAAATATGAGCTTTCTTTTTCTACAAACGGCTCATACAAATCCTTTTGTAAATCTCTTTTGGTATCTACTATTTTTATATTGAATGAGTCGCTATAATTATATTCAATTATTTTTTGATATAATAATTGATTGAAATAATCTTTACTAAAGTGTGCATGCATCTGATTCATTCCTAAAGGTAAAGACTTATCTAAGAAATTACTTTGTAAGAAATTAACATCAAATTTTTTGTCTAATTTACATGCAGCATCAATAGTCTCCCATCTATCAAATAAAACTGATACATAATCCATTAACCAAGGATCTAATAAAATTCTCCAATATCTAATATCATAATTGACACCATGTAACGAATTTAGTTTTGTAGTTAGTTCACTTAATAATTGATAATGAAAGTTTTTTAAATATTTATAATCTCTCTTTAATTTGACTCTATCATCCCAATGATAATTTAGAATATGTTCTATATTAAAATTTTTATCTTCCTCATTTAAATCCTTGCACCACTCACCTAGTAAAATACAATCATCATGTGATTGATTTCTAGTTTCTTTAATGGAAGTAAGTATTAATAAATTTCTTTTAGTCATCACTGTACCTTAACAGAAGACTTAGGTAATATCTCAATGTCAATAAGCTCTTCAATGGCATTAATTAAATTAAAGTCATTCCATTTTCTTGATATAAACTGAATTCCAAAGGGAAGCCCCTTTGGACACTTAAATACCGGAGCAGATATCGAAGGGACATGTCCCATTGTCCAAAGCAATGAAGTATCGTCTATTTCAGTCTCGTTTCTTAGCGGCGCTGAGCTCGCTGTGCTATTAGTTATCAAAAAATCATATTTTTTGATCAATTCATCTAATGAATAAATAAATTTTTCTTGTCTATCCAATGCTTTTTGAAAATCGTCTAAGGATATTTCTTTTGATAAATTTATTATTTGTTTCATTGAATCAGAAATTTTTTGGGATTGTTTTTCTTCTCTTTGAAAATAATATCCTAATGACTTATAGTAAATTGTTGAATGTATACTATGTAAATCATTCATTGAACTAGGCCACAAAACTTCATCTACCTCAAATGTATTAATAGTTGAAAGTTTGTTAATAAAATTGCCAATACTTTTTTGAACATATTGTTCAGACTTACTAAATAGATTTGTTTTTAGGAAACCTACTTTCCAATGCTTGTTATTTCTTTTGCTAGCTAGATCAACATTTTTATAAACATATGGATAGTTAGGCCCTTTTACTCTAATAGAATCAAGAATTAGTCGCATATTCTTTCCATGCGTTGTTAAAAATCCAACAGTATCTAATGAATCTGTAGTTTTAAGAATTCCTGTTCTAGGAATCATTCCAAAAGAGGGCTTCATACCCCATACTCCACAAAAACTTGCAGGTCTTATTATAGATCCAGCAGTTTGAGTGCCAAGAGCAAATGGAACAACTCCTCTTGATACAGCAGCTGCTGATCCACTAGAAGATGTACCTGGTGTCCTCAAGGCATCATGCGGATTTAGAGTTTCATTTAACTTGTGAACAGCAAATTCGGCCGTTACTGTTTTTCCTATTGGAAAAGCACCTGCGCCGATAAGCATATCAACTACTCTTGCATTGTTTCCTGGAGAAAAGTTTTTCCATATTTCTGATCCCATCTGAGTAAAAAAATCAGATGTATTAAAAATATCTTTTATTCCAAAAGGTATTCCAGATAAATTTCTTAAATTATTATCATCAAGATATTTATTTAATCTGCCTGTATCAAATTCTTTCCATGCATTTGTTTCATTCTCATGTCTAAGATATACTTCTTCTGAGTGACTTATCATGTCAGAAAGAGCAAATTCTTTATTTTTAATTTTATTTAATAATTCGCTGATTGAGTTTTCTAGAAATAAATAACCCATCATTTATTTTTTATCTCGCAAAACCCTAGGATCTTCTCTTTTTAAATGCTTTTCAATTATTTGTTCGACAAAAGGCTTTATTTTCTCAAGGTTTTGTTGCTCTTTCTTTCTTACAGGGATATTTACTTCGTGCAATTCTTTTAGTTTTTTTGAGTTCATTATCCTATAAAACTCATTGTCATTAAGGCCTGTAATTTCTAGGTAATAGTCTAAAGCTTCAGGAATTTCCTGATCGTGCTTTTTAATTAATTCAAAACCTTCTTTTCTAGTAAGAAGTCCATTTCTAACATCTACGGCTGTTTGAACAGTAGCTCTGCCGTAGCCTCTCTTTAAATAACAAGTAAAATCATGCATACCAGACATAATACATTCTGCGCTTTTATAGCCTTTGTATGTTCCTTCCATTTCTGTTTCTTTCCAACCATAGGTATCTCTTATCCATTCTGTCTGCCTCTCATCGTCCCAAAAAATATAATCTCCAAGATGAATACCATGCACACCCGCATCGTCTATTTCTTTATAAGAGGGAAGACTAAACGGATGTAAATCTTTTGAAGATAAATTATCATCAACCATCTCCTCAGCTGTAAGCTTAGCAGAAACTTTAGTAAAATAATCTCTATCAAACTTAATTTTGGGACAACCATATCCTTCTCTTCCATCATTTTCGGCTATTGATTCTCCCCAAACTAATAAAGGAATCTTAAATTTTGTAGCAATTTGAAGTGGAAATGCTCCAACACCTGCATGACAATGCCAACAAGAATCTCCTATTACATTTATTGATTTTCTTGCAAGCTTATTTACTAAGTTTCTTGCGGGTGTAAACTGTATATGATCTAAGTTAAAGACTTCCAAACATCTCTGTAGATTATAAAAACCTGTTTCCGAAAACCAATTATGGCTAAATGTTACTGCTAAAGGCTTAACATCATATACTTGAGTAAGAACATGTGCTTGAAAAAAACTATCTTTTCCACCAGATATCGGCAATACACAATCATAGCCATTTCCCGAATTTGATTTTGCATTTTTTAATATTTCTAAAAGATCCTTTTCTCTTTTATTCCAATCTATGTGCATTTTTTCTTCAGAAGAAATACAAGCTGTACAAATTCCCATTTCATCAAAAGTTACTCCCTCTTGGGTACTAGGGATAGTGCAACGCGTACAGTAAGTTATATTTTTCATTTAATTATGAAGCAGTTTATTCTTAAATCTTATTAATATTAAATCTTAAGAAACTTCAACCATTTTCTTAACCATTGACTATCATTCGGATTTCCAGCAGTTTGAAAGAACTCTTCTCTTGCCCTACAAGTTTCTTCACTATTCCACCAATCATATGGGTTTTGCCAAATATTGTTTATATGATCAGCTGCCAAATCAAAATTATTGAAAATAATTTTAGCTTTCTTCATTGTATCTATTAGTCCTAAAGCTTTATGATTTCTCTCATTGTAATTTTCTGGATAAGCAAGGATAGTTGGAATACCTGAGGCCATGGATTCAGAAAAAGTCGTTTCAGGATACAAGCATAAAATAATCTTAGAATGAGAAATAAATTTATAATAATTCTTTTCCTGGGAAATCATTTTTTTTCCTAGATAGTTTTCGTACATTTCTTTTGTATTCCATCCTAAATTACTCTGTGGTCTAATCTTTGTTTTGTTTTGAATTTCTTTATCTAATAATTTGACTAATTTAACACTAAAATCAAAGGTTAATAAGGCCTGATGCGATACTGGACGAAAAGTTGATCTATGAGCCCACTTTCCACTTCCTTCAAAACCTATTATTGAAAGTAATTTACGTGAGTTTCTTATATTAAGAAGTTTGTAATAATTCTTTAAATTAATTAATTTATTTGGTGGTAATTGAACATGCTTATCATGCAGAGGTTTGAACCATGTACATCTTTTGTCACTTATATCTTCTTCAAAATCGAAATGTTCCTCGTAAGCTGGAAAAGAACCACCATGTGAAACTGAAACAAAACTTACACCTTTAGAAGACTGTTCTGCAATCCAATATTTTTTAGGGACACTATACCAATAAGCGTTCGCAGATAAAATCATCTTTGTTTGTATTTTAATCTTCTTTATATGTTCAGAAAAATCTTTGTAGTATTCGACCACAGAGGTAGGTAAATCTGTAGGTAAAAAATGATTCAGAAATTCCTCAAATTTATTTGAATAGTCTAAATCTATTATTAATTTTTTTCTGTTTGGTAATTTCTTATTATTTAATTTTGGATTTAAAAACTCAAAATAGAATATTCTAGGAAGTTGAAATAACTTAAGATTTAAAAGAATAAATGAAAACGGTCTAAAGTAAGCATCTAAAAACACAACTTTATAATTACGTATAAATTTAGAACAACAATATTCATAGATCCTTATAAATATTTTTATTATACCTAATATTACCTTTCTATTATATTCACTGTCTGAAAAATTTTCTTTAAATTTTTCTTCCTTATTTATAGTAATTTTTTCAAAATCAAAACTATTCTTAAAACTAAAATTAATTATTCTTTGATAAATTACCTGGTTCCAAGTTCTAGTCCTTATTAACTTTGCTTGATGAACATAGGAAAATGATGCATCAAAATGAGGTAAATTTTCTAAATAATTAATTTTAAATTTACTGTCCAATTGACTTGCAATTCTTATCGTTTCCCATCTATCAAATATAATTCCTACATAATCCATGAGCCAAGGATCAAGTAATATTTGCCAATATCTTTTGTCTTTTTCTACTAAATGCAATTTATTTAGAGATAATGTAAGTTTATCCAACAACCTATCATGTAACTTTTTTAAATAATAATAATCTAATTTTAATTTTTCCCTATCATCCCAATGATAGTTTAGAATTTGATAATTATTATGCGTTTCTAAATCATCGATACGGTCTCCTAAACACCATTTCCCTAATAAGTACACATCATCTTTTTTTGAATCCATTTTCTCTAGACCAGTTAATGTAAGTATATTATTCTTCATTTTAAAATATTGTTCTCATTATCTATTAATAAATAATCTCATGAAAAAAAAATTAGATAATATAAAAAAAATATTGGAGTCATATCCGCTAACTTACCAAGTAATTAAATATATATACAGATTAATCAGAGTTGATTACAAAATATACAAATACAGAAGAAAAAAAGTAAGAGAAAATTGTTATTTAAGATACGAAAATGGAGAGAGATTAATTAAAAAATCATATGGCAATATATCTTTAGTCTATGAAGCAGTTTCAGCAAAAAATTTCTGGCACCTTTCAACTGGAAATCAAAATGAAGAAAGATTTTTAAACAAGTTTCTTGAAACTCATGTTCACGATGGAATGACAATATTTGATATCGGTGGACATACAGGGCAATATACTATTCCACTTGCAAAAAAAGTTGGACCTAATGGAAAAGTATATGTATTTGAACCTGATGAAATTGGCCAGACTGCAATAAAGAATAATTGTAAAATTAATAATATTTCTAATGTAAAGTTATTAAAATTAGCTGTTACTGACAAAAATGAAAAAGTAAAATTTTACATCAGACCTGACAAAGACACACATAGTATTTTTAAGGAAACAAGTTCTCCATCTCCAACAGGTAAACAGATTTGCTTAGAAGTGGAATCAATGAGTCTTGACAGTCTAATTAAAAATCAAATAATTAAAAATAAGCCTGATTTAGTGAAAATAGATACAGAAGGAGCAGAAATTAAAATTTTGAGAGGAGCAAAAAAAATTTCAAACCACGTAAATCTATATTTAGTAGAGATACATGAAGATGCTCTTATTTTAGAAGGATTTAAAAACCCATTTAAATCTGTTGAAGAAGAATTACATCAACTTGGATTCTTTTATCAAAAATATGTGGATAATATTCATATAATTGCATCTAAGGAACCATTCAGATAAAATTTCAAGAACTTATCACTCGATTAATATTTCTAATCAATAATTTATAATCTTTTAAGCTTTTCTTTAGCAGAATAGGAATTGATATAGCTTGTTTTAAAATTTCCATTGTTTTTTTTGACCTGAGATACTCATTTTTATCTAAAGCATGATCCCAGTAGTAAGCACAGTGCCATTTAAGAGCGTCAGGAATGTTCTTTGTACCAAATTTCTTGTCTTGAAGAATTTTAATTATTTTTAAACGTAAAGATTTTTGCTCAACAAAAAAAATAAAACAATCATATATAGGCCTTGATTCACTCAGATAATATCTTTGTTTTACTTTATTTGATAAATTTTTTTCTAAAATTTTAAATCTTTTGCTATTTTCTTTGATTATAAAATTTAATTTTGAGAGCTGTACTTTTGCAATTACAGCTTGTACTTCTGTCATTCTGTAATTAAAACCATATATTCTTCTGGTATCATTCCCTCTTGTATAAGCTGGATTATTTTCATGTCCGTGATCATGATACTCTCTACAAAATTTTTCAATTCTCTTACTATTTGATAATATTACTCCTCCCTCACCAGCAGTAATTATTTTTCCAAAATCTAAACTTAATATTCCTACATGACCTAATGTGCCAAGAAACCTATTATCAATTTTTGCACCTACTGACTCACAATTATCCTCCAATACATAAATCTTGTTCTTTTTTGCGACCGAACAAATTTCATCAATTTTTGCACTCATTCCTAACATATGAACAGGTATTATAACTTTTGTTTTTTTAGTGATTCGCTTTCTTAAATCATTAACATCCATGTTCAATGTTTCATCAATATTACAAATTATTGGTTTGGCTCCTACATCTCTTATAGCTTCTATAGTTGCAATAAAATTAAATGCCTGAGTAATTACTTCATCGCCAGGCTTAACTCCTAATGAAAGTAAGGCTATCTTAATAGCCGCAGTGCCTGATGAAACTGCTAAAGCATGCTTAGTCTTGAAAAAAGTCCTTATAGATTCTTCAAATTCTCTTACGTGAAATTTTTTTCTTTGCTTTTCAAAACCATGAGCAAATAGAACGCCCCCTTCATCAAATAGTTTGGAAACAGCTTTCTTTTCTTTTCTACCAATTAACTCGTATCCAGGCATAAATTATTTTATAGATATTCTTTGTTTCAATTGATTGGAGAGAGAAGATAAATATTTCTTTCTCATTGGTGTATTTATTCTTGAATTTTTGTCAAATAATTGAATTGTCATTCCTTTGCGAGAAAATTTAGAATTATTTTTTCCACTTCCATGTAAAGTTCGGGAGTCATGAATAACAATATCACCTGGTTTTAGAGAAGGAGTAACAGGTTTTATTTTTGAAAATTTTTTAAGAGTATTTTTTTTTACCTTTTGTGAACTTCCTTTAATATATGATGGCTCATGCGGATAATCACCTCCTTTATGACTTCCAGGATAGTAGAAGATTCCACCGTTACTTGCGTTTGCCTTGCTCAATGCTATCCACATTGTAATACCATTTGGATCATTTAGGCACCAATAAGCATTATCTTGATGAATTGGACTAGCATATCCAACAAATGCAGGTTTTGCAAACAACTCTATTGCATTAACTTTGGCATCAGAATTTAAAAAAAATCTTGAAATTTTCTTAATTTTATTTTTGTTTGCAAATCTTAATAGTGCTTTTGATTTTTTAAGCGAGTGTAAGGAGTTTATTTTGTTATTAACTAAATTTATATTTTTAATATTAAGTTTGTCTCCTTCTTTTGCAATGTATAATTGTATTGAATCTAAAATAAATTTAATTTCATTTTTAGTAAAAACATCCTTTATAACTAAAAATCCGTTGCGTTTAAAATTATTGAGATTTTTTATTTCATCAGAAATTCTTTTTAACTTAGCCATTTACAATTTATAAAAGCTCCAATTGAGAAAAAACTTTCTTATAAGCAAAGCCAATTGAATTAATTTCATTATCTGTAATATCATAGTCACAGTTATTAAACCCAAGATAAGATTTATCATGTAACTCTTCAGCTACAGGACAAATTCCCTTCTTGTAAGAAATTTCTCTTTTACATATTTCGCTATTCCAAGGGAAACCAGACGATCCATATGCTATTTTTTCTTGATACATTGGCAATCTATGTACATTTATATAGCCAGGATCTAAACCTTGCATACCTTCTGCCTCAAGAGCATCTTGAATTTTCTTTCTGGGTACCTTGATTATCTCTGTATCAATTATCATAGGATACATATAATAAGAATGAGTACATTTTGGTTTTACAATAGGTAACTTTAAGCCCGGTATGCCTGAAAGTTGATTTGTTAATTTTTCAGCTGTATCTATTCTACTTTGAACAAATTTATTCATTTTTTTTATTTGTTCTATCCCGATTGCCGCCTCTATTTCACCCATACGAAAATTATAACCAACCATATTTGTTAAATCGGAATGCCCTTTGTCACCAACGACTGCCTCAGCATGATTACGAATTAATTGCAAGTTTTCTGATATCTGTTTATCATTTGTTACACATATTCCCCCTTCACCAGTTTGAATATGTTTGTGTCTATTTAAACTATAACCTCCTACATGAGCAATTGATCCCGTGACTCTATTTTTGTTAAAAGTGCCTGGCGCTTGTGCTGTGTCCCCTATAATTTTTAGATTAAATTCTTCAGCAATTTCCATCAATGAATCAATATCACATGAGTGACCAAAAATGTCGACAGCCATTATAGCTTTAGTATAGGGAGATATATTTTTTCTTACAGATTCAGGATCAATATTAAATGTCTCAGATTCAATATCAGCAAAAACAGGAATGGCATTCCAATGCAAAATTGCTGTAGCAGTAGCACACATAGTCCAAGGCGTAACTATAATCTCATCTCCCGGTTGAATTCCAATTGCACCAACTGCAGCAATCAAACCTGAGGTCCAAGAATTTACACTTATAGCATATTTCACATTAAAAGTTTTTTCACACAATCTCTCAAATTCTTGAACCTTGTTTCCACCATAAAATTCAGGTTCCCAACAACCTACAAATTTTGATAAAGAGCCATCTTCAATTACTTTTTTTGCTGCTTCTAATTCCTCAGTACCAATTGAATTATATTTTTTAAATTCGGTCTTTATAGCTTTTGGACCGCCTAGTATCGCCAGTTTTTCATTTACCATAAAATCACCATTATCCCTTTTTTAATTTTTTTAAAAAAATTAATCATTACTTTTTTGCAAGCCTAATACCTTCCCAAATAATATTCATTGTTTTAATTGTACTTTGAATTTCATATTCTCTAATAGAACTAAAATTTTTATTGATTAATGACTTACAAATAAAATTTAACAAATTCTCCATTGCTGTTAAACTTTTATTTGAAAAGCTAATACTATCAGCTGCAAGAATATTTTCATTTAATTTATTCTTTATTTTTTTCTCATATCTAAAAATATTGCCAAAATTCTCAATTCTCAATCTTCCTTTAGAAAATTTCATATCAAATTCTAATATTTGATAATGACTTTCATCATAAGATTTTATCATTATTTTATTCTGAGAATTCTTTGATCCTATGCCTATTTCTAAATCAACAAGAATATCATCAATATACTTACTTTTATGAGTATTATGTAATGCATTAATAAATAAGTTTTTATTTAGTAAAAAGTGCAACGTGTCTATAACGTGAACCCCATTATGTACCCATCCGCCATAATAAGAGGCTTCACAACTAATTAATTTTCCAAATTTATTTGCTTTAATAAGATCTTTTATTTTTTGATGTTTATGATCAAATCTTCTAGTGTGATTTACAACAATTCGAACATCTGAACCTCTAGAGATCTTTAAAAGTTCAAAAAAATCTTTCTCATTTGATGTTGCGGGTTTTTCTAAAATAATAATCCTAGTATTAATATTCTCCTCTAATATGTTTTTAATTATACTTAAATGAGTGTGGTCAGGGGTGCAAATAGATATTACTTCAGGGGTATGAATTCTTATTAATTCTGATATGCTCTTTTCGGAAGCACAATTAAACTTTTTTCCGAAAAGCTTAGCTTTTTCGAACTTTCTATCATAACAAGCTTTTAATTTAAAATTATTATTGCTTAAGTATGCCCCTGCATGAGTTGTAGAATCAGTTATCTTAGCTCCTCCTGCAATTTTTCCACAACCAATAATAGCTGAACCTATCAAGTATCCTCCCCCCTTAAAGATTTCCAATTTCTCTTAACATTGGAATTTAATTTTCTCAGTTGCGGCTGCGTGGAAATAAATTTCAAAATGTCTTTTAGAGAAAAATATTCTTTTTCTTGATCTAAGAAATGCTGAAATATAGTTTTAATAAGAAGAAGATCTTCTTCAGTGTCTACTTCAAGATAAAGGTTTGGATCAAAATATTCTGACGGAGCATTCAGTGACTTTAATCTAAATTTTTCTGGGAATCTAGTTATGTTGTATCCTACATGCTCTCTAAGGGGGTCTTCTTTATTAAGCTCATTATTTAACTGGGTAAGTACTTCAGATTTATATAAAATGATATCCATACCAGGAGGAAAGGTAGTATTGATACAATTTGATAGATAATCAATATTATCTATTTCATTTAAAAACATATTTATGTAACTATCAATTAGTTCAAAGTCTGGCAGAGGTGAATCACCCACAAACTCTGCATGAATATCAATTTCAAAATTATTTATAGTTCTAGCAATTCTATCTAAAACATTATCTTCAGATCCTCTAAAATATAAAATTGAATTTTCTTTACACATTTCAACTATAGGATCGTCTTTAGTATTTGTTGTTGTAGAAACTATAATTTCTTGAATATTTTGACATTTTTGTATTCTTTCAATCTGCCTTAATAGCAATGGTTTTCCAAAAACATCTTTCATTACTTTTCCTGGTAATCTGCTAGACCCCATACGTGCTTGTATCGACGCAGCAATATTTAATTTTTTATTATTTTTCATTAATTTTACACTATAATCGTAATCAGAATTTTTATTAAACGAAATCTCGTAGATATTTAATTTTTTTAAACGGCAAGGGACTTTTTTTTCCTTTTGGAGGAATAGAACATACAACATTCTTTTTTGCATAGAGACCTATAACCATTGGAAAAGTTTCACAACCAACTATTGTGTCAGAAATAGAAATTTGTTTAATAAGATCAACCTTTCTATTTTTTTTAATTTTAAACTTACTAGAATATTTTTTTATTATTTTATCGTATTTATCTGTTTTTTCCGAGGGGTGAATTCTGATAGTTATAAGATCTATTTTTCTCATTAAATTATTTATATTTTCAAAAAAATATTCTAAGGCCTCAAATTCAGAATACCCATAAATCCTCTTAGTTTTTTTATTCAGGCTAGTTTTCATTACTTGAGTAGAATCAGTGCAGTAAAGAATATTGAAGGAATTTTTCATAGTTTTCTTACTTTGTTCTTTTATTCCTTTTATCATTTCCTTGAGGTAGGGATTTTCAATTATTCTTACTTTAATTAAAGGGAAAAGTTTTTTAAGTATTCTTGAAGCATATTTATCAAAAACAACTACTTCATCTGGAAGAAAATCATTCTTATTTTTAATTAATCGTTCCTTATAAAAAGTCCAATGGTCTAGAACTAAAATTGAATATATTCCTTTTTTCTTTGCAAATTGAATTGAGTCATAGTAGCTCCTATCATTAAAACTTGTGGTACATATTAGTGCATCAACGCTGCTTATCTTTTCCTTAAGATTAGTATGTTTAATAGTATGCTTTTTATTGAAAATATTTTTTGCAGGTCCAATAAGATAATAAAATTTATTCCATTTTATTTTTTTACATATACGAGATAAGATTTCTGCTCCCCCAGCATCTCCTGAAATAATTAGTAAATTTCCTTTTTTTCTTTTTCCAAAAATCATTTGCAAAGTAAGAAATAAATTATTAGTCCTTATTTGTTTTATGTCTTGAATCCATTTATTAATTTAGGCTTATGTGATCCAAGATTTCCATTTAAATATTCGTCAACAATATTGTTGTTAAATAAATCATAAATAAGTCTCAAATGGTATGGTTTGAAATCCCTATCTCTCCAAACTCTTCCTGTGCTTTTCTGGCTTACAAGAGTTAAACCTTTTTCTCTCTCAAAAAGACTCATCATTTCAACAACATAATCACTTGCTTTTACTACAGCTTTTGCAGCGACATCATGTATTGAATCACCTATTTCTAAATCTGGAACAGTTTGGTGAAAAATTTCACCCGAATCTGGTATTAGGGAAATGTTATGTAATGTAATTCCTGCAAACTGTGGTTCAAGGAAATAAAATGGCCAAAATAATGTGGCGCTTCCTCTATACCATGGAGAAAGGCCTAAGTGTAAATTTATTTTATACTTTGGGAGCATGCTTATAAGGGGCTCTTTAATTAAATCGCAGCCAAAAATAAAAGCAATATCAGGTTTAAACTCTATAACTTTTTTACAAACCTGTTCAGAATTTAAATCTTTTGGTGAAATCATTAATGCTTTATCTTTATCAAAAACATCATCAACTTTCAGATCTGAGTATATTTTTTTTTCAACTGATAATCTTTCTTCAAAATGTCTTTTAAAATTATCTCTATCTTTTTTTTCAATGTTTTCTGGTGATTCAGGTATCAAATTTTCTCTTTGCATTACAATTGCTAGATAGTCAAATCCTAATTTGACAATCTTTTTATGAACATACAAATGTCTTGAATGACTTCCACTAAATATAATTAGTCTCATTGAACTACCCTTAATAAATCTTTTTTGTGAAATATATCACAAGACTCACTAATTATATCATAGTCAATCCCTGATTTAAGAGACATATCTAAAACAGAGTTTCTACCGTCAGCAAGATGCATGATCCATCCAAATGCCTTAATATGTTCTCCAGTTATATTTCTAAACAAATTTGTTCTCTTTGATAGTTCAGCTCTTGGTCCACCTAAAGTTGGATATAGTCCTTTATTTCCTAATTGATATTCACAATATTTCATTTTCCTCTCAAATATTCTATTCATTTCTAGCAGCTTAAACCATTCCTTATATGCCTTTAAGCTTAACATTAGGCTTTTAGCTTTTACAAACTTTAGATTATCCGCAGAAGTATGATACTCCTTGTACTCATGATACTTTGATTTTGAAATAGTAATTATTGGTATGCGGAAACCAGGAGAAGAATATTGTCTCTCATCACTTCCGTCAGGAGTAAAACCATATTCAATCCAATTCTTTTCCAGTTTGGATACTGAAATTTCGGCAAGAAGGTCTATAAAATGATTTTTTTGGTAACTTTTCTTTAGACTTAATGTACCAGGACCTGCTGTAGTAGAAATAACACAACCCCCAACAATATTTTTAGGTTTGTTTAATTTTTTTAAAAAAGCGATAGCACCAATTGTTTCTGGGCATAAAACCAGCCTATAACTATAAAAATTCTTAAATTTCTTAATATAATTAAAAAGATAAACTGCAGTTAATATTCCCGAAAGATTGTCATTTGCCATTGAGGGATGGCAAATATAAGCCGATATAAGGATTTCTTTACTTGATTTTCCTTTATGAAACGACTCTCCATAAATTAAACTACCCTGATCGTTAAAACTCGAATCAATACAAACCTCAAAAGGTTCTTTAAATTTTTTTGATTTCAAAAGTCGATCTGTAGTACAAAATCCCCAGCTTTTATTGTAATAACTTGTTCTATATGGAATCCAGTCTTTATGTTGCGGTAGAGTATGTATGTGGCTCATTATCTCTGTTTTAGAGACATTCTGCTTTCGTATCGGTTGACTATAATTTACAACTTGTAGATTATTCTTTTTCCAATCAATTATTTTTTCTCCATTGCCATTTTTGACATAGCCATCTTTAATTGACCACTCAGGTGGAATTTTCCAATCATAAACTTTTGTCCCAGATTTTATTTTTTTTATTTTAATTGGAACAATATTATTTAAAATTTCTAATGTTTTAATATTTCCTTCACCTGTTAAACTTCTATTAAGAAAAAATAATTTTTTAAAGTCTTTATTTATTTTATCAATGTTTGGAAATTCTTTATTTTTTTTATTAAAATTTTTATTCATGTTAAATTTTTTTATAATTTTTTTTATCTAATCCAAAAAATATTTTTGAAACTCTATTGTTATTATATTTATAAAAATTTTTAAGATCTCCTTCTTTTTTAAAATTGTTTTTTAAAAGTACCCTATGACTTGGATAGTTATTTGAATACACTCCAGCATAAACTTTTAAAATGCCTAATTTATTAAATGCCTCGTTAAGTGCCATATTAATTGCAATAGAAGCTATATCTTTGCCCCATAAATTTTTCTCTCCAATAAAATATGAAATCTCACAGTTCTTATTAAATTTGTCAATTAAATCTAATTCTACTAAGCCAATATGATTATCCTCAAAGAAGATTCCATATAGAACTGAATTTTTGTCTTCTAATTTTTTTTTTACAAATTTTTTTTGTGAACTTAACGTATGCCTATTATTCTTTTGTTTTGAAAATTGAACAATCTGTTTATCATTTAGCCAATTAACCCAGTCTATAGATACATCTATAATTTTTATCTTTCTAATCTTTGTTTGTTTAAGATAAGTTTTTTTCACAATTGATACTCAATAAATAAGATTTACACTCGATTTCTACAATTAATTTGGTTTCCACTCAATAGCGGATATTGGAACAAATGGATTAAAACTAACAACCTTATGTGATACACCTAATAATTGACAATCACCTTTCATAGATTTTTTCTTAATCGCCGAATAAATATTTTTACTATATCCATTAATTTCAATGTATTTTTTGCACATTATATCATGCGGAGTAATACTGTCATACAGTTCGTAGCATGGTTCAAAATTAATTATGACTTTTGGTTTTAATTCTATGAAAAAATCAATCAATTTATCTTCTATGAATGGAATACACATCAAAGCATATGATGTGAATATAATTGAGTCTTCGGGAATTAAATCTTTATCAACTTTGCATTTATTAAAATCGCAGCCTCCAACTATTACCTTATTATTGCAAGAATTACTTGCTTTATGTAAAAGTGTCCTTCCATTTTCAGTATATTCTGCAGCAATCAAAGAGTTTTTGGAAAAATTGTCAAATTTAGAAATTCCTAAAATCTTTGATCCATAACCTGCACCTAATTCTACGATAGATGGATTATTATAATTATACTTTTGTATAAATTTTGAATAATAATTTAAATGTTTAGATAGTATATTGCGATTTAATGTAATATAAAAATTGTTATTTTCATAATAGGGTTCAATTTGATCTAAGTTATCATATTTTGCCTCTAGTTCATCTATAGTGATTTCATCTTTATCGTGAAAGTATGAAACTAATCTTCCCCACTTGTCATCGTTAAATTCTCTTAATATATTTATTTTATTTTTGGTTTTTGTTTTAAATTCTTTTTCTTCAGATAGAATTTTTGGCCAATCAGAATAGTTATAAAGATCATTAAAACTTATTTTTTGGTTATCTTTCACTTTTTGCTTTAATTTACTACCAAGCTGTCCACCCGCCCTCAACTAGAAAGTCTGTACCAGTACAATATGATGAAGCATCAGAACTTAAAAAAATTATTGGACCAATAATTTCATCTTTTTCCATCATCCTTCCTAATGGAGACATTTTTTCAAAATTCTTCTTAAATTGTGCCGAATGATTATTTGCTACCCCGTGAGGAATTAAACAATTTACTCTAATTCCTTTTTTTGCCCAATGAGTTGCAAGATATTTCGTTAAGGATGATATACCTCCCTTGCTGGCTGTATAAGCTATTGGATTACCAAATTTAAGTTTATTGTAAAGATTATAATTAGAAGAGACCACTCCGTATGTTGATCCGAAATTAATTATTGAACCTTTTTTCTGCTTAAACATGAGCTTTCCAAAATATTTACAACTTAAAAAAGTTCCTGTTAAATTAACATCAATTATTCGTTTCCATATATCTTCATTCAAATCTTCAGGCTTGTTAGATAAAAATCCTTCAGGTTTGATTTGATGAGCATTAATTATTACATCAACCTTCTTAAAATGACTTTGAATTTTTTTCGTAATCAACTTTACGTGGGCAGTGTTGGACATATCAGCATTAAAACTTAGCTCTCTATTTTTTCTTATAAAGTTAAACTCTTTATTGTTTTTAATATAATCAACTGCAATAATTTTCGCATTTAATTTTCTAAATGTTTTAAGTATCTTCTCTCCTAGTAAGCCTCTGCTTCCGGTAATGAGAACAATTTTATTATTTAAATTAAAGATTTTTTGATAGATATTCATATTCAATTTCTTTCAATGTCTTCCTTAAAATTCCTAATTGTGCATTTAATCTACGAGGTGCCCAATAATTGGTTTTCAATTGCACTACTCTTTCTTGAATATACTCTGCATTTGGACACAAACCTTTAGAATATTTTTTATTTATAACAGTACTACTATAAATTGTTTTAAATAAAGGTTCAAGATATGCCGGTTTCCACGCCGCATAAAAAAAATCACCTCCATTTTTATTAAAAATTTTTTTGAACTTAAACCAAATATTTTTATTCTTAAAATTTAAAACAAAAGGAAAACACCAATACGTATGAATATATCCTTTAGGAACCTTCTGCTCTTTTACAAAAGAAAACTCTTTAATAATTTTTTTAAATTTTTTTCCCGCTTCTTTTCTTACTCTAATTAGATCCTCAATTCTTTCTAGTTGTGCATATGCAACAGCTGCACATAGCTCAGGCAATCTATAGTTTAAACCTAAAACTTTATGTCTTTCAAAGTTTGGATCTTGGATATTATTCCTCGTAAATGATTTTTTTCCTGAAATTGGGTATCCTAGATTTGAAATTTCCTTAGCCTTTTCATATAAATCTCTTTTGTTAGTAGTAATTATTCCCCCATTTCCGCAAGTAATATGTTTTGAAGACTGAAAACTATACATTGAGAATTCACCATAACTTCCAGTAATATTTTTTAAACTTCTTCCTAAAAAACATTCGGCATTGTCTTCAATGATAAAAATATTTTTTTTAGAAGTGATCTTTTTTATTTCTTTGTAGTCTGGCATTAAACCATAAAGTGAAACAGTAATTATCCCTTTAGTATTTTTATTTATAGATTTTTTAATACTCTTAGGGTCAATCAAAAATGTTTTAGGATCTATATCAGCAAATATTGGTGTACCGCCTGCTAGCAAAACTGAAATAGCTGTACTACTCATTGTTAATGCAGGCACAATGACTTCATCTTTTTTGCTGAGACCAAAAGTTAATAAAGCTATATGTAAACCTGCAGTTCCATTAGCTACAGGAATTGCATATTTACATTTAAATTTTTTTTTAAATTTTTTTTCTAATAATTTATTAAATTTTGCACCGTCTTTAGAATTAAACTGACTATCCAGTACTTCTTGAACATATTTTTTCTCGAGTGAACTAATTCTTTTCATTTTTATTTTTCAATCTCAGACCATTTTAATATGTGATCAGATTTTAGAGATTTTAACAATTTTTTTCCTAGAATATCATCCCATTCTGATGGACTTATACCTGATCCTGGTCTTTTACAAATTAAGTCGGACTCTTTGAGAGTATGGCCTGCTGGTAAATCTTTTAAGAGAACAATACTTCTTCTTGCATTTTCTCTTGCAATCTGCTCCTCAGCTATAGATTTTTTTTCTTTTATTGACCCTAGTATTTTAGCAATTTTTTCTGTGTTAGTTCGAATATTTTTTAAATCACTAACGTCCATTGAATGATAGTGATCGTTACCAGGTAAAGATTTATCATCTGTAAAATGTTTTTCAATTACTACGGCTCCCATAAGATAAGCTGTAGATATAACTGACATGCTTGCATTTGGCAAAGTATGGTCAGAATAGCCAATTAAATTTGAAGGATAAGAATTAACCAAATCTTTAATCATAAATAAATTTGCGTCCTCATCTTTTGTAGGATAATTAAGGATACAGTGTAGTAGAATTATATTCTCCTTTTTTAGCCCTTCTTTCTCAATGGTAGATATAGCGTAATTAATTTCATTTTTTTCTGAAGCTCCTGTGGATAAAATAATTGGTTTTCTTTTTGATGCAATCTTTCTTAAGAGTGGAATATTATTAATATCGGCAGAAGCAATTTTAAAAAAATTCATTAATGGATCTAAAAAATCAACAGACTCTAAATCAAATGGTGTTGATAAAAATTCAATTCCAATTTTTTTGCAATAGTTAGAGAGTTCATGATAGTCGTTCTTATTAAAGGAATCGTATTTTTTAAAAAGTAAAAATTGACTAGTGGTAGATTCCTTATTTAGATCCCAATATGAAGGTGAGTCTTTAGAAGCGATTGTTTCGGCTTTATATGTTTGAAATTTTACAGCATCAGCACCTCCTTCTTTTGCTAAATCTATTAAGTTAATGGCTTTTTTAAAATTACCCTCATGATTTACACCTATCTCCGCAATTATATATGGTTCTGAAAACGCGTTTAAATCCTTGTTATTGAGTCTTACCATTACTATACTTTACCGTGCTTCTCATTTAAAAGGTCTTCATAAATGGCCTTCAATTCTAAATCTTTAGTAATATTACTTTGATGTTGTCTATATCTATAAAGAGGCAACTGTAATCTTGTAATTTCATATTTTTTTGTAAATCGATATCTAAGCTCTTTTTCTTCATGAAGGATAAAATTTTCATCATATAAACCAATATCTATTAATTGTTCAATTCTAAACATAATTCCACATGCAATAGGATCCTCTTCACAGGATACTCTCCGAATAATATTACCTTTTTCATCTACTTTGAAATAATCACATGCGACCGCATCAATATCATCATTATTTAATAAAAACATATGTAACAAATTTATAAAATTTTCATTAACATAATCATCAGAGTCTACTCGAACAATAAATGGTGACCTAGCTAATCTGATTGCTTTATTTAAAGATGCTGGAAGGCCCTTATTAGTCTTATTTTCAATAATCTTAATTTCATCTTTATAAAGTTCAAGAATCTTGCTCGTACCATCTGTGCTTCCGTCATTAATTACTATTATCTCCAATAAATTATTTTCTATGTTTTGATTAAGTAAGGATCTTATACATCTTCCAATAAATTTTTCATGATTATAAGTTGGAATAATCACAGTTACATCAGCCTTTTTATTTATAATATTCATTTAATAAGGTTTGTTTTTTTAAGGAAGATTATTATAATTTTTTAATTCTTCTATAGTTAAAAAATGTGGATTTAATCCTGAAGAATATTCAAATCCATCTTTAACATACTTACCAGACTCATTTAACTCGTTTAATTTATAATTTTTTTCATCAAAATTATTAAATTTAATTGATGGACAAATCACGTAGTGGTCAGAAAATTCTAAAGTTTGTGAAGAATTTTCTGAAGGACACAAAGTTTCATGAATTTTTTCCCCTGGTCTGATACCAATAATTTTTTGAACTAAATTAGGAGCCATAGCAATTGCTAAATCAGTTATTTTTGCCGATGGAATTTTTGGAATAAAAATTTCTCCCCCTTTCATTCTGTCAAAGTTTTTTAACACAAAATCAACTCCCTGTTGTAGAGTGATCCAAAAACGCGTCATTTCTTTGTCTGTTATTGGAAGATAGTCTGAACCTGAATCTATTAATTTTTGGAAAAATGGAACAACGGAACCTCTTGAACCAACAACATTACCATATCTTACAACAGAAAATTTCGTGTTATCTGACTTCTCAAAGTTATTTGCAGATACAAAAAGTTTGTCAGACACAAGTTTGGATGCTCCGTAAAGACTAATTGGATTACCCGCTTTATCAGTTGACAATGCTATTACTTTTTTAACTCCAGATTGAATTGAAGCAGCAATAACATTTTCAGCTCCGTGTATATTAGTTTTAATACATTCTACTGGATTATATTCTGTGGAAGGAACTTGTTTAAGCGCTGCCGCATGAATTACTATATCTACACCTTGCATTGCAATCTTTAACCTGTCTTTATCTCTTACATCTCCAATTATATATTCTATATTATCCGAACCTAATTCTTCCATCATGTTAAACTGTTTCAGTTCATCTCTTGAAAAAATGACAAGATTGTTCGCCTCATAATTCTTCATTATGGTTCTTGTTATTCTCTGACCAAAGGATCCTGTTCCACCAGTTATAAGTATTCTTTTATTTTTCGTCATCAGGTTTTCTCATCCATAGCTGTTCATTTATGCCAGCTTTTCTTAATAAATTTAAATCCTTAGAATTAACAATCTCTTCATTAACAAATTTTTTTTCATTTGCATCAAAATATTCATCAAATGAATTTGAGTTAAAAATAGTGCTTTTAATACCTTTTGGAAAAATAGCAAGTATATCAATATCCTCAGATACTTTTTTAATTCTTTTAAGATAGTCATCATATACAGGATCTCCAAACCATGGCTCTTCATCTGAGTAAAAGTGCCCTTCAAGTTTCGGTGAACCAAGATAATCACAGCCTAAAAGTACTGCTTTAGAAAAGCCTAAATATTTTGCTACTCCTATCATTACATCTAATGACCCTTCTGTGCAGTTAAAATTTTTACATAAATCATTAGAAAAGATAAATTCATTATTTTTAATATCAGATCTGTATCTTGTGTAAAAATAATTTACATTGTTAGGTGTAGCAAAGTAAGAATAAGCATTAGTTAGACTAATAAAAAATGTCGTTTGGGGGTTCGCTTTAATTATTTCTTTAAATATTCTTCCAATAATATTTATACTAATACCTTTCCTTCTTTTATTTCTTACAACTGAATAAAAGTTGTATTGATCTGGAATAATATAATATTTAGGTTTTAATTTTTTCATTCTAATATCTAATAAACCAAAAGTTGTAGCAATAGAATAATCTATAGGTATTTTTGAAAAATCATAGTATTTCAACGATGCTCCATTACCAAAAATAAAGCATGTTTTGCCCTTATGAAGGTTCTTATATTTTTTATTTTTCTCTAATAATTTATAATGCAGAGACCAAAATAAAACGACAAGTCTTAAAAGATATCTCTTCATGAGGAAATAATTTTATTATCATTTTCTATAATTCCGTCATTTACTCTATAAACTTTGTCACAATTTTCGATCGTAGATTCTCGATGAGCAATTATTAGAATTGTTTTTTGCCCCTTAAGCTTGTTAACGTCTGCCATGATTTTCTTCTCAGTTTCAGAGTCTAATGCGCTCGAAGCTTCATCTAAAATAATTATTTTTGGATCGTGATATAAAGCGCGAGCAATACCCACTCTTTGTAATTGTCCGCCAGAAAGTCTAATACCTCTTTCACCCATCCTGGTATTTAGACCTTCTGGTAATGTTTCTAAGAATTCATTTAATTGGGCAGACTTGATAGCTTTTAAAACCGCATTTTCATCAATTTCATCTTCGTTTAATCCTAACGCTACATTATTCATCAATGTATCATCGGTAACATAAATGTTTTGTGGAACATAACCTATCTGTTTTTGCCAATTTTCTAAACTTGATTTAACATTTATACCGTCAACAACTATTTCGCCCTCATCAGGCTCAATAACACCCAGTATCAGATCCATCAAAGTGCTCTTTCCTGAACCGCTATAGCCAACAAATCCCACTGAAGTACCAAAAGGTATGCTCAAATTAATATTCTTTAGTGTTAGATTATCTTCTTTATTATAGGAAAAGCTTAAGTTTCTTAAATCTAGATGTTTTGTAAAGTTTATTTCTTCATTGCTTTGTGCAGTATTATCATATGAAGAGATTTCAATTTCTTTTGCTAATACCTCTATTGATGGAATTGTATACCTTAAGCCCTGTAAACTACCAACTATTCTATTCACAGAAGGCAGTAATCGAAAAGCTGCTCCAGCAAATAAACCTAGTGTGGGAACTAATAACTCAATTGACTCCTGATATAAAACTACTGAAACTAGTAAGGTCAAGCAAAAAACAGCTATAAGTTCAAGCCATAATCTAGGTAGTTTAGTCATTAAGTTTTCTAGCATATTTACTCGGCCATTTTGTTCGTTGTGTATTGAATACCTGTTAATAAAATTGTCTTCTCTATGTAGTACTTTTATGTCCTTTATTGCTCCGAGACCTTGTTGAATGTATTGAATTCTTTTTCCCTGATGTTTTTGACGAGCTTTTCCCCATTTATAAACATAGCTTTTTGTTAATTTATAAAAAACAATGCTTGATATGCCAAGTACACATCCCAATACTGCTGTCGCTATTGGTTGAAAGATAAATAATAAAATCAATATCCCAATTAAAACCAAGCATTCAGCTACAAGACTTATTGCGGCACTCATTGCGCCACCAAACTGATCAACTTCAACTGTTATATTTCTTATCAAATCAGAAGAATTTTTATCAAAGTGAAATGAAAAAGGTAATTTTAAATAAGTTTTAAATAATTTTTTTGATAAATAAACTTGAATACCAAACACTAACTTTAATTGTTCCCAAGTCACATATGCTAAACATAAAGTTTTGAAGAAATAAAAAGCTGAAAGTAATAATAAAACGTAAATAATTAATTTTGGTTGGCTTGGCTCTCCAATAGAAATATATAAATTCTCGATATAAGAATATTTGTAAACAATCTCAGGATCAGTAATTAATGTAAGAACTGGCAATATTAATCCGATACCTAATGTTTCAAGTAACATGCCAATTAACATAAGAAAAAAAAGAATAATAAGAGAGAACCTTTGTTTTCGATTAAGAATACTGAAAATTTTCTTAATATTTTCGCTTATACTCATGTTTTATTGACTTTACTCCAGCCACCACTGATTTTTTCGTAAAAATTTTGATCCAATAGTTGAACTTCTCTTTCAATTAAAATCCTTATTACTAAATTACTTTTCCTTTTGAAAAATATCCCAAAATTTAGTTTGCAAGCTCTTATATTCATAATCTATTTAAATACACTTTTATGTAACAGATAGATAATTTTTTACTGAGCCAATATCTAAAAACAAATCTTTAGTTTCATATGTGTATATATTATTAATAAGCCTACTCAATATATCTTTACTGAAGTCTTCACCTTTATAATCTCCGGCTTTTAGAAATGAGATAAATTCTTTTGAAAATATAAATACAGCTCCATTTGCTAGGTTGCCTTCTGAATGCTTTTCTTTTTCATAATAATTTCTTACAATACCATAATCATCAACTTTAACGATACCTGAGCTTTCAAAATCATCTGTTCTAAAAGTCATCATGGTCATTAGACACTCTTTTGGCCTATTAAGATGAGCTAAAATAAATTCTTCTAGGTTATCCTCACAATAATTATCTGCATAAATAAAAAAAGAATCTTCTTCTTTAAAAAAATTTAGATTATTTAATAGTGTTCCTGCTGTTCCAAGCAATTCTAGCTCATGACTAAGTTGAATTTTTTCTTTTAATTCATTTCTTGACACAAATTCATTTACCTGTTCGTGAAGATAATGAGTATTTATAAAAAAATTTTTAACACCTACATTGCATAGTTTATTAATCCATATATCTAATAATGGCTTGCCTTTAATTGGCATTAAACATTTTGGTTTATCGTTAGTATAAGGTTTAAGCCTAGTACCTTTTCCAGCAGCTAGAAGCATTGCTCTCATTATTAATCTAGAACCTTAATAATTTCTTTAAAATCTATAGGAACATTGCCAACCCTACTTACCTGTACTGCAGCGGCAATTGATCCCATTAATGCAGATTCAAATATACTGCCACCGCTTGCAAGCGTAAGTGCGCTACAAATTAATAAAGAATCACCAGCACCAGATACATCTTTTGCAGATAAATTTAATGCATTTAGCCTATCGGTAACCCATTCCTTTTGATCCTTCTGATCTGAAGCATGTATTAAGATACCTTCCTCACCTAATTTTAAAATAATATTTTTAGCATTTGATTGAGAGCGAAGTTTTTCTGCCAATACAACTAGGCCATCCTCATTATTTTTAAGGCTAACTCTTGCTTCTTTTTCAGTAGGAGTTATTAAATCCATTGAATGAAATCTGCTTATATCACCTAACTGAGATGAAGTCTGACTATCTGCAACAATTATTTTTTTTTCTTTTTTAGCAATCGAAATAATATCTTCAACTAGTATTTGGGGAAGACAGCCATAATTAAAATCCGAAAATATTATTAAATCAGTATTTTTAATTATACTTTTAAACTTATTTAAGATTGCATCTGATAATTTTTTATTAATTGATCCTTGGTATAAATGATTCATTCTCAAAAGAGTTTTACCTTGACTTCTGTATCTTTCTTTTATTGTGGTGGGTCTATTTTCATCTTTAAATATTTCAGTATGTACTCCAAATTCTGATAATCTTTCAAATGCATAATCACTAGCTCCATCAGAACCAGTAACAGTAAATAAATGAGAAGTTGCTCCAAGTCCTGCTCCATGAGCTGCCACTATTCCAGCGCCTCCTATAAACCTTGTCTTATCTATTGGTGTAACAACTATTGAGGGGTCTTCTTCAGACATTCCAAGAGACTGACAGGTAATATAGTCATCAATAATTAAATCACCAATTACACAAACTTTAATTTTTGAAAATGAATTAACTAACTCTGTTAATCTATTTTTTGTAATATTATGTCTTTCTAGATAATCAGATGGCACATTAATACTATTATCAGTTTTAGGATCAAACTCTCGATGTATTAAATCAATTGAAGAAAATACATTTTCACCCGAACTAAACAAAAGTTTGCCACCATATTTCTTTACATCTTCTAGCTCAATATTGTGCCTTCCCTCATGTTCTTTGCCCTTAACAACAATATCAGGCTTCAATTTAGAAATAATATCTTTGATTGAGCCATCAATTAAGAAAGCTTCATCAACCCAACTATTAATTTCTACTCCTTCTAACCTAAGCTCTTGAGGAATGTGTGCCTTTATTCCTGCAGCTTTATCGGACAACACGCCTACTATTAATTTATCTCCACATTCCTTTGCAAATCTTAGTAGCCTTAGATGTCCCGGATGAATAACATTAAACGCGCCTGATACAAAAACTGTTTTCATAATACTTAACTTTTCACAAACAATCTTACAACTTTGCTGCTAATCTAGACAGAGAAGCAGGTTCATGTAAAGATATCCCTCCATCAACACCAATAATTTGACCTGTAATATATGATGATTTTTCGCTTAATAAGAACTTAGCTAAATTTGCTAAATCGTTGACTGAACCCATTCTTTTTAATGGTATTACTCTTTTATATAAATTAACAAGACTTTTATTATTGTTATAATAGCTCTTCGCTCTTTCTTTGTACAATACTGCAGGCTCAATTCCGTTTACTCGAATGCCCAAACTTCCAAGTTTTAATGCATAATATCTTATTGCTTGTGATAAAGCTGCTTTTGCTAAGTGATAAGATAAGGGTTGTTCAAGCGCTATTTTTTCTGATGTAATTGAAGAAACAACTACTATAGATTTATCATGACTCTTTAAATTTTGTTTTTGAAATAATTCTATCATTTGAACAGTTGCTGAAATTGAAACCTTTACTTCATTCTCAATATTCATTTTTGATCCTCTAAATCTTTGAAAAAAAATAATTGAGTCAATATATTTTGATACTTTCTTTAACTTCGCAAATGTTTTCTTTACTTGCAGTTTATTTGAAATATCACACTGATAGAATTTAACATCCTCTTCAAGAAGAATTTTTTTTGATTTAATAATCTTAGACCTTGAAATTAAAGAGATTCTATATCCATTTTGAATTAGTAATTTTGCTGTACTTAGTGCAGATGGAGAATTAGATCCAACTATTAACACGTGCTTTTTCATTATTCTAGCCACCACTGATTTTCTCGTAAAAATTTTGATCCAATAGTCGATTTTCTTTTTCCATAATATAAGTTTCCGCGATATTTTCTTTGATTTGGGAAAATATCCCAAAATTTATTTTGAAATTTCTTATCTTCACCATCCATAAATTCTTCATTATTAATTTTCATGCACATTTCTATCACTACATCTCTTATTTCTTCTGGTGAATTTTCTTTTAATTCTATATTATTTTTTATAAATTCGGCCTCATTTAAATAATAAAAACAATCACTATTTATAATCTCCTTTGCAGTAAGTCTTCTTTCTAATTTCTTACTGTAATGATGTTTTGGAATAAAAGTAAAGAACTCTGACTCAATATGGATATGAAATAATGGAGAAAAATTTACGTAAACTAAGGGCTTTCTAAATATCATTGGCACACCGTCAAATCCAGTGCCAGTTGTTACGCAAAATTCACATTTCGCTCCCAAATATATGTCCATAAAATCAGTTCTCAAACCTCTATATGCATAATCAATTATTTTTTCATTTGAAGTTTTAAAAGGCTTGTTGACTACTGCTCCCATTCTAATCACATAGTAGCCCCTTTTAGTTAATTCTTCTGCAGCTAATAAAAAATTCTGAATATCACTATCTCTATAGTCATGTTTAGAAAAACGTTTTAAATAAATTTGATCGAGATACGAACTATCTCTAAAAATTACACAAACAAATTTAGAGTTTTCTTCAATACCAAGTTTTTTGAGTTCCAACTTTCCAAATTCTTCTTCTTTCTCAGAAAATTTTAGAGTAGGAGGGTATTTCTCAATCAAGTTCAATACATCGCGATCACTGTTAGTTGGTACACCACAACGAAAATCTTTTAGGAAATTAAAAGATCTAATAATTAAACAAATAGGTCTAAGAATAAAACGAGGAAGAATAATAAGTTTTCGCCTCCAAAGATTTTCAAGGGTTTTATTACATGATGTTTTCCATGGTAGGTATAGAAAATCGAAGGATCTTTTCTTTATTTTTTTATGAATAAAGTTTTTTTCTAGGATATATAACTCAGTATTAACAGTAAAATGTCCTAATCTATCACAGTGTAAAAGACCAACTCTAATTTGGATAAATGGCTTTAAGAAAAAAAATAATAATATAAAAAAAGGAGCAATAAATAAAGTAATCAACAGATCTGGTTCTGACTTTAAGATCTTTATATGTCTTTTCGATAATGAAATTTTCATTTTTGCATCAATTAACTACCTCGACAAAACTAGGTATAAATATTAAGCTTTAACTTATAAAAATTGAAAACATACTTACTTCAAGTCAAATACATTAAATATGAGTAAACTACTAGATATACTACTTTGCGATGAAAAAAAAGTAAATAAACAGTTTTATTCCAGCGGACCATATTGGAAGTACAAAACTAAAAAGACTACAATTCAAATTAAAAAAAAAGGTATTAATAATTTTAGGGGAAGGGACTCTGGAGTTGGTACAAGTTTTTCTGATAATATTATTTTGGATATACGAAATGAATACAACATATTAGGAAGAATGGCATCTTCTCTCTTTAGTTTGCCAATAATGGGAAATGTATTTAAAAGCCAATTAAAATTAACATCTGATCACATTTTATCTTTTTTAACTCATCAGAATTTGGTTTATAAAAATAATAAGAGAGTTAAAGATCTAATCAATACTTACAATTTTAACGAAACTACTGAATTTGGATGTGTTCAGAAATTTAATCTAAATAATGTAGATTATTCATGCTTTTATTTAGAGGTTGCAAATAGAGTTGATCATATTAGAAATTTTATTGATCTGAAAAAAATTAGGACTTATCTAGAAATTGGTGGTGGATACGGAGCTAATATACATTTTTTAATTCAAAATTTTCAAAATATAAAAAAAATTATATATCTTGATATTGTTCCAAATATTTATGTTGGTACGAAATATTTAAAAAGGTTTTATAAAGACGCTGTTATTGACTACAATCAAACAAAAAAAATGAAACAAATATCATTTTCTAATGATGATAATCTTCAAATCTTCTGTATACCGCCATGGGAAATTGAGAAAATAAGTGATGTGATAGATCATTTTCATAGTGCAGCAGCATTTCAAGAGATGGAGGTTCAGACAATAGAAAATTACATAAAATATATTAATCTTAATAAAACAAAATCAATATCATTAATAGGGCATAAAAGTTATGACAACGTAAAAAACTTTGACTCTAAAAGGCTTATTGATTTTTTTAATGAAAAATTAGAGATTTTTGAATACTCTCGTGTGATCAAAGAATTAAATAGAAATGAGATTTACCTTATAAAAAGACTAAACTAGAAATTGAAAAATATAGAATTATTAAAAAAATATTAATATCACTGATTTAAGTCTCAATGACTTTTAAATTTGGTACAGGAATTATAACTTTTCCTCCAGAGTTTATAAATTTTTCATTCTTATCTATGAAGTAGGAAGCAAATCTCCACGCTAAAATATACACGTAGTCAGGTTTTTTTTGATATATGTGTTCCACAGGATATACTGGAAGATGTATACCAGGACTATATTTCCCCTGTTTGTCTCTGTTATCATCAATTAAATAATCTAATAACTCTTCCAACTCAAAATGGTGAATTAAAGTTGTTCCAGTAATAGATGCACCAAATCCAGCAATAACTTTTCCTTCATTCTTTAATTCTTTTAATTTCTTTATTGACTCAAATTTTATGATTTTTACTCTCTCTGCAAATTCTTGATAAGTCTGTTTGACATACAAGCCTTCTTTTTCTTCTAAAGCAAGATAATCTGCAACACTTCCATCATCTGATAAAGGACCTTGTTCTCGCTGTACAAAATATCTTAATGAACCTCCTTTAGTTTCTACATGCTCAACTTTAATTAAATTTAAACCAACACTCTCAAATAGTTTTTTTATTGGTTTTACTGAAAAAGCTGATAAATGTTCATGATAAATAAAATCAAATACGAAATTGTTTATTACATCTAAAAGATAAAAACTTTCGAATACATAAACACCATCAAAATCTAAGAGATTTTCAACACATTTCACCCATGATCTAATATCGTCAACATTGGCAAAAACGTTATTTGAAGTAATTAATTTAGCTTTGCCTTCGTTCTGTAAAATATTCTTAACAACCTCTGACGAAAAGTATTTCGGTATAGTTTTTATGCCATTTTTATTTGCTGCTTGCGCAATTTCTTTAGCGGGCTCTATACCAATTACATTCATACCAAAATTTTTAAAAAAATTAAGTAGAATGCCATCGTTACTTCCTAAATCTATAACTACTGAGTTTTCTTTAAGTTTTAATATTTGCATTATGTGGCTAGCAAAATTTTTAAAATGATTTTTTAATCCTACTGAGCTTTCAGTAAGATAAATATAATTACCATACAAAATGTCTGGATCAATAACATCAAGTAATTGTGCCAAACCACAGTCCTTACACATGAAAAGATCTATAGGAAATTTTTCCTGCTTAATATCTAGTTGATTTTTATTAATAAACGCGTCTCCAATTGGCGATGGTTTTAAAGCAAAGAAAAGATCTAGATTTTTACTTTTACAAGCTCGGCAGTCTTCCCTCCTAAAAATTATTTCTTTATTTCTCAATTTTATGTCTTTCCTCTAACCAAATCGTATCATCATCTTTGAATGGTCCGTTTGTAGTTTCTATAAAAATAGCGTTTTCTGTTATTGAAGATACTGTTCTATATTCATCAGGATTTATTCTTATCGAACCTAGTTGTTTATTAGAGTATGATATGCTTGATAAAGTATAAGTATCTCTAATTTTTTCATTTTCATAAACTGAAATTTGTATAACTCCATCAACAATGTGATAGGAGATGCTTTGATTTAATTGTTTTAAAGGTCCAACAGTTGTTGATTTACAATGAAACATAATCATTTCCTGGATTAAAGAATTTTGATCTCTATGTAAACAAATTCTAGACACTTCAAGATTATTTAAAATAGATATTTCTCTGAATAAAAATATTTGTTGTCTTGATAATTTGATATTTTCACTTGCTGCAAAATAAACTCTTTCATTTTTTTTTATCAGATTATTATTTTTCACAAACCTATCAGTTATAAAATTTATTAAGTTTCCATTTATTGCATTTTTATCCTTTGAAATAATCTTGTATATATTAGCAAAATTACAGTAAATAGCTGGCACAAGTTCTAATTTAAGAATCTCATCAAGACTAAACAATCTCATTTCCTGACCTTCTTTAAGATCTAAATCTGAAATTTGACCATCCCATAATAATGGATAAAAGTGATTTACGGTCTGTCTCCATTCACTTTTCCATATCCAATTAAAAGCTGCATTTTCAATATTCTTTGGAATGTAAGAAATTTCCTCATTAAGCTCTCTTTTCAAAGCGGCAGTTAATGACTCTTCCTTTTCAACGATTCCACCAAAAAAATTCCAACAGTTTGCGAATGGAAGATTTTTATGATTATCTCTTTTTTGCAAAAGTATCTTTCCATCTGCATTAAATATAATTGCCTTCACGGCATTGTTTGAATGCTCACTCAAAGTAAATGAATTCATAATCTCCTTTATAGCCTACAGACTCATAAAAGTTAATCCAAGTTTCAGTATCAAAAAATGTTTCACAAGTTAATGCCCAACATTGTAAATTGAATAGTTCTCTATTATTTCTGTAGCTTTCGAGCATAATATATCCTTGATTACCTACTCTTTCTATTTCTGCTACTGTTTGCTTTAGGTCTGAAAGCTTAAGATTATGTAAAGTTCCTAATGAAATTACTAAATCAAATTCATTATTTTTATATGGGAAAAGATTTCTTGCATCAAATTCATTTAAATACATTTTAATTTCATCTTTACTATTTTTTATTGCATATTGTGATATATCAAACCCTTGAATATTTATCTCTGGGTTTTTTTTATATATTTCGTAAAGTAAAAATCCCTTTCCACATCCAACATCTAGAATTTTTGATCCAGAAACAAGATGGTAAGTATCGATTAATTGTTGAGCAACAGGTTCCCACCAGCCCTCAATGTACTTATATCCACCATACCCGTACTTTCTATCTCCATCCCAATAATCTTGATCATACTTTTTAGCAACATTCATGCAATCTACTTTATTGTTATTCATGCGTTCAAGATAATTTCTCTTTGAAGCAAGATGTAGAGGTGTTACAAAATTTTTAAGTTTTTTCATTTATTCTGGTTTGTAACAACTAGATAATATTTTGTTAACATTCCAGATTTCGTCTAATAAAAAAAGATCTTCTTTATTTGAAACTTTCATTTCTTCCAACGCAAAATAAAAACTTTTCTTTTTGTTTATTATCTTATTGATTATCTTGTTTCTAGAATACGTATCTCTTGGCATTTGAAAAATACTATAAGCAATTATTCCATCTATCGCATAAAGTTCATCCAACATTTGATAAAGCATAGAATGAGAGTCTTTAAACTCATATTCACTTGCACTTAATTGATACTCTAAATTATTATTATTACAATAATTTCTAATTACCAGATTCTGTATATGTTGAGGTGCTCTCTCACCTTCAAAAGCTCTACTAAAAATATATCCTTTGACTTTTTTCTTATTTTTCATTTTTTAGTATACAAGGGACTCTGATATTGCATTCCAATTTTAGATGCAACTTTTGTTGTTATAGGAATAAAAAATTCACCTATTTTTTTATCTCCATATGGTGAAAATAGGCTTTTAAATCTGCAATTCATAGACCATCTTGTCGAAATTTCCTTATTAATACGATTACCATGAGGTAAGGCTTGATTGAATATCAATAATTCGCCTTTATCTATCTTTATCCATTTAATATCTTTTTTAATAAAATTAAAAATTCTTTCACTGGATTTGCCATAAAATTTATCAAAATTTTTATTAAGTTTTATATTTGCTTTTGGGGGTAGAATGAACATTGATTTTGTCTTATAGCAATCTACAAGTGGTAACCATACTACAACTTCATAGGGTGAATCTCCTGACCATACATCTGAATGTACAGGTAGTAGAGAGCTTGAATCATTTGGAAGCTGAATACTAAGGTTTATTCTCTTTTGCATAGCTAGTTCATTCCCAACGATTAAATCAGTGTATTCTCGAGATATATTGTAATAGTGAAATTTAAATTTTTTAGATTTATTAAGTTCATTTATAATACTCATTCTAAAATTATTTAGATTTTTCAAATTTAAATATTTATGTGTTTGATCAAAAAAACTAGCGGGTAATTTTTTTGTTTTTAATAATTTTTGCGAAATATTTAATACTTTATCATTTATCCAAGTAAAGGACTTTTCTTGATTAATTTTTTTTATCACATATCCATTATTAATGAACTCCTTCGAAATTTTTAATTCTTGGTATGATTGATAATCATTAGACATTATTAATCATTTCCTTCATTGCATTTGTAAGATTTTCATCTGTTAACCCATAAAATACTTGTTGCTCATCATGTGTACCATAATGTTCAACGTATTTATTTGGAAGGCCAATTCTGTGAATATTTTTTGTTTGAGATGGTAAAAAATCATTACAAAATTCTAATATACTAGTACCTAACCCGCCACTTCTTATGTGCTCTTCCACTGTTATTACATTATCTACCAGAGGCAGCCATTTTTTTAAAATCCCTGTGTCTAATGGTTTGACTGTATGCATATGTAAAACTCCACTTTCGATACCCTCTTCTAATAAGTTATCGGAGGCTTTAATTGCTTTTTGTGCCATAGCCCCACAAGTAATAAATAAATTTTTCAATGGTTTTCTGATCAATAATCCCTTTCCTATTTGAAAATCAGTTGTTCTTGCTGTTACAATATCTTCACCGCCTCTTGCTAACCTTATATACATTGGGTGAGGCCAGTCTATTGATGCGGTTATAAGCTTTTTCATTTCTATTGCATCGCATGGACATACAATAGTCATATTTGGAATTGCTTTTAATATGGCTATATCATCAATTGCCTGATGTGTAGGGCCAAGTGGTGAATAAACTAAACCTCCGCCATTACCAATTAATTTCACTGGAAGATCATGTAAGGATAAATCTATAGTAATTTGTTCAAAACATCTTCGAGTTAAAAACGTAGATATAGTGTTTACAAAAGGAATAAAGCCTTCCTTAGCTAATCCAGCTGAAAATCCAATCACAAATTGCTCTGCAACTCCTTCCATAAAAAATCTCTCAGGAATATTTTTTTTGAACTCCTCAAGAACTCCAGGACCAAGGTCTGATCCAATAAAAACTATATTTTCATTTTCTTTTGCAATTTCATAAACTGAGTTAAGTGCTGCTTGTCTCATGTATTCGTAAACTCTTTCAATAAACTTATTTCTTCATCAGTAAAATTATTTTTATGATGCCACTTCGGATTATTTTCTGCAAAAGGAAAGCCTTTTCCTTTAACAGTATGACAGATAATAGCTTTAGGTCTATCGTCTTCAGATGATTGATTCAGGGATTCCTCTATTTGATTAATATCATGTCCATTAACTTCATTAACTATAAATCCAAAACTCTTCCATTTTTCTGCTAATGGCTCTAGATCAATAACGTCACTAGTAAAACCGTAAGATTGAATTTTATTATAATCTATAAAAACAATTAGATTATTTAGATTGTGCTTAGATGCTGACATTGCTGCTTCCCAGACTGATCCTTCATTTATTTCCCCGTCCCCGACTATAACAATTACCTTGTTATTTTTTTTCTTCATCTTAAGTGCTTTTGCAATACCTACACCGATGGATAGTCCATGGCCCAGGGCCCCCGTCGAAGCTTCTACTCCCGGTATCTTATAGTGCTCGGGATGGCCTCCTAAAATAGAGTTAAAGGACCCTACTGAATCTAATTCAGAAATTGAAAAATAACCTTTATCGACAAGTAAAGCATAGAGCCCGAGACATCCATGGCCTTTGCTTAAAATTAATCTATCTCTCAAATCATTATTTGCATCATTTGGAAAGTGCTTAATATAACTATCGTAACAAACTCTTAATATTTCAATTATAGACATAGCAGAACCCATATGCCCTCTGCCAGCTCCTAATAGAGATTTGACTACTAGACTTCTTAAATACTTAGATCTGTCATCTAAAGTAATTTTCTGTGCTGCCAGATTGAGCTTACTGTTTAAAATATTCATTAATTGTATCTGTTATAAATTTTATTTGTTTAAGAGAAAGAAATTGATGAACAGGTAATGTTAAAATTTCTTTTGATTGTTTTTCTGTTACAGGAAAGCTATTTTTATTATATTTTAATTTTTTTGCCGCTGGTTGAAGATGAATAGGGATAGGGTAGTGTATTGCGGTACCTATACCCTTTTTTTTAAGATAATTTCTTAATTTGTCTCTCTCTCTAACTTGAATTACAAAAGTATGATACGTATTAAATTGATATTTTTTTTCTTTGGGATAGAAAACATGATTTTTATCTAAATTTTTCATATAGAAATCTACGTTATTTCTTCTTTTTCGTATAACATCCTTCATCTTTGACAAACGATATAATAGTATTGCTGCTTGTAAATTGTCTAATCTTGATACATAGCCAAATTCCTCGACTATATTTCTATTTATTATCCCAAGGTTACACAATTTTTTTATTCTCTTTGCATATAGAGCATTGTTAGTAGTAATAAAACCACCATCGCCAGAAGCGTTTAAATTCTTAAGTGGATGAGTAGAAAAACATCCAATATGACCAATTGATCCACTCATTTTATTATAATATTTTGAGCCAATTGCTTGAGCAGCATCCTCTATCACAACAATATTTTTTCTCTTGGCTATTTTATTAATTTTTTTCATCTCACATATTCTTCCAGTGAGATGGACTGGTATTATTGCCTTAGTTTTCTTTGTAATTACTTTTTCAATTTCTTCGGGATCGATATTTTGATCCTCAAGCACGTCTGCGAATACAGGTTTCGCTCCTAAATGAGCTATAACTGACGCTGAGGATATGAATGAATTAGGAGCTGTAATTACCTCATCTCCTTTCTTAACTCCTGCACAATGTAGTGCAACTGTTAGAGCATCAGTACCACTATTCAAAGAAACGGCGTATTTAACATTACAAAACTTTGCAATTTTTTTTTCAAACTGATCAACATACTTTCCACCAACAAACTGGCCGCTAGACATAACATTATCAATTATTTTCAATAAATCTTTTTTCTCAGTTGTCCACTGAGCTTGTAAATCAATATAAGCTATATTATTAATTGTCACTTTTTGACTTTGAATAAAAACTGGATACAGTGTTAATTATATAGTCTAGCTCCTCTTTTTCCAAATGCTGATCACATGGAAATGAAATTATCTTCTTTGCATGACTATCGGTAACAGGAAAATCACCTTCAGAATGATTTAAAAAACTTAATGCCGGTTGCCTATATATAGGAATTGGGTAGTGAACTTTAGCCTCGATACCTTTTGTGAGACAATATTCAAGCAATTCATCCCTTTTTTCTGCAAATACAATGTAGAGATGGTATACAATTTTATAATTTTTCGGTCTTGGTGGTAATGTAATTGAATTTATCTTTGATAGATTACTATCTAAATACGCTGCATTTTCTATTCTTTTATCAGCAATTGAATTGGTTTGTGGAATAAGCCAATTTCCAACAACAGCTTGGATCGTATCTAACCTAGAATTGTAACCCAGTAAACTGACATTATCTCTGTCAATTAAACCATGATTTCTTAACAACCTTAATTTCTTTGCTAATTCATCATCATTACATGTAATTAAGCCCCCATCTGACCAAACATTTAAATTTTTTAATGGGTGCAAAGAAAATGCACCAGCATCTCCCCAAGTACCTGCTTTTTTATTATCTATTTCTCCTAGAATTGACTGGCAAGCATCTTCTATTACAGGTAGGTTATACTTTTGGGCTAATTTCATTACATGATTCATTTCTGTCATGTATCCTGTAAAATGAACAGGTACAATTGCTTTTGTTTTCTCATTAATTTTTTCCTCAATCAAATTTGTATTCATGCAAAATGTATCATCACAATCTATAAAAATTGGCTTTGCACCAATTTCAGTAATAGCGCCAACAGTTGCAACAAAAGTATTAGCAGCTGTAATTACTTCATCTCCATGTCCAACCCCATAGGCTTTAAGTGGTAGCTTAATTGCATCTGTTCCAGAATTAACTCCTATAGCATGCTTAACACCAATTAATTTGGCAAACTTATTTTCAAATTCTTGGAGTGGTTTACCAAGAGTGAAGTCTCCACTTTTTACAAACTCTTTCAACTGTATCCACAGATCATCTATATTTTCAAATTGCTGCGGTAAATATGAATATCTTACTTTTTTAACCATAAGTATTTTCTAATAAATATTAAACTAAGTTAATCTTTTGCATTGTTTTTATATTAAAGTATTTTGGGTTAGATAAACTATCTTTAAGTTTATTTTCCTTTATTGCAAATTGAAGATCAATTACAGCATCTTTGATTGTATTTTCTGTTTTGAAATTAAGCAAATTAAATATTTTTTTAGAAGATATATGATAGGACCTATTATCATCAGAGTGAGATAACACAAGTTTGACATCATTTCCCACAACACTTTTTGTAATTTCTGCTAATTCTAAGACAGTAAAATTCTTGTCTCCAACGTTAAATATTTCATTGCTTATTAAGTCATCTGGTGCTTCTAAGACTTTTATGTAGGCTTTTGTCATATCGTTAATATGAATATTTGGTCTCAATTGTTTACCTCCAAAAACTGAAATTTCTCTTTTGTGAAATGCTATATTTGTAAAGATATTTACAACGACATCGAGTCTTTGTCGTCTAGCATAGCCACAAACTGTTGCGGGTCTAATTGTGGTTGTTACAAAGTTAGTTGAATTGTATGAACTTAAAATCATTTCACATTCTGCTTTAAACTTTGAATAATCAGTCATTGGCTCTAAGGTCATGGTTTCATTAACATCTAACTCATTTTTGACCCCGTATACAGACGATGAAGAAGCATAAATAAACCTTTTTACTCCTGCAGATTTAGAAATCTTTACTAGGGGCTCAAACGCATCTAAATTTATTGATCTTCCTAAAAGTGGATTCAATTCAAAACTAGGATCATTAGAAATACATGCTAAGTGAATTACAACATCGTGGCCTTGTATAGACTTTTTTAGTAATTCTTGATCTCTAATATCTCCTTTTATACATTCTAGGTTTGTATGCTTGTCAAGTACATCCTCACCATAGATAAATAGATCTAGAACTGTTACCTTAAATCCTTTTTTTAAAAGAGATGGTATCAAATTTGAGCCTACGTATCCGCCTCCTCCAGTTATATAGATCTTCTTATTCATTTCCTAAATATTTAAACCAATCAGTTGTTTCTTTTTTTATTGTTTCAGGAGTCCAAACTGGAGCTTCTTTCCAATAATCAATATTTTTAAGTATAATATTTACTCCTTCTTCAATTGGAACAAAAGGTTCCCAATTTAATAGTTTCTTTATTTTTTCTATATTTGCAAATGTACAATCGGGTTCACCTGGTCTTTTAGGGATAAAAACTTTTTTATAGTCATTCCCACCTATTAATTTCGCTAGTGTATTTACTGATATAGTATTTCCACTCCCTACATTCAAAATTTCTCCTGAAAGATCTGAGTCTGAGGCTTTTATCAATGCGTTAACTACATCTGAAACATAAGTAAAATCTCTTGTTTGCTCTCCATCGCCAACAATTGTAAATGGTTTGTTCGCTATTTTTTGTGCTAAAAATACACCCATTACGGCCCCATAGGTGCCTGATGTTCTTGATCTTGTGCCGTATACATTAAAAAATCTAAGTGAAATTGAAGGAAGTTTATAGATTTTTTCAAAATGCATTACAAGATCTTCTCCCATTTTTTTGGTTAATGCGTATGGGTAGTGCGTATCAATTTCTTCTTTTTCATTAGTTGGATATTTTTTTGGTATTCCATAGCAGGATGAAGAAGCTGAATAAATAAATTTTTTTACACCATGTTCATGAGAAGCTTTTAGTGTATTAAAGGTACCTACCACGTTCGCTTCAAAGTATTTTGACGGATCCTTTATACTTGGAACAATGTCTGCTAATGCCGCAATATGAAACACTAAATCTGTTCCTCTAAATTCACTAGTCCAGGATCCGTTTATAGAAAGATCACAATCAATGATTTTAATATTTTCTATATGATCTAAGTTTTGTTTTCTTCCAGTTGAAAAATTATCTAACACAATAACTTCATGACTCTTTGTTAGTAACTCATCAACCAAATGACTTCCTATGAAACCAGCGCCTCCTGTAACAATAATTTTCATAATATTCCTTAATAATTTAGGTGTTACTTAGGTTATTAGGTTTATTATTATGTGCTTCATATGTAAATAATAAAAATCCAACAGGTAAGTAAAATATAATACTTATCCAGTTATTAAATATATTTAAGCTTGGAACAAAAGGCCAAATTGAAAGCATAATTGAAATATACAAACAAATTTGGAAATCACTCAAAAAACTTTTTTTAGTAATCCATGTGGCTACAGTTTGTCTACAAAATTGATAAATAATAAATATAAATAATAAGAAAATTGGTAGAAAACCAACTAATCCTGTCTCAGCTAATAATTGTAAAAATACATTATGAGGATGAGTGCTACAAGACCTCACATATTCGGTTTCATTGACTGTATCTATTAAACGGTACTTTTCATCATTGCACATAACCCTAAACATCTTTGTTCCAACTCCAAAAATAGGATTATCATAAAAAATATTTATGGCAGTATTATAGAGAGAAGTATGCTCATACGAGAAAAAATATATTTTATCTTCATTTATATTAGTCTGATTAATTGTAGCATCTATCATTCTTTCTTTTACAGATGGATTATATAATGACAGAAATATAATAATCGCTAATGATATAAGGAAAGAAATTAATCTCAATAATTTCCATCTATTTGAAATTATCACTAATATAATGGTGGTGAGAATCAGGAAAAAAAATGCGCTTCTTTCTCCACTGATATATATGAGTACATCGGATAAAATTAAGAATAAAAATCCAATGATCAAAGATATCTTTGAGGAATTGTGATAGTAGAGAATAATTCCTATAAGAAGAGGCATTAGTCTAGAAATGTAGTTGCCAAGAACCATTTCTTGCCCAAAAAAACTTGAGAGACGTATTCCATTGTATTTATAGCCAAGTAAATTAAAACCTGTGAAATACTGATAGAAAGAATCTATAAAAAGAATAAGAAAAGTGAATATGATAAATAAATAAAAAGTTTTTATAAAAAGCTTATCATTTTCAAGAATGTACCATACTGCAAGAGAAAATAAGCCAAATCTAAAGTAAAATAATGAGCTTTCAAGAGAAAGTAGGTAATCGTTTGAAAATATCGATCTTATAAGTAAGTATAAGCACAAGCAGATAAATGTTAGAAAAAAAATACTTTTAAAATATTTAAACTCTTTTTTACTTATAGAAAAAAATAAAAATAACAACGAGCAAACAACTACAAACAAATCTGCAATAAAGGGGCCAATAATAAGTGCTAAAGGTATGAAACAAATTAATAAACGTTGTATTACATGTAGTAGTTGATAAGTCATTGTAGTAAAACTATATAATAAAAGTAAGTTTATTTCTGAGTTTATTTGATATATTAAGATGTTATAGAACTTATAAAAAATCCTATGTCAACTAAAAATAAAAACACTCTGAGTATTGTATTACCTGTTTATAATGAGGAAGAAATTTTAGAGATAAGTATTGATAGAATCTTAAAATTGAAACAAAAAATAAAAGATAAAGTTAGTACTGAAGTAATATTTGTAAATGACGGATCTAATGATAATTCACTTAATATTCTTAAGAAATATATAGATTGTATCAAAATAATATCTTTCACAAGAAATTTTGGACATCAAATGGCAATAACTGCTGGTATTGATTATGCAATGGGTGATTACATATGTATTATAGACGCAGACTTACAAGATCCACCTGAGTTAATAGAGGAGATGTATGATCTTTGTAATAATGAGGGTTATGATTTTGTATATGGCGTAAGAAAAGAAAGAAAAGGTGAAACATTTTTCAAGAAAGCCTCTGCAGGACTATTTTATAAAATAATGAAAATGATGAGTGATACAAACATAAACCTTAATTCAGGGGATTTTGCAGTGTTGTCTAAAAGAACTGCGTCAGAATTTAGCAAGTTAAGAGAAAAAAATAGATTTATAAGGGGGATGATTCCATGGCTTGGTTTCAAATCTAAAGCATTTTTTTATGAAAGGGATAAACGAGTAGCGGGAATAACAAAGTTTCCATTTTTTAAAATGTTAGGTTTCTCTATGAATGCTATATTTTCTTTTTCAAACAAACCTCTTACTTTTGCTGTTCAATTAGGGACTTTCACAATAATTGTAGGTACTTTAATTTCACTTTATTATTTATATTTAAAGTTTTTCACCGACTCATTGGTACCAGGATTTACAGCAATAATTCTTACAATAATAATATTTAGCGGAGTTCAAATTTTTTTAATTGGGATTGTGGGAGAATATATCGCTAGAATATTTGAAGAAACAAAAAATAGACCACTTTATATTATTGACAAAATTTTTGATTTCGAGAAGTAATATTAAACAATGTTTTCAATACCTACAAAGTTTAATTTAGCAAAAGCAGCTGTCTTTAAAGACACTCCAGCTTATGTTCAGTTTTATATAACCGCACGATGTAATCTCACTTGTGAACAGTGCAATATAATTTATGCGAATGCTGACGTTAGAGAGTGCAGTCTGTATGAGATTAATAAAATGGCAGACAATTTTGCAAAAATGGGTGTTGCAATAATTTTACTAACTGGCGGTGAACCTTTTGCAAGAAAAGACCTACCTGACATAATAAAAGCTTTCGAAAGCAGGGGTGTTCACGTAAGAATGCAAACTAATGGTTTCGCTAGTGAAGAACAGATTGTTAAATGTATTGAGTCTGGTGGAAGAGATATATCCATTTCTCTGGATTCTTTACAGCCTCATAACCAAGACAAAATAAATGGTCAATTCAAGGACTCTTGGCATAAAGCGTTGAAATCAATTTCATTATTTACGAAACATCTTCCAAAAAAAGGTAGTTTTGCATCATTGGGGTGCGTACTTTCAAAAAGTAATTTAGAAGAAGTAAAAGATGTTATTAGATTTGGAACTAAAATTTCCTGGTTTACATCACTAGTGCCTATACATGTAAGTAATTATGCACACCCAAGAGGATTCAGGACCTTTGATCAAAAAATGAAGTTTGAAGATTGTCATTTTGATAAGATTGATAATCTTATTGAAGACATTAGAAGAATGAGGAAACAAGGATACTTATTATATGATAGTGATCAATACCTGGATGATATAAAAAGATTTACGAAGGGATTAGAAACATCCTGGAGAAGTAAGAATGACAATGTTTGTGACTCACCAAACTTATATTTTGCAGTTTTGCCAAATGGACATTTTCAGCCATGTTGTGATTTTAGAATAAAAAATTCATATCCAACCTATGCTGATGATTTTCCGAAAAAATATAAAGAAAAATCATTTAGAGATGAGGTATTTGAAACAACTTCTGCTTGCGATGGCTGTATGTATGGCAGTTACCCTGAAATAACTATTTCACTAAGATATATGTCTGCCAAGATTCAAAGAGCTAAAACTTTTTTTTCGGCTCCACCTAAGAAAAACAATTGGCCGCTAAGTTATGAAGAATTGGTTGATATATCTCAAGATATATTAAACTCAAATGCCAAAGAAAATTAAATTTGAAAGTTTTATATACAGATTCTTAATTGAATCGAGAGAATTTAAAAATAACTTTGCAGAAACTGATATTAAGTTATTTGATGAATTCATAAAAAATATTAATTTTGAATATATTAATAAAAAAGTAGTAGTTACTTCATACAAAGATGAAAGTGAAATAAAATTAGAAATTCCACTAGATGAACAGTTTTTTTATATAAAGGGAGACACGGAGGAGAGTCAAAATAAACAAAAGAAAGAGTTTCCAGATATAAGTTCTGATCCAGTAATGGATATTAATAAAGACTATTTTTTAAATTTAGTTAAAAAAATATATGAGAAATATTTACTTAGTAACTCTAATGGCAACATTCCAGGTTAAATATTTTAACACAGGCAAAAACTTGAATAATACTTGATCAATATTGTGACTTATTTTAAGAAAAGAGCTATATTTCTCTTCTTCCTCAACTATCTTTTTCCAGTATCTTATTTTTGAGGGATTTTTAAAATCTATTAAAAAAAATTTTAAAAAAATTAACAAACCAGTTAGCCAAAAGAACTTTACCTCAGACTTACTAAAGGAATTACAAATATTTGAGATATCTTTTTTCGTTAATGGGTGCTCATCAATTGTTCTTACTGCTGTTGCCAATCTTCTATAAATATTTATAACAGGATTATATGCTATAGGATCCCAAGAAAAAAAGGATCCTCCTTTAACTAATTTTAAATTTACTTCTTTAATAATTTCATCGATTGCCAAATGATGTAAAAGATTAGCTGCATAAATATAATCAAACGTATTATCCTCAAATAAGCTTAGGTCCTCACCGTTAGTAACATAAAATTCAATTTTTACGCCTTCTTCTAGAGCTTTTTCTCGTCCCTTTTCAATTACACCCTCTGATATGTCAATTGCAGAAACATGCGCCCCTTTCTTTGCAAAAAAAATTGAAGACTCTCCTAGTCCACAACCAATATCAAGTACCCTCTTATTTTGAAAGTCAATATCTTTAAATAACCAATTAAATTCTGGTAAAGAAAGACCTTTTTCAAATGAGTCTGGATTAAAAAGCTTGTAATCATTTTCAAGCGCCCAGGTATCATGTATTTCCTTTTCTCTTTCTAAATAATCTTTATTTTCTGACATTGATTAATTCTAAAAAACTTCGTAAATATTATATAAATTATTCTTATATAATAATTTGAAATTTTCATAGCTTTTTTGTGTTATAAAATATTTTGAGCCATGTAGTTGGCCCAATTTGTAAATGTTATCTTCACTTAAATTACGAATATTTGTTTCATGTCTACGAATGTCATCAACATTTAAACGATAAGATATATTATTTTTTTCGTAATCACTATTTATAGTTTTTTCTATAATCTCTTGATATTCTTCTAGCTCTTTATTTAAAATTCTAAATGGTAAAAAGGTATTTATTGAAGGATAGATTATCGCATTTTTTACGACTCCGCTAAAGGAAAATATATACTCATCAGTTAAAATTATATCATGTGGGTCTATATTTTCACCAATCCATAATTGTGTTTTATAAATCTCTTGCCTATTATTATCGAAAAATGTTGCAGACATTTTTTGAAATGAATTAGCAAATACAAAAACAAATAATATTAGTATCATAATATCGCTGTAGCTGATTGAACTAAATAGTCCAATATTACTAATTGGCTTTATTTTTCTTATTTTAAAAAAACAATAAATAAATATTATTATGATTATACCTATTATCATTCTAGCTGTTATGATTAATATAAAGCTGTCTCTAAAAATAGAATTTTCAACTTGGAGGAATAGACTTTTATAAACCTGAAACGGGCCTAACATAATTGTTTCAAGTACGTTTGCTTCATATGAAAAATATAAAATAAGCATTGATGTCAAGGATAATATTAATACTAAGTAAATTTGATTTCTGAGATTTTTGCATGAAGTAATAAAAGCAAAATACGATAAGAAAACTACATTTATGATAAATAAACCAAAGCTAGAAATCACAGAAGATATAATCATGAAAAACATAGTGATGTATTTAAATATTTTTGAATAATTAGAGGAAATTATTTCAAAAAGAAATGCTGAAGCCAGTGGAAAAACAAAAATTTGTAAATATACTGTCGCTCTTGCAGGAATCAAAAACCAAATATTTGAAAGAAATTTTAGTTCATAGTAAGGGATTGCAATTGTCAAAATAAACAAAAATACAGAAAAGAATAAACTTATCAAAATAATTAGTTTGTAATTACCAATGAAGCTTTCTTTCTTAAAATTGAAACAATACCCAAGATAAGCAAATGACAATACTGTGATATAAGAAATAAAAACACCAGGAAATATATGTGAGTAACCTAATGGATTGGCGTGACCGCTGGAAGCTTTTAAATGATCAAAGAAGAATTCTTTAAAATCAGCAAAACTTTTAATAACTTCAAATTGTCCAAAAATAAAAATTATTAGAATTAAAAATATTATATAAACAATTATAAATAATAGTTCTCTGATGCCTTTTTTTTTAAGAAACTTTAACGAAAAAAATGATAATATATAGAGTGAGAATAAAAAGAAATGGCCAAGATGTATAAATGGAAGAAATATTAGTGTTCCTATAGCAAAGTAAAATTTATTTTTAATCAAAAAATACGTAGATAAAAGGATTATTGACCACGCATAGATGTTTGTATCAGGAAATACTTGAATTGAACCATCTGTTCCCATAATTGACAAGTTGTTATATGAGATGCCAGAAGCAATAAATAATAATAAAGTAAAAAAAGATTTTTTTGTTGAATTCAGAATTTTTTTTGAAAAAAAATAAAAAATTGTATAAAAAAAAGTATTTCCAAAAATAGTAAGAATATAAACGCTACTGAAGATAGGGAATTTAAAATTTTCAAAAAGAGAAACCGGAATATTTGTCAGTAAAAGAAAGTTTAATTTGTTAAAATTTGATAATATCGTCCCTTTGTAAAGTTCTTCGTGAATAAATTTAAATGAATGTGATGCTCCCGCTAGCCTATAATCTTCGGTCGCTAATCGTATATTGAAATCGCCAATTGCTATTATAGATATGACTGTTAAAAAAAAAGGTATTAATATATATTCGTACTTTGCGAGCATTAAAATATTTATAAATTGGTATCAATTGGGGTTATCTGTTCAAATCTTAGAGTAATTTGGTAAATGTTAAAATATATAATCATAAAAATTAGAATATTTTTTTTAACTAACAGAGAGCTTGGGTTTTTAACTGCCGCAATTAAAACTTTAATTCTTCCATTAAAATTATTAGACAAAGAAATGCCAAAGAAAGGTAACGTTTTAGATATTGGTTGCGGGGAGGGACTGTACGCACTATCTGTAAAAATTCTAAGACCTAATATGAGTGTTACAATTATTGATAGTAATAAAGATAAACTTAAAATAGCAAGAAAAATTAGCAGGCCACACAACTCTATTACTGCTAGTTTTGAAAATATTAAAATAGAAGAAAAATTTGATTTTGTTATATCGAATGATTTTATGCATCACATAAACTATGAAAAGCATAATCTTTTTATCAAAAAAGTTAAAACATTACTCAATATTAATGGAAAGTTTTTCTTTAAAGACGTTAATCAAAGTGACTATGTTGATAATAAGTTAACTAAATTCTTTGATTTAAAAATTGAACCTGAATTAGAAATTTGTTTTCGTGAGAAAAATGAGTGGGTAAATCTTATAAAAAGATGTGGTTTAAGTTTAGTTAGTTCTTACCAATATTTTAATATTTGGGTTGCCTCTAGAACAGTATTAGTCTTTAAAAAAGGAAAATTTTTAAGACAATTAGAATACGTAGACAAAAAAAAAATAAATCAAAATATTATTTTTATTACTGGCGGTTCTGGATTTATTGGTTCTCACTTAATTAATTATTTGTCAAAAAACAAGATTAATGGGAAAAACAATCACTTAATAGTTATGATGAGAAATCCTGAACACAGTCTCATAAAAATTAAGAATTGTTCATATTTATACTGTGATTTTGACGAACTTGAGAACTTTAAAAATAAAATAAAGAAAATAGATTATGTATTTCATTTTGCTGCTGAAGTAAAATTTAATAAACCTGTCGATCCATATAGACACAACGAAAAAGCAACGAAACAATTAATAGATTTCGTTAAAAATTTTAAAATTAAAAAATTTATATTGGGAAGTACACTTGGCGCTCTTGAAAGAGGGTGGAATGATAATTGCAGTAAACCATTAAATGAAAGTTCTAAAGGTTTTCCAAAATCTACATATGGAATTTCAAAGCTCAAATCTGAGAAGGAAGTAATCAATTCAAAGCTGCCTTTCAATATTATTAGAATACCATGGGCCTATGGTTCAAATATGACACTTGATACACATTTAAGATATTTCTTTGAACAAATTAATAATAATAAGATTTTAACTCGAATTAATTTCGTTGGTAAAGTCAGTATAATACATATTGATGATCTTCTTCGTTCTATATTGATAGTTTCAGAAAAATCAAAAAATAAAGAGATTTTTCATGTCAGTGACAGCGTACCTATATCACTTGGTGATATTTTTTCTATTATGCACGAAAGTTCAGGTAAAAAATCTAAAATGATAAATGTCCCAAAAATTATAAATTTTATAATAATAAAATTTAGAAAATTTTTTCCAACAACCATACAGTCACTGAGTAATGATGTATTAGTGACTTCAAACAACAAAATAGAAAGAATAGGATTTAAACCGGAAATTACTGCAAGAGTGGGTATTAAAAAATTTTATAGATCATTAATTACTAGTAATACAAATAATCAAAAAGAACCTGTCACATTAATTACAGGATCCTCATCTGGATTAGGTAAAGAACTTTATTATCAACTAAGACAAAAGGGACACAGGATTATTTCCATAGATAGAGATAATACAAAAAATTCTAATATAGATCATTTTATTCAATATGATCTATCAAATTTAAATAACTTAGAAAAAATTATTTCAATATATCTTAAAAAATACAATTACTATATTGAAAATCTAATTAACAACGCTGGAGTCATGATTAATGAAGAATTTAATAAAGTAGATTTAAAAGAAGCAACAAAACTCATGCGTATAAATTGTGATGCATACGCCATATTATGTAATTTTGTGCTAAGACAAAAAATTAATGAAAGGATAAATATTATTAATATTTCATCATCTTCAAGTTTTTCACCAATCCCTAAAATGAGTTTATATACCGCTAGTAAAGCATTCATAAACCAATTCACTTTGTCCCTTATGGCTGAAAATAGTAATGAGAAAATAAATATATCTCTAATTATTCCAGGGGGTATGAATACAGGATTTCAAAAAAAATATTCAATTAAGGAGAGGAAAGGTTTATTAAATGTAAGCTTTGTTGCAGAAAAGATTATAAAAAATATTCAAAATCCTAAAAAAATACTCTTTATTGGATCTTCAACTTACATACTTTATCTGATTCAAAAAATGACTACATTTTCCTCAAATATAAAATTAACTAAATTATTAGCAAAAAAGTTTTTGTAATAAGAGTCAATAATCAAAAGTCAGTACACACTAGAATATATTAGTTTTGTTAGTAAGAGCTTATTTATACATTGACATAAAACTATTCAACCAATAAAACCAGGAGCAATGTTTGCATTTATAGACAGGACCAAATATCTTATTAATTGCCGCGGGGTGGAGCAGTCTGGTAGCTCGTCAGGCTCATAACCTGAAGGTCGTAGGTTCAAATCCTACCCCCGCAACCATTTATTTTCGAAGCTTTTTACGTATTTCTTTCTCGCCCGGTGTTACAATTTTCTCAGGCTTTCCTAACATCACACTTATATCTTTTATTCTATTATACAATCTATCCATTCCAGTGATTGTCAAACTTGCTCTTTGATCTGTGCCCCACATATTATGATCAAGAGTTACATGTCTTTCAATAACTTGCGCACCCATAGTCACTGCTACGGCTGATGGTTCAACGGTGTATTCGTGGCCAGAGTAACCAACAACACATTCATATCTATCTTTTAAGAAAGGAATAAGAGATAAGTTAAGATCTTCAATTGGCGCAGGGTAACAGCTATTTGAATGAAGAATACAGGGTTTTTCACCATATTTCAAAATTGTGTTAACTGCATCATCAATTTCTTTTAACGTACTCATTCCAGTGCTAATCATTACAGGTCTTTCAGACATAGCAGTTTTTTTTAATAGCTCTAAATCTGTTATCATTGCTGAAGGAATCTTAATAAAAGGAATATTATAAGATAACATAAAATCTAAACTATCTAAGTCCCACACAGAGGCCGACCAATCTAACCTTGGAATTTTTGTGGAACAATAATTACTTATGTAATCATATTCTTTTTTTTCAAACTCAATTCTTTTTTTGTAATCTAGATACGTCATATCTCCCCAAGGAGTACTTCGAGGAATACTTTTTTGTTCTTCAGGCACACATACATCGGGGTTTCTTTTCTGAAATTTAACACAATTCCAACCAATTGCTGCAGCTGCATCAATTAATCTACGTGCAATATTTATATCGCCATTGTGATTAATCCCTATCTCAGCGATTAAATATGTATCCTTGAGCTCACTAAAATTCAACATTAGTATTTATTTATTTAACGATTAACTATAGACCGAAAATTAAATTTTAAAAGATTATTTATATTACTAAAAATATAATATATGTATAGTTTTGTATAATTGTATTTAATTATGATTTTTTGCTTTGATCTAGATAACGTTATTTGTAAAACAAATGGAAGTGATTATTCGTCGTCACAACCAAACCTTGATGTTATAAAAAAAATAAACAAACTACATGATGAGGGGAATGAAATTATTGTATTCACTGCCAGGTATATGGGAAGGAATAATAGCGATGTCAATTTAGCAATTAAAGAAGGATATGATAGTACCGAGACTCAGATAAATGGTTGGGGTCTTAAATATGATAAACTTTTCTTCGGAAAACCAGTTTATGATGTTTTTGTAGATGACAAAAATTTTGAATTTAAAATAGATTGGTTAGATAGATTTAATAAGATCTATTAACTAAAAAAGTTATCTCGTCTTTTTAATTAATTTACTCATTGCTTTCCAATCCTCAATTTCATCCAGCTCCATACTGTTTATCATTGGCATTTCATACGAGCCAATTTTGCCAGCTAATCTACACTTATATTTTGAAAGTACATTTCTATTTGTTATATAAAACGCGCCATTTTCCATAAGTGTCCCTTTAAAATCCTGTCTCATCAATCTTTTACGAGGGTTATAATTTAGAGGTTTCATATTATCGCCCCAAAAAAAACGCTTTATTCTTACTGAAGTAAATAGAGAGTCCATACCTTCTTGTTTAAAACTTTTAATTGCATTATCAATATCTTTACTTGTCGTAAAGGGTGAAGTTACCTGCAATGTAACTAAGTTGTCAAAATTAAATTTAGAGGCAAAATCTAGCATGACCTCTTCAGTAGAAGTCTTATCCTTAGCTAATGAAGGTGAGCGTTTAAGTAGATTTACCTTTTTATTTATTTTTTCTACGATCTCAAGTATTCTGTTTGAATCAGATGAAACGTATATTTCATCTATAAATTTAGAATTCTTAACAGCATCTAATACCCAAGCGCAAAGTGGCTTACCTCCAAATAATTTAATATTCTTATTTGGTATACTTTTTGATCCACCTCTCATTGGTATCAGTGCTGTAAAACTCATATTTAATTTTATATTTTATTAAATTAATAAATTAATATCCTTTTTTCTGAAAATCTAACCCATAATTAATTTTTGATAACTCTATTATACTTTCTAAAGTATCCTTTTTTATAAATGGTATATTTTCTGTATCAGTAACTAGTTGGTCTATATGGGTTTTACTTTTTATTCCAAAAATCACCTTATCTACATTTGACTGACTAAAAATGAATGATTTAGCTAAATCTGCTAATTTCATATTGCTTACTCTTTCAAAGTTTTTTACTTGATAAAGAATATTTTTGAGCCTTTCTCCTTTCAACCATGAGCTTCTATAATCATTTTTTTCAAAGACCCTATGTTCATTTAAGTTTCCTGATAATACTCCAGAAGCAAGAGGGGATCTGGCAATAATTTTTGATTTAATTTTTTTCAATTTTTCAAGAGAAATGAAGTTCAATAAATTTATTTCGTCTTGTATAAAATCAAATTGATTTAATAAATTATCATCAAAATAATAATTTCTAGCTAATGAAATTCCAGTAGACTTAATTAAGTTTTGGCTTTTAAGATCATTTAAAAAGTTAATTATTTTCGTCCATTCTACTATTTCCTCTCTAGGATTATGTAAAAAGAGTATATTGATTGATCCGAACAGTTTCAGTGAATGTTCTACAGTTTTAATCATGTCTTCAATTTTAAATGACTTTATACCATTCGGACTATTTCCACATTTTGTATTAATTTTAATTTTTTGATTAGAATTTGAGATAACTTTTGATAAAATATTATCTATTTCACCTGCACCATAATTTGGTGCAGTATCAAACTCTATAAAACCACTTTTAATCGTGTGATATAATATATTTTCTACTTCTTGATTTGGAATTTTACCGAAGTCACCACTTAAAGACCAAGTGCCGATAATAATTCTATTGATGAGGCTCATCTTTTTTCGACTAATTCATAAAAATTTTTTTTATAATAATCTAGTTTTTCTTTTGAGAGCGAATTATTTTTTCTATTTACGCTCCTAAGCTGTCCATCTACATCCTGCTCATAATCATTAAATAAACCAATATCAAAACTTTTCTTTTGCTGTTGTGTCCCATAGTAAGGGGAATAATAAGCTACTGTTATGTTGTCTGGATTAAGAATTTTATTAAATTCAATCGTGCTGAGAATTGAATCTTCGTCTTGATTTGGAAATCCAATAACATTATAAGCAGTTGATCTAATATTATTTTCTTTTAACAATTTAAAGGCATCAATGATTTTTTTATGATCTGCAAATCTATTTAGCTCTGACTCTCTGAAATCTTGGGAAGAAAGTTCAACTCCCATACCAACTCCATCAACTTTTAGTTTTTTTAAAAGTTCTATCGACGAAGAGTTTATTCCCTCTGGTCTAGTCTCAATATATAAAGTTATATCAAGATTAGAATTGTTTATGAGATCAGCAAGAGCTACTAAAGTTGATCTATCTATTGTAAGAAAATTAGTATCCTGAAATCTAAATAGCTTAATTAAGTAATTTTCACTAAGGAATTTTATTTCTTCAAATATTACATGCGCAGATTTATTCCTTAAATAAGATTTGAAATTTTTAATTGCTCCACTTTTATTTATTTCTTTAAATCCATAATAGTCTTGTATAACTGTTTCAACGCAATATGCACATGAGTATATACATCCCCTTGATATTTCAAAATCTACTGCCCTAATAACTTTGCCATTATACGGTCTTAAAAAACATTGGTCTTCAAACATTGAATAGTCGTAAGGAGCCAATAAATCTAAATTATTAATAATCTGCTGTTTATCATTAAGTATTAACTCTTCATTTTTCATATATGCGATTCCTCGAACCTTTAACATATCTTCTTGCATGTCAAATTTATTTAAAAGTTCTAAGAGAACAAATTCTGACTCCCCTCTAATCAAAATATCAATACCTTCCATCTCACCCATTATTATTTTTGGACTAGCTGTGGCCTGAAGACCACCAGTTATTAATTTTGATCCTTTTAAGTCTAGTTTGCTTAATAAATTATATCCATTTTGAATATTGACATATTCACCTTCACCATGAATATGAGATGAAATTGCTGAGAAAAATATAAAATCTGGATTAAAAGTATTTATTTTCTTTTGCAGATCCTTGAATATATCTTCTTTATTATAAGTAATACTTTTGTGGTAAGTCGATGGTCTGTACTGTTTATTTTCCGTATTAAAACGGATTTCATCTTCTGACCAATTTAAGTAAAAAGATGCATCAAAAAGTGAAACTTCATGCCCATTTCTTTTAAGAATACCCGCATGACTTGCTATCCAAATATGCGTAATTCCTCTGCCCCACTTATTAGGATTTACAAATAGTATCTTTGCCATTTTTAAATATTATTCAAAATAGTTATTTAAAAAATTAAAAATTCATTTCACACAATAAGTTATCAATTTTCCATGAATAAATCTCTAGTTAATACATTACTGTGCACTTTCTCTAATTCACTGCTGAGCCTATTTGCAATAACTAGTTCCGATTTTGATATAAAGTCTTGAAAATCTTGAAGAACTTCAATTCCTTCATAATGAGACATTTTTAGCTGTGGCTCATATATATACATTTTTACTTTAATGTCATCGAGCTTTTTAATTATGTCTAGTACAGCGCTTTCTCTATAATTATCGGAGTCTTTTTTCATACTCAATTTATAAATACCTATTGATTTTGGTTTTTTTGATATCACCAATTTTGCTATAAAATCTTTTCTGATATTGTTGGATTCAACTATTGCATTAATTAGACTACTTGGAACATTAAAAAAAGCATCTAATAATTGCCGAGTATCCTTTGGCAAACAATAACCACCATATCCAAATGAAGGGTTATTATAAAAATTTCCAATACGATCATCAGCGCAAACCCCATTTATTATTTCTTCAGAAGAAATTTTATTAATTTGAGCAAAAGTATCAAGTTCATTGAAAAATGAAATCCTCATTGCAAGGAATGAATTTGCGAAAAGTTTCACAGCCTCAGCTTCTTTTGAGGACATCTGAAGAACTCTAATTTTATGCTGATCTTTTTTTGCACATTTTAATAGCAAATCAGCAAAAGCTAAGCCCTCAGCACTTCTACTTCCTACGATAATTCTAGAGGGATGAAGGTTGTCATGAAGAGCATAATTCTCTCTCAAAAACTCTGGGGAAAAGAAAATATTATCTCGTTTATATTTTTCTTTTAATGACTCAGTATAGCCGATAGGGACTGTTGATTTTATAACTATCGATGCAGTATCATTTATCTTCATTATATCATCTAAAACTTGCTCAATAGTTGATGTGTCAAATGACTTATTTTTTTCATTATAATTTGTGGGAGTGGCTATAATAATAAAATTTGAATTAGAGTAAGCAATTTCTTTATCCATAGTAGCCTTTAATTCCAATTTTTTATTTTTAAAGTATTCAGATATGTCATTATCTTTTATTGGTGATATTCTTTTATTAATTAAATCTACTCGCTCTTGACTAATATCTAAGGCTATTACTTCGTATTTTCTTGAAAATAATACTGCAAGGGATAATCCAACGTATCCTGTGCCAACAACCGTTACTTTCATTAAAAAATCCTTACTATATTCAAACTTTAAAGCAACACTAAAGAATTACCTCAAAGAAAATATCTTATTTTTTTAAATACATTTGAAACCAATGAGCCATAACATGATTTATTATTAAATGGCAATCTTCTACGGGGCCATACTCTCCATTATTAGTATCAATATGAATGTTCAAGTCAGAAATTTTTTTAAGCTTTCCTCCATCAAATCCTAAAAAACTTATAATTTTACCCTTTTGCTTTTTAACCCATTTTGCAGCTAAAATTAGATTCTCAGAGTTTCCACTTGCAGAAATTAGTAATATCTTATCGCCCTTTCTGTAATGAATTTTAAGTTGATTCAAAAATACTTCCTCGTAACCTATGTCGTTTGAAATTGCTGTTATAACAGCATTATTATCAGTGAGAGCATGAATTTTAAATGGTTTATCAATTCCAGTTTTTTTAATTATGTCAAATCCTATATCATTTGCCATTGTTGTCGCTGTAGTTGAAGAACCTCCGTTACCCAATACAAAAATTGTCTTTCCTTTAGACCTAGCATCTTCAAATTCTTTAAAGAGTTTGTTTAAACTTTTGTCATCAATTTTATTGAGAACTTTATTTAAATAGTCAAAATACTGACGAGCAAAATCAGCTGGTGATGATGAATTATTATAGTAATAATTTATTTGACTGCTTTCTTTCATCTAAATTAAGGATATTTTTTTTTGAATATAAAGTAAAGTGACAATGAAAATTTCACGTTTTGTAGACCTGGCAATGTCCTACTCTCCCATGCCTTAAGACAAAGT
>QCMV01000002.1:0-7500 GCA_003213515.1 Pelagibacteraceae bacterium AG-422-N09 | reverse complement strand
AGGGTGGTCCCCCCATATTCAGACAAGATTTCACGTGTCCCGTCTTACTCGAGAACATTAACTGTCATTACCCATACGAGACTATCACTCTCTATGGTTTACCTTTCCAGGTAATTCTGGTTGTACAATTAATATTACTGGCCTGGTCCGCTTTCGCTCGCCACTACTTACGGAGTATCGGTTGATATCCTTTCCTCCAGTTACTTAGATGTTTCAGTTCACTGGGTTCGCTTTACTAACCTATGTATTCAGTTAGCAATAACTCAAAAGAGTTGGGTTGTCCCATTCGGAAATCTCCGGATCAAAGTGTGTTCGTCACTCCCCGAAGCTTATCGCAACGTACTACGTCCTTCATCGCCTTTGTGTGCCAAGGCATCCATCAAATGCTCTTAAACGCTTGATTATTCTATGTACAAAAAACAAACTTATTGTTTCTTGTGACACTTAGATTTGAATTCTCAATAAAATTTTAATTTAGTATTGATGTCACTTCACGATGTAAATGGAAAAGCTTAAAACTTGGTGGAGCTGACCGGGATCGAACCGGTGACCCCCTGCTTGCAAAGCAGGTGCTCTCCCAGCTGAGCTACAGCCCCAAGAGATACCACGTCATGGTGGGCCTGGGTAGACTCGAACTACCGACCTCACCCTTATCAGGGGTGCGCTCTAACCAGACTGAGCTACAAGCCCAAACGTAAGGCTTTATAGTTTTAAACAATGAAAGAGAAACGAGGACGGTAAGCCGCATATAATTACTAAGTTAAATATTTTTTAAATTCAAATGAACTCAAAAAATTACTCTTAGAAAGGAGGTGATCCAACCGCAGGTTCCCCTACGGTTACCTTGTTACGACTTCACCCCAGTCGCTAATCTTACCGTGGTTGGCTGCCTCCTTACGGTTAGCGAACCAGCTTCAGGTAAAACCAACTCCCATGGTGTGACGGGCGGTGTGTACAAGACCCGGGAACGTATTCACCGTAGCGCGCTGATCTACGATTACTAGCGATTCCAACTTCATGCACTCGAGTTGCAGAGTGCAATCCGAACTGAGGTAACTTTTTGAGATTTGCTCCAGATTGCTCCTTCGCTGCCCTTTGTAGTTACCATTGTATCACGTGTGTAGCCCGGCCCGTAAGGGCCATGAGGACTTGACGTCATCCCCACCTTCCTCCGGCTTATCACCGGCAGTTCCTTCAAAGTTCCCACCATAATGTGCTGGCAATTGAAGGTAAGGGTTGCGCTCGTTGCGGGACTTAACCCAACATCTCACGACACGAGCTGACGACAGCCATGCAGCACCTGTATCCAATCCACCCGAAGTGAAAGACTTAATCTCTTAAGTCCGCGATTGGTATGTCAAGGGCCGGTAAGGTTCTTCGCGTATCTTCGAATTAAACCACATGATCCACCGCTTGTGCGGGTCCCCGTCAATTCATTTGAGTTTTAGCCTTGCGGCCGTACTTCCCAGGCGGAGTGCTTAACGCGTTAACTGCGATACTGGAAATTTAAATTCCCAACATCTAGCACTCATCGTTTACTGCATGGACTACCAGGGTATCTAATCCTGTTCGCTACCCATGCTTTCGAACCTCAGCGTCAGTATTGGCCCAGAGAGTCGCCTTCGCCACTGGTGTTCCTCCTAATATCTACGAATTTCACCTCTACACTAGGAATTCCACTCTCCTCTACCAAACTCAAGAAATGTAGTTTTGAAGGCAGTTCCAGAGTTAAGCTCTGGGATTTCACCTCCAACTTACAAATCCGCCTACGCTCGCTTTACGCCCAGTAATTCCGAATAACGCTAGACCCCTCCGTATTACCGCGGCTGCTGGCACGGAGTTAGCCGGATCTTCTTCTTCAGGTACCGTCATTATCTTCCCTGACGAAAGAGTTTTACAACCCTAGGGCCTTCATCACTCACGCGGCATCGCTGGATCAGGGTTGCCCCCATTGTCCAATATTCCCCACTGCTGCCTCCCGTAGGAGTCTGGGCCGTGTCTCAGTCCCAGTGTGGCTGATCATCCTCTCAGACCAGCTATAGATCGTCGCCTTGGTGAGCCGTTACCTCACCAACAAACTAATCTAACGCGGGCCCATCCAATAGCGCATAAAGCTTTCTCCCGAAGGACGTATAAAGTATTAGCTTAAGTTTCCCCAAGTTATTCTCTACTACTGGGCAGGTTCCCACGCGTTACTCACCCGTCTGCCACTAGATCCGAAGATCTCGTTCGACTTGCATGTGTTAAGCGTGCCGCCAGCGTTCATTCTGAGCCATGATCAAACTCTCAAGTTTAAAAATGACGCACACAAACTTATTGGCGGAGTTGCATAAAATAAATTATGCAATCCAATAAACGTGTACGGTTATTCTGTACTGCGGAATTACCGCCCACGTTTCTCTTTCAATTTACTTTTCCAATAGCATAATCGCGCAAGCAAAAAAACCTTACCCCTTAAGATAAGGAATTAAATGCCAGATTGATTATATTAAGACTATAAATAGTCATATGCCGCAAGCTCAGAGCATCACCGAACAAGGGTGAGCGTTTTTTACTGTATAGAGCCAAAAAGTCAAGCAGCAAAGGACATAAAAGGCAGAAAACTAGTATTTTTATAGAATTATAATTATATAACAAATTCAATTACTTATTTTATTAAGTAGGAGTTTCGCATCAATTAAAAATAATATTTATGAAAAAACTCTAAAAATGTTTATACCAATATCCCAAAATGACCTTCATCAATAGAAATCAGATCATTCTGCTACTGAGCTTTATCTTCTTATTGGGTATTTCATATTTTTTGTCTATTTCGTTTGGAGAAAATTTAGCTAGAGAAAAAAAAGTTTCTGAGAAAATTATAACGGATGAAGACCTAATCCATATTGAGGAAAAATTAGAAATTGATTTAACACTCGTCCAAAAATACTACCTGCAAGAAGGAGAGACTTTTACCAGGGCCCTAAAGCAAGCAGATCTTGAAGATGAAGAAATTAATGACGTTGTCAATATTATATCTAAAAAAATAGATTTAAGAAAATTAAAAGTTGGAACACTAATTGAAACTTACACTAAGTCCATGGATGATAAAAAGGTAATTAATGAAATAATTGTATATCCTGATATTGAAAAAAAAATCTATGTAAAAAAAGTTAATAATAAGTTTGTTGCGGGTGAAGACAAAAAAAAACTATTCAGTAAGTTAAAAATTTACGAAGTTGAAATCCATAACAGTATTTATGAGTCTCTTAAAAAAATAGATACACCAGATGAAATTATAATGGAGTTTGTTCAGTTGTATAGTTTTGACATCGATTTTCAAAGAGATATTCGAAAAGGAAATAAGATCAAAATATTTTTTGAGATTTATACAGACTCACAAAATAATTATATTAAATCTGGAAAGATTTATTTTTCAGAGATTATTCTTAATAATGAGTCCTATGAGCTTTATAGATTCCAATCAGAAGGGGATGAATTTGTTGAATACTTTGATAGTGATGGCAAGAGCGCAACTAAAGCACTTATGAAAACACCAATTAATGGGGCAAGGCTATCCTCTGGTTTTGGAATGAGAAAACATCCAATTTTGGGTTACAATAAAAAACATCAAGGAGTTGATTTTGCAGCGCCTACTGGAACACCTATTATGGCTGCAGGCACAGGCCATATAGAATTTGTTGGTAATAATGGGGGGGCTGGAAAATATATTCGTATCAAACATCTCAATGGATATAAAACTAGTTACTCTCACCTGAGCAAATATGCCTCAGGTATTCAAAAAAACGTTAAAGTCCGTCAAGGACAGGTAATTGGTTATGTAGGAAATACGGGACTGTCCACAGGTCCACATTTACATTATGAAGTAATCTTTAATGGGGAAAGAATTAATCCAATGAAAATGAAATTACCTTCAGGTAAACAACTTAAAGACAAAAACTTGGAAATTTTTTTAGCTGAGAAAGAGCGAATTAATGCTGAAGTGTTTGAATTAAACTCTATGAATTAGCTTCTTCAATAGCCTTTGCAGGATCTAGAGTTTCAACAGTCTCATCGACGCTAGCGGCTTCATTTCCATTAGTTTTCATCGAGCCATTTTTCTCATTATAACGATCTTGGCGATCATTGATTAGTCTGCTGTAATGTTCAGCATGCTGCAAATAGTTTTCCGCACCTACATAATCGCCTGATGCTGCTGCATCTTTTGCTAAAACCTTATACTTTTCAAGAACTGTAGATAGATTGCCTCTGACTCTGGTATTATTATTACCATTAGCAAAGTTATCATTGTTCCTATTGTTTGACCTTTTAAAAGGTCTGCTTCTTCTATTTTTCACTTTGAAAGTTTAAACCTAATTTTTAGGTAATTTATTATTCGAGATAACGTAAACTAGTGTTAAGTTCAAAATTAATCAAGTTTTTATTTATATTCTTTTAGTAACGATACACCTTGGTATATCAGAGATGTCTTTTTCTACTGAAATAAGCTGAAAACCAGTATTTTTTAGCAGTTTTTGAATTGGTTTTAATTGGTTGTAACCGATTTCAAAAATGATCAATTGTTTTTTATTTTCATGTTTAATTAGATTATCTAAAACCATTTTAAAACACCTTAATCCGTTCTCTTTTGCAAAAAGAGCAATTTCAGGCTCGAAGTCTTGAACATCCTTGAGCATATTATCTTTTGATGAGGTTGAAACATATGGTGGATTACAAACTATAAGATCATAATTTATTGTATTGAATTCAGAAAAATCCGCATGGCAAAATTTTAATCTATTTTCATTTAGTAAATTACTTTTATTCTGTTCCGCTACTTTTAAAGCCTTTTTATCGAAATCGATACCAATACCCTGACTATTTTTATATTCCCTTAGCAGCGATATTATCAAGCATCCAGAACCTGTGCCTAGATCTAACATTTTAAGATTTTGTTTTGTATCAGGAAAGTATTTGATAGCAGTTTCAATTATAATTTCACTGTCAGGTCTTGGAATTAATACAGAATTATCTATAAAGAATGTATCTTTCCAAAATTCTTTTTTATTAATTATGTATGCAATTGGCTCACTTTTTTTTCTTCTATGAATTAGTTCTTTATATTGACCCAATTCAATATGCTCTAGTGACTTATTATGACTAATATTAATTTCTTCATTAGAAGTATTTAGAATATACTTCAAAAGTATTTTTTTTTCTAAAATAGGTATAGAAGAATCTTCAGAATATAGAAGTTTATTTAATGAGGACATATCATCTTCCTTGATCTTCAAGTATTAGATTTGTGATAACTTCCTCTAATCCTGTAGAATTTAATATTTGCTCTAGTTTGTAGAGTGTTAAATTTATGCGATGATCAGTCACTCTTCCCTGAGGAAAATTATAGGTCCTGATCCTTTCTGATCTATCACCTGAACCTATCTGTGATTTTCTTTTATCCGCTATATCATCGTCTTGTTTTTTACGCTCGAAGTCATATAATCTTGTTTTCAAAACCAGCATAGCTTTAGCTTTATTCTTATGTTGGGATTTTTCATCCTGTTGTTGTACGACGATACCAGATGGAAGATGAGTTATTCTAACTGCACTATCAGTTGTATTAACATGCTGCCCTCCTGCACCACTAGATCTAAATACATCAACTCTGATATCTTTATCGTCGACTTGAATATCTAGATCCTCAGCTTCAGGTAATACAACTACACTCGCTGCAGAAGTATGAACTCTTCCCTGAGACTCAGTTTCTGGAACTCTTTGAACTCTATGGACACCGGACTCGAACTTAAGTTTTGAATAAACACTGCTACCTGAGATTTTCGCAACTGCTTCTTTAATGCCTCCTTTTTCAGAGTCTGAAATGGAAATATATTCAATTTTCCAGCCCTGATTTTCAGCATAGCGCTGATACATGCGCAAAAGATCATTAGCAAATAAAGCTGCTTCATCGCCACCAGTGCCAGCTCTGACTTCTAGAATTACATTTTTTTTATCTAATGGATCTTTTGGGATCATTAATTCTTTCAAGACATTTTCAGCTGCTAATAATTTTTCTTTGACATTATTGATTTCAGATTTGGCTATTTCTATTAAATCAGCATCGTTACCATTGATAACACTATTTAGTTCTTCTAATTCTGACTGTTGAGCTAAATATAAATTAACTTGATCATATAGAGGTTTTAAATCAGCATATTCTTTTGAAAGGGATACATATTTATCTTTATCATTTACTGATTGGTTTAATTCGTTTTCAAGATTTTTGTATTTTTCTTGAATTTTTTCTAATTCATCTTGCTTAATCATGAAGTGATTGAATCTTTTTTTCTACAAGATTAACAACGTGATCAACTATTTCGGGATTTTTTATTTTATGGTCAGCAACGCCTGATAAATAAATCATATTATTCCCCTTTCCACCGCCGGTTACCCCAATGTCACTATTTAATGCTTCTCCTGGACCGTTTACAACACAGCCAATAATTGAGAGAGTTATAGGATCTTTAATATGTGACAATCGTCTTTCAAGCTCACGAACTGTATCAATTACTGGGAAAGCCTGTCTAGCACATGAAGGGCAGGAAATAATTTTAATACCCCTAGAACCTAAATTTAAACTCTTCAATATCTCGTGACCTACTTTTATTTCCTCTACTGGATCTGCTGTTAATGACACCCTGATTGTATCTCCAATCCCTTGTGAGAGAAGATTGCCAATACTTATGGATGACTTAATTGAGCCTGATAAATAAGTCCCTGCTTCTGTTAATCCAACGTGAAATGGATAATCACAAAGTTTTGCTAATTTTTCATAGGCTTCAATAGTAGTAAATACATCTGATGCTTTTACACTTATTTTAAAATTATCAAAATTATTGTCCTCAAGCAGGCGTATGTTTGCTATTGCGCTCTCGACTAAGGCATCAGCACAAGGTTCACTGTATTTTTTTAGAATTTTTTCATCAATGGAGCCTGCATTTACTCCTATGCGCATACAAATATTATTTTGTTTAGCTGCATCAATAACCTCAATAATTTTATCTACTCCAATATTGCCAGGATTTATTCTTAAGCAAGCGGCGCCCGCATCAGCAGCTTCGATCGCACGCTTGTAGTGAAAGTGAATATCTGCAACGATTGGTACATCCACATTATTAATGATCTCTTTAAGAGATTTTGTAGACTCTTGGTCGGGACAAGACACTCTAACGATATCTGCACCTTCAGATACTAAATCATTGATTTGTTTTACTGTTGCATTGACATCTGATGTAAGGGTGTTTGTCATTGACTGCACAGAAATTTGTGCATCGCCACCTACTTCTACACTTCCAACCTTAATCTTCTTTGTAAGCCGGCGTATTATTTTATTTTGAGAGTACTGACTCATAATTATTTATAAATTAGGTAGGTATTAAATATAATGAAAGAATTGATTTGAAAACTTAAAAAATCTGTTTTCTACCTATCTCGCCTATAGAGCCTAGAAATTTTACTTGGCCG
>QCMV01000001.1 GCA_003213515.1 Pelagibacteraceae bacterium AG-422-N09 | reverse complement strand
AAACCTTATATCGTTAAAATCATTATTATGATCTAAAGAAAATAGAGGTTTATGCATTACCCTTATAGCATTTGAAGTATAATCTCTATTTACAAATTTTACAGGCGTCTCTAAGAGAGTTTCAAAATATCCTGTAAAATTTTCTTTCATGTAACTAGCAACTTTGAACCCATCTACTGCGACCGACTCGCCTCCAACAGCATTATTGATCAAGCAATGCAAGAATTGATATCCTGGTGCTATTTCATAGTATGGAAGGTCTAAATGGTTCCTCAATGCAGCTGCGGTATAAGCAGAATTATTTGGATTAGGAATATCAATAACTTCAAAAGGTGTTTTAAAAAATGTTTCTCTATGATGACTAATATTAGCAATTACATCAAAGCCGGATTCCTTATCCGTAGGTGCATTCTTAACAATAGAAATACCTTTGTAGTGAAGCTGCTCAAGCCACTTTTTAATTCCATCATCTCCACTAATAATTTCTTTATAGTCTATTTGAATCTCTTCAAAATTAGATTCTATGCTATGATCCCACAGAAAATATGGCGAAATATACTTTTTTTTACTTTTAAGTGTATAGCAATTATGTCTTAGCCAATCGCTATCATAGTAGCTTGTATGATCACCTTCACTCCATTCAATCTCAAGCGCCCCTTTATCATTTATCTTATAAGACTTTGGATGAATATCATCTGTAACGGTTAAAAGGTTAAAAGTTCTCTCTCTTGCTGTTGGATGAACTTCTGATGGACAATTATCTCTCAGCCATAAAAAATTAAATTTACTTTGTTCACCATCGCTCCAATCAACTAGAATTGATTTTCCATTCCGTTTCAATGATGCTATAGATGGGTTTTGTCTCATTGCTTATTTAAATTTGTTATATTTTTTGTCCCAATTTGGAAACTTATTCTTTTGATTTTTATTTAAAGTTTTCATAATTTCAATCAAAAATAAATCTCTTTGATCCTCAAGCTCTTTGATACTAAATTTCCCAGCCTGTTTTCTCGTGCCAGAAATCATTGATTCTTTCAGTTTACTCGATAATTCAGGCGCTTTCAATTTAGTCCAAGGCAGCTTTAGAGCAGGACCAAACTGCTCTAGCATATGTTTCATTCCCGTTTCTCCACCAGCTAAATGAAATGTTAAACATACCCCCATAAAAGCCCATCTTAATCCAGGACCATAAACAATTGCATCATCAACCTCATCCGTTGACGCTACTCCGTCATTTATTATATGTAAGGCCTCTCGCCATAGTGCTTCTTGTAGTCTGTCTGAAATATATCCTTCTATTTCTTTTTGAACAATAAGTGGTCGCATTCCAATATATTCATATAATTTTTTTAATTTTTTAACGCTTGTATGACTAGTTTTTTTGCCAGCTACAATTTCTACCAGCGGTAATAAGTATACAGGATTAAATGGATGTCCTATTAAAACTCTCTCAGGAAACTTACAAGCTGATTGAATTTTTGATGGCAATAAGCCTGACGAACTAGATGCAATTATAACATTCTTATCAACTAAACTATCAATTTGTTTGAGTATATTTTTTTTAATCTTTTCATTTTCTGGCGCATTCTCTTGAACAAAAGTTGTATCCTTTAATGCACTAGGTAATTTAGAATAGACCTTAAGATTTTTTAATGAGGCATTTCTATTCAAACCAATTTTCTTTAAGCTTTTAAAAGCATTTCGAACGTTTATTTTTAGCTGCTTACGTGAAACACTATTAGGGTCATATGCTTTTACTGTATAACCTTTAGCTAGAAATCTCGCTGCCCAGCCGGCACCAATTACTCCAGTGCCTACAATAGTGATAACTTTATTTTCTTTCAAACTTTAAGCCCAAGTTTTTTTCTGGCTTCATCTGGTCCCATAACATTTGCACCAAGATTATTAATTATTGTAGTCGCTCTTTCAACAAGTTGACCGTTTGAGGCGTATATACCTTTTTCAAGATATAAGTTGTCTTCAAGACCAACTCTAACATTGCCGCCCAAAAGAACCGCTTGAGCAACCATCGGCATTTGATGGACCCCAATTCCAAAAGCTGCCCAGTTACTGCCTGATGGTAGCATGTCTACCATGTTTTTCATTGAACCGGTATTAGCCGGTGCCCCATAGGGAATGCCAAGACAAATTTGAAATAGAGGAGGGCTGTCAAGCAACCCCTCATCGTACATTTGATTTGCAAACCACATATGCCCTGTATCAAAAACTTCCAACTCAGGTTTTACGCCTAATTCTTGTATTCTTTTTGCACCAATTCTTAATTGTTCAGGAGTGCTAACATAAATCATGTTGCCATCACCAAAATTAAGAGTTCCACAATCAAGAGAACATATATCTGGTAATATTTCTTCAACGTGACTAAGTCTTTCAATTGCATTAACAAAATCAGTATTAGGTCCGAACTTTAATAGATCATCCTCAGGTCCAATTTCTATATCACCACCCATACCACTGGTAAGATTTATTATAACATTTGTGCCACTATCTTTTATGCGGCTCACAACCTCTTTATAAAGCTCATCGTCTCTTGATCCCTTTCCTGTATTTAAATCTCTGACATGGATATGTGCTATTGAAGCTCCAGCTGACGCTGCTTCAATTGCCGCATTAGCAATTTGCTCTGGCGTCACCGGTATATTTGGATGTTTGTTGACTGTATCTCCTGATCCAGTAACTGCGCATGAAATAATGACGTCTCTGTTCATATTTCCTTTACTAGTGAAAAAAAATTAATTTACAATTATCATACTATAGTATGTAATCATCATCTGAAATGCAAAATCTACAAAAATTTTTTATTAATGGTCAATGGGTAGCGCCACAATCTAGTAAAAAAATGCCTGTCGTAAATCCAGCCACAGAGGAAGTTATCGGTGAAATCATATTAGGTAATGAAGAAGATGTAAATATCGCAGTAAAAGCAGCTAAAAATACATTTATGAGTTTTTCAAAAACTTCTAAAGAAGAGAGAATGAATATTTTGAAAAATATACGAAAAATTTCAGAAGAAAGATTTGATGACTTAGCTGATGCTATGACAATGGAGATGGGTGCACCAAGAAAAATGTCACGTGAAGCCCAAGCTGATGCAGCTATAGGTCATTTGGATGGTTTTATCAGTGCATTAGAAAAACATGAAGAAAAAATTGAGTTATCCAATACAGATATTTTATTAAAAGAACCAATTGGAGTATGTGGTCTAATCACTCCATGGAATTGGCCAATAAACCAAATCACATTGAAAGTTTTGCCAGTCATTGCAACGGGCTGTACTTGTATTTTAAAACCATCAGAACATACGCCATTATCAGCAATGGTTTATGCCGAAATACTAGATAAAGCTGGAGTCCCTGCAGGTGTTTTCAATTTAGTTCATGGAGATGGCGAGGGTGTGGGCATAGCCATGTCAAGACATCCAGATATTGAGATGATGTCTTTTACCGGCTCTAAAAGAGGCGGAAAGTCGGTTACAATAGAATCTGCTGAGACTGTCAAAAAAGTTACACTTGAGCTGGGAGGTAAGTCACCAAATTTAGTTTTTGCAGATTGTGATCTTGAGGAAAAAGTAACCGCATCTGTAAATGAATGTATGTTTAACACCGGACAATCATGTGACGCTCCTACCAGATTACTGGTCGAAAAAAAATGCTACGATGAAGTCGTTACAATTGCAAAAAAGGCGGCTGAAGAAATAAAAGTTGGAGACCCACAAGAGGATGGAGATCATCTAGGGCCTTTATTTGATAAAATCCAATTTGATAGAGTTCAAAACATGATTCAGGTAGGAATAGATGAAGGTGCCGAGCTGCTTGTTGGTGGACTGGGTAAACCTGAGGGGTTAGAAAAAGGTTGGTTTACTAAACCAACTATATTCATAAATGTTAATAACAGCATGCGAGTAGCTCAAGAAGAGATCTTTGGTCCCGTACTCGTAATAATCCCATTTGAAGATGAAAAAGAAGCTATTGAAATAGCTAACGATACACCTTACGGACTTGCCGCATATTTACAAACAGGCGACACTGAAAGGGCAGAAAGGGTTTCAAGACAACTTAGAGCTGGCGGTGTACATGTAAACGGAGGCGGTTATAACTACGGCTCTCCTTTTGGCGGTTATAAAGAGTCTGGAAACGGCCGCGAAGGCGGTGATATGGGGCTTGAAGATTATCTTGAAACAAAAGCATTACATATTGCTTAAAATTTAATTCAAAACAGTAAAATTTATGGAAAAATTACTGTGGCAAGCCTCCGAAAAAAGACGAAAACAATCGAACTTAATCAAATACCATCGTTATCTTAAAAAAAACTACTCAATAAATTTTGATTATGAATATGACTCCTTGTTCAACTGGAGTATAGCAAAGCCTAATTCATTTTGGACGAGTCTTTTGAGTTATTTAGATATAAACTATAGCGGCAATGAAAACCCTGCTATTAGTGAAAGTGAAAATATTTATGACAAGAAATTTTTTCCAAATTTAAATCTTAGCTATAGTGAAAATATCATTAATAATTTAAATTCTATTCCTATACTCTATGTTAATGAAATTGGATTTAAAAAATATTACAGCAAAGAAGAAGTTATTCATAAAGTAAATTTAGTTGCTAAATATTTGAGATCTATTGGTGTTAAAAAGGGCGATAGAGTTGTAGGCATTGTAACTAATAATGCGGAAACATTGATTTCATTTCTTGCAGTAAATTCAATTGGTGCGGTATGGTCTTCTTGTTCACCAGATTTTGGTGAACAAGCTATATTAGATAGGTTTAGTCAAATAGAGCCCAAAATTTTATTTTATTCAAGCAGCTATATGTATGGAGGAAAGAAATTTAAAATTTTAGAAAAAATAAAAAATGTTGAGAGTAAGCTTAATACATTGGAAGAATCTATATGCATTGATTATTCTCAAAAAGACAAAAGTTTCATCGATGAAAAATTAAATTTTTTTGAAGAAAACAATAGAGAATTGAGTGAGCTCTCTTTTGAAAAATGTCAGTTTAATGACCCAATGTATATATTGTATTCCAGCGGTACAACTGGAAAACCAAAATGTATTGTACATAATACCGGGGGTCCATTAATCCAACATTTAAAAGAACAGCAACTTCACTGTGAAATTTGTGAAGACGATAAGCTTTTCTATTTTACTACTTGTGGATGGATGATGTGGAATTGGCTTATTTCTGGTCTTGCTTCTAAGGCAACGGTTGTTCTTTATGATGGGTCTCCTTTTTTTCCACAACAGGACTCACTTTTTAAGGTGGCGGAAGAAGAGGAAATTACTTGTTTTGGCACAAGTGCAAAGTTTATTGATGCGCTAAGAAATAGCCAAATTCAAATTTCAAATAAATATAAACTATCAAAATTAAAAACAATTTTAAGCACTGGATCACCACTAGTTAGTGAGAGTTTTAATTATGTTTATAGCAATATTAAGCAAGACGTACATTTAGCCTCTATTAGTGGCGGTACTGACATTGTTTCATGTTTTGTTGGAGGAGATCCAACCGGCGCAGTATTTTCAGGAGAAATTCAATGTGAATGTTTAGGAGTTGATGTAGATATATTTAATGAAGATGGGGTTAGTACTCAGCAAAAAGGAGAACTAGTCTGCAAATCAGCAATTCCTTCAATGCCAATTGGATTCTGGGATGATGTTAATAAAGAAAAATATATAAAATCATATTTTTCAAAATTTCCCAATGTTTGGACACAAGGTGATTATGCAATCAAAACAGCAAATAAGGGTTTCATAATCTTTGGGCGCTCCGACTCAACTCTCAATCCTGGAGGTATTAGAATTGGTACTGCAGAAATATATAGGTCTGTTGAAAAACTAGAAGATATCAATGAATCGATTGTGGTTGGGCAAGAATGGAATGATGATGTCAGAATTATTTTATTTATAACCCTTAAAGCTAAAAGTAATCTAAATGATAAATTAGTTGCTGATATCAGGGAAAATATTAAAAATTCAACCTCCATCAGACATGTGCCCGCAAAGATTATTCAAGTTACTGATATTCCAAGAACTCGGAGCGGTAAGATAGCTGAATTGACTGTAAGAGATATTATAAACGGTAGAAAAGTTAAAAATATGGAGGCTCTTGCAAATCCAGAATGTCTTACAGAATATGAAAATATTGAAGAATTAGACTATTAATCATATATTTTCAAATATGAAGCTAGATTTTGACTCAAAAGAATTAAGAGTATTTGATAAGGAGGAAATTTTTAAAATACATCCCTTGTGGATACGGGAACGATCAACTGAAAAAGGGGAAGTTGATCAAAATTCTTTTCAAAGATTATATGATCCTGAAAAGATTAAACCAGATTTGCAAATAAAAAATGCTCAGCTACTAGCAGACAACAAAATGCACGTAGAATTTTCTGATAACCATAGTGCAACTTATTGTTTAGATAAATTAATGACAGAAATTACAAGATCAAATGTCCTACCGCCAAAAATTTACTGGGATAAAAATGATGCTGAGTTAAAAAAATTTAGTTTTGCTTATGGAGCAAACGAAAGTCAACAATTGTATGAAATTTTAAAATTTTATCACCAGTATGGTTACGTTGTAGTCGAAGATTTGCCAGCTAAGGATGGAGAAGTTATAAAATTTGCTGAAAAAATTGGGTTTATTCGAGAAACTAATTTTGGAAAGCTATTTAATGTGAGGTCACAAAAACAACCCAATGACTTGGCTTATACATCCATCGAATTAGAGTCGCATACTGATAATCCCTACAGAAAACCAGTACCATCAATTCAATTTTTATTTTGTATTGAAAACAGTTGCAAAGGCGGAGACTCCACAGTTGTAGATGGCTTCAAAGTTGCAGAGGATCTAAAAAAAGAAAATCCACAAGCTTTTAATATTCTAGTAAATACTCTAATAAATTATAAATTTGAAGATAACGATGCTATTTTAGAAAAAACTGGAAAAATTATAAAATTAAGTGCTAGAGGAGAACTCAAACAAATAAAATATAGTAATAGATTAGACTTTGTATTTTACGACGAGCCAAAGGTTTTGGAAGAATTTTATGCCGCTAAAAGAGTTATGCATCAAATGATCAATTCAGATAAATATATATTACAATTTCATTTAGAGCCTGGTAACTTATTAATTATGAATAATTACAGAACTTTGCATGGAAGAAGAAGCTACAATACATCTGAAGGAAGTCGGTGGCTTCAAGGACTATATATTGACCATGACTCTGCTGAAAGTAAATATAAACTACTCTCTAAGGAAGTAGAATGAAGACAGTCAAGTTTACCGAAATGAAAAAAGGGTCAAAAGAAGATTATGAACTTTTGGCTGAATATGAAAAAAACTATGTAAATGAACTTCCTGATCGAATTTTAGAATCATTAAAAAACTTAGATAATTCAGTGGATGGGTACCAAGTATCAAGACTTGAGCATTCTTTGCAATCAGCAACCAGGGCTGAAAAAGATGGGGCAGATGAAGAAATGATTGTTGCTACATTGTTGCATGATATAGGAGACAGTCTTGCTCCATACAATCACAGTCAACTCATAGCTGCTGTTTTAAGACCGTATGTTTCTGATAAGGTTCATTGGATTATGTTGCATCATGGTCTTTTTCAAGAATATTATTATGCTCATCATTTAGGTAAAGATAGAAATTCACGAGATAAATTTAAGGACCACCCATACTATCAAGATGCGGTCGACTTTTGTGAAAAGTGGGATCAAAAATCTTTTGATCCTAATTATGAGTCCTTCCCGTTAGATCATTTTGAACCAATGGTGAGAAGATTATTTTCTAAACAACCAAATTTTTAGGCTATTTTTTTTACAATTACATTTCCAACTGAATAACCAGCTCCGAATGAACATATAATTGCTAAATCATTTTTATTTAATGATTTATTGTATTTATGAAAGGCAATAATTGAACCAGCTGAACTTGTATTTGCATATTCATCCAAAACTACAGGGGCTAATTCTTTTGGGGCATCTTTCCCTAATACATACTTTGAAATTAAAACGTTCATATTCTCATTGGCTTGATGAAGATACATGCCTTTGAGATCATTGGCCGATAAGTTATTTTCTTCCAAATGAGATTTGATCAAGTTAGAAACCTCTGGAACAACTTCCTTAAATACTTTTCGTCCATTTTGATGAAACAATTTATCAGACTGACCGACACCATCAGGCGATGAATTATTTAGAAATCCATAATTATTTCTTATATTATTTGAAAACTTAGTTAACAATCTCGTACCAATTATTTCATAGGAGTTTTCTCTAATATTTTCTTCATTAAGACGTTCTAGAATAACTGCAGTTGCAACATCTCCAAAAATAAAATGACAGTCTCGATCTCTGAAATTTAAATGTCCAGTACAAATTTCAGGATTAATCATGATAGCAGAATTTATACTCCCAGACTTAATCATATCGAAGATAGTTTGAATTCCAAAAGTTGCCGATGAACATGCAACATTCATATCAAAAGCAAAACCTTTAATACCCAAAGCATTTTGTATTTCAATTGCAATTGCTGGATAGGCACGTTCAAGATTTGAGCAAGCTACAATTACTGCATCAATATCTTCTACATCTATATTTGAGTTTTTAATTGCATCTTTGGCCGCTATGACTCCCATTTCAGCTAAATTAGATAATTCTTCTTCTGACCTTTCTCGCAATTTCGGCCTCATAAAAGAAGTATCTAAAATTCCTGTTTTATTTTGTACATATCTTGATTTAACACCTGATGCTTTTTCTATGAATTCAGCACTGGATTTTTCCAAAGGTTGAGTTTTCCCATTTTTAATATCTTCTGAATTTATTTCGTTAAATTCATCAACATATTTGTTGAATGATTGAACCAATTCCTCATTGGAGATTTTTTCCTTAGGAGTGTAAAGGCCGGTACCAGAAATTTGAACTTTGTACATTTGGAAACTATAAAATCTAAGTAGGCGCTTTGACTAATTAACTTTTTTTTCTAATTATTACAAAAAAAGAAAACTGACCCTAAAAAAGGGCCAGCTTCTAATATTTATATTCCTGGAATATAAGGAACGCCATCACCTTTAATGGTTTCATTTATGCTTTGTAATGTAGTACAAGCTGAAATCATAAAACTGAAAGCTAAAACTGTAAGAGTAGTACGCATGCTTTTTCTCCTATTTATTTAAAGATACTATATTTAATTAAGTACTAATTACAATTATTATGTTTAGAATCATGAAATTCTATGTGTATATCATTGGCACAACCAATCCTAAGCCTAGAACATATGTTGGTTGGAGCAATAATATTGATAAAAGAATAAGGGCTCATAACACCTCAAAAGGTGCAAAATACACAAGAGGTAGCAAATGGAAACTTTTGTATAAAGAGATTTTTGATTCTAAATCCGACGCAATGAAAAGGGAAATTGTTTTAAAAAAAGATCGTAAACTCAGAACGCAACTTAGAAAAAAATTAGTTTAAAGTTCCGTATTCACTTCTTCCTTTTTTTCTTAGTCCGTAGGGACCAGCAATATAAATTGTAATTGGCTTAATGCCTGGCTCTAAGTCAACCCGGTGTAAATTATCAGCACTTCTAAAGCCTATATAAAATCTTCCACGCCATTTTCTCTCTTCTTTGATGTTTGTCTCCCAGTAACCACCACTTAAAATAATTGTAATATATGGAAAGGGATGATTGTGCAGCCCAATTCCATGATCGTTATCTAAAATATGATGAATAAGTATATTGAAAGGAAACCATTTCGGTCTTTTTCTAAATAGCAAATAATACCTAGCTGTCCACGGTTTTGCTAAATGATATTCTGGGTGTGAAGGGCCTCTGTCCATCACAACTTTTTTTCGTCCTAATTTCTCTAGTATCTTAAGAAAAAGCATGGTACGTGAAATATAATATAGATGCGTCCGTAGCTCAACTGGATAGAGCATCAGACTTCGGATCTGAGGGTTGAGGGTTCGAATCCTTCCGGGCGCACCAGAAAAAACTATGAAGATATATAAACCATTTGGGCCAACAATAGGCAAAACAAAGCTCTCATCGAGAACAGTTACAAACTTAAACAAGTTTTCAGATCAAGTATCAAAAAATAATTCCTTATCAAAAAAGTATGATTATGATCATAGGCTTATAGGAAGTATGAAACAGCAGTTTAAAATACCAAATAAAATTCTAAAACCTGGAATAGAAAAACAGATAATTAATTCAATAAAAGATTATTATAAGCAAACTTTAAATATAAAAGTTAAGAAAATTAAAATTGAAAGAGCTTGGATAGTAAGTCAGTATGCTGGAGATTTTAATCCACCTCATTTACACAGAGGAAACATCAGTGGTGTAGGTTATTTAAAAATTCCCTCGTCTATAAGATTAAATAAAGAAAAAGATTTAGCAGGTTTAATATCATTTTTTGATGGCCGTGTTTCGATGCCCAGGAATAGCCCTCCGCTTGTTAAGCACCGCGAAACATTTAAGCCCAAGGTAGGAGATTTATATATTTTCCCTTCTTTTTTAATGCATGATGTCCATCCTTTTAGGGGAGATGGTGAGAGACGGTGTTTTTCTTTTAATGCATTCGTAGATGCTTAATAATGTTTATTGTAAAAATTTTTTAATTCTTCATTAATTAATTTTTTAGACAAAGAACCTTCGCGTATAATGTTTATTTGATTATTTTTAGTTTCAACTAAAGTTGACTCTTTTAAGCTCATTTTGCCTTTTTTTTCGATTGCATAAGCGACATCTTTTGATTTTATTATTCCTAATTGATTTAATGATTTTATATTTATTTCTCCATGAATATTAGCACTTGTAGTTGCAAGTGGCTTTTGAATGTGCTCGAGAATTTTTATAACGTCTTTATTTTTTGGAATGCGAATACCTACCTTAGACAATCTTTTATCCCCATTGTAAAACTTTTTTCCTTTCTTTTTTAATATCAAAGTAAGTGGTCCAGGCCAGTATTTTGATGCCAAATATTCTTCGAAGGGTGAAAATATTGCTAGCTTTTTAGCTTCAGCAATTGAATGAGTAAACAGAATAAGAGGAAATCTTTTGGGTCTTTTTTTAATCTTAAATATATTTTCAACGCCTTGAAAACTCTTTGCATCGGCTGCAATACCATAAACGGTATCTGTTGGGATTACTATAGTTTTTCCTATGAGTAGACTTCTAGTTATAATTTTAATATTATTTGAATTTAGATTTATTATTTTAGATTTCATTAAATGACTCAAACACAAATATATTTCGATGATAGTTTTAAAGATCATGTATCTTCACTCGATTATCCAGAGAGAACTGATCGGGTAAAAAATATCATCGATTTAATAAATAATGAAGAATTTAAAAATATATCAATAATTAAACCGAATAAGGTAGATTACTCTCATATTTATGAAGCGCATGATAAAAGTTTTGTAGATGAAACTCTTGATCGTTTTCCAAAAGATGAACAGATAGTTTTTCTGGATCAAGAAACACCCGTATCTCGAGGTTCTTTTGAGGCAACATTAAAAGCTGCAGGCGCCGGTATAGACGCGGCAGATAACGTTATAAACAAAAAATGTATGAATGCGTTCTGTATTGTAAGGCCGCCAGGCCATCATGCATGTTATGACCGTTCAATGGGTTTTTGTGTATTTAATAATGTAGCTATATCTGCAAAGTACTTGATTAATAGGTATGGTCTAGAAAATATTGCCATTATTGACTTTGATGTTCATCATGGAAATGGAACGCAAGATATATTCTACGAAAATTCTAGGGTACATTACTATTCAACTCATCAATATCCATTGTATCCTGGAACAGGCGATACAAATGAAAAGGGAGTAGGCAATATTGTTAATGTACCTCTTCAAGCGGGAACAAATTCATCTCAATATCAATTGGCGTTTGATGAGATGATTATAAAAAAATTACATGATCAAAAACCAGATTTTTTAATTTTATCAGCTGGTTTTGATGCTCACGAAAAAGACCCATTGGCATCGCTAGAACTTTTAGAAAATGATTTTAAATTGATAACACAAAAGTTGATGAGTATTGCAGATAAATATTGTGATAACCGAATTATTTCTATGCTTGAAGGTGGATATGATATACAAGCTTTAGAAAATTCAATGATTACCCATATAAGAGAGTTACAAAGTAATGACTAAAATACCTGATGACATAAAAAAACTTTCTTTTGAAAAAGCTATGGAAGAATTATCCGAGATTGTTGAAAATTTAGAAAGTGGAAACATTGATTTAGAAAAGTCTATTGAGTATTATACACGAGGATCACAATTAAGGACCCATTGCCAACAAAAATTAGACGACGCAGTTTTAAAACTTGAGGAAATCAAAGTGCTGCCAGATGGTAAAATATCTAAAAAAAACAAATGAAACATCAAATCATAAATAACGATTTGAAAAAATTTACAATTAAATTCAATAAATTTTTAAAAAAAAAATTAAGTAAAGATAAAAATCTATTAAATCAAGCTATCCTATATTCAATTAATACAGGAGGTAAAAGATTCAGACCATATCTAGTATATATTTTTGGCAAAGAATTAAATTTATCGAATGGTGTTATTTTGAATTTAGCCTCAGCAATTGAAATGTTGCATAATTACTCTCTTGTGCATGATGATTTACCTTCTATGGATAACGATCAATTTAGAAGAGGAAAAAAAACAACACACTATAAATTCAATGAATATACTGCAATTCTCGCGGGATGTGCTTTATTGACTAAATCATATCAAATTTTATCTAGTAGTTCTTTTAAAATATCAGATAAGAAAAAAACAAAGCTGATTGAAGTGCTGAGCAAAGTTTCAGGTGAAAAAGGGCTTCTTTTAGGGCAATACTATGATTTGAGTTTAAAGTCACCTACTGTAAGCGGGAGATTAGAATTAAACAAATTAAAAACTGCAAGATTAATGTCTTATTGCTGTCAAGCAGTTGCAATTTGTGCAAATAAAAATAAGAGTTTCGAAGTTAGTATGAAAACAATTGGAGAGTACATCGGAGAAATTTTTCAAATCAATGATGATTTCGCAGATTTTCCAAGAATGTCAAAGGCAAATACTGAGATTTTACTAGATTATAAAAAAAAACTAGCTGAAAAGACTATAAAGAATTTGAAGAAAATTAAATTTAAGAAAAAAAAGACTTTTTTGCTTATTGATTTTTTAGTTGATCTAAAAGTTTAGCCACATTGAGCTCTATTGCGCAATATATGATCTGCTAAAACACACGCCATCATAGCCTCAGCAATTGGGACAGCTCTCAAACCTACACATGGATCATGACGACCTTTTGTTGAAATCGATGTATTTTGAAATTTATTATTAATTGTTTTTTTTGCCTTTAAAATCGATGACGTTGGTTTGATCGTTATTGATAAATTTAAATCTTGACCACTTGATATACCGCCTAAGATTCCACCAGAATTATTAGAAGAAAAGATAATTTTTTTATTTTTATTTGCTCTTATTTCATCAGAGTTCTCATCTCCTGATAATTCAACAGCCTCATTACCAGCTCCTATTTCAACACCTTTAACAGCGTTAATGCTCATCATTGCACCTGCAAGGTCAGCATCTAATTTACCATATACAGGTTCTCCAAGACCGGCAGGAACATTTCTAGCATTTATTAATAATTTTGCTCCCAATGATGACCCTTTTTTTCTAGTTTCATCTAGGTACTCTTCCCAAACTCTAACTATTTTTTTATCAGGACAGAAAAATGAATTTTTCTTTACATCATTCCAATTAAAATTTATTTGATTGACGGCAAGCTTACCAACTTGAGTAACTGCACCTTGAATTAAAATATCTTTTTTTAAAATATGGCCAATCACCATCCTTGCAACAGCGCCAGCAGCTACTCTACAAGCAGTTTCTCTTGCGGAAGAACGACCTCCACCTCTATAATCTCTTACTCCATATTTCAGAAAATATGTTAAATCAGCATGGCCAGGTCTAAATTTATTTTTTATATCGCTGTAGTCTTGTGATTTCTGATCTTTGTTCCAAATTAATAACATTATCGGAGTTCCAGTAGTTTTTCCCTCAAAGACACCAGATAAAATTGAAACCTTATCATCTTCTTTTCTTTGTGTAACAAATCGATTTTTTCCTGGCTTTCTCATATCCAAATATTTCTGAATATCTTTTTCCTTAAGTGGTATCAGAGGAGGACACCCATCAATTACACATCCAATAGCTTTCCCATGAGATTCCCCCCATGTTGTAAATCGAAAATTTTTTCCAAATGTGTTAAATGACATATTTATTTGTCTCTAATTATTAAATGATCCACCAGTTCACCAAGATACACTTTATATTTATTTCCTTCAAATTTATTAATATTAGTTTTAGCTTTTTCTGCGTATTTTCTAACAAATTCGATTGAACTCTTATAAGTATTTGTTTTCTTCATTAGGTCCAGAATTATTGCCAGATCTTTTTTACTTCTTTTTCGCTTAAAAAATAGCTTAGCTATAATTTTTTTTGACTTTCTATCAGATTTTTTGAAACAATGAATGACTGGATACGTTACTTTCCCCTCAAAAAAATCTTTCCCAACACTTTTTCCCATTTGGCTCGAGTCACCAAAGTAATCTAATACGTCATCAGATAATTGAAAGGCCATACCAAAATTAAAACCAAAATCATTAAATATTTTTTGAGTTTTTTTATTTTGGTTAGTAATGATAGTTGGTAAGAAACAAGATATTCTAAAAAGCTCAGCAGTTTTAGCATCTATAATAGATAAGTACTTCTTTTCTGTTAAGTTGACATTTTGATTATTCCCAACGTCTTGTATTTGTCCTCTCGCTAAAACGAGTGATGTTTGAGACAATATTTCTAGCAGTTTTAGAGACTTATTTTTTACCATTAGCTTAAAAGCTCTACTCAAAAGGTAATCTCCAACTAAAACACTTACTTTATTCCCCCATATTTGATTTGCGCTTAATTTTCCTCTTCTAATTTTTCCTGTATCTATTACATCATCATGTAACAATGTAGCGTTATGAATAAACTCGATGCAGACAGCAAGTGTTACATCCGCATTACCTTTGTAATTTAGCATTTTTGATACAAGTAAAGTAAGAATAGGCCTTATTTTTTTTCCTTTAGCTTTAATGAGATGGCCTGCTGTTAATGTAATTAATTTTTCTTCATCCTTGATGTTCTTACTGATTTCTATTTCGACTCTCTTCAGAGAGCTTTTAAGTAAATTCGATAATGATTTTACTGGGGTATTCACTTATTAATTATGTTTTTGTTTTATATTTAGATGTACTTATAATATAGTCTCATATAATTAAAAGTTATTGATTTCAGACAAAAATTAAAAAAATGAGCTTAATATCCTCTAAAACAAGAATAAATATAGTTGGCTTGCGAGGCGTTATCGGAGATCTTGGTAGATTTCAAAAGGGACTTACACTCGAGAATTGTACCGCTATTTTAGATAAAGCATTTACCTTTAAAAAGCCATCTGTAGTAGTCATTAAGATCAACTCACCAGGCGGGTCACCGGTCCAATCTGAACTAATACACAATCGTATAAGAAACTTATCAAAGAAAAACAATGTGAAAGTGATTACAATCGCGGAGGATGTTGCTGCCTCAGGGGGCTATATGCTGATGTGTGCAGGAGATACTTTAATCGCTAATAAAAGTTCTATAGTCGGATCAATAGGTGTGATAAGTGCCTCTTTTGGATTCAAAAAATTAATAGATAAACTAGGTATTAAAAGGAGAGTTTTTACAAAAGGAGATAGGAAGTCGTTTCTAGATCCATTTGAAGAAGTTTCTAAAAAAGATATAGACAAGTTGATCAAAGTTCAGGACAGCATATTTGAAAATTTCAAAGACTTAGTCTCAAAAAATAGAAAAAAGAAAATAGACCCAAAAAAAGTTTTTAATGGGGAGTTTTGGACAGGTGAACAGGCAAAAAAACTTGGTTTAGTAGATTCTAATGAAGAACTAAACTCATACATTGAAAAACATTATGGAAAAAAATTAAGGATTAGGAACATAGAAGAAAAAAAATCATTTATTAAAAATATTTTAAATAATCAAATTTCAAATAACGATATTATTGACCGGCTCTTAGAAGCTCTAAGAGAAAATTCTTTCTGGAGTCGATATGGCTTCTAAAAACATGGAAGATCTCGTTTCATTATGTAAAAGACGAGGATTTATTTTTCAATCAAGTGAAATTTATGGTGGTTTGCAAGGAATATATGACTATGGTCCACTCGGAGTAGAATTAAAAAATAACCTTAAATCCTCGTGGTGGAAATCAATGATTTATGATCGAGATGACGTTGAGGGGCTTGATGCGTCAATTTTAACAAGTAGGCATGTATTAAAGTATTCAGGCCATGAAGATACTTTCTCTGATCCTTTAGTCGACTGCAGAAATTGCAAAAATAGATTTAGATCTGACCAGGCCACGGATGGAAAATGTCCAGCATGTGGGTCTAGCGATCTAACAGAACCTCGACCATTTAATCTTATGTTTAAAACCACAGTTGGTCCTGTAGATGATGGCAGTAATTATGCCTACCTAAGACCAGAAACTGCACAGCAAATTTTTACAAATTTTAAAAATATATTGGATTCAACAAGTAAGACTATTCCTTTTGGAATCGCGCAGATAGGTAAAGCGTTTAGAAATGAAGTCACTCCAGGCAAATTCATATTTAGAGTTAGAGAGTTTGAACAAATGGAATTAGAATTTTTTGTTGAACCAGGTAAAGATGATGAGTGGCATAAATATTGGGTAGACAAAAGGTATTCATGGTGGATTGATCAGGGTATATCTGAAAAAAGATTAAAAAAGCTAGATGTTGAAGATGCTGACCTATCACACTACTCAAAAGCTACTGTAGATCTTATGTATGAATTTCCACATGGACTTGAAGAATTAGAAGGAATAGCAAATAGAACTGATTTTGATCTTGGTTCTCACACTAAAAATCAAAATGAGTTTAAAATATCTGCAGATGTAATGAAAAATAGCCAATCAACAACGAAATTGAGTATTCAAAATTTAGAAAGTAAAGAATGGTATATCCCTTATGTTATAGAACCTTCCGCTGGTGTTGATCGAGGTGTATTTGCGCTACTCAATGAAGCTTACAAGGAGGAGGATTTAGAAAATGGTAATAAAAGAATTGTATTAAGTTTAAAACCACATTTATCTCCAATTAAAGCGGCCGTAATTCCTCTTAAAAGAAATAATGAGGATTTAGTCAATAAAGCGAGCAAGATTAAGAATGATCTTCAAGCACTAGGTATGGGAAGGGTTATTTTAGAAAACTCTGGTAATATTGGAAAAGGTTACAGACGTCATGATGAGATTGGTACACCTATTTGTATAACAGTTGATTTTGAAACAATCGAAAATGATACAGTGACTATAAGAGATAGAGATACGATGTCACAAAAAAGAGTTTCATCTCAAGATTTAAAACTCGAATATAAAAAAGTTTTTAATTAACTATATATTTCTTCGCGGAAATTCAATTTTGCCAAACGGCCAAGATTTTTCTAACCATTTCTTAAATGTTTTTCCTAATTCATCCTCTAAGCCACTATCAATCAAATCTTGTCTTATCCAATAGTATGCTTGTACCTCATACATAGGGTTATCTGAGGGATAAATATAGCAACAACCAATTACATCATTTTCTTCTTTTGTCGATAGAACTGTGTAAGCGAAAGAATGTCTAAGAGAAAACTCCACTTCATGCCATCCAAGATCAGCAAGATTTTCATTAAGTGTCATTTCTTTTGGCCATTCACTATCGTCCATTAATTTATATAGATGATCCACACTTTTCATCACTGCCTCATAGTCTTTACCAACATATTTTATTGTTAGTGGTCTTAAGATAAAATTTTCAGTTATCAATTCTGTAGGAACCTGAAAGCTGTTTTTAACTATTGGACGGCTGTACATTTAAATTTCAAGTCCAAAATCAACATTTTCAATACTATGGGTAAGTTGGCCGATTGAAATTCTATCAATTTTTGTTTTCGCATAAGACTTAATATTTTTTAAATTAATGTTTCCAGATGCCTCACAAAGAAATCTTTTTTTAACCATTTTTAAGCACTGAGAAATTTTTTTCTCAGACATATTATCGAGAAGTACAATATCTATTTTCTGATTTAAAATTTTTTTTAGTTGTTTAATTGTGTCAATTTCTACTGTAATTTTCTTTTTTAATTTTGACTTTTTAATTTTTTTTATATTCTCAACCAGTCCGTCCTCATTTCCAAGATGGTTATCTTTTATGAAATAAAAATCTGATAAAGAGGCCCTGTTTACATGCGCACCACCAATTGTAAGAGCATATTTTTGTATCTGTCTCATCCCAGCAATTGTTTTTCTCGTTGAATAAATTTTAACTCCATAAGGTGCAGCAATATCAACAAATTTTCTTGTTTTTGTGGCTATACCAGACATGAACCCTAAAAAGTTTAGAGCTGTTCTCTCTGCAATTAAAATACTTTGTGCATCACCATTTACGTCAATAATTTTATTTCCTTTAAATACTTTACTACCATCTTTCTTTAAAACTCTTATTTTAATTTTACTGTTGAGTGCTTTAAAGGTTTGAACAGCAAATTCAGTTCCACAGACAATCGCATTCTCTTTTGCGACTATAGATGCTTTGATCTTTGTCTTTTTGGAAATTAAAACTTTTGAGGTTATATCACCATATCTACCAAAATCTTCTTTCAAAGCAATTTTGATTTTTTCCTTAATATCTTTTTTAGCTAACAAGTTTTTCATCAACTTCTGATATAGTAGAATCCAAGATAGTTTTAATATAACCATCTATTTCTGAATATTTAATATCAAAATGCTTTATAAAATCTTTATCAGTATCTTGGTAATCAGATCTTAAATGACAACCTCGACTTTCTCTTCTTAAATAAGCGCCTATGATAATAAATTTGCTAACCAAAATCATATCATTAAGTTTAGCTGAAAGGCCTTTTGACTCTCTCTCAATTTTTAGCACATCATTAAGACCTCTAATAATAGAGTCTTTATTTCTAACAATTCCTAAATTTCTCATCATTGAAGACCTTAATTGCCATATATATTTTTTTGCTCTTATTTTATTTTTAGTTTTCTCTTTAAAAATTTTTATAAATTTAGAGCTAATATGAATATCCTTTTTTATATTCTTTTTATTTATTTCATTTGCAACAATCTTAGCAAATACAAGAGACTCTAACAGAGAATTTGATGCAAGGCGGTTTGCTCCATGAATACCAGTTGCAGCAACCTCTCCGCAGCACCAAAGCCCTTCAACAGAAGTCTGTCCTTTCAGATCAGTTTTTACGCCACCTATATGATAATGAGCGACAGGAATTATTGGCAGCAGGTCTTTTTCAGGATCTAAGTCTGCATTTTCACAATAGGATGAAACTTGAGGAAATCGAGTATTAAAATTACTACCCATATGCCTACAATCTAAAAATACAGAGTTTCCTTTTTCGATTTCTTTAAATATATTTTGAGCTATAAGATCTCGTGGAGCCAGTTCATGATCAGGATGAATACCAAACATAAACCTTTCTTCATCTTGATTTACCAGGTAAGCCCCTTCACCTCTAATTGCCTCAGTAGCTAAGGGAGTAGGGTCTAAGCCAAAGTCAAGACCTGTTGGGTGAAATTGAACAAACTCCATATCGGTAAGTGTTGCTCCAGCATGTGATGCCAACGCCACGCCCTCACCATAGGAACTTCGTGGGTTGGTCGTATTTGCAAAAATACCTCCCAAACCACCAGTCGCTAAAACTACATGTGAGCTTTGAATAATTACATTGCTATCAGGAACATTATTATCGGTAAATCTTCCAATTACTCCATAAATAGTATTATTTTCTGACATAATCCTATCAATCGAAACATTTTCTAAAACTGTAATGTGGTCACTTTTTTTTACTTTTTCAATTAGGCCGCGCATAATTTCAAGACCAGAACTATCACCTTTTGATCTTATAATTCTATTGTAGCTATGAGCACCTTCTAAACCTAAATTAAAAGTACCATCTTCATTCTTATCAAAATTAACTCCGTATTCCTCTAAATCATCAATGATGCCTTTTGCATTATTCACAACTTCTTTAATAGCATTGATATTCGCTAAGCCTTTTGCCGTAGTCAAAGTATCATTTATATGACTTTCAACACTGTCATCTTTTGAAACAGCCGCAGCAATACCTCCCTGAGCCCAACTGCTTGAAGTGTTTATCCCAAGTGAACTTTTAGTAATTACGCAAACTTTTCTTGGTGCTAAGTTGAGTGCAACAGTTAAACCGGCTACACCGCCACCCACTATTACAACATCAGGGCTATAGATAGCATCAGACATTAGCTGCTTCTGCCAATTTTAAGCATACGATCAATGGAAAGACGAGCTTTATCGATAATTGTCTTATCAACTTGTATTTGATACTGGTTAAATCGTATTGCGTCATAAATTTTTTTTAGAGAAATTCTTTTCATGTGCGGACATAGATTGCAAGGTCTTATAAATTCGACATTAGGATTCTCTATGGCAACATTGTCACTCATTGAGCATTCCGTAACCATAATTACCTTTCCAGGTTGATTATCTTTTACATAATTACTCATACCAGCCGTCGAGCCTGCAAAGTCACTTACTGCAATTACTTCAGGTGAACATTCGGGATGCGCCAATACAACAATATCTTTGTGTTGTTTTTTGTATGCCATTATTTCGTCTGCAGTAAATCTTTCATGTACTTCACAGCGACCTTTCCAAGAAATAATTTTCACATCTGTTTGGGCTGCAATATTTTTTGCAAGGTATTCATCAGGTAGAAATATAACTTTATCAACACCTAGAGATTCTACTACATGTTTCGCATTTCCTGATGTACAGCACACGTCAGTTTCTGCCTTTACATCTGCAGAGGTGTTTACATATGTTACAACTGGTACGCCGGGATATTTTTGCTTTAATAATCTTATATCCTCTGCAGTTATAGACTCAGACAAAGAACATCCTGCACGAGTATCTGGAATTAAAACATTTTTTTTTGGGCTAAGTATTTTTGCTGTTTCAGCCATAAAATGAACGCCACATACAATTATTGTATCCGCATCAGAATCTCTTGCCTCATAAGCCAACTTTAATGAATCGCCAACAATGTCAGATACACAGTGGAAGATTTCAGGTGTCTGGTAATTGTGAGTTAATATTGCAATATTCTTTTCTTTTTTTAGTTTATTTATTTCATGAATAAGTGGAGCATGAAATGGCCACTCAACCTCAGGTATAATTTTTTCTACTCCTTTGTAAAGATGAGCAGTTGCATCTTTTACTTCAGAATTAAAATCTGATGGATATTGCAAATTATCATTCAACATTATTATTTTTTAATATAGTTTAATATTACAATTATAGTTAAATGTATATATTTCAACATATCAACAATTATAAAAAAAAAGGGATAAAAGCTGCCGTCGTGCTGGAATTGGTAGACAGGCTGGTTTGAGGGATCAGTGAACATGGTTCGTGAGAGTTCGAGTCTCTCCGACGGCACCAAAAAAGTTAATCTAATGGTTAATATTTAATGAAAATTCTATTTATTGGCCCCACAAGAATAGGTGACACAATACTATCTACTTCAATATTAAACTTTTATATTAAAAAGTTTGATCAATGTAGCATCTCAGTTGTAACAAGTTCATTTGCAAAAGATTTATACAAATTTATGCCTCACCTTCAGGAAATAATTGTAGTTGATAAAAAAAGATTTGGCCTTCATTGGTTGAATATAACTAAATTTTCAATTTTTAAGAAATGGGATTTAGTAATTGATTTAAGATCATCAGCAACGTCTTATCTTTTGAATACAAAAAAAAGAATGATATTCAGAGGAGATGAACTATCACATAAAGTTATGCAATTTAGTAAATTTATAGACACAAAAGAAGCTCTCATTCCAGAAATATGGTATAGCCAAGAAGATGCAAATATAAGTTATAAAAAAATAAAAAATAATGATCATTTAATTGCTGTTGCTCCCTACTCTAATTGGCCAAAGAAGGATTGGTCATTGAAAAAATATAAAAATCTTTTTCAAAATGAATTTTTTAAAAACCACACAATAATACTTACAGGCGTTTCAAGGGATATTGTTAATAAAAGGGAAATAGAGGAATTTATTAAGACGTCAGAATTAGAAATAATTAATTTATTTGATTGGGGCAATTTGAGAAATATGGTTCCCATATTTAAGAAGTGCCGTTTTTTTATTGGAAGCGACAGTGGTCTGATGCATCTTGCGGCATCTTCAGGGTGCAAGACATTTGCTCTTTTTGGACCTACGAATGATTTGGTATATGGACCATGGGGAAATCACAGAGTAATTAAATCAGATAAAGATCGAGATTATTATCTTGAAAATTTATCTGTTGAAAAGGTACTAAATAGCATAAAAGAATATGTAAGATGATTGACCTCATAATAAAAAATGGAAAAATTGTAACTCATAAAGACGAAAAAATAGCTGATATTGCTATAAAAAATGGAAAAATATTCAAAATTGGTAATCTAATTAATTTAAAGTCAAAAAAAACCATTGATGCAATGGGTTTGCATATTCTACCGGGTGCTTTTGATACACAAGTTCATTTTAGAGAACCGGGTAATACAAAAAAAGAAAATCTCAAAACAGGAAGCTTAGCGGCTGTTGCGGGAGGGATAACTTCAGTTTTTGATATGCCTAATAACAAGCCTAGTATTACAACAAGAAAACTTTTTATGAAGAAGCTGAAAACTGCAAAAAAGAGAATGCATTGCAACTACGCTTTTTATTTTGGAGCTGAGAAAGATAATATTAAAGAAATTAAAAAAGTTGAAAAAGTAAAAGGTTGTTGTGGTGTAAAGGTCTTTGTTGGCTCCTCAACCGGCACATTACTCGTTTCAAACCATGCTGATATTGAAAAAATAATGAGAGCAACGAAGAAAATGATCTCATTTCACTCTGAAAATGAAGATATGCTTATTGCTAGAAAAAAATATGCTAAAAAAGGAAAACCATTAAGCCATCAAGTGTGGCGAAATGAAGATACAGCCTTAAGTTCTACTAGAAAGCTGATCAGATCAGCTAATAGAAGTAAGAAAAAAATACATGTACTTCATATAACAACAGCAGAAGAAATAAAATTGCTTCTAAAAAATAGAAAATATGTCTCATTTGAAGTAACTCCTCAGCATTTAATATTTGCATCTCCTGATTGTTATAAGAAACTGGGTACTTACGCTCAGATGAATCCGCCTATTAGAGGAACTAAACATAGAAATGTTCTTAGAAAAACATTACAAAAAGGCCAAATTGATATTATTGGATCAGATCACGCTCCTCATTTAAAATCCGAAAAAAATCAAATTTATCCAAATAGTCCATCAGGAATGCCAGGAGTTCAAACTCTGCTTCCTATTTTGTTAAATGAAGTTACAAAAAAGACAATTTCACTCAATGAGGTAGTAAAGCTAACAAGCTTTAATCCTAAAAAAATTTTTAAAGTTAAAAATAAAGGGTTAATTAAAGTTGGTTATGATGCTGATCTAACTATTGTTGATATGAATAAAACTAAAAAAGTTTTGAATAAAGATATGAAAACAAAATGCGGATGGACACCTTTTAATGGTATGAAAGTAAAAGGTTGGCCTGTTGGAACAATAATAAATGGTAAAGCTGCTTTATGGAAAAATAAAATCAATAAGTCAGTATTTGGGAATCCAATAAGTTTCTATTAGCTGCGAGCAATAAAAGAAGAATTTCTAAAATTACGCTTACCATATCGCAAAATTTTACGATCTAATGTTCTTATTCTGCCGCCAGCAAATCTTAATATCGCATCTCCAGCAGCTGTATCCCATTCCATTGTAGTTCCATACCGAGGGTATACATTTGCTAAGCCATGTGCGATGTAACATAATTTTATTGAACTTCCTGAGCGGAGTATTTTATTTGCTTTAAATTTCTTAAATATCATTTTTTTTGCTTTTTCTGCTTCACTTTTAGCAAGCGAATGAGATCTACTTAAAATGACTATATTTTTTTTTCTTTTTTTAACTTTGATTTTTTTTATGTTATTAATCTGGCCTTTTTTGTTCAATTTTGAGAAATAAGATTTTTTATCTTTAGTGAAATAAAGCTTTTTTTTAGTAGGCATATAAATAATCCCGAAAACTGGTTTTTTATTTTCAATCAGACCTATATTTACAGTGAATTCGCCGTTACCTTTTAAAAATTCTTTTGTACCATCTAGCGGGTCTACTAACCAAAATCTTTGAGCAGCTTTACCTTTTTTAATTTGCTCTTCTGAAACAATTGAAATATCAGGAAAATGTCTTTTTAAGCCACTACAAATTATATCATTTGCCTTAATATCTGCATTTGTAACAGGTGTATTATCGGACTTGTATTTTTTGGTTACCTTTTTTTTATAGATTTTGATGATTTCAACACCGGCAAGATGAACAATCCTAATTAATTCATCAAGTTTTTCAGGTGTTATTTTCATATAAGGAGTAAAGCTTGTAAAATAGACAATAAGACAAATATATTATACATACCAGAGCAAAATTATTAAATCGTATGGAAAGCAATGTGAATAGCATAAAGGGAAATAATCCTATTGTAGTAGCTATGTCAGGTGGCGTTGACTCATCAGTAGCTGCTGCGCTAATGAATAAGGATTATGAAGATGTGATAGGTGTTACTTTAAGATTATATGATGAAAAAAAAGTAGCAAATTCTAAAACATGTTGTTCGGGCGCGGATATAATGGATGCAAAAAAAATAGCTAACACTATAACTATTCCACATTATGTTTTTGATTATGAAGAAATATTTAAAAAAAATGTTATTGAGCCTTTTATTAACGAATATAGATCAGGAAGAACCCCCATACCTTGCATAAACTGTAATGAAAAAGTAAAGTTTCTAGACCTTCTATCTTTTGCAAGAGAAATCAATGCTAAGTCATTAGTAACAGGACATTATATAAAAAAAGTAAAAATAGATAATGAGTGGAGATTGTACGTTCCTCAGGATAGAGACCGAGATCAGTCCTATTTTCTTTTTACAATGAAGAAAGACGATCTGGATCTCATCGAATTTCCTCTGGGTGATTACAAAAAAGATGAGATCAGAGATCTAGCTTTAAAATTAAATTTACACGTATTTGATAAAAGTGATAGTCAAGATATTTGTTTTATACCTGATGGAGATTATAAAAAATTTATAAATAAGAGCATTGAAAGTGATGAAGGTGAAGTTGTAGATGTAGACGGAAATGTGCTCAATAAACATGAAGGTATTCAAAATTTCACAATAGGACAAAGAAGAGGTTTAGGAGTTTCACAGGACGAGCCTCTTTATGTAAAAAAAATTGATAAACATAAAAATAGAGTCATTGTAGCAAGTAAAGACAATATTAGTTCTTCAACTATATATGTTCAAAACGTAAACTTAATTACAAATAATTTACCAAACAACCTATATGTAAGAGTTAGGTCAACTGGAAAATTATTGAATGCAAAAATTAAAATTAACGAAGAGAATGAGGCAACAATTTCTCTAGCATCTCCAGAAACCGCGGTATCACCTGGCCAGGCTTGTGTTTTTTATTGTAAAGATGAAATAGGCACACGGCTTTTAGGAGGCGGTTGGATCCATTCGACAAATGAGTAATATTGTATATTATGGCTCATCTTTGGCGGGGTAGCTCAGTTGGTTAGAGCGGAGGAATCATAATCCTTAGGTCGGGGGTTCAAATCCCTCTCCCGCTACCATTTAATTTCTTAAATTTACTTATTTAGATGCATCAAGGTATTCAATAACCTTTTTATCCCATGCATAACTTTCATTAGCTCTTAACTTTCCTTTTGCTCCCATACTTTCTCTCAGCTTTTTATTTTCAAGTAAGAGTAATATTTTTTCTGTGATCATTTTTTGATTGCCAGCCTCACATATTATTCCTGTTTGATTATCTAAAATTGCGTCGTTTACCCCGCCGCTATCACTTCCAACAGATGCTACGCCATGAAATGAAGCATCAATATAAGCCATGCCAAAACCCTCAACTGACTCTCCCACAGTTGTCGGCGTCATGACAAATAAATCAGATTGTTTAAGAATTAATGATTTTTCTGGTTCAGTTATCCATCCAAGAAACTTGACATTCTTCTGTAAATTCATTTCTGCAGTTATTTTTTTTATATTTTCCAGATATGGACCTTTACCTGCTATCAAATATAATATTTTTGGAAACTTTTCTCTAATCTCAGCCAATGCTTTTAAAATAAACTCATGACCTTTTCTCTTTTCAATTCTAGCAAGAGTTGTTATCACGGGTGAGTTTTTACCAACAATCTTATTCACATTTTTTTTATCTTCCTCTGTTATAAAATCATCATAAACATCTATACCTGGATGAATGGTTTTTATTAGGTTTATATCTATTTTAAGAGAGGCTTGCATGAGATCTTTCGTGTATGAGGAATTTGCCAAAATCTTGTGAACACCGTTGTAAGAATTTATAATTCTATTTTTCTTAAATCTCAATAAATCAAGCATTATAGTCCAATACTGCTTTGGAATTTCAGTGCCATGGGCAAGTACCAAAATTTTTTTCTTATATTTTTTTATATATTCAACGCTTTTCCAAGAGTCTGCATAGATTGCTTTTACGTTATTGCTGCTGCATATTTTTTCTAAGTATTTTGCTTTTGCCAATCTTCTGAGAGGTTTCCATCCACTAAATCTTTTAATTTTATATTTTTGTTTATGGTCAGTTTCATGAGTTTTTCCGTCAGCTAACACGAGAACTTCAACCCCATGGTTTACCATAGCTTCTGCCATTCCAGTCATTAAAGATTCAATGCCTCCGATTTTTGGTGCGAAGCATTGGGTTGTGATGATGATCACTTGAATTTCTTTATTCTTTCCACTTAATTGAACATCCAATACTTGGTATCTGGTCCTTTGGACCTGACCCCGTTTCTGAAACTTGCATCATTGCTTCTAAAAGCTCTTTTCTAGCATTTGGAATTATTTCCATTTTAGACTCTTCAAGTCTGCCTCTGTATTGAAGTTCATTATTTCCATTAAAACCAAAAAAATCAGGAGTGCACACTGCATTATATTTCCGTCCGACATTTTGGGTCTCGTCATAGACGTAAGGAAACACAAAATTATTTTTGTCAGAAAATAACTTCATATTATCAAACGAGTCTTCTTCACCATATTTTGGATCATTTACATCATTAGACATTATTGCGATTACGCCTATACCTTTTTCTTTTAGTATGGTTGTATCTTCAACAATTCGATGTATCACTGATTTCACGTATGGACAGTGATTGCATATGAACATTATCAGCGTCCCATTTGGACCTTTAATATCTTGAAATGAATAGTATTTGTTATCGACTCCAATAAGATTAAATTCTGGAGCTTTCCATCCAAAATCACAGATCGGTGTTTCTAATGCAACCATAATTTTCTTTCTATTGTTTAAATATCTAATTATCTTTACTATATTTCTTACTTAACTAAATAACAAGATATGATCTATTCACTCGGAGATAAAAAAATAAATCGAGATAATGCAGACTTCTGGGTCGCACCAAGTGCTTCTGTGATCGGAGATATTACACTGAAAAAAAATGCAAGTGTGTGGTTTGGAGCTGTTTTGAGGGGTGACAATGATCCAATAATTGTTGGTGAAAATTCCAATATTCAAGATAATTCTGTTTGCCATACGGATGATGGGATGCCATTAGTGATAGGGGATAATGTTACAGTAGGGCATAAAGTTATCTTACATAGTTGTTCAGTTGGAAATAATTCTCTAATAGGAATGGGCTCAACAGTTTTAAATAAGGCAAAAATAGGGAATAATTGTTTGGTTGGCGCTAATACTCTAATAACAGAGGGGAAAGAATTTCCTGACAATAGCCTGATAGTGGGATCCCCTGGAACTGTTAAAAGAGAATTGACAGATATGGAAAAAAAGATAATTGAACTTAGTGCTTTTCACTATGTTGAAAATATGAAAAAATTTAGAGATAATTTAAAAGAAGAGAATATTGAATGAATAATTTTGACTACATAATTGCTGGAGCAGGTTCAGCTGGTTGCGTTCTAGCCAATAGACTCTCTAAAGATCCTGATACAAAGGTTTTATTAATCGAGGCGGGTGGAACCACATGGCATCCTTTTGTTAAAATGCCAGCAGGTGTGCTTGAATTAATTTCTGGCGAAGGTGCAGGTAAATTTTATAATTATGGCTATTGGACTGAGGGTCAACCACATTTAAATAATAGAAAACTTTTCTTTCCTCGAGGTAAGGGCTTGGGTGGTTCAAGCAATATTAATGGAATGCTTTATGTAAGAGGCCACTCACGTGATTATGATATTTGGAGACAGCTCGGCAATGAAGGATGGTCTTATGAGGAAGTGTTGCCTTATTTTAAAAGAGCTGAAAAAAATGAAAATGGATCATCAGAATTTCATGGAAGTGATGGAGAGCTAAGTGTTCAAAATCCATTGTTTGACAATAATCCTCTACATCGTTGTTTTTTAAATGCTGGTAAAGAAGCTGGCTATAAATACATTGAAGACATTAATCAATATGATAATGAGGGTTTTGGACCTTGTCCCCAGACTATTTCAAATGGTTATAGGGCAAGCACGAGTTTTTCATTTTTAAATCCTATTAAAGATAGAAAAAATTTAACGATTGCAACTAATTCAACAACTAACAAACTTTTATTCGAGGGTACTAAATGTGTAGGGCTTGAGTATCTAAAAGGAAAAGAAGTTATAAAGGCTTATGCTGATAGGGAAGTAATTGTATGCGGAGGTGCTATTAACTCGCCTCAAATATTACAACTTTCAGGTATCGGTAAAGGGGATTACATAAAAAAATGGGGATTAAAAGTTGTAGCAGATCTACCAGGAGTAGGTGAAAACCTACAGGATCATTTAGATGTATTGTCTCACTACGAGTGTACGCAGCCAGTAACTGAAGCGAAATATACAGCGGGTGGACTTGCTGTTTTTAGAATGGCCGCAATTTTAGCTCAATGGATGATAACTAAAAAAGGACCAGGAAATGATATTGGTTTATCAGGTGTATCATTTTTAAAAACAGATGACACGCTTGACCTTCCAGACATTCAAATGCACTTTATTGGATCACTTTTAAAAGACCATGGAAAGACAAGACCTGATTCACATGCTTTTAGTAATCACGTGTGCATGCTTAGACCTGAAAGTAGGGGCTACATTGCTCTAAAATCCCTTGATCCGACAGTACCTCCGATTATACAGCCAAATTATTTTGCAACTCAAAAAGATCGAGACACTCTTATAAAAGGTGTAAAAATGTCTAGAGAAATCATGAACCAGTCTGCTTTTGATGAATACCGAGGTAAAGAAATGACACCCGGTTTTCATGTTCAAACGGATGCTGAAATTGAAGAGTTTATAAGAAATGCTGCAGAAACAATTTATCATCCAGTTGGTACCTGTAAAATGGGCAGTGATGAATTTGCAGTAGTAGACGATAAATTAAGGGTTAAAGGAGTCGAAAATTTAAGAGTGATCGATGCGTCTGTAATGCCAACTCTCATTGGTGGAAACACGAACGCACCAACAATTATGATAGCTGATAAAATTTCTGATCATATTCTTGGCAATGAATTCCTTCCACCACAGCATGTGAGCTACAAAGACAAAACCGCTGCATAATTTTGAATAAATTTTTAATTTCAATTCTAGGAATAGCTCTAGTTTTTGTTTCGGCACTCATAGTCGTCAATCAATACAATACTAGAAATTTTGCACAAACTAGTTTTTTAGAAATAGAAAAAAACTACTCTTACAAGATTAAAAGAGACCAGTTTGGAGTACCGCATGTATATGGAGATACTGATAAAGATGCAGCATTCGGATTTGCTTATGCACAAGCAGAGGATGATTTAAAACATGTCGAGATGATGATTAAAATGTCTCGTGGGGAGCTCTCAAATTTAAATTTTAATTCGAAAACATTTGCAGCTATTTATTCACTGATTACTGGTAATGGTGACATAATGGAAAACTTAGATGCAATTGAAGGAGTAGAGTTAGATTTTTTATTTAAGTTTTTTAATGTTCATGAAACTGTTAATAAAAAAATTTCAGAAATTCCTGGGGAGACAATAAATTATATAAAAGGTTATGCAGATGGACTTAATTATTATGCTGCAAAAAACCCAAACTTAGTTGATCAATCTTTATATCCAGCTACGGCATATGATTTGGTTGCTGGTATGACATTTCGAATGCCGTTATTTTATGGCATTGATCATTCAATTGCTGAACTCATTAATTTAATGGATAGCAAAGAAGAGGAAGTAGCAATGAACACGAACGCATTATCCGATAATCCAATAGTTGCAAGCATAAATTCATACTTTAAACCATCAGGTTCAAACGCATTTGCCGTTTCCAAAAGTAGATCACAAGACAATGAGACAATGCTTGTAATTAATTCACATCAACCATTAACGGGTCCGGTTGCTTGGTATGAAATTCATATAAAAAGTGGAGAAGGCTTAAATATTATGGGTGGTACTTTTCCAGGATCGCCATTTGTACATGTTGGCTTTAATGAAAATCTCGGGTGGGGAGCTACAGTTAATCAGCCAGACTTATCTGATATTTATGAATTAAAACTTAACCCAGAGAATAATGATCAGTATGAACTAGATGGTGCATGGGTTAATTTCACCGAAACGGATCAAGAATTTAAAGTTAAACTGTTTGGTCCTTTCAGTATTACATATCCTATACAAATGTACCATTCAGCACATGGGCCTGTTCTGAAGGATGATAATAAAGCCTATGCCCTAAGGTTTGTAGGAATGAATGATGTCAACCACTCAACTGCATGGCTCAAAATGAATAAATCAAAAAATATTGATGAATGGCTTGATGCCTTAAGAATGGAACAGCTAGCTAGTTTAAATTTAGTTTACGCCGATAAAGAAGATAATATCTTTTTTGTTCATAATGTTAAATCGCCAGTAAGAGACCCAAACTATAATTGGAAGCAAGTGGTGCCCGGAAATAAGAGTGATTTAATTTGGAACAATTTTCATCCTTTTGAAAGCGTGCCTCAGATCTTAAATCCAAGCTCTGGATATATATTTAGTACTAATCAAAATCCTTTTTTTGTTACAGCTAAGGAAGATAACTTATCTTTATCTAACTTCAATCCAACTATGGGTTTTCAAACACGAACAACGAATAGAGCATATAGAGCTTACGAACTTCTTGATCCTGATAAATCAATATCATTTGGTGAACTTGATAAATACAAACACGATAATAAGTTTTCTTACAATTCAAGACAATACAAGTTTATGAAAGAAATTTTTAATCATGAATTTTCGAAAAATAAATTAAAAAATGCTCAAGAATTTTTAAGAGATTGGGATCTAGGAACTAATTCTAATAATTTACACGCAGCTTTTGGTGTTTGCATTTTGTCTCCTGAATGGTTGGCAGAAATAACAAGAAAGCCACGCCCTGATCCAATCGAAATCTTCATTAATTGTGTAGATGAGTTTGAGAAAAACTTTGGGACATTAAGCGTAAAATGGAGTGATGTTAATTTCTTGGAGAGAGGATCAAATTTAGTGCACATTCAAGGAGGGCCAGATGTTTTAAGGGCAATTTATGCCCCGCGAAGCGACGATGGTATACTCAAAGCTGTTGCTGGAGATGGCCTTTATATCTATGTAAAATGGGATGAAAATAAAAAACAGGTATCAAAAAGCATTCACCAATTTGGAAGCGCTACAATGAACATGGGTTCTCAGCACTACGATGATCAAATTATATTATTTGCGAGCGAAAAGCTTAAAGATACGTTCTTTAATTGAGCTTGTAGAATAAAAATAATTATATAAGATTTTCTCATGTTATTGCATGAGTATTTAGAAAATGGAGCGGAAAAAAATCCTAATTTTCCTTTCTCTGAATTTGAAGGAAATTCACTTTCTTATCAAGAAGCAAATTTATTAAGCAATCAATTAGCAAATAAATTAGTTTCTGAGGGTTTAGAAGTTGGAGATAGATTTGCATTTCTTGCAAAAAACTGTACTGAAATGGCAATTATGTATTACGCAGCATCAAAAGTTGGCGCTGTACCTGTTCCACTGAACTATCGCTTAGCGGACCAAGAGTGGGCATACATAATAAATGATTCTGAAGCCAAACTTATAATAGTCAAAGGTAATGAATATTCGAATAGAATAAATCAGATTTCATCAGAGTTAAAAAATGTAAAAAAATATATTTCTATATCGCTTGATAATAGTATCGAAAAATTTCAGGATTTTTATGATTGGCTTTCAGATAGTACGAATGAAAAACCAACTTTAAAAATCCATGAAAATGATGACGTATATCAAATGTACACAAGTGGTACTACAGGCCATCCAAAAGGCGCGGTTCTTTTACAGAGAAATGTTGCTGCTAATATTAGGCAGTACTTAAATAGTTTAACTTTACCAAGGCCTTCAAGAACTCTATTAGTAGCGCCAATGTATCATGCTGCAGCAATGATTAATATGTGTGGATGCATTGCAATAGGTGGAACAATAGTTATTCAAGAGGATTTTATTCCGCAAGATGTAGTTGATTGTTTGGCAAATGAAAAAATTACGCATACAGTACTGGTCCCCGCGATGATTCAAGCATGCTTAGTATCAGTGCCAAATGTTGCAAACTATGAATACAATGATTTAGATCAGATACATTATGGAGCCTCGCCAATCGCTCCAGAAACTCTAAAAAAGGCAATGGATGTTTTTAAGTGTAAATTTGGACAAGGTTTTGGAATGACAGAGACCGTTGCTGTTATTTGTTTAATGACTCCTGAAGAACATATTCGTGCGCTAAATGAAAAACCTGAACTATTAAAATCATGTGGAAGACCTGCAATTGATACACAAGTTGAAATCAGAGATGAAAATGATAATCCTCTTCCAATTGGAGAAATAGGTCAGATCTGCGCAAAGGGACCTCAAATTATGAAAGGTTATTGGAATAAAAAAGAGGAAAGTGAGAAAGCGCTTAAAGGTGGGTGGATGCATACAGGTGATGCAGGTCGAATGGACGAAGAAGGATTTGTATTTATACAGGATAGAATAAAAGACATGATTGTGTCTGGAGGTGAGAATATTTACTCAACAGAAGTTGAAGCAGCTTTATTTGCACATCCTGATGTTGTTGATGCCGCGGTTATTGGTGTTCCGGACGAAAAATATGGTGAGGTAGTTAAGGCGTGTATTGTGAAAAAGGAAGGGTCAAATGTAACCGAGGATGATTTGATAAGCTTCTGTAAAGACAGAATTGCAAGCTATAAAAAACCCCAATCAGTAGATTTTATCGATGAAGTTCCAAGAAATGCTAGTGGAAAAGTTTTAAAAAAAGTATTGAGGGAACCGTATTGGAAGGATCAAGAGAGACAAGTAAGCTAAGCTGTAGCCGTGCCTCCAACAGTAAGATTTTCTATCAACATAGTAGGCTGACCTACTCCAACCGGAACACTTTGACCGTCTTTACCGCACGTTCCAATACCTGTATCCATTTTTGAGTCGTTACCAACCATCTTAACTCTTTTTAACACATCAGGACCGTTACCAATAAGCGTTGCACCTTTTACAGGGTTTGTAACTTTACCATTTTCTATTTTGTAAGCTTCAGTACAAGTGAATACAAACTTACCACTTGTTATGTCAACCTGGCCACCGCCGAAATCCACAGCATATAGACCATTCTTAACTGATTTTAGAATTTCTTCCGGATGGCGATTACCCGACAACATATATGTATTTGTCATACGAGGCATGGGTAAGTGAGCATAACTTTCTCTTCTGCCATTCCCTGTAGGATTAACGCCCATCAGTTTTGAGTTTAATCTGTCCTGCATGTAACCAGTTAAAATTCCATTTTCAATTAATGTTGTACAATTAGTTGGTGTACCCTCATCATCAACGCTTAGAGATCCTCGACGAGAGTCAATTGTTCCATCGTCAACAACCGTCACCGACTCGTCTGCAATTTTTTCTCCCATAAGGTTAGAGAATGCAGAGGTTTTTTTCCTATTAAAATCACCCTCAAGTCCATGTCCAATTGCTTCATGTAGCAGTACACCCGGGTAACCTGGTCCAAGAACTACATCCATTTCACCTGCAGGTGTGTCAACGGAAGTAAGATTTATCTCGGCTTGATTGATTGCTTCATCTACCTGATTTTGCCAATGAGAGGAATTTAAGAAAGTTGAGTAATCTACTCTACCACCTGAGCCTCTGCTGCCATTTTCCTGACGTCCATCCTTTTCGAGAACGATGGATACATAAAGTCTCACTAGAGGGCGAAGATCTTCAATCATAATTCCACCAGGTCTATAAATTCTCACGGCCTGCCATTCACCGTTTAGAGAAGCCGAAACTTGCTTAACATTTGGATTTTTTGATCTCGCGTATTCATCAATTTTTTTTAGAGTTTCTACTTTTTCTGAGAATTCAGTTTCATTAATTGGATTGATCTCATTGTAAAGTTTACGGTTGGTTTTTGAGAAATTAGCGTTGAAATTTGCATTATGATCTTTTGTAATAAAATTTACTGTTTCACTAGCTTTTTTTAGTGCATTTTCATCAATATCAGATGAATGAGCGTATCCTGAACTTTCACCGGCTATAGCTCTTAATCCAAAACCCTTTGATGTATCAAATGATGCACTTTTTAGTCTTTGATCATCGTATACAAAGCTCTCACTTTCACAGAATTCCATGAATAGTTCTCCATCATCTGCTTTGTGCAAGGCATCTGAAACAATTTTATCAACTCTTGAGTTATCTAAATTGCTTCTAGTGAAAAAGAGGCTGTCATTGGATTGATTCTCTATTTTTTTGTTAATCATTTCGAATTGTTCTGAATAAAAGATATTATTATAAAATATATTAAAAAAACCCTAAAAACTAGCAAAAATTGCGTCAAACTGTCGCGAAATAATGAGTAGTTTAATGCAAATTAAGCAGTATATATTACGTAATAGCTCAAAACTTTAAATCAATAACTTCTCTATGAAAAATATTATTAAGATATTATTTTTTCTTCTTATACCCTCTTTTTCTCTAGCAAATGAAGGCATTTCTGAAAATTGGCAGCTAAGCTTTCAACAGCCTGCAACTGATTTAATGTCTGATATTATATCATTTCATAGTTATATTTTAATGCCTATCATTACAGGCATATCACTTTTAGTACTTGGTCTTCTGCTATATATAATGTTCAGATTTAATAGCAGCCGTAATCATGTTGCTTCCACGACAACACATAACACAACAATTGAAATATTGTGGACTGTAATTCCAGTAATATTGTTAATTATTATTGCTATTCCATCTTTCAGATTACTTTACGTTTCTGAAACAATACCAAAGGCAGATATAACAATTAAGGCTATCGGCAATCAATGGTATTGGACTTACGAGTACCCCGATTTCGATGATATCTCTTTTGATGCTAACATGCTTGCTGATCATGAGCTATCAGATCCAAAGTTAAGATTGTTAGAGACTGATACTCAAATTGTTGTACCAGTAGATAAAGTGGTCAAGCTTCAGTTAACTTCGGCAGATGTTCTGCACGCTTGGACAATTCCAGCATTTGGTGTCAAGATGGATGCTGTACCAGGAAGATTGAATGAAACATGGTTTAAGGCTAATAAAGAAGGAATTTATTATGGCCAATGCTCAGAGCTTTGTGGTCCAAAACATGCATTTATGCCAATTAATGTAAAAGTCGTCTCAAACAAAGAGTTTGAAGAGTGGATCGAATTTGCTAAATCTGAGTATGCATCTCTAGAGATTAATTACAGTGACGATACATTTGAAATAGCTAAAAAATAAAATATTTATTTAGAGGAGAAACATATAAATGGCAGATATTACAGCAGATCAGGTAGACAGTCACGATCATCATCCAACTGGCTGGAGAAGATACCTATACTCAACAAATCATAAAGATATTGGAACTCTATATCTAATTTTTGCAGTGATAGCTGGTTTAGTAGGAACTGGAATGTCTGTTCTGATGAGAATGGAGCTAATGTATCCTGGAGACGGTATATTGGGAGGCGACCATAATTTATATAATGTTCTAGTTACAAGTCATGGTTTACTAATGATATTCTTTATGGTTATGCCAGCTATGATTGGTGGTTTTGGAAACTGGATTGTGCCGCTTATGATTGGCGCTCCAGATATGGCTTTCCCACGAATGAATAATATCTCTTTTTGGTTATTGCCAGCATCACTAATACTACTTATCGCATCATTATTTGTTGAGGGAACATCGGGCGGTGCAGGCGTTGGAGGTGGATGGACCATATATCCACCATTGTCTGCTAACTTAGGTTCGCCTGGCCCTGCAGTTGATTTAGCAATCTTCTCATTACACCTCGCTGGAGCATCATCAATTCTTGGCGCAATTAACTTCATAACAACAATTTTTAATATGAGGGCTCCTGGCATGACTCTTCATAAGATGCCCTTATTTGTATGGTCAATTCTTGTGACAGCTGTCCTTTTACTACTTTCATTACCAGTATTGGCCGGTGCAATCACAATGCTTCTTACAGATAGAAATTTTGGGACAACTTTCTTTAGTGCCGCTGAGGGTGGGGACCCAGTACTTTTTCAACACCTATTTTGGTTCTTTGGTCACCCTGAGGTTTATATCTTAATTCTACCAGGTTTTGGAATTGTGAGTCACGTTGTAGCAACATTTTCTAAGAAGCCAGTCTTTGGCTATCTAGGAATGGCTTATGCAATGGTATCTATTGGTTTCCTAGGTTTCATCGTATGGGCTCACCACATGTACACTGTTGGCATGGACGCAGATGTAAAAGCTTATTATGTGTTTGCCACGATGGTAATTGCTGTGCCTACCGGAATTAAAGTCTTCTCATGGATTGCTACTATGTGGGGTGGTTCAGTAGATCTTAAAACACCAATGTTATGGGCAATAGGCTTTATTTTCCTATTCACTGTAGGTGGTGTGACAGGTGTTGTTCTTGCAAATGCAGGAATTGATCATTCGCTGCACGACACTTACTATGTTGTTGCACATTTTCATTACGTTCTTTCTATGGGAGCTGTTTTTGCAATATTTGCTGGTTTCTACTATTGGTTCGGTAAAATGTTTGGCAGAAACTACTCAGAGTTTTTGGGCAAGCTACATTTTTGGCTAACTTTTATTGGAGTGAATATAATATTCTTTCCACAACACTTCTTAGGTTTAGCGGGAATGCCAAGACGTTATGTTGACTACCCTGATGCTTACGCTGGATGGAATTATATTTCCTCAATTGGCTCATTCATATCAGTCCTTGGTTTGGCAGTATTCTTTGTAATGTTAGTACACGCTCTCATGAAAGTTAGAGATTGTGCCGACAACCCATGGGGTGAGGGAGCCACAACACTTGAGTGGACATTGCCTTCTCCTCCACCATTTCACCAGTTTGAGGAGCTTCCAAAAGTTAAGTAGAAATTACAATGGCAAATATTACCTCAGTTTCTAACAAACAGGAATTTGGGCTAGGTTCTATTGCGACAAAACTAGTTCTTTATACCTCCTTGCTTAAACCAAGGGTCATGTCACTTTCTATATTTACAAGCTTTGTAGGAATGATAATCGCACCTGGAAGTTTAAGTTTTACTAAAGGTTTGCTCGCAATTCTTGCTATCTCAATTGGTTCTGGTGCGTCAGGAGCACTAAACATGTGGTATGAGAGAGATACTGACAAATTAATGAATAGAACAAAAGATCGAGCTTTGCCAACAAACCAAATAAGCGCTAATGGGGCACTCATCTTCGGCATAACACTCTCAATAATTGCTGTATCAATGCTTTACTTGGTTTCAAATTTAGCAGCCGCAGGATTACTTTTAATGACAATTTGCTTTTATATATTTGTTTACACAATATGGCTTAAAAAGAGGACACCTCAAAATATTGTGATAGGGGGTGCAGCGGGAGCCTTTCCTCCGATGATCGGTTGGGCAGTTGTGACAGGAGGAGTCTCAACTGAGATTTGCCTTCTTTTCATGTTAATTTTTCTGTGGACGCCTCCTCATTTCTGGGCTCTTGCACTTTATAAATCTGATGATTATAAAAAGGCTGGAATTCCAATGATGCCACTGATTGTTGGTGAGCGTAAAACGATAAATTTAATTATCGCATATTCGATTACCTTATTGCCACTTACTTTAATTATGAGTTCATACTATTCTTTGTTTTTTGGGGTTTCGTCAACAGCTCTAAGTATTTTTTTCATTTATTTGGCGTTTGATCTCAAAAGATCGTGGTTGAAAAATGGCTTGCTTGAGCGAAAAGCTCAAATGCTATTTTATTTTTCAATTATTTATCTGTTTAATATTTTCTCAATTCTATTAATCGATAATTTACTATGGAATATTTACTGATGGATAAAAAAATAAAAAAAAGAAATATAATAACTGCCCTCGTACTAGTTTTCTTTGTGGCTTTATTTTTCTCTTACACTGTTTATAAGTTGGGAACTATTTAAATGAATTTTATCAGGTCAAACAACAGTATTACTGCGATTGGACTAATAGGAATAGTTATCGCCATGATCGCTTTAGCCTATGCGTCAGTACCTCTATACAACTATTTTTGTAAAGTTACAGGATTTGGGGGTACTCCAAATGTGTATTCTTCTGAAAGCATTTATTCTATCGATAAAACTATCAATGTTAGATTAGACTCTAACGTTGGTTCTACCCTAGATTGGGAATTCTATCCTGAGCAAAGAATTCATCAATTAAAGATAGGAGAAAATAAACTGATTAATTATGTGATAGAGAATAATACAGACCAAACTCTAAGCGGTACAGCTGTTTATAATGTATCACCAACTGAGGCAGGTAAGTACTTTAATAAAATTGAATGCTTTTGTTTTCAAGAAACGGAGCTCATAGCTAACGAAACTAAAATTATGCCAGTTTCATTTTTTATAGATCCTGAAATTGAAAATGATAAATACATTTCTGATTTATCAGAAGTTACTTTGTCCTATACCTTTTATGAAAACAGTGATACATAATTATATATGAGTTCAGAAAATACAAAAAGAACACATGAATACCATTTAGTTGATCCAAGTCCTTGGCCCCTTCTTGCATCGATTGGAGCTTTAATCGCATGCGTTGGTGCGGTTGTTTATTTTAGGACCGATGACATTTGGACAATGATAATTGGTTTAGCAATTGTTATCTATGTCTCATACATGTGGTTTAGAGATGTGATTATAGAGGGCGAACATCAAGGTCATCACACTCCAGTTGTTCAAATTGGCCTTAGATACGGCATGACTTTATTTATTGCATCAGAAGTTATGTTCTTTGTTGCTTGGTTTTGGGCATATTTCAACGCAAGTTTATTCCCTACAGAACAAATAGGAGCTATATGGCCTCCACCAGATATTCACCTAATGGATCCATGGCATATACCTCTAATCAACACGTTAATCTTACTTTTATCAGGAACAACAGTCACCTGGGCCCATCATGCATTGCTAGAAGGCAATAGAAAAGAGCTAATACAGGGACTATGGTGTACGGTAGGACTTGGTGTCGTGTTCACTGGTTTTCAGGTTTATGAATATATGCATGCTGATTTTTCATTTTCTGGGCACATCTATGGAGCAACTTTTTATATGGCGACTGGCTTTCATGGCTTTCATGTTCTAATTGGAACAATATTCTTAATTGTTTGCCTTGGAAGATCGATTGCTGGCCATTTTAAATCTGACCATCATTTTGGGTTTGAGGCTGCTGCTTGGTATTGGCATTTTGTTGATGTTGTTTGGCTATTTTTATTTGCAGCAATTTATGTTTGGGGCTCATATTAATAATTACTTTAATTGATTAAAAATCTTCTTTTCCACTTAATATTTATTTCAACAATCGTACTGCTTCTTTTGCTTTGTTTTTGGCAAACACAAAGACTTGAATGGAAAAATAATTTAATAGAGTCAATTAATTCTAATTATAATTCTGTGCTAGATGAATTTCCGTCAAACGACGAGAGCTCTCAATATGAATTCATGAATACTTCGGTAAAAGGACAACTATTAACTGGTAAAAAAATGTTTTTTTATAAATTTAATCTTAAAGGAGAGTCAGGTTATGAAATTGTCTTACCAATGCAAATGATTAGCAAAAAATTTGTTTATGTAATACTTGGCTGGATACCGTTTGACTCTAAAAATAATTTTGAATTAGATGAAGTTTTCAAAAATAGTGAGATAGAAATCAGAGGAGCTTTAATCTATTCGAAGGATCGAAAGCCACTTATTCCAGAAAATGATACAATTGCAAATACCTGGTATTTACTCAATACTAGTGAAATGGATAAATATCATAAATTAAATTCTAGTAAGTATATGATAAAATTATTAGACCAAAGCTATTCTGATAATGTTCTGATTGAATTTGAACCATCTAATATAACAAATAATCATCTCCAGTATGCTGTCACCTGGTTTTTGTTGTCTTTTGTAATTATGATAATGTATATCTACTATATTAGACAAAAGGTGCAAAAAAATGAGGTATAGAAGCACAAGGGGCAGCGATTACTTTGGGTTTAGAGAAGTTTTATTTGCTGGCTTAGCAAATGATGGAGGCCTATTTATTCCTGAAAATTGGCCAAATATAAATCATAAAGATATTAATCGAAATGTAAGTTATGAGGACTTAACAGAAATTATTTTATCTCCATTTATTGGTGACGAAATAGAGTCCGACCAATTGAAGAGGATTATTAAAGAAGCGTATTCAAATAACTTTACAGAAAGTGGCTGTGTATCATTCAAGGAGCTTAATACAAACGAAATAATCGTGGAGCTATTCAATGGCCCAACTTTAGCCTTCAAAGACTTCGCAATGCAATTACTTATCCCTCTTTTTGATCATTTTTTAGAAAAAGAAAAGAAAAGAATAAATCTTATAGTAGCAACATCAGGTGACACAGGATCAGCCGCTATCAACGCTGTAAAAAAAAGTAAAAACATAAATATTTTCTGTTTATATCCTAAGGGTAGGATTTCAGAATTTCAGAGAAGGCAGATGTCTACTGTTAATCAGGAAAATATTTTTCTTTGTGAAGTAGAAGGAACTTTTGATGACTGTCAAAAAATTGTTAAAGATATTTTGAAAGATACAGATTATAGTATGCATAATAATATATCAGCAGTTAATTCAATTAATTGGGCAAGAATTATCATTCAATCAGTATATTACTTTTATACATTTATTAATTTTACTGAAAGAGCTTCCAATAAAGTTAATTTTTCTGTCCCAACTGGTAACTTCGGAGATATTTATGCTGGTTATGTTTCATATAAAATGGGATTACCTATCAATAAATTAATAGTGGCTACTAACGAAAACGATATTTTAAATAGATTTATGAAGTCAGGAATATATGAATCTAAAACAGTCATAAAAACATCAAGCCCAAGTATGGATATTCAGGTAGCAAGTAATTTTGAAAGATTACTTTTTGATATACTTAATCAATCAAATACTGAAACAAAAGTATCAATGGAAAATTTTGAAGAAAGTGGAAAAATATCAATATCTGAGGAAAATTTAGAAAAAGTTCGAGAGGTATTTAGCTCGAATAGTTCTTCGATGGATATCGTTCAAAACACAATCAAATCCGTGAAAGATAATTTTTCATATGTTATTGACCCCCACACTGCTACAGGACTGGATGCATCAAGATTTGAAAAAGATATGGATAGGCTTAATTTTGTTTTGGCTACAGCTCACCCTGTAAAATTTTCTGAGGTTGTTGAAAAATCAATAGGTGAAGATTTAAATTTAATGAGTAAATACAATTACTTATTTGATGCTGAAGAAAAAATGTATAAAATGGAAAATAACACAAGTCGAATTAAAGAATTCATTAGGGAGCAGATAAGCTAGTGTCATTTTTAACAACTTATTATCCAAAAAAGATAACATTTGAGAGGAAAGGTGAAAACGTCATCCTAAGACCTCCTGATTATAAAGACTGGAAATCATGGTCTTCATTAAAAGAAAAAAATAAAAGATATTTAAAACCGTGGGAACCTACATGGTCACCAAATGAACTTGAAAGAAGTTCATTTGTAAAAAGAGTAAGATATTTTGAAAAACTTGCATTAGATGACAATGCATATTCCTTTCTGATATTTGAAAAAAATAATAATAATTTGATTGGCGAAATTAATATAAATAATGTTCAAAGAGGTGTAGTTCAATCTTGCTCAATTGGGTATTGGATTTGTGAAACTAAGATGGGTAAAGGTTTAATGAGTGAATCAATAAAACTTATCAAAGAATTTATTTTTGATGAGTTGAATTTACATAGAGTAGAGGCAGCGTGCCTACCAAGGAATGAGCGTTCTTTAAAGACACTTGAAAAAAATAATTTCTGCATTGAAGGATTAGTAAGACAGTATTTGAAAATCAATGGCAAGTGGGAGGACCACTTACTTTTATCTTGTATTAAGGAATAAATTTAGTATGGTCGTCAAATGTCAGATTTAATTGGAAATGAATTACCAAATGAAACTTTAGTTTTTATGGATAAGGACAAAGGTCCACAACCATTAAAGATATTGGACTTCTGCAAAGGGAAAAAAATAGTAATCTTTGGTGTACCAGGTGCATTCACACCAACATGTGCTCGAAATCATTTGCCTGGCTTTATAGAGAATGCCGACAAAATTAGAGAAAAAGCTGTTGATGAAATAGTATGTTTTGCAACTAACGACATATTTACTATGTCAGCATGGGAGGAAATGTCTGGATCAAATGGAAAAATAAAATTTTTATCAGATAGTAAGGCTGAGTTTGCAAAATCATTAGGTACAGACTATCCCGATACATTTGGAACATCGATCAAGACAAAAAGATGCTCACTACTTGTCAATGATGGAATTATTGAAATGTTTTTTGTCGAAGTTGATGGTGGTAAAGTTGATGTAAGTGGAGCGAATAAAATGATGGATTTACTATAATTTATCTTTTTATCTGAGCGACCGCCAGTTTATCAGCAATTTCATTTCCGTAATCACCTGAATGACCTTTCACCCACTCCCATTTTATCGAGTGTTTATCGGTCAAATTGTCTAATTCAACCCAAAGATCTTTATTTTTTACGTCTTTTTTTTGTGCAGTCTTCCAATCATTGGTTTTCCATTTTTTTATCCACTCCTGAATACCTTGCATGACATACTTTGAGTCAGTGAAAATTATTATGTCTCTTTTTTCATTAAGATAATCTAAAGCATAAATAACTGCTTTTAATTCCATTCTGTTATTTGTGGTGTTATTTTCAGATCCACTTAACTCAATTTTCTTTTCATCAATTTCAATGTAAGCTCCCCAACCTCCATTGCCCGGATTGCCTGAGCAAGCTCCATCGGTGTACATAACAACCTTTTTAGAGGCCATATTCGCCTACTTTTTTAACGGATTGGTGAAATTGGAGTTTAGTGAGATACTCATTAGGGTCCTTTTTAAGGATCAGTTCATTATCATCATGCGAATAGTAGTCGATTAAACGAGTTAGTAGATACCTTAGAGATGATGCTCTTGTAAGAAGAGGTAAAGCTTTCTTTTCTTCCTCTGAAAATTCTCGCAACTGATTGTAACTGCCCAATAAATGTTTTGCTTTTGTTGGATTGAATTCGTTATTATTTGGCTCAAAACACCATGCATTTAGACAGATGGCAATTTCGTAAGCATAATAATCGGTGCATGCAAAATAAAAATCTATTATACCTGTAACTTCATTACCTTCAAAAAAAATATTATCTGGAAAAAGATCTGCATGAATTATACCTGAAGGTAAACTATGACCAAGGTTTCCAGATAGGAAAGTATATTCTTCATTGATCAAATCGATTACCTGCGCGTTAATATTATCGTCAAAATTTTTTAAAGTTTGAATTAAGCTGTTGAGGTTTACAAATCCAAGTTCATTTTCTCTAGTCATTTCAAGTCTAGCTGATTCTTTATGCATTCTTGCGATAGTGGAGCCTAAAGACGCACAGTGTATTGGTTTAATTTGATCTATTGACCTACCTTTTAAGAACGATGTGATTACAGCTTTCTTATTTTGAATTGAGTTTGAATAATTTCCTTTTTTATCTTGTATTACCTCAGGGCACTTTACATTGTTTTTATTCAAATGATTCATTAGATCAAAAAAGAATTGAAGATTATCTTGATTTGTTCTTTCTTCAAAAATGGTAAGTATGTAATTTTTTTCTAGAGTCTTTAGTAAATAATTTGAATTAGAAGTTCCACCTTTTATACCTGAAAATTCAAGAACATTTTCAATACTATAGTGATCAGTAAAAAGATCCAGTTCTTCTCTAGATATGTGCGTATAGACTGCCATAATTTATTTATAGCTTAGAAAGAGAGATATAAATAATAAATTATACCTTAAGTTTACTTATTTGATCGATTGATTGTTTTACAAGCTTATCTGCACTTTGGTCGTTGATGTTTTCTAAGATAATTTTCTCAGCAATATTTACTGAGTTATTTACAATCTCGTCATTAACTTTTGATATAGCCATTTTTTCAGCCCTTGATATCTTTTCTATGGCTTGCTGTTCGGCTCTTTTAATAAATTCTTCTGCTTTTAACTTTGACTCTTCTTCGTGATTCTTTGCAATTTCCTTTGCTTGATCAATAATTGCTTTTGCTTCCTCATCAGCAGACTGAACCTTTCTCTCGTAATCGGCTAAAAGAGAATTCGCTTCTTCTTTTAATTTTCGGGCATTATCTAACTCAGATTTGATTTTATCAATTTCACCATCAAGAAGTTTCGCAATCATTGATGGCGCTTTAATTACAAGCGCAATTATGACAAATATTATAAAAGCTACTAATACCCAAGACGATGGATCTGAAAAGAATGATGACATTAAATAGTTCCTAGCATTAGTTTAATCTCTTATTTATTTCCTCATCTGAAGGAATATTTTCAATATATCTTGATACAATAGCTTTAACGGTATCTAACGTTGCATTTCTAATTTCAATCTTAGATTTTTCTTCTTGAGCTTTTATTTTAGACTGAGACTCAGAGATTAGGGAGTTAACTTTTTCTTCATTTTCTTTTTTAAGCGTTTCTAAATGATCAAGCATTGCTTTTTTAGAATTAGTGATAATCTCATTTGACTCTTGTGATGCACTTGCCATTTGCTCATCATATTTTTTTAATATATCAGTCGCTTCTGTATTAAGATTATCAGCATCATTGATGTCATTTGAAATCTTATCTCTTCTTTCTTCAATTGTTGCGCCTAACCTTGGTATTACAAATTTCCACATAAACAGGTATAAAAGTGAAAACGTAATTACAAGCCAAAATAATTGAGATGGAAATGTCGCAATATCCATCTGCGGAAGACCAGCAGATTTCTGGCCCTCTGCAGCATATACAAAATTAATTGGCGCAGTTAATAGAAAAGCTTTTAATAAGATTTTCACTTTTCTTATCCAAATAAAATTAAGAAAGCTATTACAAGAGCAAATAAAGCAATCGCCTCAACAAGTGCAAATCCTAATAGAACTTGCCCGAACGCCTGTGGTGCCGCTGAAGGATTCCTAAATATACCCGAGACGTAAGCCCCAAATACTGTTCCGATACCAGCTCCTGAACCTGCAACTCCAATTGTTGCCAATCCTGCGCCGATAAGTTTAGCTGCTTCTACTTCCATTTTTTTTCCTTTCGTTGTTGTAAATACTAATGATCCGGATGAAGGGCATCATTAAGATATATACATGTTAAAATTGTAAAAATATATGCCTGGAGTGCCGCAATAAGAGTTTCTAATGCATATAACACGACCAAAAAAACTAATGGTGCAAATCCTAAAAAGCCAAGCATTACAATAAATCCTGCAAATATTTTTAATATGCTGTGACCTGCTAGCATGTTTGCACAAAGTCTGACTGATAAACTGATAGGTTTTGATAAGTATGAAATGATTTCAATTGGAACAATGAGAGGCGCTAGAAAAATTGGAATACCAGATGGATAAAAAATTCTTAAATATCCTAATCCATTTTTTACAAAGCCGATTATTGTGACTGCAATAAATATAAGACCAGCAAAAGCGAAAGTTACAATTAAGTGACTTGTTACAGTAAAGGTATACGGTATTAGACCTATAAAATTGCAAAAGAAAATAAACATAAATAATGAAAATATGAACGGAAAATAAGCCCTTCCTTGATCACCTACCTGGTCTCGTAACATGTTCGCAATGAAGTTATAAGAAAGTTCTGATAACATCTGCATTCTGTTTGGTATGATTGATTTTTTAGAAAGACCAATAACAAATAGTGCCATTGTTGCAGCGAGCGCGAATACCATAAATAAAGAAGAGTTTGTAAATGAAATATCAATACCACCTAACTGGATATCTGCAATTTTTGATATTTCAAATTGGTGTATAGGATCTATAGGATTATCAGCAGCCATCGATGTATTTTTTAGTTATTTTGAAGACTTTTTGCAACCCTAAAAACGTTAAGAATTCCTGCTGCACTACCTAAGAGAAAGAAAATTAATGTGAAGATGGGTCTTGTATTAAAATAATTGTCAATCAGCAAACCAATTCCTAGTCCAACAGCCATTGCTGCGACAATTTCAACCACTACTTTCATGATTTTACCGAATGGTTTGGGGGCTTTAGCCTCTTTAATAGACTGGCCTTCTTTTGCTTTTTTTATTCTATTTTCAAGAGAATTAGCATCATTATTCATCTTCAATATACTAGGCAACAGCTCCAATCTCTTCAGCTTTTTTAAGATCTACAGAGACAATTTGACTGACGCCTCGTTCAGCCATGGTTACTCCAAACAATCTATCCATTCTCGACATTGTGAGCGCGTGGTGAGTTATAATTAAGAACTTGGTATTCGTTTTTTCTGTAATGTCATCTAAAAGACCACAAAATCTATCGACGTTTGCATCATCCAGTGGCGCATCAACCTCATCAAGTACACAAATTGGCGAAGGATTTGTTAAAAATACAGCAAAGATTAGAGATAATGCTGTTAGTGCCTGTTCCCCACCAGATAACAATGACATTGACTGAAGTTTTTTACCTGGTGGACTTACCATCATTTCAAGCCCTGCTTCAAGTGGATCATCAGAGTCTATAAGTTCAAGGTGCGCTTTTCCACCGTTAAATAATTTTACAAAAACTTCTTTGAAATGTGTGTTTACAGTTTTAAACGCTCCAAGCAGTCTTGTTCTACCTTCTTTATTTAAATCTTCTATAGACTCCCTCATTTTTTTGATTGCGTTTTCTAAATCTTCTTTTTCAGTGGTCATTTTTTCAAGTTCTTCATCTATTTCTTTTGTTTCCAAATCTGCCCTTAGATTCACAGCACCCATTGTTTCACGCTGCTGCTTAAGTCGATCAAGTCTCATCTCAGTTCTTTCGAGGTTAGCTCTCATAGTTTCAAGATCATCTGATATAGAGAGAGAATTTACAATTTCACTAGGAATACAATTAAATTTCTCTTTTGACTCGTATTCTAATTCTTTTAATCTTGATTCAGCTAATTCTTTTGTTGCTTCTGTTCTTCCTTTAGACTCTCTTATGTTAGCGAGATCATTTTGGGCTTTTCTTAAATTAGTCTCAATTTTTTTTAATTCACTATCAGCTTCAGCTAAACGATCAGCTGCAAACTGTCTTTCTGTCTCTGCAAAGCCTTTTGTTTCAATTAATTGACCTCTTCTCTGGGCAATTTCTTCTGGGCGATTAGAGATTTTCTCTAGCTCTTGCTCAGTTTTTATTTTTCTTTTTTGCAATGTTTCGATTTGTTCTTGAGATGACTTAATTGTTTTGTTCAATCTCTGAAATTCATATGTCCAATCACTTTGTTTTTGTTCAACGTCTTTTTGTCTAAGTTTTTCTCTTAATTCCATTGATAATGTTGCTGCATTTTTTGCCTCATTACTTGCTCTGTCATAATTTGCCTTAGCTTCATCTGAAATATTGCTTGCTTGATCCACTTTCTCACTGATTTCACCAAGGTCATTGTAAAATTTTTCTTTAAATATATTTGTCCATTTCTCAGGATCATCATAACCTTCTACGTCTTTTAAAGTTGATTGCCTTGATTTTAAATTTTCTGCTTTAATCAAAGTGTCTTGCCAATCATCTCTTTTAGAATTTTTAATCTGATTATATTGTTCTATTTGTTGCTCAAGATTTGAAATCTCTGTTTCCAAAGTATCCTTTTCTGACTTAAGCTGATCAATTGTTTTATTGTTTATTTCTTGAAACTCTTCGTTATTAGAGAGATCTTTTCTTGCATTAAGTAAATCAAGGTCTTTTTTAGCATCTTCCATTTGAAACTGCTCCCTCTCACTATCACTGATTATTTGTTGAATCACGTTTTCAAGATTTCTTTTTTCTTCTTTTATTCGTTCTTCCTCATGATCCAATGACTCTCTCTCGAGATTAATACGATTTAATTTTGCCGCAGACTCAATCTCTTTATCTCTTAAAGGCTTAATTTTCTCATTGGCTCTTAATTGTTCATTAGTAGCCTGAGTTACCTGCAACGTAAATTTTTGGATTTGAGACTCACTTGATCTTAAATTATCATCTGACTTTTCATAAGATTCTTTTAAAGATGTCCACTTTAGGAATAAAACGATACCCTCTAATTTGTTAATTTCAGACGATACTGAGCGGTAGGTTTCAGCTTGTTCAGCTTGTTTTTTAAGACTATTGATTTGATTATTTAATTGTTTCATCAAATCCTTAACCCTTTGAAGATTAGTTTCTGCGCCTTTCAATTTTAGCTCTGCTTCATGTCTTCGCGAATGTAACCCAGATATTCCTGCCGCTTCTTCTAATACCGAGCGTCTATCTATAGGTTTAGCATTTATTAATGAACCTACGCGTCCTTGGCTGATCAAGGATGGAGAATGAGCTCCTGTAGATAAATCTGCAAATAATCTTTGTACATCTCTGGCTCTTACGTCTTTACCATTAATTTTATAATCTGATCCCTTTTCAACTTCTATTTTTCTTTTAACTTGAATTTCAGTTTGATCATTAAATTCAGACGGCGCGTTTCTTTCCTCATTATCAAGATAGATTGTTACTTCAGCATTATTTCTTGCTGGTCTATCTGATGTACCAGAAAAAATTACATCTTCCATTCCTGAACCCCTCATGCTTTTTGCAGAGGTTTCTCCCATGCACCATCTTAGGGACTCAACAACATTTGATTTACCACATCCATTAGGACCAACTATGCCTGTTAATCCCTCATCGATGTCTAATTCAGTAGGATCAACAAATGATTTAAAACCTAAAATTTTTATTTTTTTAAATTTCATTAATTAATTTCTTTTTCAATTATTTCATCAAATTCATTAATCGACATATTACCTGCGTAAATTTCACCATTGATTATGAAAGTTGGAGTTGAAGATATATCATACTCCTCAACACCCTCTATGCGCTGCTCCAGTATAAAATCAGTAATATTCTCATTTTCCATGCAGCTATTAAACGCCTCCTCAGATACGCCGAATAGGGCCCCGTAATTCTTAAGTGCATTAGTGCTGTTTTCTAGTACTTTATCGCTCTGATTAGTTACAATCCATTTTTTTTGATCTTTAAACAAAATTTTGTCCATTGCAAAAAAATCATTTTCATCAACACAATGAAGTAATTTAAAAGCGTTAAGATCAATCGCATTGAGAGCGAAAGGTCTCAATTCAAAATTCACTTTACCTTTATCGATATAATTTTCTTTAATTTCTGTAAAGGTGTCATTACTAAAGTCTGCGCAATGACTGCAAGTGAGCGATCTATATTCAATAATTTTCACTGGTGCGTCGCTATCACCTAACTGCATACCCTTTAATGTACTGCTGGCATACAATCCATTAATTGGAAACATCAACGCAAATAGAAATACAATAAAACTAGTACTGAATAAAAAATTAGATTTAAAACCCATATTTTGCTTGTTTTTTTTATATATATACAACATGTTGAATATACTCAATTTTTCCTTATTTTAATAGGATTTATTACTCTGTTGGAGTAGCAGAAAATTTTGTTTGAATTAGGACTTTAAAATTTTTGAAGCGATTTTTTCAAAGTTTCTTCTAAGATCAGGATATTTTTTTAGTTCATCATAATTCTTACTTTGGCTCTTAATATCACTTTCTAATTTATTGATTTTAATTGTTTTTTTAACTTTAATTGATGCTTGTATTATTTCAACTTTGTTGATCACTGCATAGCCAAAAAAAAGATTAATTTTTTTAATTATTTTCTCTCGCTCGTGCTCAAACGCAAAAGCCACACTTCTATCAATTTTAACAATTAATTTACCATTATTTTTTTCACTTCTCTTTCCTATTTTAAGCCTTAAAGGGACGGTTAATTTTGCAAATTTTTTGCCTACAATTCTCTCCCAATTTGCTAAGAGTTCTAACTCTGAAAAACCTCTTGATTTAAGAATTTTCTTTGCTTCTTCTGGAAGAAGATTTGATAATATTTGAGGGCCTCTTAATTTCTTATGAAACATAAAAAATAAAATAACACGAAAATGACAAGTAAAGACAAATTTTTTTCAAATAAATTACTTGAGTGGTATGAAAAAAATCAAAGAGAACTACCCTGGAGAAAGAATATTCGACATAAGGATTATCCATATAGAGTTCTTGTAAGTGAATTTATGTTGCAGCAAACGACAGTGGCGACAGTAGTACCATATTTCAAAAAATTTATTAATGAATGGCCAACATTAAAAAAGTTATCTCACGCAAAAATTGAAGATGTTTTACTTTTTTGGCAAGGTCTAGGTTACTACTCAAGAGCAAAAAACTTGCTAAAAACTGTAAAAATTATAGATGAAGATTACAACGGAAAAATACCAAAAGATAAAATTAATTTAATTAAATTGCCTGGCATTGGGGAATATGCATCTGCCGCAATAAGTTCAATTGCATTTAATAAAAAAGCGGTAGCAATTGATGGAAATGTAAAGCGAGTAATAGCAAGGTATTATGAAATTCGTGGCAATGATAAAAGTTTTGAAAAAAAAATCTCTGAAATTGCCGAAAGAATTTGTCCCAATTCGAAAAATAGGTCTTACACTCAAGCAGTTATGGAGTTAGGGGCAATAATATGTAAGCCTAAAAATTCAGACTGTCACAATTGCTGTCTCAAGAGTAAATGCTTAGCCCATAAAAAAAACATGGTAGATCTTATTCCAACTAAAAAAAGTAAGCCGTTAAAACAGAAGCTAAATTGTATTTCATTTCTCACAATTCATAATAATTCTAAAATTCTTTTAAAGAAAAGAACTGGTAAAAAGATTCTTGCAAATCAATGGGAAATTCCATCTACTAATTGGAAAGTGAAATCAGTAAAGTTTAGTAAAAAGAGTACCCCTATACCAAATGCTAAATGGAAAAAAACAAATGTTGAATTCAAACACTCCTTTAGCCACATTGATCTCAAAAATACTGTTTATAAATCAAATATTAATAACAGTCAGATCCAATTTAATGAGGATGATTTAAAGTGGGTGGATTTAAAAAAATTAAATAAATATGCGGTCACAACGATGAGTAAGAAGGCACTTAATCTGCTTAATTTAATTCAGATCTAATTTTTTGTCTTAATATATCAATAGGTTTGAGTTCGCCTTCAACGTCAAAGTGCCAAAAAGTCCAACCATTACACGCGTTTGCAGACTGAACTTCTGCGCCAATTTGATGAATTGATCCAGAGTTTTTCTCACTAACAACAGAACCATCTGCTCTAACTTTTGCAGAGTATTTTCTTTTTTGATCATATAAAATTGTTCCAGGCTCGATCAGTTTTCGTTCAATTAACCAACCAAAAGGTATTCTTGGTTCAGATTTTTTAGATTGAGTTAACGTTAGTGCATTATTTTCATAAATACTCACTTTTTCAATTCTATTCTTGGCTTCTTTTATATAATTTTTATCTTTTTCAATACCAATGTATTTTCTTCCTAGCCTTTTTGCTACAGCGCCAGTTGTTCCTGTTCCAAAGAAAGGATCAAGTACAAGTTCACCCTGATTTGAAGATGAAACAATTATTCTGTGTAATAATCCCTCAGGTTTTTGCGTGGGATGTACTTTCTTTCCTGATTTGTTTTTTAATCTTTCATGGCCACTGCAAATAGGTAAGAACCAGTCTGAGCGCATCTGCATATTTTCATTTAGTGACTTCATCGCTTCGTAATTAAATGTATATTTTTTTGAGTTTTTATCTTTACTTGCCCAAATCATAGTTTCATGAGCATTAGTAAATCTTTTTCCTCTAAAATTTGGCATTGGATTTGCTTTTTGCCAAATAACATCATTTAAAATCCAAAAACCTAAATTTTGCATTATGTAACCAATCCTAAATATATTATGATATGAGCCTATCACCCATATACTTCCTGTTGGTTTAAGCACTCTTTTAGCTTCTTTGAGCCAAAGATCAGAAAAATTATCGTACTCTTCAAAACTTTCGAACTGATCCCATTCATCGTCAACAGCTGATACTTTAGAGTTATTAGGTCGAAGCAACTCTTGATCCAATTGCAAGTTGTAAGGAGGGTCGGCAAAGATTAGATCTATACAATTGTCGGGTAAATTTCTCAACTCCTCGACTGTGTCACCGCATAAAATTTTATTAGTCTTTGCCATAAGACTTTCATCGACCGATTTCATGGTCAGTAATATGATTCAAAATAGAATCGAGGTCAATAATATTTAGAATCAATAACTTAATTTATTTTCTTAATTCAATATATTGTAGACGGGTTTGAAACTTTTTCGATGGATAGGGGTAATTCCATGAGATTTCAGAGCCGAAAGGTGCTCTTTTGTTCCATATCCTGAATTTTTTTCAAATGAATATTCAGGATATCTTTCAGCAAGCTTAGTCATAATCTTATCTCTGTAAACTTTGGCTAGAATTGAAGCTGCAGCAATTGAAATTGATTTACTGTCACCTTTAACAACTGGTTTGCATGTTAAATCAACTTTAGGCGTATATATTCCATCAATAAGAGACATTGATGGTACTATTTTTAGAGACTCAATAGCTCTTTTCATTGCAAGTAACGAAGCTTGTAAAATATTTAAATTGTCAATTTCTTCTACTGACGCCTCTCCATATGCATAATGACTGTTTAATCTAATTTTCTCTGCAATTATTTCTCTTTTATTTTTTGATATTTTTTTTGAATCTCTAATACCTGCAGGAAGGTTGTTTTTATCCAAAATTACTGCTGCTGCCACTACTGGTCCGGCTAAAGGGCCACGTCCTACCTCATCAACACCAGCAACTGGACAATTAAAATTTTTTTCAAAATCCAACAAATTGATTTGATCGTTAAAATTATGACTCAACTTTTTTCTTAAGACTTTTTAAGTCCTCCCATGAATATTTTTTTTGTCCAGGTTGCCTTAATAAAAAAGCAGGGTGAAAAGTGGGCAGGGTGGGATATTGTTTTTTATTAATTTCAATATCTACCCATTTACCCCTAATCTTTGTTATTCCTTCAGTATTTCTAATAAGTGCATAAGTCGCTGTTGATCCTAATAGCAATATTGCCTTAGGATTAATCAACTCTATGTGTTTCTTAATCATTGGCAGACACATATCTATTTCTTCATCTGTTGGCCGTCTGTTATTAGGAGGTCTCCAAGGTACAATATTTGCAATATATACCTTTTCTCGATTAAGGTTTATCGCCTCAAGCATTTTATCTAAGAGTTTACCGCTTCTACCAACAAAGGGTTTTCCTTGAATATCCTCATCATGGCCAGGAGCTTCACCAATAAGCATAATTTCTGATTTTGGGTTTCCATCAGAAAACACCATATTCGTTGCACTTTCGTGAAGTTTACATTTGTCATAATTTGCCATGAAGTCTTTCAATGAATCTAAAGATTCTAGTGAGTTGATAGTTTTTTGATCCTCAATCGATGAGTTATTAACAGATATAGAGCTGTCACTAGTTTTTGATTTCGATGATTTTTTAGTTCCGTAGCGATTTTTTGGCGTATTTCCAATGTTTTCATTCACCCCACTCATCTTTAGGTGGTTGAGCTGCTTCAGAGCGTTTTGAACTTTTGCATCGGTCATAAACAAATTGAATTATAATACCTATAAACTAAATATATAGTTAATTATGGATACTATTCAGCAAAGAGAATCAATGGAGTACGATGTTGTAATCGTGGGTGCAGGTCCTTCAGGCCTTTCAACTGCGATAAAACTCAAACAAATAAACCCAGAAATTAATGTCTGCATTGTAGAAAAAGCATCTGAGGTTGGTGCTCATATATTAAGTGGAAATGTATTTGAAACAAGAGCTCTTGATGAACTACTTCCAGATTGGAAAACTATAGACGGCTGTCCTCTGAAAACAAAAGTCACAAAAGAAAAGTTTTTATTTCTTTTTGAAAAATCTCATTTTACTGTTCCCTCGTTTTTATTACCACCCGTTCAACACAACAAAGGAAACTACATTGCTAGCCTTGCGAACATGTGTAGATGGCTCGGACAAATAGCTGAAAACTTAGGAGTTGAAATATATCCTGGTTTTGCAGCTTCTGAAATTTTGTACGATGAAGATGGAAAAGTAAGAGGTGTGGCCACAAATGACATGGGACTGGACGTAAATAATGAAAAAAAAGACTCCTATGAGCCTGGTATTGAGCTACATGCAAAAACAACAGTATTTGCTGAGGGTTGTAGAGGTCATTTAGGTAAGCAATTAATTGAGAAGTTTGAACTCGCAAAAAATTCAGACCCACAACAGTACGGAATTGGTTTGAAAGAAATATGGGAGGTTCCTGAAGAAAATCATGATGAAGGTTTAGTCTTTCATTCAACCGGTTGGCCCTTAGACAATAAAACCTATGGAGGAAGTTTTGTTTACCATGCAGAAAATAATCAAATATTTTTGGGGTATGTAGTTGGACTTGATTATAAGAATCCTTATTTGTCACCTTTTGAAGAATTTCAAAGGTTTAAAACACATCCAGCAATAGAAAAAATGTTAAGTGGCGGGAAAAGAGTATCCTACGGTGCCAGAGCATTGATTGAGGGCGGCATACAAAGTCTGCCTCAGATGTACATGCCGGGCGCATTATTAATAGGCTGTGATGCCGGTACGTTAAATATGCCAAAAATAAAAGGAACTCATACTGCCATGAAAAGTGGAATGATTGCCGCTGAAGCTATTAATGAATTCCTTTCAGGTAAGTCGAATGATCTATCTTGTTATGAGGCTTTATTCAAAAAGAGTTGGGTTTATAGTGAATTAAAATCTGCTAGGAATGTTAAACCTTTCTTTACAAGGTTTGGAAATATCCTTGGTATTTTACTTACAGGGATCGATCAGTGGTTATTTATGGGAAAGCTTCCTTTTACTCTATCGCATAAGCATGCTGATCATGAAATGTTAGAAGATGCAAAAGAAGCAAAAAAAATAAATTATCCAAAACCAGATGGCGTTTTAACTTTTGATAGGGCTAGTTCGGTATTTCTTACTGGAACTTATCATACTGAAAATCAACCTGTTCACCTTCAATTGAAGGATAAAGAATTACCAATTAGTTACACTTTAGAAAAGTTTGATGAGCCTTCTCAAAGGTACTGTCCAGTAGGTGTTTATGAAGTTCATAGAAATGATGATGGTTCAGATCCAAAATTTGTAATTAATAGTCAGAACTGCATACATTGCAAAACATGCGATATTAAAGAACCGTCTCAAAACATAAATTGGGTAACACCAGAGGGTGGCGGTGGCCCAAAATATGCGAACATGTAAAGCATAAGTCTATGCTTATAAGAACTATTATATTTTTACTAATATTTAACATCTCAAGCATTAATCTTCATGCAGCACAATTTATTCCGCCTCAGGTGGGCGATTACTTGGTTGCAAAAATTTCTAGTGACTCAAATGACTACAGTGTAACCAAGAGATATTATCAAAGGCTGCACAGATCGAATCCAAACGATTTACTTGCTTTAGATAGACTGTTGTTGCTTAGTATCTTGGATGGAGATTTGCTTAGTGCAAATAACTACTCTTTCAAACTTGCAAAAGCAGGCTGTGATAAAAATGTGAATTCATGTTGTATGAATAATCAATCACCACAAGGTCATCTTGTTAATGGGATTTCTTACTTAAACTCTTATAAGCCAGGTTATGCTGATCAAAGTTTTGCAAGTATTTGGAGAGGGAATTTATCTGATAGCACGTTTGTAAGACTGCTTAGAGCTTGGGTATGGGCCGATAGTAACACAATAGATAAAAGTATGGCGCTAATCGATTTAATTTCCACAGGCGAACATCAACACCTAACACTTGTGCATAAAGCTCTAATTTATGACTATGCTGATGAGATTGAATTAGCGGAGGTTTTTTATGACCAATCTTTATCAGTACAAAGAGATTTATACGTTTTACGTCTATATTATAATTTTCTACATCGAAATAATTTGACTGAGAAGAAAGATACTTTTGCAGATGAGTTTTTGTCTTCATATGATGAAGAATTTCAGAATAAATTTTTAACTTCAAATAAAAATAGGATTATTCAAAACCCTCTTCAAGGAATAGGAGTAGTTTTATTTAATTCACAACTTTTGATTGAGGATTTAAATGAAGAACTCGCACATATGTTATATCAACTAGCAATTGACACCTCTCCTAATTTACATGAGATCAAGTATATATTTGCTTCTTTTCTTAATCAGTTGGAAAATCATGATAAGGCAAGAGAGGTGCTGAGTTATATCCCAAAGAAGCATTATCTAGGTAATTTTGCTGCAATTCAAATTTCAGATGCATATAGCTACGAGGGCAACAATGAAAAAGCAATTCAAAATTTAAATACTTATGTCGAAGTTGATGATAGCTTTGAAGCTTACCTTTCACTTGGAAATTATCACCGTTATGAAAAGAATTGGTCTGATGCAATCGATAATTACGATCATGCATTAAAGCTTGGTAAAAAGTTTGACAAAGAAAACATTTGGGAAGTTTATTTTAATATAGGAATTGTTCATGAACGTTCTAAAAATTGGAAGTTAGCTGAAAAGAATTTAAAAAGATCATTGAAACTTTCTGAAGATCAAGCAGATGTTCTCAATTATTTAGGATATTCTTATATCGATATGGATCAAAATATATCCGAGGCTAAAGTTATGATAGAACAAGCAATGGAATTGAAACCAAACGATCCATACATAGTTGATAGCCTTGCCTGGTATTATTTTAAAGTTGGCAAGTATAATGAAGCCCTATCTTTGTTGGAGTTTTCTTTAGATATGATGCCATACGATCCAACTGTAAATGATCATTATGGCGATGTGCTCTGGAAGCTGGGAAATGAACTTGAAGCACGTTTTTATTGGCAGAAAGCCATAGATTTAGATCAGGAAAATATATTTGAGGACAAAGTTAAAATCAAACTACTTAAAGGAATCTAAGTACGTTGTTAAATACCATAAAATCCTACGCAAAAATAAATCTTTTCTTAAATGTATTAGACAAACTTGATACTGGTTTTCACGAATTAAACTCAGTGTTATCAAGGATCGATCTTTATGATGAGATAAGAATAAAAGATGAAAGCTCATTTAGTATCTCATATAATGGCCCTTTTGGAGACCAAGTGGGATCCAATGATCATGTTTCTAAATTATTTAATTATTTAATTGATAAGAATTATTTAAAGCAGAAATCATTTGCTATTCATGTTGTAAAAAATATACCAGTGGGATCGGGTTTAGGTGGCGGTTCGTCAAATGTCGCAGAAATAATTAAATATTTAGTAAGATCCAATTTGTTAGATAATTCAAGCTCAACTGAAATTGCAAGAGATCTTGGGTCAGACATTGAATTTTTTATTGATGAGGGATCTGCACTGATTTCTGGAAAAGGGAATGTTGATCAAAGGTTAAAAATCAATACGGATAAGCATTTTCTAATTGTATTTCCAAATGTTCAAAATAGTACTAAGGAAATTTTTAATAAACATTCCAATTTAAGTGGAGAAAAATTCTCATACAATAAAGATACTAACTTAGATGGAATTCTAAAAGGTACATCAAATGAATTGGAAAAAACAGCACTTCTTGCTAATCAAGAAATGAAAAAAATAAGAGAATATTTAGATAATGATATAAATTGTAAGTATGAACGAATGACAGGAAGTGGCTCTGCATATTTTACTGTTTATAAAGATAAACAAAAGGCGGAGGAAGCAATACAGAGGATATCTGAAGAACACCCCAATTGGTGGACATATTTAACGAAGTTAATATAAAGATTGCAAAATCTTTTTCTTAAATTAAATAATTATATAGCGTTGGGGCGTGGCCAAGCGGTAAGGCACCGCTTTTTGGTAGCGGCATTCGGAGGTTCGAATCCTCCCGCCCCAGCCAATTAGGATCAAAAATATGAGTAATTTTTTAAGTAAGTATAAATCAGTATATGATGTCTTTTTAGATAACTGGGGCTATCAGAAACATTATGTGGCTTATTTAGAGTCTCTAATGAGACAAGAAACACTATTACCAACACATATTAAAGAGATGATATTCGCCTATGTCTCAGGATTAAACGGCTGTGGGTACTGCAAGAATATTCATGTTGAAATATCAAAGAAAATTTTAAGAGACAAGAATGACCTAGATTTTATGAATGATATTGAACAATCACAAATAGAAGCTAAGTATAAGCCAATTCTAAAATTATCTCACAAAGTAAATGAAGACATTCGCTCAATTACTGAAGAAGATGTAGCTGCTATATTAGAATATGGCTTTGATGAAAAAGTTATATCCGAAATTATCTCTATTTGTTCTGCTGCACAATTTATGAATACCACAGTTGTCGCTCATCAAATAAAGCCCCTTGATCAAGTTCAAAATGTTGCATCAGCGAAAATGATGATTGAGAAAGGTTACGATGGGCTTGCTGAATTTATGTTAAGAAGACGTAATAAATAATTTAAAGAAATTTGAATAAACTTAGCCCAAGATAAAAAGCTATAACTGTAAATGTGAATGTCACAAACAGATATAAAAGTGAGGCTAAAATTTCTCCGTTGCTGAATAATTGATAAAAATCCAAATTAAAAGTTGAAAAAGTCGTGAAACCTCCGAGGAAACCAATAGTTAAAAACATTTTTATATTTTGGGATACATTAACTTTGTCTGCAAAATAACTAACGACTAATCCCATCAAAAATGCCCCAAGAACATTGACAACTATTGTTCCAAATGGAAATGAACTTAAAAATAATCGATCAGTCTGTTCACTGATAAGAAAACGCAATAAAGCTCCGACGCCTCCACCTAAAAAAATGGATAACAAAATACTCATCAGTTCATACCGACCAAATGAGCCAGTAATCCAAAGTGATCACTTGGAAAAAATTTATTTTTTTCTGTGCCGACAAGGTTGCACTCAATTGGATGACCCAGACCATTAGGTCCAGGTTTGCCTAAAAATATGTAATCAATTCGTCGATTATATTCTAAAGTTTTTTTTGCCCAATCATTGCTGTTTGACCAAGTGTAACCAGGATCATTTCTATTTGTTAATTTCCATACATCTCTTAAAACGATATCGTTTACTGGCTTAGTTAAACCAGTAATCTTTCTAATTTCATCACTTTCTGGATCCGCATTGAAATCTCCACACAAAATTATAGGGAATTTTGATTGTTCTAATTTACTAATGTATTCTATTATTTGATTTACTTGATCTTCTCTTACTTGCTGATGTTCATATTTATAATTAAGGTGAGTGCAAATAACGTTTATCGTCTCAGTTTTATATTCTAATGAGAGATGAAGCAAAAATCTTTTTTCATCTTTCTCTGCTTCAGTCTCAAACATTACAGTATGGTGAGAATTGATTGGGAATTTAGTAATGATTGCATTTCCAAACGCAACCCCATCAAATTCAAATGATTTTTCAAAGATATAGTTATACCCAAGTTGATCTGCGATTATTTTAGCCTGACTTTCATCAGTTTCTTCCCATACTTCTTGTAGACACAAAATATCTGGACAAGAATTATTGATTTCAGAAATGATTAGATTTTCTCGTTCCTTATAGTTTTCAAATTTCCACCATACGTTCCAGGTTAAAAGCTTAATTATCTCAGTGTTTAAATTAATTGAACTTGCATCTGGATCAGGAAATGATTTATTACTCATTTTTAAGGAAATGCTACCATGATTTGTTCTGCAACATACGCTGGTTTGTCTTGTCCTTCAATTTCGAGAGTAGCCTCACTGATTACCTGCGTTCCGCCGTTATCCAATTTGTTTACCTCTTTAATTTTTATTCCCATTCTCACACGGGAATTAACTGGAACCATATTAATAAATCTTACTTTATTTAAGCCATAATTAATCATCATTTTAGCTCCTGTAACTGTCCAGATTTTACCAGCCAACGGTACTGATAGAGAAAGGCTTAAGAAACCATGTGCAATTGTGCTTTTAGTAGGAAGTTCTTTTTGGGCTTTTTCTTCATTAACATGAATCCACTGATGATCATCAGTTGCATCGGCGAATAAATTTATTCTATTTTGATCAATTGACATCCAATCTGAATGTCCCATATCTTTACCTTTATAATTTTCTAAATCCTTTACATCCACACTTTGCATAGTATACCTCCAAAATTATTAATTATATCTTGAGAATATTATCTAATTAAAAAGATTATTGAAGTTTTATAATGAAAAATATTGATAAATCCATTAATTATAAATTCAAGTGAAGCATGAACGATAATCCAGTAAATTTAAAAGGACTAGAAACAATTTATAGTTTCAGCAAAAAAAATAAGCAATCACTGCCGCCTGTAGAAAAATGGAACCCTCCATTTTGTGGTGATATTGACATGAAGATTTTAAGAAATGGAAAATGGTTTTACATGGGCTCTGAAATAAAAAGACCTGCGATGGTTAAACTTTTCTCAAGCATATTAAGATTAGATGAAGACGCATGCTACTACTTAGTTACACCCGTTGAGAAAGTTAGAATTCAGGTTGAAGATGCACCGTTTGTTGCTGTGTCCCTTAATAAAGTTGAGATAAGTAGTAAAACTGGTTATCTATTTAAAACAAATCTCAATGAAGAAATTCTTCTCTCTAAAGAGAATCCATTAATAATTAAAATTGGAGAAAATTCAGAACCGTCACCTTATATCCTGATCAGAAAAAATCTCCATGCACTTTTATCCAGATCAGTTTTTTATGAACTAGTGGACCTTGCAGAGGAAAAGATAATTAATAATAAAAAATACTTAGTTATAGAAAGTATGGGTGAAAGTTTCAACATTCATGAAGTTGAAAAAGAATGATGCCTTTAGATAAATTGATGGATTTATTTGATGGTCCAGAGAAGATATCTCATGAGTATTTTGAAATACTTACAAATGATTTTTTAACAAGACATCATCACCCTCTGGCAGAAGCTGAAAAAGATAAAGCTAATCTAAATCCATCAGCTGTACTTGTACCCATATGTTATTCAAATGATGAAGTAAAAATATTATTAACTAAAAGACTGGATAATTTAAAAGATCATGCAGGACAAATTAGTTTTCCTGGAGGTAAAATTGAAAAAAATGATATGTCTCCAATAGAAACTGCTTTACGAGAGGCTAACGAAGAAGTTGGTTTAAGGTCTGATGATGTAAATGTGTTAGGAAATCTTGATGTATATATAACTGGCACAGGATTTAGGATCATGCCAATTGTATCTATAGTATCTGATCACTCCTATCTAAAGGCAAATCAAAATGAAGTGGATGAAATATTTTTTCTCCCCTTAGAATTCTTAATGGACTCAAACAATCATAAGAAAGAAAGTGCCACATATGAGGTAAACAATAAAAAATATGACTATGACTACTATGTTTTACCTTATAAAGATTACAATATCTGGGGAGCAACTGCTGGAATGTTGATTAATCTTTATCAAATTTTAAAATAATATAAATAATCTGACTTATGAGTAGATTTTCATCAATCCTAGATCAAAGCGACGTTGCGCAGGTATTTGATCTTTTTGAAGCCTATCAAAAAAATAGTATTTTTGTTGTTGGAGGCTCTGTCAGAGATGCACTTTTAAATAGGGATATCACAGATATTGATTTTGCTACTTCCTTAGAGCCAAAAACTATTACCGAAATACTCAATAAAGAAAATATTAAATTTATTGATATAGGAATAGATCATGGAACGGTTACAGCAATAATTAATGAAAGAAAGTTTGAAATTACAACTTTTAGAAACGATATTTTTACTGATGGAAGACACGCTCAAGTCTCATTCTCAAATAGTTTAGAGGAAGATGTTTTAAGGAGAGATTTTACCATAAATGCAATGTATTTAGATAAGGGTGGAAATTTAATAGACCCTAAAGATGGTAAAACAGATTTAGAAAACAGAGTCGTTCGTTTCATTGGAAATCCAGATGAAAGAATAAAAGAAGATTACCTTAGAATACTAAGGTATTTTCGTTTTTTAGCATTATTTGGCGATATATCTCCTGACGCTGAGGTGATTAAAACAATAAAAGCAAATCTTGATAAGTTATCAGTTGTTTCTAAGGAAAGGCAATGGAATGAACTAAAGTCAATTCTAAGTCTAAATGCTCCAAATAATGCAATTTCTGCTATGAGTGAAATAGGTTTGCTTGATGTTTATTTTGATGGCACTAGCATAAATGACGCATTTGTAAATTTAATTGAAATAGAAAGTAGAATATCCCTTTCAATTGATCCAATATTGAGATTAAGTACTCTAATTGAAAACTCACTGGATAAAGCAAACACTATCATAAAAAAATTACCTTTATCAAAATCAGACTCTACTGACTTATTGAAATTAAGCACACTGAATAAAAAAATCGTTTCTTACATGTCAATGAAAGAAGTTAGATATTTACTTTATCTATTAGGTCGTGACGGTTTTCAAAAACAAATACTTGTTAATTGGGCTAAGGATACAAATAATAAAAATGAAGTAAATTGGAGATCTCTATATGAAGTTGCTCAAAGCTGGGAGAAGCCATCTTTTGCTCTAACAGCCAAAGATGTAATAAACATGGGAATATCTCAAGGCCCAATGGTTGGAGACATCTTAAAAGAAGTTGAAGACTGGTGGGCAGAAAATGATTTTATTGACGATAAGTTTTCATTAATTGAGAGGCTTAAAGCAATCGTTCAATCAAAGAAATAATTTTTTCTGATATTTAATTTATAAACGTATTTTTTACGCGTTTTGAGTATATTATGTATGGTATCCATACGAACGCTGGTATTATTGCTCCAAAAATTTCAGTTAAATCTAAAATTTCTAGGGAAAATATAGTTGGCACTAAAAAAATAAACCAAATAGTTAGCAAACTAGTAAGTATTGCTGTTAGTCCTAAATAAATAATAAAGCATATTTTGAAGCTTCTCATCTTTTTAAAAAATAAGTAAATCAAATACATTGAAACAATTAATAAAATGAAGTTCATAATGCATGTTACAACGATGAAATATTTTAATGATCCATCAAATATTTGCCATTCGACGCTCACTTCCATAATGAATGTGACTGTTGAATAAATTATACCAGGCGGACCTAAGCAAACTAATATTGCTACTAAGATAAGCCACCCTTTTAATCCGTGCAAATTTTCACTCATAACTTATGGTAAAAATTTTAAGAATTCATCAATAGCTATTGCGTAGTTATGAGGAATTAAATCTTTATTATCAAAAGTATCTGGGTCACCAGCAGAATTGATTGCAATTAAATATCCGTTTTTATCAAATAGACCTCCTCCTGAATTTCCTTTCTCAATGGGAGCATTGTGTTGAAAAATTGTTGCATCTTCTTCATACAGAGGTTGGCCAAAATATAGGAAGTTATTAGTTTCTCCAGTAATTTGACCTCTTGAGAAAGTTGCAACATTACCGCCAGGATTTCCTAGAGCAAATACTTTATCGAATATACTTACATCATTAGATTTTTTTATTTTAACAGGTTCTGCATCATAATCATTTTCACTATAAATTTTTACTAAACAGACGTCTTTCTTTAAATTTCCATTTAAATATGAAGCAAAATAAAGCCTTTCTTTATCTGTAGATTTTTTACTTACATCAATAAGATCAATTATATCATTCATAGTCCATTCACTCATAGGCTGCCCATCATACTCTTGAGTCGATATAACATGACAATTAGTCGCAAAAATATTCTCCTTAACTAATACCGCTGAACCACTGCTTACTTTATTCTCATCTAGTGCTTTCTTATAGGCAGAATAAAACTTATCATAGTCATCATAGTCATCCTCGTAGGACCAAGACTCCACATACACAACAACTTTCTTTAATTCATCATAGATCTCATCTGCTTTCTTTGATGTTGGAATTTCAACAATCTGTGTTGGTTCTTCAGGGTCGTTAATTATTTCTTTGGGTTTTTCAGGATCAGGAGGCCTTTCAATACCAAGTTGTTTATTTACGTAAGTTTCAACACACTGATTGTATTCAAAGGCACTTTTTTTCATATAAATAGTGCATTTTAATTTTACCATTCTCTCAAGTTCAGGGTCTTGTAATCTTGCGGGGTCTGCATAACCATATGAATTGATAATTGAATATTTATGAAATTTGCATTCTTTTTGAGTTAAATACTCACCACTTTTAACAGCAATTTTACATTCATTTTTAACTGCTTTTTTGTGGTTGTTTGACCAATTTGATGCATAAGCAGAATGATTAATCATCGACAAAACACTCAGCGAAACAATAAGGACATAGCAAACATTTTTAGTAAAATTGAATATCTTTTCTGTCATAATCTGCCATTTATTCTAATTAAACGTTGATGTAGTGGCAATAACATATGATAATAAACTCATCAAATTAATAAAAAAATAGTACTAAATCTTAGTTGGAATTTTAGCGCGGTACAAAAAAGAATGATTAAAGAGAGTATGAAGAATATTATATTAGCGTCTATTGTTATAACTCTATTTCATTCTGCTGTATTCGCAAATGATGGATGTTTGCCCAAAGATATTACTTTTACTGAAGAAAAACAATCTACAGATGGTATTTCAAATTCCGAAGATATTTTACCTAATGGTTCTGTATTTGTAGACCATACATTATCAATGGAGGGATTTGTAGTTAGAGATAACGAAAACGTATCCGCAACGGATTATAATTATTTAAGAGCAATGGATGAGCTGGCATTTCAATTATCATTAATAACTGAAAGCCAAACATTTCACAGATACGGTTTAGATATTGAGGCTATTACTTCTGAGCAACTCAATAAATCTACATTAACAGATTTCTATCAATGTCCTGCAAGCATACCTTCTAGTGAATGTAGAAATATTCAATCCGACTTAGAGTCTGTTTTAACTATTGCTGCAATGAAGCCAGAAAATTTCTATGTTGTAGTGACTGATCTATTTCTAAAAAATACACAATTTTTTGATCCTAAATCAAATATAAAAAAATCTTTATCAAAAGTATTTAATCAGGGTCAGTCAATTGGCATATATGGAGTGAAGAGTAAATTTAACGGCAGAGTCTCAGGTTTACCAAGTGGGTCAATATATGAAAATGCAAATGAGCGCGCTTTTTTTATTTTAATGATTGGTGAAAAAAATGATGTTTTAAAATTCAGAGATAATTTAGAGAAAGATGTTTTTTATAATGTTAGTGAGGATAGTAAAAGTTTTACAATTTATACCAATGATTTTGTTTTAAATAAGATTGGTCCTGGTGAAATAAAAAAAGAGGATCTCTTTCCGGGTTCTGGGGCTACATTAAAAGCTTTTTATCCAGAAAAATATAATTTTTTTCATCAGTATGAATTGAGACATTCTCACGATCCTTTTAAAGGAGTATTTGACCTTTATGGAATTCAGCTTCCAGATACAATTTTATTAACAGACTTCACTACGAATGTGACACTCTATCAGACGAAGGATATTAGAAAGTGTGATAGCTGGAAAAAACTTGATAATATAGAAGGGTTGGTGACAATATCTCAAGATGAAAATATGATTGATCTAGAAGTTTTTGGCCCAAATAACCTCGCTTCGAAAAAGTTTAAACGTAAAATAAACTACATTGCAAATTTTAATGTTGTTGCCAATAACATAGGATTAAATAATGACAATTTTTGGCTCAAAGATTGGAGCTTTACAAGTGTTGATGAAGCGCAGATCATTCAGTCCAGTCCTATATTTTTTCCTACTTTAAACCTATCAAGATTTGCTACGATGCTAGAAAATATACAAAGATCCGAATTCGAAAAAATAGAGTTAATTGAATTTAATATTGCTTTGAGGCTGGAATAATATGTTTCAAAGAACAATCTTTCCTTCAATCATAGTTAGTATTATATATGGCTTATTTATTGCTGCTGGAATTTTCTATTTTCAGTTAGATACCTTTAATACTTTCGCTCAGCTGCAATTGCTTAATATGGAAATGCTATTTGACCAGGATCTTGCGTTTGATGTAACTATAGATTTTATTAATCATGGATTAACTCCCGCAATTATCTTTATTAATATAATTACAGCAATTTCACTTATAGCGTGGTTTGTGTTTGGTGAATTTATCGGTATTAACAGACCTGGAGAAGCTAAGAAGTTTATATTTGTGTGGTTAGGTATTTATTTAACACAACTATTGATTTTTTTTATTCTCTACTATTACTTTCTGCATCTTATACCAGAAGCAGATGACTATCTAATGCAAAGCGCTTCAGCTTTAATGCTACTGAGCCTTTTAATAATAAATTTTTTAATATTTTTTATCTTATCAATCTTCTTGTCCTCAAGAATTATTAAGACAGCCTTACCAATGTCAATATTAATTAATTTATTTTATAGATTATGGAAAAAATCAAGATGAGTGAATGCTATTTAATTGGTGTAGGTGGGACGGGAAGTAAGGTAATTGAAAGTTATATAAAGCTTTGTGCAACTGGTCTCGGTCCATCAAATTTATGGCTAGGAATGGTAGATCAAGATGAAGCAAATGGAAACGTTGCAAGATCAAAAACTGCTATTGAAAACTATCAAAGATTAAGAAATTTTATTAAAAGGGAGGGTAAAGATAATATCGGCTTTAATACTAATTTTTTAAAAACAGATATAAGAACTCATCCTGAGGACGCTTCATGGTGCCCACTACCCGGTGTGACACCAACTTTAAAAGATGTATTTTCATACGATCTTCTAAATCCTGCTTTGAAAGATACAATGGACTGTCTGTATCACACTGAAGATGAATTAAATCTACCACTTGATGAAGGATTCAGGGCTCGACCAAGCATCGGAGCAGCCGCAATCATTTCTCAAATGAACGAAAATACTCCTTTTTGGCAAAAATTATTTGATGCCCTGGATGAGGCAAATTCAGGAAAAGAAATTAAAATATTTTTAGTAAGTTCAATATTTGGAGGCACTGGAGCATCTGGCTTTCCATCTATCGCTAGGTTATTAAGGGAGATAATTAAGAAAAAAAATATAACGGATGGTGTAAAAATTGGTGGAGCGTTAATGTTACCCTATTTCAGTTTTCCTAAACCTGATTTAGACGAAGAAAAACAAGTCGCACACGCGGATACTTTTCTGGAGCAATCAAGAGGAGCGCTAGATTATTATTCAAGAATGTTTGAGGGAAGTGGGGAGAAAATTTTTGACGAACTGTATCTTGCTGGAGCTGATCCACTTATTCCTTTAAAGTACTTCGAAAAAGGAGGAAACAATCAAAAAAATCCTCCCCTTATACCAGAGATCTATGCTTGTCTTGCTGCTTCAAGATTTTTTGAAAAAGATATTTCTGGTCAAAAAGTATTTCATATTTCAAGAAATAATAAATTAAATTTTACATGGCAGGATTTGCCTGCGGTTACAGAAAGTAAGGCTGATGTCAGAAATTTAATAGGTCAATTTACAACTATGTCACTAGCTTTTCGTGATGTCTATTATCCTTTTTTAACTACTAAATGGGAGACGATACAAAATGAGAGTTGGTTTGACTTATTAATTAATAAAGAAGATGTTAACTTGGCAGATGATGAAATTCAGTATGAAATTGAAAAAATTAAACTTTTTTTTGATGATTTTTTAGAATGGGTTTCTTCTCTTATTTTCAACAGTAAAGGTTCTGAAAATGAAAAAATATCTCTTATCAATTGTGAGCAATTTTCTTCACTCGATGTTACCAATAAGTTTGGCGACGTTATTCTGCATGATGAATTATCTAAGCAACAAATAGCAAACTTTAGCGACTTAATTCAAAGTGGAAATTTTCCAGCGCTTTCAAAAATATTTACAAAATTAAATTATCCGACCAAAGTAAAAAATAGATCTGGTCTTGGAGTATTTTTTGGTGAACTGTATGACAGTTGTAGCGCTGTTGATAGAAAGAGTGTAAATGACTAAAAATTTGTTACCACCTTTAAATGATGACCATCAAGTCCCAGAAATATCAATTGAAGGTGAGTGGACTGAGGAAACTAATTCCATATTAGCCAGAATATCAAATGGTCTTAAATCAGCTAAACTTGAGCAAGACTCAGAAGAATTAGTCTCAGTACCTGATGTATGGGCAAGAACAGCAGTGGTCGCGAATGCCTTGTATGATGAGCGCCATCCACTACATAACCAAATCAAAAGTGAGTGGAGAGGTTTGTTGGCCTTGTTTGCATTAATGCCGTATCATAAACAAACTATTGAAACAGAAGTCATAAACTTAAACAACTTAAGTTCTGATCCATACAAGACAAAGGGAGAGACGCTGCAATCTGGAAATTTTGCAGAAGTATTGTCAGCGATTACGCCAAGTAAAAAATTAATTAACAGTCAAAATTGGAATGAATATGGATTAATAAAAATCAATAAGAAAGTGATTGGATTATTAGTTCCATCAACAATTATTTGTCCTGCCCGATATTATGGAAAGAGCATTGACAACAGCATTCCATGGTTCCAAGTTGGTAAGTTAATAGACCCTTGTCTTGCAGCAGATATTAGAAGTGAAGAATTTTCTGTTCTGATTAATTTTATTGAACAGTTTGAGCAAGGACTAGCAAAAGAAAGCATGTCGAACCAAGAATACTTCGATGGCATCTTAGGGGCTTTAACATCATTCAAAAATGATGCAGAAAAAAGAATTCGTGAGTCAGGGCAGGCTAAAATAAATTTACATGGATTTAAAAGAGTAAATACATCTTTCAAATTACCAAATCAACCAGGCTACTCGATGTTATCAAATATCAGTGAATTTGATGCTGGGGGTACACATGCTTTTGATACATTTATGAAAATGAGAGATGGTATAAGTGATTATAAAGGAGCAATACTCGTAGATGAAGAAATGCCAAATGTTATTGCTAAACAGGCCTCTGACATAAGGGTTTGGGATACATATTCGCTTGATAAGCTATCAAAAAATAAAACTCTGAGAAAAGATGTTGAAAAGGAAATTAATAAAGAAAAAATGCTCTACATCACTCCTGAGGATATATTTACAAAAAGCTTATGTTTATTGCCACAGGGCGACGATAAAATAATCGAGCATGAGAGCTATCTTGAAAATGAATATTTATATCCATTAAACCCCATAATTTTATGTTTTGTGACTCCTGAAAATTTGAGATCGCGATTTGAAATAAAGCAAGCCCAAAATACCTATCAAGTCTCTCTAAGAATTGATATTCAAGATCATTTGGGTGAAAAAAAAGAGTATGTGCTAAGAAAGGAATATTTAGAAGAAGAAGTAATAAATAAATTTAATCAGCCGACAGCTTGTTCAGTGTGGCCTAATTTTTCTCACCCTAGTTGGGATAGATATTATTTGTATTTAGCATCTAACCTTCAAAGCAGTATTTCTGTAAATCATACATTTAGCCTTCAAAGTTTAAATAACTTAATTGATCAGCAAGAAACCGATAAAAAGAAATTAGATACCTTTTCTCGTCTCAGTGGTAAGAATTTAAAATTTTCAAAGAAATTAGAATTAGGAGGAGAATCTACAGTTATAAATGAATTGCATATTATGCAAGATCCACCAGAGGCAATAGTTTGTGATGCAGTTTTAGAGAAAGATGTAAGATATTATGTTCCAGCTGATCAAAGATCAATTGTTGGACTAATCATGTTGCCTAAGATTAAAAAAGCTGTAGTTACTAATGACAGATATAAAATAGGTATTGATTTTGGCACTACTAATACTTGTGCATACATCAGAAAAAATGACGAAGAGGCAAAAGACATTACTTTATCTGACAGAATTTTCTCACCTTTTGAAAAATCCAGTTTAGATGAATTTTATATAAGAACACTAAGAGAATTTATACCTCAACGATCTGTTGATGTTCCATTTATGACAATCTCTAGAGACAGGAGGATTGGTCTCAACCAAGGAGATGTTTCTTATCCCATCCCGATTTGGACCGCATTTATATATTTTGTAAATGACATGAGAGACGGTCTTGAGGATATAGAAGATCCAAACGACCGTGAACTTCACTTTAACCTCAAATGGTCTAAGAGTCCTGAGGATAGACAACGTATTGAGATTTATCTTGGCCAGGTAGTTCAACAAGCATATGCCGAAGCTTTGGCTCAAGGGGCTAATATTGAACAGATAGAATGGTTTTTTTCTTATCCTGAAGCATTTACGCCAGATCAATTGAGATCGTTCAAGCTTTTATTTAAAAGCAGTGTGGAAAAAGGAGTTGATCCTTTTAATGTTCAAGAGAGTCCTAACCAAATCGGATTTAAGAGCGAAAGTTTATCTAGCGCACTTTACTTTGCATCAAATAAAGATGCTGCATTTACAGATACTGCTATTACAATTGATATTGGAGGCCATACCTCTGACATTTCAATCTGGCAGTCGCGAGAGTTAAAATGGAGAAATTCAACTCAAATAGCGGGAAGACATATATTAATTAATTTTTTATGTGAAAATATTGAACTGATAAAGCATTTATCAATCAGTGATCCGGTATTACAAGATGCTTATGCTCAATTGGAATCAATTAAAAACAAAGGTGATAAGATTGAAGTCAGAAATGCTGTAGAGATCATTGTTAATTCAAAAGAATTTGCAGATGCTTATGCAAATAGATTCCATATTGTAGATGGACAAAATGAGGGTATGAATCTTCGCACAACAGCTGAAATTGCCCTAGCTGGTATATTATTTTATACAGGACAAATCATTTCAGATCTTAACAGTAAGAAAATTTTTGACAAAAATAGAACTGGTACAACGACTGTGTGTTTAGGAGGAAGAGCCAGTCTCTTATATAAAGTCATTTTTAACGATGAAGAAGATCAACGAGCGTTAAAGGATTTTTTAGCCGATGCATCTGGTGGTTCGTTAAAATCTGATCAAATAAAGTTTTCATTCACAGAAAATCCAAAACATGAAGTGTCTCATGGATTATTAGTTGAAGAAATCGGCACTACAAATTTAGATCTCTCCAAACAAAGCCACACACTTATACTGGGAGAAGAAATTGATTGTGGTGGAAACACAGTCAAAGCCACAAGTTCAATTGAAGAACTTAACATCGATGAGGAATGGCGTATCTTAAATTTGAACAATGTCAGAGTTTTTGCTGACAAACTAAAAAATAATGCTGGATACGTAATGGATATAACACGTCAGCTTGAAAATAAAATTGTTGGAAATATTAATGGCGAACTTGTAGATACTCAAGAAAGGCTCTTGCAAAGTAAAAAAGATGGATTTGATCCATTTTCGGAAGAATATAGAGGTGAGTCAACCTATGTTGAACCTCCTTTCATTGTAGCCTTAAGAGACTTATTAGAGAGAATAGTTAACAAAGAAGTAAATGTTACAAGTAAAAGAAGGTAATAATGAAAAATAAATTAATTTTTTTCATCCTCTCTTTATTTTTTATCTTAAATACAATTTTGTTTGCCAGTGATACTCAAGGAATCGATTTCAAAGAAAAGAATGATGAGTTTTATATATTTTCAGGTTGTAATGAAGAAAATTTAACGCAAAAAACTAAAGAAGGCACGCGGCCAAAACTTAAGCCAATTAGTTTGGATATTTGGAAAAAACTATTAGAAGAAACACTGAATACATCAGAAGTTAGTGAAAATTGGGGGGAATACTACATTCCTTTTCTTGAAAATTGTGGGCAAGTTTATGGGCAAAAATCAATTGCTGTTGCTGAGGTAGACTACATGTTATGTCAGAAAGATGAATATAAAATACCTATCAACATCGAAAATTGGAAAAAAATATGCCAAGCTGATGGCGTTTCTCCTGGGAGTAATTCAAATAATGGACCTGAAGAACCCAAGAAAGAGTTTAATAATCCTTATAGAGATAATAGCTTAGAAGATACTATAAAATTATTTGTTGATAAATTTGACGAAATTAACGGTTTCATGAGAGGCGATTATGAAAAGATTATTTCCAGAAAAAATAATGAAGGAAATATTCTTAGTGATGAAAGCTTAATACAAAGAAAAGATATAATAGTTGCAAATATTAATATATTTAAGACTAGTTTTTTTGAATCAGTATTAATTATTGACCAGTTAGACTATCTAATTTGTCAAAAAAACTCTGAAGTTTGCGAAAACCGGAAAGAAATAACTGAATATGACGGTCATAAGATTTATATATCACAAAAACCAGAAGCTTCTATTTTGGAGTTTGGCATGCAGGGCACATGGAAAGATTATCGAGAAAGAGAAGAAATATATAACAAGTATTTTTTTACATATGAGAAAGTTTATGAATCGATAGAGGTTATATTAGAAGAACAACTTGCAATTGCGACAAATAATATAGAGAACAATGAATTAGCAAAAAAGTATGAAGAACAACAACAAAGAAAGAAAGAAGAAGAACAAAGAGCTAAAGAAGAAGAAAAAAGACAAAAAGAGGAAGCTGAAAGAGAGCGAATAGAAGAAGAAAATAATAAAATAAAAAAACAGTTTAAAGAAATAATCAACTCAATTGAGAATTTAGAAAATGAAAATTATGCTAATTTACTCAATAGAATTGAGCAACTAACTGATCTTGAGCTAAGTACAAATCTTGAGACTAATTTAAGAGAAATAAGTAGTCGAATAGATGAAGAAAATGAAATTAAAAAAGAAATATCAGATCTTTTAAATAAATACAAAAAACTTAAAAATACTCTAGAAAGTCAGAAGTTTCTTAATTTAGGTTTACCGGTATATGAAGAGTCAGAGAAGGCTTCAGTTGCTGCTAAAAATACCGAAAAACTCTATGATAACCTTGATCAACAGATTGATAGCTTAAAAAATAAGAAAGCAGAAATTAATAAAAAAATAAACTCAGATAAAACTTGGAACACTGTTTTTGATGCACTTTTCTATGTTTTCTTACTAGTTGTTTTAGGTTTAGTTGGATTCTTTAGTTATCGATCTGGTAAAAACTCCATCGGTAAGTCAAATGAAAGCGAAAATAATGTTAAATTAAGAGAACTTAACTTAAAAATTAAACTTCTCGAGGAGCAAAATAATAATTTAGAAAAAATTATCTCAAAGAATTTAGAAAGCAAAAAAGATGACAATCTAAATACTTCTTCAGTAGAAGAACAAAAGACTAGTAAGCCAACTGAAGAAGAGCTTCAGGCCAAAAAAGATAAAGAAAGAAGCATGGCATATGATGATGCGTTGGAAAATCCTAATTTGATCTCAAAATTTGTTGATATGTATGGTGTTGTGGGGCTTGATAAAGCTGCGAAGGTTATAAAAGGTGAAAATGCCATATTGAAAAAAGACGATAAAGCGATTGAGAGATGTAATTTTTGGGGTATGCCAAATCCAAATCCAAAAAACACTTCTGGTGATCAGTGGATCATTTTTCCAGGAAGAACCTTACAAAGTAATGCAGCGGCACTCATCGCCGACGACAGTCGTTACGGGAGAGAATTGCTGAATGGCATATTTAACTTCGAGGTAGGTAGCACATTTAGAGTAATTGGCCTAGCAATAGCAATTAAAGAACAAGATGGCTTTAGAGTCGTGAGCCAAGGTAATTTAGTTCTACCAAAATAAAATGTTTAAACTCATAAAAAAAGAATCATTTTATTTTATTTATTTTTTAACTTTTTTCTTAATCAATAGCATTTCGTACGCTGCTTTCGATAATCAAATTATTAGTTTAGACAATTGTAATAACGATGAAATAGGTAAATCAAATTCCATGGTAACCATAGATGAGAATGAAATATTTTTTGAAATGGAGGATGATGGTATATTAGGTTATTTACCAATTGCTAAAACAACTCAAACCGGGATTTTCTCACAAGTTGTATCAATAGAGAAGTATGCATCTACAGATCAAATGGAACCAGTCACGGAAGAAGATGAGATAATTCAAATAGTTTCAAAGTATATCGATATTTCGATTAATATTTTTCCCAAGGTTAAAAATCTAAGTTTAAAATTATTATTAAACAAACCTAACGACTATACTCACAGAAGAATAGTTGAAGACTATGCAAGAGATGAATTAATAAATTTCAACGAAGAAGAAATCTACAATTATAAATGTACTGATGTAAAAATATATTCCTCTGTTTCTGAAAATAATACAGATAAAAAAGAAAATGAGTATTATGGAATCGGAATCAGATTTACGACGAAAGATAAAGAATACCCTGTTGTAGAAAGTGTAGTAAAAAATAGTCCCGCTGATAGAGCTGGCTTAGCTAGAGGTGATAAACTTTGGGATATAGATGGAATCGATCTCTTCGATAAAGACAGTGGATATGTAGCGGGTCTAATCAAAAATTCTAAATCAACTTTCGTTATCCTTTACTATTTTGATAAATCAGAGGGCTTTAGCAAACGAGTTTCTATAAAACCTGGTTTAATTGTTGATCAAGTAGAAGAACTAAGAAAGAAAGAAGAACAACAACAAAGAAAGAAAGAAGAAGAACAAAGAGCTAAAGAAGAAGAAAAAAGACAAAAAGAGGAAGCCGAAAGAAAGAAATTAGAAGAAGAAAAAAGACAAAAAGAAGAGAGAGATCGTCAAAAAAAAGATAAGGAAAAAGACGAACAAATAAAAATATTAGAACAAGAAATTGATGATCTCAAAATAGAAAATAATGATTTAAACAATACGATTACCAGCTTAGAAGAAGCTAATGTCTTGGACAACGAAACTCTTTTACAGGAAAATAAAATTTATAAAATTTTTATCAATATTATATTTTCTATTATAGCAATTATAATATTACTCTACGCATTAATTTCTATTTTAAATGGAAAATTTATAGGCAATAAAATACATTTTTCCAAAAGACAAAACCAGAATGACAGCACCAGCAATGCAAAAGTATTAAATAATGAAAATATTAAAATGAATAATGATACAATAACAGAAAAATTAGTCATTGATGATCCAAATAATCCACAAATAGAAAAAGAAAATATAAAAATAACAATTAATGACACTGATCAAGAAAAGACAAAACAAGATGAAATAAAATCCTCGCTTAAATCAAATAATGATTTAGATGAAGAACAAGAAAAAATAAATGATCAAAGTCATGAACAAGATGAAAGTCATGCCAATGTAAAAAAAGAGATTAACGAAGATAAATCAACTCTAGAAGTGCAGTCAGGTGACAGTGAATATTTAGATTTTATAAACCAGTATTATAGTGCTTTGCAAAATCCAAATAGCGTGGCCATGCTTGAAAAGAAATATAAAATTCTAGCCTTAGAGAGACAATCGCCTATTACTCTTGAGTCTTCTGTGATGATGATAAAAAGCAGCCAATCAATAATTAAGGCGAATTTCTGGTTATGTAAGTTGAGTAATGGTAAAAATATATTATTGCCTGGACGTTCACTTATATCTCGATCGAATGAATTAATAAAAGATAATGGAAGATTTGGAATTAAAATTTTTAATGGAATTTATCAAATAAAAATGTCAGAAAGTTTCAAAATATTAGAGCCTAGCCATTGTGAAGATAAGGGAAACGAATTTGTTATTGTGGAAATAGGAAACTTAACAATCGATCAAAGATAATTGCCTATGGGGCTTTTATTATAAACTCAAGACCTGTTGTCCTGCCACTGCTTTCAAAAACTTCAGCTTTTATTCTATTCTGGCCACTGTTGACCTCAAGGACGTAGCCAAATGAATTATCATCAACTTCTACAATTTCTCCATTTATTTCAAACTTATTTATATTGTTAGAATTTATTTTTCCTTTAAGCGACACAAATCCCGGTGCTTTAACAGAGATTTGTTTATTTACTTTCCCACTGTCCCATTTCGGATATGTAATAACAATTAAATCACTATCATTTGACATATCAGCAGGTTGCAACGGCGCACCTCCAGAGTCCGGTGCATTAATAATAAATGAGCTTTTAACATAGCCAAGAGTACCATCATTGACAGCTACGAGTGCCCATTCACGAGAAGGGGGTATTTCAATTAAATTATTTATTTTTGTGCCAGACTTAATTGTTTTAATTATTTTAGAACTAGTCGATGGTTTTTCACGCAAATTCACATCACTATTTACAGTTACGTTATTAGGAAGATTAGTTGCGTTTATTTTTACTGGTTTGTTCTTAATCTTGTCTAAGTCTGCTATGGTTTTTTCTAACTCATCAGCAAGTCTATCTCTTTCACTTTTGTAGTCTTCCATTTCACTCATTCTGTCGAGCTCATTTTTATTTATTGTGTCAGTAGAAGTTATAGCGCCCTTATAATATTCAATTCGATCACTAATTTCTAATTTGAATTGTATTTCCCATCTATTGTTGCCTTTATTTTTAAAAAACCCTTCAATTTTTCCTTTACCATTTTCTGGCTCTTCAACAAAAAAACTTAAATCATCATTAATTGGAATGTAGTCCCATACTTTTTTTGCACTAAAAAAATTTATTCGATATGATTTTCCATTATTGTTTTTTTGAACAAGTATTATAGGTGCTGTTTGGCCTAAAAATGTTGTCACTATGCCTGTCGCAAGATCATTAAATCCGAATCCTTTACAATTTGAAGAAGTACATTTCTTTGCAATATAGGTTCCATCAAAACTGTGCGACATACCAGCTGAGAGAAAAAAGATAATTAAAATTTTTAAAATATTATTTTTCATTAAATTATTAGTGTATTTTTACTTAAAGAATTTTTATTGCAAGTATTTTTATTTGTACAAAATTTTCTTAATCTCGTAGTTTTTCTCACCTTTTGGTGTTGAAACTGATACGAAATCACCTTTTTCTTTGCCAATTAGAGCTTTTGCAACAGGGGATCGGTAAGACAACAGTCCCGATTCAATATCTGCTTCATCATCGCCAACAATTTGAAACTTTGTCTTTGTATCATTATCAATATCTTCAACTTCAACAGTTGCTCCAAAGACAACAGTTTTTTGATTTTTAGGAATATTTGAAATATCTATGATTTCTGCATTTGATAGTAGTAATTGAATTTCCTGAATACGACCCTCAATGTGTCCTTGCTCCTCTTTTGCTGCATGGTACTCAGCGTTTTCCTTTAAATCACCATGCTCTCTTGCTTCGGCAATGGCTTGAATTACTTTTTGTCTTTTATTATTTACCAAATCGCTTAACTCATCTTGAAGTTTTTTTGCTCCATTTGATGTAATTGGTTCAGTTTCCATTTTTATTTCCACTTTGCATTAGGAGGCATTGACATTAAAATTGCATCAATATTACCGCCGGTGTTCAAACCAAATTTTGTTCCTCGATCGTATAAAAGATTATATTCCACGTATCTTCCACGTTTCAATAACTGAATTTCTTTATCTTTTTTTGTGAACTTTTCGTTCATTTTTTGGCTTATAATATCTCTTACAATATCATTAAATGTTACGCCAACGTCCTTAACAAAATCAAAATCTTTTTTCCAATTATCCATTTTATAGTCAAAAAATATTCCGCCAATACCTCTTATTTCTTTTCTGTGAGGTAAATAGAAATATTCATCACACCATTTTTTATACTTTTTGTAATAAGATTTATTATGATTTTCACACATTATTTTTAATTTAGTGTGAAATTGTTTCTTTAATTTAGCGTCCTTAAAACATGGAGTAGCGTCAATACCGCCACCAAACCAATTTTTACCTGTTATTATGTGCCGAGTATTGAAATGTAATGCAGGAACTTTTGGATTTGCTGGGTGAAGTACTACAGATACTCCCGAGGACCAAAATCTTTTATCCTTTTCAGTTCCCGGAATTTGTTTTGCAAATTCTTTTGGAAAAGTACCTGTTACATTTGAAAATGCTATACCACCTTTTTCGATTACATTACCCTTAATTATTCTATATTCACCTTTTTTCCATTTATTAGCTTTGAATTTTGCTTTTGATCCATTTTCTTTTTCGAGTTCATGAACGGTTTCACAGATTAAATTCTGTAATTCCTTAAACCATGCTTTAGTTATCGTTTTTTTATTTAACATTTCAAAATAGTTTTAACTGTCTGTTTGCCTCAGAAATAACTATAGCTGAAGACACTGCAACATTTAAAGATCTTGCCGAACTGTTCATTGGTATTCTTATTATTTGGTCAGATTGTTTGTGTACGTAATCTGGTACTCCCGCACTTTCTCTTCCAACAATTAAATTATCAGTATCTTTAAATTCAAAATCATAGTGACTAAGTTTACCTTTTGTAGACAGGAGTATTTTTCTTCCTTTTCTATTTTTTTCGTAGTGTTTCCAATCGTCAAACTCTGTTAAATTAATATTTTTACCATAGTCCATTGCAACTCTGCTAAGAGATTTTTCTGACATTGCAAAAGAAGCTGGATGAATGATATCAATATTGACATCGAAACAAGAGCAAATCCTCACCATTGCTCCAGTATTTTGAGGTATATCAGGTTCAAAAATTGCTAAGTTCATTTGATAAATATTTTATTACTTTTTGATTCTAATATATGCGTCATCATGACACAATTTTTTGCGCCTCTAATTGCCTTTTTCCCTTAAAAATCGACGATTTACAAGTATATTAGCAATATAACTCAAGGATATTAAGTTGTCAGAAAAACAAGTTACAAGAAGAAATTTTCTTTATGTCACAACAGGTGCGTTTGCAGCTGCGGGAGCAGCTTCATTGGCATGGCCTTTCGTTGATCAAATGAATCCTGATGCATCAGTCAAAGCCTTAGCATCTACTGAAATTGATCTCAGACCTATAATACCTGGGCAGAGCATCACTGTAATGTGGAGGGGTAAACCCGTATTTATTCGAAGGCGAACACAGGCTGAAATTGATGATGCAAAGAAAGTTAATTTAGCTGATTTGCCCCACCCAGAAGCAGATAGTGATCGAGCACAAAATCCTGAGTGGCTTGTTATGGTTGGTATTTGTACCCATCTTGGTTGTGTTCCACTTGGGCAGAAAGGTGATTACAATGGATGGTTCTGTCCATGCCATGGTTCTCATTATGATACTTCAGGTAGGATAAGAAAGGGACCTGCACCTACAAATCTTGAGATTCCGGATTATGTATTCTTAAACGAAACTACTATAAAAATTGGATAAAAAAGTATGAGCGAAAATTATGCACCTAAATCAGCAGTTGGAAGATGGTTTAATGACCGTCTACCACTTTTAAACTTAATTTATGGACATTTACTTCCATATCCAACGCCGAAAAATTTAAATTATTGGTGGACATTTGGTGGAATTTTAACTTTTTGTCTTGTAACCCAAATAATTACAGGGCTTGTCCTAGCAATGCACTATGTTGCTGACGCCGACTTAGCTTTTGCAAGTGTAGAGCATATTATGAGAGATGTTAATTATGGGTGGTTATTAAGATACATACATGCAAACGGTGCATCACTATTTTTTATGGCGGTATATATTCATATGGCAAGATCGCTATTTTACGGCTCATATAAAGAACCAAGAGAATTAATCTGGATTATTGGTGTGTTTATATTTTTACTCATGATTGCTACTGCCTTTATGGGGTATGTGCTTCCGTGGGGCCAAATGAGTTTCTGGGGAGCTACAGTTATAACAAATTTATTCAGTGCAATTCCTTTGGTGGGTGAGTCAGTAACTAACTGGCTGTGGGGAGGTTATGCTGTAGGTAGTCCACTTTTAACTAGGTTTTTCACATTACATTACCTGATGCCTTTCCTGATTTTTGCCCTCGTTATACTTCATGTTTGGGCACTACATGTACCTGGTAATAATAATCCTGAGGGTATTAATGTTGTTCAAGGTTCTCAAGATACAGTTCCTTTCCATCCTCATTACGTTGTAAAAGATATGTTTGCACTTGTTGTGTTCTTAGTTGTATTCGCGGGCTTTGTATTCTTTGTCCCTAATTTACTTGGACATACTGACAATTATATTGAAGCTAATCCTTTGCAAACTCCGGAACATATTGTCCCAGAATGGTATTTTCTTCCATTCTATGCAATCTTGAGATCTGTACCAGATAAACTCGGCGGAGTAATTTTAATGGTTTCTGCAATTGCTATTTTAGCATTCTTACCTTGGCTGGATACTTCAAAAGTTAGGTCAGCAAAATACAGACCTCTCTATAGACAGTTTGTATGGCTTTTCTTTGCTAATGTAATATTGCTTGGATATCTAGGGGCTCAGACTGCTGATGGTCTATTTCTAATTATTGGACGAATTGCTACCGCTTATTATTTTGCTCATTTTATAATTATTTTACCTCTACTTGGCTATATTGAAAAAACCAAACCTTTGCCTAAGAGCTTGAGTGAGCCTGTTCTTTCTCCCGAGGAAAGACAGATGAAGGCCGCTGCCTCTGGAGCCAGTGCATAGCTATTGATATATGAGATTTATTATAAATTTATTTGTATCTTTCTCATTGCTACTGAGCTTTAGCTTCACTCAATTACATGCTGCTGGTGAAATGAAAGAGCCTATGCATCCTGATTGGTCATTTGAGGGACCATTAGGAAAATTTGAGAGAGCATCGCTTCAAAGAGGGTATCAAGTTTATACCGAAGTCTGTTCAGGATGTCATTCAATGAACCTTTTAAGTTATAGAAATCTAATTGAAGAGGGTGGCCCTGAATTCAGCGAATCTCAAGCTAAAGCAATGGCTGCAGCATTTGAAGTAAAAGCTGCTCCAAATGCCGATGGAGAAGTTGAAATGCGTCCTGCAATATTATCTGACAAGTTTGTTAGCCCATACGAGAATGAACAACAGGGAAGAGCTGCAAACGGCGGCGCTTATCCGCCGGATTTATCTGTAATGGTTAAAGCACGACACGGTGGAGCAGACTATTTGTACTCTTTATTGTTGGGTTATGTTGATGCACCAAGTGATATTAAACTCGATGATGGTGTTTATTACAATGAGTACGCAAAAGGCCAAAAAATAGCGATGCCACAAGTATTGTATGAGGATGCTGTAGTTTACACAGATGGAACAGCTGCAACGCCAGAACAAATGGCACGGGACGTCACAATGTTTCTTACATGGTCAGCAGAACCAAAGCTAGAGGCGAGAAAAAGAATCGGTTTCAAGGTAATTTCATACTTATTAATTCTTTCTGTATTACTCTACTTCACTAATCGACAAATTTGGAAAGATACTCATTAGTCTATTTTCTAAAAACAATTGATTTTCAATTATTTAAAGAAATAATTTTAAGTAAATTATCAATATCCTTATCCACAGAAACATTTTATCGATCTCGATTACTTCATTTTGGTAATGTAAATTATACTCTTACTAAACGGAGGAACTGAATGTTAGAAAATATTTTTAAATTAAAAGAGAACGGTACTAGTGTAAAAACTGAGTTATTGGCAGGTTTAGCCACGTTCTTAACAATGGCATATATTATTGTCGTTAATCCAGCCATCTTATCTACTGAGGGAACTGGTATGGATTTTGGCGGTGTATTTGTTGCCACAATCATAGCTGCTGTGGTTGGCTGTCTAATAATGGGCCTGTGGGCTAATTGGCCAATTGCCCTAGCACCTGGTATGGGTTTAAACGCATTCTTTGCTTTTGGAGTTGTATTTGGAATGGGTTATACCTACCAGCAGGCTCTTGCCGCAGTGTTTATTGCAGGGATAGTATTTTTAATTTTGTCTGTAACACCGGCACGTCAGTGGATAATAAATAGCATACCAAAAAGTATGAAGTTTGGCGTAGGGGCAGGCATAGGATTGTTCTTAGCTATTATAGGATTAAAAAATGCTGGCGTGGTTGTCGATAATCCTGCAACTTTAGTTGGTTTAGGTGATGTAAGTTCAATGCCTGTGATATTGGCTGCTGTCGGATTCGCAATTATGGCAATTTTAGATAAGCGTGGTGTTCCAGGATCAATTATCATCGGTATACTTGCAGTAAGTATTATTGCTTGGGTAAGCGGTGTGAGCGCAATTGATGGAGTTGTGGGATCAGTTCCACCAGCTGTTCATGCGTTCTCAATGGACTTTAGCCTTGTAGCAACAGCAGGTTTTATTGGTGTCGCGTTTGCTTTTCTTTTTGTAGACTTTTTCGATACCGCTGGAACTCTTACTTCAGTTGCCAATTTAACTGGTAAAGTTGACCAAGACGGAAACGTTGATGGGATAGGTAGAGCAGTTTTAGCAGACTCCACAGCTACAACAATAGGTGCATTAGTTGGAACTTCCAATACTACATCATACATTGAATCTGGAGCAGGTGTTAAAGAAGGTGGGCGAACAGGACTTACAGCGGTTGCTGTGGCAGTTCTATTTGCAATCTGTTTATTTTTAGCACCATTAGCTCAAAGTATTCCTGCGTTTGCAACTGCTCCAGCTCTAGTGTTTGTTGCAACATTCTTTTTGAAAAACCTAAGGGATATAGAATGGGATGACGTCAGTGAATATGCTCCAGCAGTGTTAGCGGCAGTTTTGATGCCTCTTACATTTAGCATTGCTCATGGAATTGCACTTGGTTTTATAGCATACGTTGTAATTAAAGCACTAAGTGGTAGACACGAAGATCTAAATGCTGGTTCGATAGTAATTGGAGTATTATCGGTACTATACTTTATCTTCTAGTTTAGTTAATGATTGGCTTTGTCTTCCTCATCCCAGGGGAAGACAGGCCAAGTTTCTTGTGTGATTTCCTCAACATATGTATCAGCTAGAGGTAGACCTCTTGGTTTCGCATATATTACAGCTAAGTGCATATTAGGCATATATTCCTTTAGCGCTTTAGCGGTACCGCCCTTATCAACAATATCATCTATGACGAGTACAACTTCATCAGTTTTCGGAGCCCTGTGAACAATTGCTTTTCCAGCCTCTCTATGGATATAACTTTGTATGGAAACAATATCTACGTCTTGGATTCCAAGAGTGTAAGCGACAACTGAAGCAGGTACAAATCCACCTCGAGAGACAACAACCATTTTATCAAATTTAATATTTTTTTCTTTTATGAGATGCGCAAGCTTAACCGCTTTTTCGTGCATTTCTTCATATGTAGGAAATTCTAGTTTATGGTCCATGGTTAATTATTAAATAAAAAATGCATTACGTCACCATCTTGTACTACATAATCCTTACCTTCGCTACGCATCTTTCCAAGTTCTTTCGCTTTTAACTCTCCTTCACAATCTAAATAATCTGTATATGATATAGTTTCAGCTCTAATAAAGCCTTTCTCAAAGTCTGTGTGAATTTTTCCAGCTGCTTTTGGTGCAGTAGTGCCATTTTCAATCGTCCATGCCCTTGTTTCTTGTTCGCCAGCTGTGAAATAAGTAATTAAGTTAAGAGTCGAATATCCAGCTTTTATAACCTTATTCAAGCCAGACTCATCTAATCCTAGACTTTCAAGATAATCTTTTTGATCGTCTTCATTTAAAGACGAGATTTGTGACTCAATTTCTGCTGAAATCTTAATTAATTTAGAATTCAGAAAATTTTCAATTTTTAAAGTTAGTTCATTACCTTCAATTATTGAACTTTCATCAACATTACATACGTAAATTGTCGGCTTGATTGTTATTAAGTTGAACTCTTTTATATGCGCGAAGATTTCATTTAAATTCTTCATTAAAATAGCAGGCTGACCTGATTCCAAGTGTTTAAGTAGAAGCTTCAAAGCCTCTGTTTTTAATTTGGCTTCTTTATCACCTTTTTTTACTAGTTTTTCTAGTCCTTTATTTATTTTTTCGAGTTGTTCGATGTCAGATAGAACTAATTCAGTATTTATCGTTTCAACATCATCAACAGGATCTATTTTATTGTTTACATGAGTTATATTAGTATCTTCAAAACAGCGAACCACATGAATAACTGCATCTACTTCTCTAATATGAGATAAAAATTTATTTCCGAGTCCCTCTCCTTTTGAAGCGCCTTTAACTAAACCCGCTATATCGTAAAAACTAAGAGATGTAGGTATTGTTTTTTTTGATTTTGCTAAATTTGATAGAGTTTCTACTCTTGTATCAGGCACTATTACAGTACCCTCATTTGGTTCAATGGTACAAAAAGGGTAGTTTGCTGCTTCAGCGGCTATTTTCTTTGTTAATGCATTGAACAATGTTGATTTCCCAACATTTGGCAATCCAACAATTCCACACTTAAATCCCATGATCAATTATTTTAAATTATTAATAAATTTGGATTTTTCTCCATCCAATAGTACTTTTATGTTTTCAGACATTTTTATATTTAATTCATTAATAACTTCTAATTCACTTTTTTTAAAATTACTTAATACATGTTTATTAACCATGTCTTTATTGCCCGGATGATTTATACCTATTCTTATTCTATTATAATTTTTTCCAATTTTACTATCTATTGATTTGAGCCCATTATGACCTGCGGAAGAACCCCCCAACTTGATTTTTATTTTTCCTAAAGTGATATCTAGATCATCATGAATAACATAAGTTAAATTTGATTTAATTTTGAAAAAGTTTAAAAAAGTTGCAATACTTTTACCACACTCATTCATATAATCATTGGATTTAAAGGTGTATATTTTTTTCTTTCCAATAAGAAACGACGCCAACTCCCCATCAAATTTCTTTTCTCTTATTACATCATCATGATTTTGCAAAAGCTGATCGATAAATAAATAGCCTACATTATGTCTATTATTTTTATGCTTTGTACCAGGATTCCCTAATCCGATTAATGCAATCATAAGATTGAAGATATATAAATATCAAAATAGGTAAAAGAAAAAGTGTTATTCTTTATCTTTGTTTTCTTCTTTGTTATCAGCCTCTGGAGCTGCATCTTTTTTATCTTCAGCAGTGGCACCACCCTCAGTAGCTTCACCTTCAGCAGCCTCGCCTTCTGCAGGAGCTTCAGGTTCTTTTACAACAGTAGGTGCAGCAACAGATGCTACAGTGAAATCTCTATCACTAATTGTTGGGGAAATTCCGTCACCTAAATTTGCAGCAGAAATTCTGATTGTGTCACCTATTTCTAAACCCTCTAGATCGAAAACTATCTCTTCAGGTATATTATTAGCAGGGCAACTTAGTTGAACAGTACGTCTATTAACATTTAGAACACCACCTCGTTTTAATCCAGGTGATAACTCTTCATTTATAAACCTAGTAGGAATGTCCAGAGTAATTTTTGAGTCTGCAGCTAGCCTTAAAAAATCAATGTGTATAGGTTGATCAGAAAGTGGATCAAATTGAACCTCTCTTGGAATTGCTAAGCTTTTCTTTCCATCAATGTTAAGTGAAAATATTCTAGTTAGGAAACCACCAGAATTGATCTCTTTTTGAACTGTAATCTTATCTAATGAAATGTTTACAGGGTTTTCACCTAAACCATACATAACTGAAGGAATCTTACCTGCAGCTAGTACTTTTTTTACAGCGGATTTACCAGATCCATCCCTGATTTCAGCGTTTAAATTACTTTCTTTGCTCATAACGATGAGGTTGGTATTAAATTAAAATTACCTATATGGCAAGTATATAAATCAAAATTCAAATAGACTTGATACTGAGCTCGCCTCGGATATCCTCTTAATTGCCTCGCCCAATAAATCTGAGATACTAATCGACCTAATTTTCTCACAAGCTTTTAATTTTTCTTGATTATTGATTGAATCTGTAATTACTAATTCAGTCAATTTTGATGCACTAATTTTCTCTAAGGCTTTTCCTGTTAATACTCCGTGCGTAACATATGAAGTGATACTGTTAGCTCCTAAATCTATAATTTTGTCAGCTGCATTACAAATTGTTCCCGCTGAGTCAATGATATCATCTAGGATAATACAATCTTTTCCTTTTACGTCTCCAATGATATTCATTACTTCACTTTCACCTGCTCTGGGTCTTCTTTTATCAACAATAGCAATTGAGGCTCCGATCTTATTTGCAATCGCTCTTGCCCTCACAACTCCACCAATATCAGGAGAAACTGCAACTAGATTACTAATTTCATATTTTTCTTTTATGTCTTTTGAAAACACTGGACCCGCAAATAAATTATCTGTTGGTATATCAAAAAATCCTTGTATCTGTTCAGCATGAAGATCTAAAGTAAGCACTCTGTCTGCTCCAGCAGTTGTTATTAAATTTGCAACTAATTTTGCTGAGATAGGAGTTCTTGGCCCTGGTTTTCTATCTTGACGTGCATATCCATAATAAGGGATCACAGCAGTGATCCTTTTTGCTGAAGCTCTTTTAAGTGCATCTATCATCACCAGTAGTTCCATTATATTGTCATTCGCTGGATAAGATAAAGACTCCATTACGAATACATCCTCACCACGAATGTTTTCTTTAATTTCTACATAAACTTCATCATCAGCAAACCTTGTAATAGAAGCATTTGTAAGGTTTTCACCAAGATATTCTGCGACGCTCTTAGATAAGGGTAAATTACTGTTTCCTGCAATAATTCTCATAATTTATCTGTCTTTTATAACAATTGTTGAAATCATTCTACCATAATCGGTTATATTTTTTTTATAATTTCTTCGATAGCTAAAACACAATGTTTCTTCGCTGAAAGTATCGACATCAACAATCTCGTGGTTAGTAATTTGCTCATCAGAAAGTATCTTGAGAATGAATTCAGTAAGCGAAAACAGATATCTATTATTATGATTTTTTTGAAAAAATCTTGCATTATCTTGATCTTGTTTAATGAAGTTTTTATAAAAAGGTAATCTTACTTCATAGGATTTTTGTCTTATGCATGGACCAATACTGCAGCGTATATTATCCCTCTTTCCACCCAGCTTGGTTATTTGTAAAATTGTATTTTGAATTATACCGTTCAAGGCACCTTTCCAGCCTGCATGACAAGCTCCTATTATTTTATTTTTTACTTCATAAAATAATAATGGAGCACAATCAGCCGTTAATACTGATAATATTTTATTATTTTCTTTAGTTACAATCCCGTCACATTTTAAAATTTCAGACTTATTGCTGCTATCTAAAACTATTGCATTAGAAGAGTGTGTTTGATGCATAGTAATAACATCAGACTTTTTTAAACCGTAATATTTAGAAATAGCTAATAAATTTTCTTCAATAGCACCATTCTCGTCTTTTGATCCTTTTCCACAATTTAATGATTTATATTTTCCTTGCGAAACGCCACCCAATCTTGAAAAGAAACAATGATCTATATTTGAGAGGTTTTTAGTAAAAAACATTAAATATTAATTTCCAAAACTTTAAATAAATTTCCCATATATTCTCTTTTGGTAAGTATTGCCAACTGTTCGTTTATTTGCTTCTTTTTCATTGGGTTTTTCTTAATTAAGATATTAGCTCGATCTAAAATTCCATTTTGCCGAAGGAAATTAGATTGAGTATTTATTATAAAGTCATCAATTTTATTTTCTTCTAAAATATTTTGCAGGTTATTAAAGTCTACATGATATGTGATATCTTGATTACCTGGGTTATCAAGAAAATCAGTTTTTTTATTTGATTTGATTGACTGAAGAGTACTTATCTTAGGTAGATTAATATATCCATAATCAATTAGTAAGAAAAAACCATTATTCATAAGCAAGAAATTGATCAATTCCCGAAAGATTGAATTAGTCTCAGGAGAAAATTCAATTACCTCAAGATGTTTAAGGTCTCGCGTATTGTTTACAAATTTAGAAATATCTTTTCTCGGCTTAATAAAGTCAAATTTTAGACTATCCTTTTGATCTAATTTAATAACTGTTTCATAAATATTTCCGTTCTTACTCACTAATTGGCGCGTAGGAATCGCATCAAAAAACTCATTTGCAATTATTATTGAAAATTCATTTGGATATGAATTGAAATTTTTATGTATCTTGCAATTAGGATAGGTATTTTTTAGATTTTGAATATAGAATTTATTAATTTCATTAAAGTGAATTGTATACTCGACATCTTCATCTAATAAAGCATTGAGTACTCTAGTAATATCGTTTATCAGAGCGCCTCTTCCTGGTCCTAGTTCAATTAAATTAAACTTTTTTATGTTTCTTGCATGAATGAGGTTTAATATTTTTACAGCAATTATTTCACCAAACATTTGAGATATTTCAGGTGCAGTAATAAAATCTCCATCTTTGCCTATAGCTTTGTTAGACGTATAGTATCCATGCTCTTCATCTCTTAATGAAATATTCATAAAATCATCTAGATAGAGAAATGCACTTTCTTTTAAAGCATCGTAAATTTTATCTTGTATCATTTTTATTGCTTTTAATTACCAAAATTAAAATTCCAGCAAGAAACATTGGTAAAGATAATATCATGCCCATTGTAAAAAAATGATATACAAATCCTAATTGAATGTCGGGCTCACGTGTAAATTCAACAGTAAATCGAAATAATCCATAAAGCATCAGAAAGACACCTGAAATTATTCCAGGGTTTTTAAGTTTTTTAAATTTAAAAATTAAAAAATTTAAAATTATAAATAATAAAAGTCCTTCTAAAAAAGCTTCATATAATTGACTTGGATGACGATACTGGTTGTCAGCGTTTGGAAATTTCATTCCAATAAGAAAATTTGAAGGTCTACCAAATAATTCGCCATTAATAAAATTAGATATTCTGCCAAAAAATATTCCAACAGGAGCTGATACACATATCAAATCGCTTATTTCAAAAAAAGTAGTTTTATAGAACTTTGAAATTATTATGGCGGCTGTAACAATACCAAGCAAACCTCCGTGAAAGGATAAACCTCCTTGCCAAAGATATAATATCTCAATTAGATTTTCAGAGTAATAATCAAAATTATAGAAAATCACATATCCTAATCGTGCTCCTATAATTAATCCAATTATTGAATAAAAAATCAGATCATCTATTAGTTTTTCATTAATGCTATTACTATGAGAAACTGCTTTATTTGAAGCGAGATATTTAATGTATCTCCAAGCGAATATAAATCCTACAATATACGCAAGTGAGTACCAACGGATATCAAGAGGACCAATCGAAAAAAAAACTGGACTAATAGATGGAAAACTAAGATAAATCACGTTAATTTTGAATAATATTTAAAATATATTTATCACTAATTATGATCACAAGGAAAGTTTTAATTAATAAATTTGTTAACTTTGTTACAAAAGGCTTTGAGCTTTCGCAAGCAATCAATGATGAATACAAAACAATAAAAAAGTTTAAAAAAGATAGAAATAATGCCAAAGAAAAAAAACACTGCAAGTAGTTTAAATAAAGAAAAATTTTTAATAATTGGCGCTGGTAATATGGGAATTGCTGTGATCAAGTCATTATTTAACCACCGAATTTCCTCAAAAAAAATCGTGGTTATTGAAAAGAATCAGTCAAGTGAATTAAAAAAATTAAAAAGATCAAATAATTTTGAAATAAAAAATAGCATAGATAAAATTAATAATCTTTATCAACCTACAATCACACTTATTGCTGTTAAGCCTAATCAATTAAAAACACTGAATGGATTAGATAAAGATAATAGACTTGGTAATTCAATTATAGTTTCCGTAGTTGCTGGTAAAAAAATGAAAGATTTAAATAAAGTATTCAAAAAAACATCAGGTATTGTAAGAGCTATGACTAATACTCCTGTATCTGTTAATATGGGTACCACAATTGTATGTTTTGAGAGAAAAATTAAAACGAAACAAAAAAAACCTATTTTTGATTTCATGTCCTTATTGGGGCAAGTCAGTGAAACCAAAAAAGAAGATTTAATTGATGATTTCACTGCAATTTTTGGGAGTGGTCCAGCATACATATATCTTTTTATAAATTCTCTCATTGAGATAGCTAATAAATCGGGGTTTAAAAATTCAGACAGTATGGTTTTACAGACTTTCTTAGGATCAATATTACTTTTATTAAGTGGGCAAAAAAAGCCTTCTGATTTACAGAAAAAGGTGACAAGTAAGGGAGGCACCACTGAAGCAGCGCTGAGTATTCTTGCTTCCAATAAAGGATTAAAAAGTCTTCTTACAAGAGCTGTCAACAAAGCAACAAAAAGATCTAGAGAATTGAGTAAAATTTCTTAATTTGGTATTTCAATCGCAACCTCCAAACCTCCTAGATAACTGTCGTGCAGTGATATTTTTCCGTTTATTGAATTCAATAAGGATTTAGTAGTAGCTAGACCTAATCCAGAGTTTGAGACATTCTGATTTCTACTTTGGTCTACTCTATAGAAAGGTTTAAATACATTATCTTTTTCACTATCAGGAATACCAATTCCATTGTCATGAATGTTTATTTTAATTAGGTTTTTGTTTATATCTGCTTTAATTATTATTTTGTCAGATTGTACAATCGCATTATTTAATACATTTGTAATTGAACGAGAAAAAATATTCTCATTTACAAAAACTTCTTCATCATTAATGATTTCAAGGTTAATTTCATGTTTTGTAAAATGTATATCATTTTTAATGTTTATTATTGCCTCTATAGGATTAATTGTAGATCTATCTTTTGACTCATTTATAGCTGCAAAATCTAAATATTCTACTAGCATCTCATTCATCTGATTTATTTCTAAATTAAGTTCATTTTTAATTTTATTATCTTTTATTGACTCAAGAAGTAACTTCATTCTCGTGAGAGGAGTTTTTAAGTCGTGACTCACTCCCGCCAACATAAGAGATCGTTGTTCAATTTGTCTTGATATTCGATTTTTCATTTTTAAAAACTCCAAACTTGCCTGTCTTACTTCTAGAGCGCCTGATACTTTGAAATTATTTACTTCTTGTCCTTTGCCAAATTGTTCTGCTGCCTTAGCCAAATTCGAAATTGGTTTAACTTGATTTTTCAAAAATAAATACGCTATCAAAATAAGGATAAATGATGAAATAATCTGCCACCCTAAAAATATATGGTTTCTTGAGGTTGTAATACGATGAATTGGGAAGTTAAAATGTATTACTTTTTCTGAAGTGCTTATCATAACATCGACTGTTTCGTTATCTTGTTCAATGACAAAAAATTTATGTTTAATTCTGGTACTCAATTCATTTTTTAGACTGACAAGTACTTGATTATCGTTTTGTTTGGCTTTTAACTTTTCCAAATCATATTCACTCAATTCTTGGATATTCATTAGAAAGTAATCACCAAATTGACTTTTGGCTTGATACTGATCTAACCTGATTTCACTTGAGAGCATTCTGTCAGAAATTAATTCTATTTCCATAGCAACAGATCTTGATAAGCGGTTGAGTGTGCGTTCCCACAAACTATTATAGTAATATGACAGAATTATTAATTGAAACATAACTATTGGGAACAAAACAATTAGCACTGTTCTTCCTAAAAGACTGGTTGGTAGAATTTTTTTAATCATTTAGTCAATCCATAGCTCATAACCAGAACCTCTTTTAGTTTTAAGAAATTTTGGAATCTTGGGGTCTTTCTCAATTTTTTTTCTTAGTCTATTTATACATACGTCCAATGTTCTTTCTTGATTAAAATTAAGTGATGTAATTAGCTCCTCTCTAGAAAATGACTTACCAGGAAATTTTGATAATATTCGCAATATTTTTAATTCGTTCTCATTAAGAGATAGTTCAGTTGATTTTCCCTTGATCACGCCACTTTTTAAATCAACTATAATATTATCAAGTTGAATTTGTTTAGTTTCTTTTTTTATAGAAGTTTTATTTAAGATATTATTTATGCGTAAAAGTAATTCTTTTGGTTCAAAAGGTTTTCCCAAATAATCATCTGCTCCAATTTCTAAACCATGGACCCTGTCTTCAGTCTCTCCCATTGCAGTTAGATGGATTATAGGTATTAGGGATTTTTCACGAATTTCTTTTGTTAATTCATAACCATTTTGTCCTGGCATCATTATGTCAATAACAAGTAAATCAAATGTAATATATTTTAGTACCTCTTTTGCTTCAGCGGCATTACTTGCTGTTGATACAAGATATTTATTGTCTACTAAAAATGTCTTTAATAATTCTCTAATCTTATCATCATCATCAACTAAAAGAATATGTAGATTATTTTCACTCATCAATGTTCCTCTATAAATGAATTTATTACTTGATTAAATCCTTGTACTGAACCAGCCCCAGACTTTACATAGGCTTTTGAAAGTGAATTGATAATGGGTTTTATTGCCTCGTTTAAAGCCTTGTTAGCATTATCTGTCATAAATAAATTTTTTTTTCTTGCATCATCATTGTTTATTTTTTGAATAATTAAGTTTTCTTTGATTAGAACTCTGAGTACACGATTAAGGCTTTGTTTCCTTATATCCAATTTCTTCAGTAATTCATTAAATGTTATTCCAGGCTTAATACTAATTATCAAAAGACATCTAATATCGGCTATGCCCAATTTTTTATCATCAAGGCTTGCTAAAATTTCTTTTTCCAGAATTTTTGCAACTTCAAAAAAACTATTTAATGAATTTTTGATTCTGTCTTCACGCAGATAAAGTAGAGACGCAGATTTATTTGATATTGTATTTAAGTCAGCCACTATGACATAATAATCTGAAAAATATATATTAATCAAGGCATTTATCTGTTATTAAACTTTTAATTTATTAGAGTAATTTATATGGAAATAGCACCATTTGATAATCGAGAGGGTTTTATTTGGATGAACGGAGAGTTTATCAAATGGAATGATGCAAAATGCCATGTTATTACTCAGGGTCTTCACTATGCTAGTGCTGTGTTTGAAGGGGAAAGAGCCTATAAAGGGAAGATTTTTAAATCTGAAGAACACACAAAAAGGCTATTTAGATCAGCGGAAATTGTAGGCATAAAAATTCCTTATAGTCAGTCCCAAATTAATGAGGCCAAAGATGAACTCATTAAAAAAATGAATTTTGAAGATTGTTATGTTAGGCCAATTGCATGGAGAGGGTCTCAGCAAATGGGAATTTCAACTGCTAAATCTGATATTAATGTTGCAATTGCAGTGTGGAATGATTGGGCATCATATTTTAAGATCGAAGATCGAAAAGCTGGCCTACGATTAATAACTTCACCATGGAAACGGCCATCACCTGATACGGCACCATGTGAAGCAAAAGCATCTGGTCCTTACGTTATTTGTACAATGTCAAAAGAATTTGCGGAGGAAAAAGGATACCATGATGCCCTAATGTTGGACTATAGGGGCTATGTTGCTGAAGGTACTGGAGCAAATATTTTCTTTATTAAAGGAAAAGAAATTCATACTCCAATTCCTGATTGTTTTCTTAATGGTATAACTAGGCAAACTGTTATTGAAATGGTTAAAGAACAAGGCTTTAATATTACTGAGCGTCATATAAAGCCAGAAGAAATTAGTAATTTTGATGAGGCCTTTCTAACAGGCACCGCGGCAGAGATTACTCCAATTCAGTCTATTGACGATATTAAATTCAATACTGGAGACAATACCCAAAATTTTAAGTTTATGCAGGATTATCACGAAATCGTGAGATCTTAACTTAAAATATACTTTTGTAGTATTGATAAGCGCTGATCAGCGTAATTATAGTCGACAGCCAGAACAGATAAATACCTATGTTTAATAGAGGCTGCAAATCTAAGTAGATGCTTCCTATTAAGATCAAAAATAAACTCAAAATTTGAAAAGCAGTTTTATATTTTCCTAATATAGAAACATCTATTTTTTTTACTTCTGGTAAATTAGATGCATACTCTCTTAGACCAGAGATAAAAATTTCTCTAAATATTATTAAATAGGCTGGAATTAAATTTATCTCATTAATATAGTCATTGTAGATAAATGTTATTATTAACAGTACGACAAATAGCTTATCTGCAATAGGATCTAACATTTTACCAAATTCAGATGTACTATTTGTTTTTCTTGCAATTACCCCATCAAAATAATCTGACAATGCAATAACAATAAACAAAATAAGAATTGCCAAATTAAATGAGCTATTACTCTCTATGATTAAATATATTAATAATGGTAATAAAAAAATTCTAAGAAGAGTGAGAAAATTTGGTAACTTAGACATTATCCATTAAAATATGCATATATTTTTTCTGAAAGCAACTTACTAATTCCTCTAACTTTCATCATATCCTGAGCTGAGGCATTTTTAATATTTTTAACTGATCCAAAATGATTTAAAAGTAATTTTCTTCTGCTTCGTCCTAAACCTTCTATTGGTTCTAATTCTGAGGCATGCATTTCCCTCTTTCTTTTCGCTTTATGTGCCCCGATTGCGTAGCGATGTGACTCATCCCTAATTCTTTGAATAAAGAAAAAGGAGGGAGTATTTTTGTCGATAAAGTTTTTTTTATTTTTATATATTATTTGATCCAATGACTCTTTTCTTCCCTCACCCTTAAATATTGATATTAGTTCCATTTCGTTTAAACCTTTAGTTTCTAAGATTTCTTTAGCTAAATCGTAGTGGCCTTTACCTCCATCAATAACCAATAAATCAGGCAATTTTTCATATTTCTTAGAATTTTTGATTGCTTCTTTTGAAAATCTTCTTTCAAGGACGTGTCTCATCATTCCGTAATCATCACCGAGTTTTACTTTTGATGAGTCTATATTAAATTTTCTGTATGATTTTTTTTCAAACCCTTCTTCAGAGTAAACAATCATTGCACCAACTGCATTTTTGCCCGATAGATGACTGTTGTCATAGGCTTCAACTCTTTTTATTTTTTTAGTGATATTGAGTTCTTTTGAAAGTTGGTTCAGATTCTCTTTGTCAGAGTGAGACTGTGCAATGTGATTTTTAAGTGCTAGTTCTGAGTTTCTACTCGCATAATTCACTATATCTAATTTTTTTCCTTTTTTAGGAACAAAAAAAGATGTCTTGTAATTATAAATGGATTTAAGAGATGTTTCGATTAGAGATGAATTTTTTATAGGTAAGTTTAACAATACATTTTTTGGAGGGGAATATCTTGTATAGAAATCAACAATAAAACGCTCTAGGATCTCATAAGTTTCTACTTCATCGCTGTGTTTTGGAAAATAAGATCTATTTCCCCAATTTTGACCTGATCTATAAATAAATACTTGAACACATGATTTATTACCTTTTCTTGAAATTGAAATCACGTCAGTATTTTTTACATCGTAAAGATTTATGTTTTGCTGACTTTGAATCTGGGTTAGTGCAACTATCTTATCCCTATAGCTAGCTGCTTTTTCATAATTAAGACTTTTACTTTCTTCATCCATTTTAGAAGATAACTCCTCTTGTAAATTGCTATGTTGACCTGAAAGAAAGTGCTCAGCATTCTTAACACTTTGTAAATACTCTTTTTTACTTAATGTATAATCAACACAGGGACCACTGCACCTTTCAATTTGATAAAGAAGACATGGTTTAGATCTATTTTGAAAAATAGTATCGTCGCACGATCTTAGTAGAAAAACTTTCTGTAATATTTTCAGAGTATAATTTAGTGAATTAATTGTTGCGAACGGACCAAAATATTTTCCTTTATATTTTTGTTTTCCTCTATGTTTTGAAATTTGTGGAAATTCTTGTTCATGATTAATAAAAATATAGGGAAATGATTTATCATCTCGTAAAAGTATATTGAAAGGAGGTTTAAGTTTTTTTATTAAGTTTGCCTCAAGCAACAAAGCTTCTTTTTCTGTCTCAGTAATAATTACTTCAATATTTGATATTCTACTAACCATCCTTCTGATTCGATTTGAGAGATTGTTAGTGTTTAGATAGCTTTTAAGTCTATTTTGGAGATTTTTTGCTTTGCCAACATACATAATCTCTTCTTTTTCATTAAGCATTTTATAAATACCGGAGGAAGAGGGGGATTGGTCAATTATTTCTTTAATATTCTCAAGATTATTCATTATTCAGAACGAGAGCGTTCAACTTCGATGCCTGCGCTTTCAGCTTCTTGAATTGCATCAAGTTTTTCAAGTCTTATCTTTATAGTTTGAATTCTTTTGTTTTTAAAACACTCCTGAAATATTTTTTCAGCAAGTTTTTCTAGTAAAATTGTATGACCAGATTTAATAATTTTTTTAATTTTTTTTGAAATCTGATTATAACAAACAACACTGTACAATTTATCATCATTTATTTTTTTTGGATTTTTAACTTTAGCAATTATGTTTATGCGGAGTGGTTGGCTCTTTATTTTCTCGTGTTTGTATACTCCAATGTTTGCATCGATCATAAAATCATTTAAAAAGATTAAATCGTATCCAGAATTTGGATTGATCAAATCTGTTTCTGACCTTAATTCACTTAATTTAAGAATATTCCTTGCTGTCATGATAAATGTTCCCCACCATCTACAGCTATAAATTGACCTGTAATTGATTTTGATTCAAGAAGAAATTTAACTGTTTTGGCAATCTCCTCAGGCGGTGAACCTATTTTAAGTAAAGTATTTTTGATCGATTGATCAAAATGTTTTTTTGATTGATGAATATTTTTAAGTGTTGGACCTGGGCCAATCGCATTAACCCTAATGTTAGGAGCAAATGATTTTGCCATGATTGTAGTTGCAGATAGTAAAGCAGATTTTGAAATGGAGTAGGAAAAGAACGATGTATCTGGATTGACTACATTTTGATCCAATATATTTATGATATGCCCTAAGCTCTTTTTTGGAAGTTGTTTATTAAATTCTTTAGATATGATTAGTGGGGCGTATAGGTTTATATTCATATGATCATACCAAAGTTTATCATTTAAATTTTCTATATTATCATTGATGAACAAGGAGGCATTATTAACAATTGCATGTATTGGTCCAAAGAATTTTTTACTTCTTTTAATTATATCTTTAACATCAGATATTTTAGACAAATCGGTTTTCACTATTTCGCAATCGCGCCTGTGATCATTAATAATATTTTTCAACTCTCTGGCTGCTTTTGAAGACTTATTATAGTGTATTATAAAATTATAATTAGAATCTTTAAGAAATAGTGCAATTGATCTACCAATTCTTTGGGAACCGCCTGTAATTAATATTGTTTTTTTCATAATATAAAAGAATACCCAAGATATAAAAAATAACTAATCAAGAAAAAAGTAGAATGTATTTTTCTCATTTGAATTCTTAAAATTGCCATAAGAGCTATCATCAAAGTTACTAATATTAAAATATATATGTGAAATACATCTATATTTTTTAGAGAATATTCAAGCCCTCTAAGTTGAACAATTATAACCCCTGGTAGGAAAACAAACAGTATGTTCATAATGTTGCTACCAATAACATTGCCAATACCTATAGAGCCCTTCTTTTTTAAGTAAGAAACAATAACAGTTATCAATTCAGGTAAGGATGTACCAATGGCCAGAACAAAAATACCTATTAGTACCTCGTTAACTCCTAACGTTTGAAAAATATTCAGTGAGCTGTCTAAAAAAATTTTCCCACCAATAAAAATACCTATGAAGGCACTTAGTAAAATTAAATAAGTGTATCTTCCAAAAATTTTTTGTTCTTCATTTTGATCTGAGGATTTATAATTACGAAGAAAATTGATAAAGAACAAAGTTAAAACTAAATAGCCGATTGTGTGAATGAGAGTGACTGTTTGGCTAACATAAAATAAGAGCGCGAAGTATAAAGATATTAAAAGTAAGAAAATAATATCCTTAGTGCCTAATTTATCTAGATTAATTTTGAAAAAAAATGCTGAAGTTCCTAAAATTAGTAAAATATTTGCAATATTAGATCCTATAATATTTCCGGTAATGGCATCAGTAGCTGGAACGATCTTTGTTGCAGCAAATAGAGTTATAACTAGTTCAGGTGCTGATGTACCAAACGCTACAATTGTTAAACCTATTAATACTTGGGATAAATTGAACTTTTTAGCAATTGCGTCAGCCGACTCAATCATTTTATCTGCACTGTATAAAAGAAGAGATAATCCTATTAACAGTATGCAGAGATCTATAAACATTAAGTAAAGTACTTTCTTTTTTTCCTTTTATTTTTTTTATAAACTATATTGCTGTTGGATGGTAACTCTAATTCATTATTCTCAAGCCTTTTTATCTCATCTCTTAACTTAGCAGCTTCTTCAAAATTGAGATCATCAGCAAAATCCATCATATTTTTCTTAAGTTCCTCAAGATGTTTTTTTAGATTATTTCCGACGAGATGTTTTTCTGTACTCTTCAAATCAACGTTTACACGATCATTTTCATAAATACTTTCAAGAATATCACTAATATCCCTCTTAATAGTTTCAGGTGTAATATTATTTTCTTTGTTGTATTTCTTTTGTATATCTCTTCTTCTATCAGTCTCACTTATTGCTTTTTTTATACTTTCTGTTTCTTTATCAGCATACAGTATTACTCTTCCATCTACATTCCTTGCTGCTCTACCGATTGTCTGTACCAATGACCTCTCCGATCTTAAGAAGCCTTCTTTATCAGCATCTAATATTGCGACTAAAGCACATTCAGGTATATCCAAACCTTCTCTAAGTAAATTGATACCCACTAACACGTCGAACAATCCTTTTCTAAGGTCGCGGATAATTTCAATTCTCTCTAATGTATCAATATCTGAATGCATATATTTCACTTTTATTCCGTTTTCATACATATACTCTGACAAGTCCTCAGCCATGCGTTTAGTAAGTGTTGTCACTAATACTCGGTATTTAAGATCAATAATTTTTTTACATTCTGATATTAAATCTTCAACTTGCGTTTTCGCAGGCCTTATTTCAATCTCTGGATCAATCAACCCTGTTGGCCTTATTATTTGTTCAGTAAATACCCCTTGAGTTTTTTGCATTTCCCATGGTCCTGGAGTAGCAGAAATGAACAAACTTTGAGGGCGCATCATTTCCCATTCCTCAAACTTCAATGGTCTGTTATCTAAACAAGATGGTAATCTAAAGCCATATTCTGACAGTGTCGTTTTTCTGCTTCGGTCACCTTTATACATGCCTTCTAATTGAGGTACTGTGACATGACTTTCATCAACAAAAAGGAGTGCATTGTCAGGCAAGTATTCAAAAAGTGTTGGAGGCGGTTCGCCTGGATTTCTTCCAGAGAGATATCTTGAATAATTCTCAATGCCTGGACAACTACCCGTTGCCTCAATCATTTCTAAATCAAACCTTGTTCTTTCTTCTATTCGTTGAGCCTCTATTAATTTATTTTCTTTTTTAAATTCAGGAATCCTTACTTCTAAGTCTTTTCTTATTTGCTTTATGGCAGTATCAAGTGTTGGCCTTGGAGTAACGTAGTGACTGTTTGCATAAATTTTTATAGTTTCTAACTCAGATGTCTTTTTTCCAGTCAATGGATCAAATTCACTAATCGACTCGAGATCATCACCGAACAACGATAATTTCCACGCGCGGTCTTCGTAATGGGATGGAAAAACCTCAATCAAGTCTCCACGCACTCTAAATGTGCCTCTATGAAAATCTGTGTCGTTTCGGTTATATTGAAGCGTGATGAGTTTTTGAATAATTTCATTTCGTCCAATCTTTTGATTTTTTTCTAATCGAATAGTCATTGATCTATACGTTTCAACAGAACCTATTCCATAAATACATGAAACACTTGCAACAATTACAACATCTTTTCTCTCAAGTAAGGATTGAGTTGCTGAGTGTCTCATTCGATCGATTTGTTCATTTATCGATGCTTCTTTTTCTATGTAAGTATTTGACCTCGGTACGTATGCTTCAGGTATATAATAGTCATAATAAGAAACAAAATATTCAACAGCATTGTCTGGAAAGAATGACTTCATTTCTCCATACAATTGTGCTGCTAAAGTTTTATTTGGAGCAAGTATTAGAGTTGGCCTTTGAAGTTTTTCTATAATTTTAGCCATCGTGAAAGTTTTGCCTGATCCAGTTACTCCAAGCAAAACTTGTTCCATCTCATCGCCTTTAATGCTTTTAACAATCTCTTCAATTGCTTGAGGCTGATCTCCAGCAGGTTTATATTCAGATGTGACTTTAAGAACTTCAGAATTTGGCATTAATTTATTAATTAGTTAGAATATAAATTGTGTATTAATCTAATTTAATATAATAGCTGATTGTATAAATAACAAATTCTGAGGATAAGCAGTGGTAGAACTATCACACAGTATAAAAAGAATTAAGCCATCGGCCACCATGGCAGTGACCCAAAAAGCTCGTGAATTAAAGGCTGGGGGAAAGGATATTATAGGGCTAGGAGCGGGCGAACCCGATTTTGATACTCCAGAAAATATTAAAAAAGCTGCCATTCAAGCAATAAACAGTGGAGATACCAAATATACCCCTGTTGATGGAACTCCAGAATTGAAGAAAGCAATCAAAGCAAAGTTTAAAAGAGAAAATAATTTAGATTACGAGCTTGATGAAATCTCTGTTGGTACAGGAGGAAAGCAAATTATTTTTAATGCATTTGCTGTCTCCTTAAATGAGTCAGATGAAGTAATTATTCCAGCTCCTTATTGGGTAACTTACCCTGATGTCGTTAATTATTTCAATGGAAAACCTATTTTCGTTCAATGTGGTGAAGAGTCAGGATTTAAAATAACCCCACAACAACTTGAAAACACAATCAATCAATCAACCAAATGGTTTATTCTTAATTCACCATCAAATCCTACAGGTTCCTGTTATACAAAGAATGAACTTTTAGAACTTGCAAATGTTTTGAAAAAATTTCCACACGTGAACATAATGACAGACGATTTATATGAACATCTCATATACGATGATAATGAATTTCATACTTTTGCAAGCATTGCTCCAGAACTTAAAGAAAGAATATTAACATTGAATGGAGTTAGTAAGGCATATGCTATGACAGGCTGGAGAATTGGTTATGCGGGAGGAAATGCCAGCTTAATTAAAGCTATGGGCAAGCTTCAGTCTCAATCTACAAGCAATCCAACATCTATCAGTCAAGCTGCAGCAGTTGAAGCCTTAAATGGAGATAATTCATTCATTGCTGAAAGAGCCAAAGTATTTAAAGGTAGACGTGATTTTCTAATCGATGAATTTACTAGTATGAATGGAATTACTTGTAGAGTACCTGAAGGTGCATTTTATGTTTTTCCATCATGTAAAGGAGTAATTGGTAAAGTTGATGAGTCGAATAACAAAATTACAAATGATGAAGAATTTACCACATCATTATTAGAGCATGCGGGAGTTGCAGTTGTTCAAGGTTCAGCTTTTGGTTTGGAGGGCTATTTTAGAATTTCTTATGCAACTTCAGACGAAAACTTAAAAAAAGCATGCGTTCGAATGAGAGATTTTCTTAATAAATTAAGATAATTCAGCTAGGTATTTTTCTGCCTCAAGTGCTGCCATACAACCCATACCAGCTGCAGTAACCGCTTGACGATAAATTTTATCCTTTACATCTCCTGCTGCATATACACCTTCAACGTTTGTAAGTGTTGAGTCAGGTTTTGTAATTATGTATCCATCTTCATCCATTTCGACTTGGTCCCTAAAAATTTGAGTAGCTGGATCATGCCCTATAGCGACAAAGACACCGTCTAGCTCGATACTGCTGGTTTCGTTAGTTTTTGTATTTTTAATGTTTATACTTTTTACATTTAGAGGATCTTCATCACCAACTATTTCTTTTAGTTCGCTATCCCACACACACTCAACTTTTTCATTTTTAAACAATCTATCTTGAAGAATTTTTTCAGCTCGAAGTTCATCACGCCTATGAACAAGGTACACTTTAGATGCAAAGTTTGTTAAATATAAAGCTTCCTCAACAGCTGAATTACCACCGCCAATGACTGCTACCTTTTTTTCCTTAAAAAAGAAGCCGTCACAAGTTGCACAAGCTGAAACGCCATATCCTTGAAATTTTTTTTCAGAGTCTAATCCAAGCCATCTTGCTTGAGCTCCTGTTGAGATAATCACTGAGTCGGCAGTATATTCTGTTCCCGACTCGCTAATAGCCTTAAATGGCTTACATTTAAAATCTACTTTTTTTATAATGTCATTTATAATATTAGTTCCAACATTTTTTGCTTGTTCTTGCATTTGTTCCATTAACCATGGACCTTGTATTACATCCCCGTACCCAGGATAGTTTTCAACATCAGTTGTTATAGTAAGTTGCCCACCTGGCTGCAAACCTTGAACTAAAGTCGGCTCGAGCATTGCCCTTGCTGCATATATTGCAGCAGTATATCCTGCGGGACCTGAACCTATTATTAGAACTTTTGAATGCATTTAATTTTTATAATCTATATATTATCTTCTAGTAATTAAAGAACTTTTGTATTCAACATAGATAGTTATTAAATGACCAATTTCAAGAATTTGAGAGCGTGGTGCCTTACAGATGGATCAGCAGGAATGATCAGTCAGGTCAAAGGCCTTGCAGATGCTCTTAATTTAAATTTTGAGCAAAAGACAATAGATTTAAAATTTCCTTGGAATAAGCTTCCAGTGGGAATATTGCCACCATCTAAAATTATATTTAATAATTACAAACAAATAAGCTTAGAAAGTAATATTCCTCCAGATATTATCATATCATGTGGCAAGAGGTCTATTTATGCATCTTTACATCTCAAAAAATCATTAAAAAATAAAGTCTTTTCAATCCACATACAAAATCCAAAAATCAACCCAGCTCATTTTGATTTGGTTGTCGCTCCAGCACATGATGATTTAAAAGGTAAAAATGTGCTTCAAACTGATTTGGCACTTAATCATATAAACAATAGGCTACTAAGCAAAGAGGCTGAGCTTTACACAGCTCAATTCTCAAAAATAGAAAAACCTATTTGTGCAATTTTCTTAGGAGGTCAAAACAGAAACTATCGCTTCGATATATCTGTTATTAAGGTATTAGCTGATCAAATTGATAAAATTGTTAAAAATAACGACATTCAGATATACATTTTATTCTCAAGAAGAACTGATCAATTTATTATTGAATACCTGAAAGAACGCTTTTTGAATCAGAATATTATTTGGAACGGCGAAGGTAATCCTTATTTGGCATTAATGAAGTTTTCTAAATATCTTATTTGTACATCTGACTCTGTTTCAATAATTTCAGAATCTATATCTTCAACTAAACCAGTATATATTTTTAAACTTCCAAGCTTAAAAAAAAATAACAGAATAGAAAAATTTATTACGATGCTATTACAAAAAAATTACGCAAGGCTTTTGGGAGAAAAACTCGAAGACTTTACAAATTCATATCAAAATGAGACCTTCCAAGTAGCCAGAACGATTGAAGAAAGGTATAATAAAAAAGCATGACATTAATCAATGCTTTGAAAAACAATTTATTACATTCCAATGTACCTTTTAATCATTGGATAATTAATAATCCTCTTTCAGAAAAAGCAATAGACGAAATTTATTCTATTAATTTTCCAGAAGGTAAAGTTATTTTCGATGGTACAAGAGCAGGAGATAAAACAGGGGATAATTTACTTAGTAAGTTAAGAATATTTATCGATAAAGATAATGCAGAGGAATATTCTGAATTATTTGGACTAGTAAAAGAAATGCAATCAAAAGAATGTACTGACTTCATTTCTAATCTAATCAATAGAGACCTAAAAAATTCTTATGTTAGATTAGAAGTCATTGCCGATCGAGATGGATTTTGGCTTGAACCACACTGTGACATAAAGGAAAAATTGATGTCATCAATTCTGTTTGTAAATAGATACGGAGAAAATGAAAATTTAGGAACAGATTTTTATACTCCGGATTTGAAAGTTGCTAAAACTCTACCTTATAAAAATAATACAGGGTATATTTTTACTTCAGAAAAAAATTCATGGCACGGACTTGAAAAGAAAAAAATTAAAAAAGAAAGACGCTGCTTACAATTAAATTATGTTACTTTTGAAACAGAGTGGCCAGTAGACTGATGGTAAAAAAAGAAATTGATAGTGTTGATCTAAAAATACTTCGAATACTTCAAGATGAAGGAAGAATTTCAAATCTAGATTTGTCTAAGAAAATTGAAATGTCTCCACCGCCTACACTAAGAAGAGTAAGAGACTTAGAAGATAATGGGTATATTGACGGTTTTCGTGCAAATCTAGATCCATCAAAGCTTGGATATGACTTAGTAGCATGGATATTTGTGAGTTTAAAAAACCAAAATGAAGAAAGTCTAGGGTCTTTTGAAAAGCTGGTCTGGGGTTTGGAACCTATTAGAGAGTGCTTTATGTTAAATGGTGAAATAGATTTTATTCTTAAATGTGTAGTGAAAAATATGAATGAATTTAATAATTTTTTAACAACACATGTGACTTCAAACGAAAATATTTTGAGTGTCAAAACAGCTTTTGTCATAAAAAATACAAAGAAACTGGGTACTGTTCCCCTAGATTAGTGAAATTTAGTTATAGGGTTTACTTCCAATTCATTATTTCTTAATTCTTTAATAGAATTAATAGCGGCCCTTGCGCCAGATACTGTGAGAAAGTATGGCAAACTTTTCATGAGAGCAGTTCTTCTTATGCCAAATGAGTCATTAATTGATTTTCTTCCTTCAGTTGTATTAATTATTATATCAACTTTGTCATCAATTAACTCTTCAACAATATGAGGTGATCCTTGAGAAACCTTGTTAATTTTCTTAACCTTAACACCGCCCTCCATCAAATAATCAGCTGTTCCCGCAGTTGCATTCACTTGAAATCCTAATTTTTGAAAGGATCTTATAATTGGAAGTATTTTTGGCTTATCAGAGTCTTTTACAGATACGAATAACGAACCTTTTCTAGGAAGAGGGTTAGAGGAAGCTAACTGACATTTGATAAAAGCTGACTCAAATGACTTATCGATGGCCATTACCTCCCCAGTAGATTTCATTTCAGGGCCTAAGATGGTATCAACATTAGGGAAGCGTTTAAAAGGAAATACAGGTTCTTTAATTGAGATACAATTAGTTTTACGAATTTTAAATTTATCTTTATTCAACGGTTTTCCCATTGCTGCACTTAGTGCTATTTTTACAATTGGATTACCTGTGGCTTTAGCTACAAACGGCACAGTTCGACTACTTCTAGGATTAACTTCAAGTAAAAATATATTATTATTTTGAATTGCAAATTGTATATTTAGTAAGCCCTTCACCTTCAGCGCAATAGCTAATTTTTTGGTCTGCTTTTCTATATCTTTAATGATTTTTTCCGACAATGAGTAAGGAGGTAACGTACATGTCGAGTCACCAGAATGGATTCCTGCTTCCTCAATATGTTCCATAATACCTGCAATAATGACTTTTTTTCCATCAGACACAGCATCGACATCTACTTCAATAGAGTCTTTCAAATAGTGATCAATTAGAACAGGGCTTTTACCACTAACTACCACAGCTTCTTTGAAGTATTTTTTTAATTCATCTTCATTGTGAACAATTTCCATAGCTCTTCCACCTAATACATACGATGGCCTTATCACTGCTGGAAAACTAATTTTCTTAATTACTGAGTTAGCTTCTTTTTCAGAATATGCGATACCATTTGCTGGTTGTAATAGATTTAAGTTTTCAGAAATCTTTTTAAATTTTTCTCTATCCTCAGCAGTGTCAATCGACTCTGTTGAAGTACCCAAAATTGGTATATTCATTTTATTTAAATAGTCAGACAACTTAAGAGGCGTCTGACCACCGAATTGAACAATAACCCCTAAAAGATTTCCTTTGTTTTTTTCCTTTCTAATAATTTCATATACATTTTCATTCGTAAGAGGTTCAAAATAAAGTCTGTCACTGGTATCTGGGTCCGTAGAGACTGTCTCTGGATTACAGTTGATCATGATTGTCTCATATTTTAATTCTTTAAGGGCAAATGAAGCATGACAGCAGCAATAATCAAATTCAACACCTTGTCCAATTCGATTTGGACCACTTCCAAGAATAATTACCTTTTTTTTACTTGTTGGACTGGATTCGCATGCATCATTATTTAAAGAATTTTTAGCGTAAGTTGAGTACATGTATGGGGTCTTAGCTTCAAACTCAGCAGCACAGGTATCTATTCTTTTAAAGTCAGGAAAAATTTTATTTTTGACACGCATATTAAAAATTTTCTCTTCCTTAGTTTTACAGAGCTGTGATATTTTTTTGTCTGAAAATCCCAAAGATTTTATTCTAAGCAATTCTTTAGCGTTTCGTGGCAATCCTTTTTTTAGGGTTTTTTCCGTATCAACTATCCTTTTTATTTGACCAATAAACCAAGGATCAACTTTTGAGGACTTATAAATTTGAACTATATCTAATCCAAAACGCAGTGCCTGAGCCACTAATAATAGTTTATCCGCAAGAGGTTTCTTAAGTTCAGATAAAATATTTTTCTTTGTGAGCTTTTTTTTATTCATACTTACAGTTACTTCGTCTAAGCCGTCTAAACCAGTTTCAAGCGACCTCATTGCTTTTTGCAATGACTCTGGAAATGACCTTCCAATAGCCATGACTTCACCAACAGATTTCATTGAACTTGATAGTAAAGGTTGCGTTAATTGGAATTTTTCAAAGGTAAATCTTGGAATTTTTGTAACCACATAGTCAATTGTTGGCTCAAACGATGCAGGTGTAACTTTCGTAATTTCGTTAGTAAGTTCATCTAATGTATACCCAACTGCTAATTTAGCAGCAACTTTGGCAATTGGAAAGCCTGTTGCCTTTGAAGCTAAAGCAGATGATCTAGAAACTCTTGGGTTCATTTCAATAATTACAAGCCTTCCATTTTTTGGATTAACAGCAAATTGAACATTAGAGCCTCCAGTTTCAACACCAATTTCTCTGAGACATGCAATGGATGCGTTTCTCATAATTTGATATTCTTTATCCGTTAAAGTAAGTGCAGGAGCTATTGTTATTGAGTCTCCCGTATGAACTCCCATGGGGTCTACATTTTCGATTGAGCATATGATTATACAATTATCGTTTTTGTCTCTCACAACTTCCATTTCGAATTCTTTCCATCCAGCTACAGACTCTTCAATCAAAATTTCATTTATCGGTGAGTTATAAAGTCCGGAATTTGCGATTTCTTCGAACTGTTTCTCAGTAGTTGCGATCCCTCCACCTGTACCTCCAAGTGTGAACGATGGTCTTATGATGACAGGTAATCCTATTTTCTTTAGAGCTTTTTTTGCGTCTTTAAAATTTCTAGCAATTTCTGCTCTTGGGCATTCTAAGCCAATCTTAGTCATGGCTTTATAAAAACTTTCTCTTTCTTCTGCCTTTTTGATTGCTTTAAGATTTGCACCAATTAGTTCAACTTTATACTTTTTTAAAGTTCCATTTTTCGAAAGCTCAATTGCTATGTTTAATGCTGTCTGACCACCCATTGTTGGTAGCATTACATCGGGCCTTTCTTTTTTAATTATTTTTGCAACAATCTCAGGCGTGATTGGTTCAATGTATACTACATCAGCAGTGTCAGGGTCAGTCATTATAGTTGCAGGATTAGAATTAATTAGAATTACTTTATACCCTTCTTCTCGTAATGCCTTACATGCCTGTGTTCCTGAATAATCGAACTCGCATGCTTGGCCGATTATTATTGGACCAGCTCCTACAATTAAAACAGATTTTATGTCTTTTCTCTTAGGCATTTTGATTAATCATTTTTTTAAATTCTTGAAAAAGATAATGACTATCGTGCGGTCCTGGGCTTGCTTCAGGATGATATTGAACCGAAAATATATTTTTTCCTTTTCTTATACCTTCAATGCTTCCATCAAATAATGATTTATGAGTTATTTTTACATCTTTTGGAATAGATTTTTCAGTTACTTCAAAACCATGGTTTTGGGATGTGATCTCTACTTTTTCTGTTTCAAGGTTTTTAACTGGATGATTGGCCCCTCTGTGGCCTTGAAACATTTTTTTTGTCTTTGCCCCTAATGCTAAAGAAATAAGTTGATGACCAAGACATATTCCAAATAATGGAATCCTTGATTTGATAAGTTTTTTTATAATTGGAATAGCGTATTTTCCAGTTGCTTTCGGATCACCTGGACCATTCGAGAGAAAAATACCATTAGGACTATAAGAAAGTATTTTCTCTACAGAGGTTTTAGCTGGTACTAAAATAACTTCTAAATTTAAATCTAATAAGCAGTTTAATATATTTTTCTTAATTCCATAATCTATTGCTACAACTCTAAGTTTTGAACTTTTTTTAGATTTATAAATTTTTATATTCTTGCGTGACACATCGATAGCTAGATCAAGTCCATTAAGTCCTTTCCATTTCTTTATTTCCTTTAAACAGGATGCCGTCTTTTTTTTGTTTATCGGACCTTCGATAATGCCACCTTTTGGCGCACCTTTAGAGCGGATTCTATTTGTAATTAGTCTGGTATCAATATTACAAATACCTGGTACGTTGTTTTTTTTAAGCCACGCATCAAGATGAAGGATAGATCTAAAGTTTGATGGATCAGAAATATCACAGTTAATTATGATTCCTTTCGCATACGGTTTACTAGACTCGTTATCATCAAGATTTGTACCTACATTACCAATGTGAGGAAAAGTAAAATTGATTATTTGCCCTGCATAAGAAGGGTCAGTTATTATTTCTTGATAGCCTGTCATTGAGGTATTAAAACAAACTTCTCCTATTTCCATATTAGGAGAACCAATTTTTAGTCCATTAAATCGGGAGCCATCTTCTAGAATAAGTTGGCCTTCAATAGGTTTAGGTCGAGTTGTTGAGAGATCTTTTTTCAACCTATTCGCTTTAGCCATATGTAGTGATTCTAGATTTATAGAAATTTAGTGCAAATGGGGAATTCATGCAATAGTTAGATAAGATAATAAATATCAGATCTATTATTGCCACAATATATCTGATGATGTAAATTTTATGTTTATCTCAAATGAAAGAAAACATCACAACAGAATTATCTAACGCTCTCAAAAATGGGGATAAAGAGAGAATCCATACATTAAGACTAGTACTAGCTGCTATTAAAGATAAAGAAATTGCAAGCCGATCCTCAGGGGAAGATTCTACAATTTCAGATGATACGGTTATTAGTCTTCTCAAAAAAATGGTTAAGCAAAGAAATGATTCGATTGATATGTTTAAAAAAGCTGGACGTGATGAACTTGTTCAGAAAGAAAATAGCGAGATCGATATTATTAGTGAATTTCTTCCTAAACAACTTAGTGAGGAAGAGACTGTGGTAGCATGTGAAGTAGCGATTGGTGCAACTGAAGCAAAATCACTTAAGGAAATAGGAAAAGTGATAAAGTATTTGAAGGAAAATAGCTCACCAGCTCTTGATATTTCTATAGCAAGTAAAATTATAAAGGAAAAACTTCAAAATTTATAGATACTTGATAGTTATACCTAACTATGTTCATGTAATATATTTTATTTATGCCTAGATATTCAAAAGAGTTTATTGGAGAAATTAAATCAAGATTACGTGTTTCAGATGTTATTGGAAAGTTTGTAAAACTTACTCAAAGAGGAAACGAGTTTGTTGGGCTAAGTCCTTTTAAAAATGAAAAAACACCCTCATTCACTGTCAATGATGAAAAAGAATTTTTTCATTGTTTTAGTAGTGCTGAACATGGCGATATATTCTCTTTTTTAATGAAACATAAAAATATGTCTTATCCGGAATCAATTGAATATTTAGCAAACCAAGCAGGTTTGAATCCTGAAACTGGTATCATTCGAGATCCAAATTATGTGGAAAAAGATTTTTCAAGCTTAAAAAAAATAATTAACGAAGCAAACAATTATTTTAAGGACCAACTAAAAGCTAGTTCAGAAGCTCAAAAGTACATTGATAAAAGATCAATTGATGAGAATATAATTCAAAAATTTGAATTAGGCTATTCTGGCAATGGCAATAATAATTTGTATAACCATTTAAAAAAAATAGGATTGAACATTGATGACGCAATCTCTATCGGTCTAATAAAAAAATCAAATAAGAAAAAAGATGAATTTTACGATTTCTTTCGTAATCGATTTATATTTCCAATTAAAGATTATAAATCAAACATAATTGCTTTTGGAGGAAGAGCTTTAGATAATTCCAACATAAAATATATAAATTCATCAGATAGTCCAATTTTCAAAAAAAGTTTTCAACTTTACAATTTAAATCTTGCAATTGAAGAAAATAGAAAACCAAGAAATTTAATTATTGTTGAGGGATATATGGACGTTATCACTCTATATCAAAATAACTTTAAATCATCTGTCGCACCATTAGGTACAGCGCTTACAAGTTACCAACTTGAGCGAGCTTGGAAAATTTGTCAAAACCCTATAATCATGTTTGATGGAGATGAAGCCGGTCAAAAAGCATCACAGAGAGTTGCATTACTTGCATTGAACAATTTATTACCTGATCATTCGCTTCGATTTTGTTTATTACCTAAAGATTATGATCCAGATGATTATTTAAATAAGAATAGCCCATCAAGCTTGCAAGATGTTATTGATAATTCTCTATCACTATCTGAATTTATCTGGAATACAGAACTTGAAAAAGAAGATATTTCAATACCTGAGAAAAAAGCTGGTTTTGAAAAAAGGATAAGAATACTGATAAGCAAAATAAATAACAAAACAGTACGTGAATACTACGACAAATTTTTTAATGATAAATTAAGTGAACTAAAATTTAATAGAAATATTTCCTACGATGTAAATTATCAAAGAAAAAAAAATAGGATTTCTAATGAAATGCTTGCCAGCGACAGAGTTAAAAAGCAAAGCCATGAATCTGTTGTTCGTGAGAAAATTATGTTGATCTGCTTAGTTGAGAATCCGTTCTTAATTGCTAAGTACTCAGAAGAACTAGGAAAAATTCGCTTTAATGATCTTAAATTGTCATCATTGGTATCTGAAATTCTTGAATTCTCAGCTTCTAATGTTGATAAAGAGCTTGAAAACTTTGATTTTAAGTCTTATTTAACCGATAGGGGATTAAGTCAGGAGATCACATATATATTTCAACCAAAGCTACTAAGCACTTATAGCTCTATAATTAAGAATGAAAAGGTGGAGGTAGAAAGAAGCTTTGTTAGTCTTTTAGATTTACATAGAAATTTAGTTGAAGAAAATGACCTTGACATTGCTTTAAATGATCTGGAAGAAAAAATGGACGAAAAAAGTTTTGAAAATTTTATGAGAATAAAAAAAGAAAGCATAAGCAAAAATTAAAATGAAGAAAAGAGGTAGAAAAAAAAAGCAGGTCAAAGCTGAAGCTGAAAGCTTACAGGTACAAGTAAATGATCAAGATGGTCCTGTCCTAGATTTAGAAAAATCAATTATAAAAAAGCTTATTAAGCAAGGTAAAAAAGACGGTTATCTCACCCACGAATTAATTAAAAAATCTTTTCCAGAGGATAAATTTACCTCTGAACAGATTGAACAATATACAACGAAGCTGTCTCAAGTCGGATTTGATATTATTGACTCCGACGACTCTGATAATGACGAAGATAAAGATGACGAGTCACCTTCAGCAAAATCAGGTACAGAAAAAACAGATGATCCAGTTAAATTATACCTCAGAGAAATGGGAACAGTCGATCTACTATCTCGTGAGGGCGAAATTGCAATAGCTAAAAGAATTGAAGCTGGCCAAGAAGCAATGATTTCTGGATTATGTGAAAGTCCACTCACGCTGCAGGCGATACTTGATTGGAGGGATGATATAATTGCTGAAAAAATAACCTTAAGAGAAGTTATTGATCTTGAGTCATTGTTTGAGGAGTCTCCAAATAAAAAAGAACTGAGTAAAAAAATTAAAGAAGCAAAAAAAAGAAAAGAACAAGAAGAAAAAGAAGAAATTAGAAAAAGAAAAGAGGCTGAAAAAAAATCTTCTACTTACGGTGATGATACGGAGCCAATGATTGAAACTTCCTCAGATCAAGTAATTGAGGAATACGAAGATGCTGATGATGAATTAAATGTTTCAATTGCAATAATGGAAGAAGAGCTCAAGCCTCAGATCCTTGAAACATTTAAAAAATTAAATAAAAGTTTTAAAAAGTTACAAAAGCTACAAAAGGATAAAATTGCATTTCAGGAAAAGGGCAAAGAATTTCCTGCAAGATCTGAAAAAAGCTATCAGACTTCAAAGGCTGTTGTTGTTGAATTGATTAAAGGCTTGCAAATAAATACAAATAAAATTGAAGAGTTAATTAATAAGTTATACGTAATCAATAAAGGAATTGTATCTTTGGAAGGTAAATTATTAAGACTTGCAGTCCAATATAAGATCTCAAGAGACGAATTCTTGGATAAATACATCGGAAATGAGAATAATCCCTATTGGTTAAGAAAGATTACTAGACTTTCTGGGTGGGAAAAGTTTGTTAAAGATGAAAAAAATAATATTAAAAATATAATGAACGAGGTTAGAGCTGCTGCAAGTAATATAGGTTTAACGCTTAATGAGTTTAAAAGAATTGTAAGCAATGTACAAAAAGGTGAGAGAGAATCAAGTATTGCTAAAAAAGAAATGATTGAAGCCAACCTAAGATTAGTAATTTCTATCGCAAAAAAATATACGAACAGAGGTTTACAATTTTTAGACTTAATACAAGAGGGTAATATCGGCTTAATGAAAGCGGTAGATAAATTTGAATATAGACGAGGTTACAAATTTTCAACTTATGCAACTTGGTGGATCAGACAGGCAATTACCAGATCAATAGCGGACCAAGCTAGAACTATTCGCATACCAGTGCATATGATAGAAACAATCAATAAGATTGTAAGAACACAAAGGTTGCTTTTAAATGAAATAGGAAGGGAGCCAACTCCTGAAGAAATATCTACAAAATTAAATATGCCTCTTGAAAAAGTTAGAAAAGTTTTAAAAATTGCAAAAGAGCCTGTTAGTCTTGAAACTCCAGTTGGCGATGAAGAAGACAGTCACTTAGGTGACTTTATACAAGATGAGAATGCTGTCATTCCAATCGATGCAGCGATTCACTCTAATTTGAGACAAACTACTACCAAAATATTATCGTCTTTAACACCTCGTGAAGAAAGAGTATTGAGAATGAGATTCGGTATTGGTATGAATTCTGACCATACACTTGAAGAAGTTGGACAACAATTTTCAGTTACGAGGGAGAGAATTAGACAGATTGAAGCAAAAGCGCTCAGAAAACTAAAGCATCCAACTCGAGCAAAGCTTTTAAAAAGCTTCTTAGATAAAAACTAGTTTGTAAGACTACAATTCTCTGTGTATAAAAGTTTTATAAGGGCCCATAGCTCAGTTGGTTAGAGCCCTCCGCTCATAACGGAGTTGTCCTAGGTTCGAGTCCTAGTGGGCCCACCAAAAAAGATAAATTTTTACTCTTAAATCTTTTTTAACTTATTCTATAATTTAATTATGTCTCTAAATGTAGTCGCCACTGATCAGGCCTGTGGCGCAGAAATAACAGGAATTGATTTAAAAAAAGATTTATCTGAAAGTCAAATTTCTGAAATAAGAAATTTTTGGCTTAAGCATTATGTGCTGAGTTTTCCCAACCAAGCTTTATCTGACGATGATCTAGAACGTTTCACTCTTTATTTTGGATCTTTTGGAGACGACCCATTTATTGCTTCTATACCAGGTAGAGATAATATTATTGCAGTAAAAAGAACGGCAGATGAAAAGGTACCAATTTTTGCAGACAATTGGCACACTGATTGGAGTTTTCAAAAAAATCCACCAGCAGGTACTTGTTTATTTGGAAAAATAATTCCAACAGAAGGAGGTGATACGTTGTTTGCGAATCAACATTTAGCATTAGAGCGCATGCCCTCAGAATTAAGAAAAAAGTTGGAAGGAAAAAAAGCAATTCACTCAGCCCTTGTACCTTATTCACCGGGGGGTGGTTACGGTGATAAGGACAGAGAAATGGGTAGAAGCATGGATATAAGAGCGTCAGATGATGCTTTCGCTCAAGAAATACATCCAATTATTAAGAATCATCCTGAAACAAATAAAGAGGGCATTTATGGTACAGTTGGTTATATCATTGGCATTGATGGTATGGATAATCAGGAAGCTATGAAATTACTCATGGAATTGAGCGCATGGCAATGTAAAGAAGAATTTGTTTACCGTCACAAATGGAAAAAAGATATGTTAATTATGTGGGATAATAGAAGCGTATTACACCGAGCAACTGGCGGTTATGAAGGACAGGAGCGACTTTTACATCGAACAACCATTGCAGCTTATGGCTTATAAAAATGGAATTTTTTTTATATATATTTTTAATATTATTTTTTCTTTTTATTTCTTATGGTTTCTATAAATCAGTTTATTTTGATATTCCTAGAGATATCGTATTTGCAAAACATGCAAAAGGCGCTTCTGAGTTTATAAAACTTGATGATGGTTCATTGGTGCATGTAAGAGATGAAGGTGTAAAGAATAACGAAACAATTGTTTTAATTCATGGATTTAATGGTTCACTTTTTAATTTTGAACCGATGGTCCCATACTTAAAAAATAATTTTAGAATTTTGTCTCTTGATCTTCCAGCTCATGGACTTACAGGGGCAATTAAATCAAATTTGTATTCGTATGATGGATTCGAGAAATTAATAACTGATATTCTGAAAGTAAAAAGTATTGAAAAATTCTATCTAGTTGGCCACTCAATGGGTGGAGTTATATCTTGGAAGTATGCCTTAAATAATCTTGAAAAAATAAGTGGATTAATAATTATTGGCTCCCCATTTATTGGAAGTGAGAATGAGTATAAAAATTTTCAATCAGAAAATGCCCCACCAATTGCCTTTAAGTTACTTGAAACAAAAATTATGAGATTTATGCTAAAATATTTTACGCCGAGATTTTTAGTTAAAGAGGGAGTATCAAAAACTGTATATAATAAAGATCTAGTTACTGAGAAATTAGTTGATCAATTTCATGATATTATTCTTTTAGAGGGTTCTCGTGAAGCTATGGGTATGGTCATTTTATCAATTGAGGATAATTTCATTGCCGATCCAAAATTATTGCAAAATTTAAAAATACCGACCTTAATATTGCACGGTGAGAAAGATAAGTTAGTTGATATTAGTTTTACAAATCATTTTTTAGAGCAAATTCCTAATGTAAAACTTATTTCTTATTCAAAAGTGGGTCATATGCCACCTATGGAGATACCAGAAAAATTAGCTTATGATATAAAAAGTTTTATAGGCACATAAATATGATAGATAGTAACTTATTCCTTCCTTGTGGCATTGAAATCAAGAATAGATTCCTAAAATCAGCAATGACAGAGGGCATTGCTCAAAGCGATGGCATGGCTAATAAAAGGCATAATAAATTATATGAGAGGTGGGCCAAAGGCGGAGTTGGCATAAATGTTACCGGTAATGTTCAAGTTGACCACAGATATATTGAACGAGCTGGTAATGTTGTAATTGAAGGAAAACAATCCAATGAAAGTCTGGCAGCTTTAGCTGACTGGTCTAAGTCTGGAACACAAAATAATGCACATCTCTGGATGCAATTAAGTCACGCTGGTAGGCAGACTCCTTTTAGTATTAACAAAGAGAGCAGGGCACCCTCAGTTCAACCTTTGCCAATATTGGGAGGAATACTAAAATTTGGAGTACCAAAAGAGCTAAGCCATTCCGAAATTTTAAAAATAATTGATCGGTTTGTTAATGCGGCTGAGGTTGCAAAGCAAACAGGGTTCACTGGTGTTCAGCTTCATTCAGCTCACGGTTATCTTCTCTCAGAATTTTTATCACCTAACGTTAATCAACGAACTGATGAGTGGGGAGGCAGTATAGAAAATAGATCAAAATTACTTATAACTACAATTGAGGCTATCCGAGAAAAAGTTGGGAGTAATTTTCCTATTTCAATTAAACTTAATTCAAGTGATTTTCAAAAAGGGGGATTTTCTCACGAAGAAAGTATCGAAGTTGCTAAAATATTAAATAATACATCATTAGATTTACTTGAGATTTCAGGTGGAACTTATGAAAATTTTACTGCCTTAGAAATTGACTCATTGAACCTTAAAAAAGCAAAAACAATCAAACCTCAGCGCAGCACAAAAGTAAGAGAAGCTTATTTCTTGAAATATGCTGAAGCAATGAAGGAAGTTATATCAATTCCCCTGGCAGTTACTGGTGGATTTCGTTCTACCGAAGGTATGAACAATGCTCTTCAAAGTGGTGCTTGTGATGTAATTGGTTTGGGAAGACCACTTTGCTCTGAGCCAGATATTGTAAATGAATTAATAAGTGGTGAAAAAAAATCAGCAACTCTATATGAAAATATGCTGGAATTTGGACCGTGGATTCTTGGCTTAAATAGCCCGATATCACTCATGCGATCTAATAATAAAGCTGCTCAAGTTTATTGGTGTTATCGACAAATATTAAAAATCGCTGACGGCAATGAGGTTGATACAAAGCTGGGACTTTTTAAAGCATTTCTCGATCACTTTAGAGACGACTCTGCTAAAAGCAAAAAATATAAAGCTTTTTGGAAAGATTTAGATTGAAAAAAATTATTTTTATACTGTTACTTTTAAATTCATCTTTTGTATTGGCTGATCAAAAAGATAATCGACTGAACAGTTTGTTTGATGAGTTATTTTTAAGTAATGACAATATGCAAGCCAGTACTATCTTAGCTGACATTTGGGATATATGGTCTATTGCAGAAAATGTTGAAGCTCAAAAAATATTCGATGAAGGCAACGACATGATGGATCGTGGAAGCTTAGAAGAAGCAATAACTTTATTTACGCAGGTAATTGATCTTAAACCTGACTTTGCAGAAGGCTGGAACAAAAGAGCTACTGTTCTCTTTTTAAAAGGTGAATTAGAGGCTTCAATTTCTGATATCCAAAAAACTCTTGAACTAGAACCAAGACACTTTGGAGCACTTGATGGACTTGCAGAAATTTATTTAATTCAAGACGATCTTTTGGGAGCTGCAGCGACGTATAAAAGAATTCTAGAAATTATTCCAACAAGTAAAAAATCTCAAGACCGACTCAAATTAATTAACGAACTTATTGTTTAATTATGTGTGGGCGTTTCGTTCTCTCCGACAAAAAAGTTATTAAAGAAAAATTTAATATTGAACTTTCACCCTCATATAACATAGCTCCGTCACAAGATGTATTAGTTATAAAACCTGATCCCATTTTTATGAAATGGTCATATTCGCCAAAATGGAAAGATGATATGAACTTGATTAATTGTCGTCACGAAACTTTATTAGAAAAGCCTTCATTTAAGGGATCACTTAGATGTGTTTTTCTTGCAAATGGGTGGTATGAATGGCAAAGGCAAAACGACTCTAAAACGCCTTTTTTCCATTATATTGAAAATGAATTGCTTTATTTTGCTGGTATTTATAATTTGAATAGTGGATGTGCAGTTGTAACTTGCCAGTCAAGTGAAACAGTCTCTCATGTGCATCATAGACAACCTTTGCTTTTAAATGAATCTCAAACAACTGAATGGATACAAGGAAAGCATGAAGTTGAAAGACAAAAAGACGATCTAGTTAAAGTTTATAAAGTCTCAAAAAATGTTAATAGTCCTCGTAACAATAACCCTAAGTTGTTAGAAAAATCTTAAGCTATATAATTATAATATGAGTAAATTTTATACGTTCATAGATAGCACTTTTATTGATTTAGGAAGGCAATTTAAATTAAGCTATCTACCGCCTTTGATGATATATGTTGCTGCTGGTGTTTCGGGTTTAACTGGAATCGTTGGAACCTTTTTTGTAAAAGATTATTTAAATCTTTCGGCTGCTTTTTTAGCAGGACTTGGTTTTTGGGCAGGAATTCCATGGGCATTAAAAATGCCACTTGGTCATTTAGTTGACCTAATCTGGGAAAGAAAAAATTATCTTGTTTATGTGGGCGCATCACTCATTGCTTTAAGTCTTGCTATCATGTTCGGCCTTATTATTCATACTGACTTTATGTTAAGGTACTTAAGTATTGAAACTTGGTATATTATTAGCGTTCTTTTAGCTCCGATAGGTTATGTGGTTCAGGACGTTGTTGCTGATGCAATGACAGTTGAAGCAGTCCCAAACATAGATCCAAAAGGAAACCAATACTCACCCGATGTAATAAAAAATATGCATACCACCATGCAAACACTAGGTAGATTTGCTATTATTGGTGGTACAGTAATTGTCGCATTAATTAATGTTGTTATTTTCAGTAGCGTTGAGGCTGAAACTGAACAAGAAAAAATAATTTTATACGGGAATATTTACCTCTTCGCACTGATCATTCCGTTCATATCAGTATTAGGGGTATTGCTTTCAATTTATTTAAAAAAGAAAAAAAACGACCAACTTTCAAAGTTAGGTATAGATCATCAAATCGAAATTGAAAAAACTAAGGTTGATTGGTGGATACTTGGAGGCTCTCTCGTTTTTGTAATTTTTACACTTAGCGTGGGAGGATTTAATCTTCCGTATGCACAAGAGATCGTGTTCATTGGATCAGTAAGTATTATATTTTTTCTGATGGCTAAACTAATGCGTGAACTTCCTGAGTCGATGCGACTCACAATTTTAGGAACCGCAATTATCATATTTGTTTTCAGAGCAATGCCAGGCCCAGGCCCAGGCCTTACCTGGTTTGAGATTGATAATTTAGGATTTGATGAGCAGTTCTTTTCTGTGCTTTCTCTTCTTGCTTCCTGTTTGACTTTACTTGGCATCATTATTTTAAGGCCTTTCATGGTCAATAACTCAATTGCAAAAATTATAGTGATATTATCAATTGCTGGAGCAATATTATTTTTGCCAAGTGTTGGCATGTATTATGGATTTCATGAATGGACCTCGTCATTAACAAATGATGTTGTGGATGCGCGATTTATTGCAATATTTAATACAACTTTAGAGTCACCTTTAGGACAAGTTTCAATGATTCCACTTCTTGCGTGGATTGCAAGAAATGCTCCAGCTCATCTAAAGGCTACATTTTTTGCTGTCTTTGCATCGTTTACCAATTTAGCTCTATCCGCAAGTGCATTGCTTACAAAGTATCTCAATCAAATTTACGAAGTAACGAGGGAAGTAAAGGATAAGGTAACAAATGAAATACTCTCCATAGCTGATTATTCTGACCTTGGTGTTTTATTGATTGCTGTAACTCTGCTTACCCTTTTGGTGCCAATAATTTCTGTTATAATCATTCAGAAAACTAGTCTAAAAACGAATGAATAATTAATGAAAAATGTATTACAGATACTTGGCGTATTTTTTGTAGGTGCCCTAATAGGTTTTATTTTATTAAGCTTTGGTCTGTCGGTAGATATTTCAATGATGACAGGTACGGTTGTAATTCTTGTACTGGCTTACCTTGTTACTAAACAAAACAATAAGGAAAGAAAATAATGGTTCAAATTCCAAGCGATCAAATCAAAACTAGAGAAATACTAAATTGGAAGGGTTTGCATTTGTTTCATTTTAGAACTTCATCATGTTCACAAAAACTTAGGATCTATTTAAACTTAAAAAAAATTTCATGGACACCTCACAGCATTAATCTTGCTACAGGTAAAAACTATTCAGAATTTTTTCTAGGTATCAATCCTAAAGGCCTGATTCCTGTTCTCGTGGATGATGGTCGTGTAGAAATTGAGAGTAATGATATTCTTATGTATCTCGAGAATAAATTCCCTGAAATCTCGCTTGTTCCTGACTCCGATACAACAGAAATTAGCACGTTACTGAAAGAAGAAGATGATTTGCATGAGGATATAAGAAATATTGCTTATCGATACATGTTTGGTGGACTTGGCAAAAAAGACCCTAATAAATTAGATGCCTTTGCGAAATATAAATCATCTAATAGTGAGTTAGACTATCTAAAATTAAAAGAAGTAAAGTTTTATAAGTCATTTAGTGAAAATGGAATAACTGATGATGCGGTTAGAAACTCGCTCAATAATTTTTGTAAATGTTATGATAAATATGAATCACTTTTAAATAAGCAAAAATACTTAATGGGCTGTGATCTTTCAATGCTTGATCTTGCCTGGTTTATTTATACATACAGACTTTATGTCTCAGGATTTCCATTTAAAGAACGTTATCCAAAAATATCTGCATGGTTTCTTGACCTTTATTCTCGAAAAGAATTTTTTAAAGAGGTTAACGATCCGCTCCCTCTAAAGCTAATTAGGCTTTACGCTAAGACATCAACATCTTTAAGCGGAAAGTCAATTAAAGCTCTGCTTTCAAAATAATGACTGCCCAAGACAGATCATCTATACTTGAGGGATACTATAAATCTCATTGGCCTGTTGAATGTGGTGGAAATCGACGCCAAAAGGCAACCAAAGGATCGTTAAACGCTCGAGAAAAAAAAGCTGTTGTACAAAGCATACGAAATGAACGGTGGAATGTTATGACAATTTATCGCGATAATAATGAAATTTTTTTAGGCGGTACGATGCCAAGCTTTACTGGTCCAGAACCATTTGGATGGCTTCAAAAAATTGAACCTGAATCTTTGGAAATATTAGGTGAAACACCAAAATTACCATGCGGTGATCACGTCTGGTGTGGCGCTATCGCTGCACATCAAAATGGCAATATCATCAAGGTTAATGGAAACTACATGCATAGCATTTCAAAAGATTGCGAAGTGATTAAAGAAACAAAATTACCAATTAATCAGGCACATAACGGTTTACTAGTATTATCAGATGGAACAATCGTAACTAAAGATTTGCGTTTAGAAGGTCAAGGTTGTTCCACAATTACAAGATTAGATCAAAATCTAGATGTTTTACATGAACCCATACAATTGCCTGAAGGATCTATGGGAAGAATTGCCTCAGACAAAACAGAGGATGGTGAGTTCATTTTTATTCCAGGTATCGAAAAAATATGGAAAATAAAAGTTCTACCTAACGATCTAGAAGTTACTTCAGAATGGTCACCTAATTATAGGAAATCAAATGATGATCAAGGGTTATCATGGGATGGTTGTATATCAGATGGATCACTCTGGCTGATGAATAACGGTGACATCGACTCATTAAGAGCGATTTATTCAACTCATCCAAATGGTAGATTTAAAACTGCACCAAAAGAATTAAGTTGGAGACGTCCTGCTCCTTGGTCATGCAAGCAAAGGCTTTATAGATTTGATTTAATGTCAGAACAATTTGAATATATAGAACCATTTGATCATCGTGGAGGGGGTATTATTGCACCACCTGTAAATATTCCCGAATGCAATATCTGTGTATGCTGGGATAGTATAAATGGTGGAATAGCAGGCATTGATACGTCAAATAAATCGTTAAAAATATCATGGAAGATTGATAGTCTTAGACCAACAATGCAACCAGTTGTGTTTCCTGAAAGCAAAGAGTTAGTAATTAATAGTTTCGAAAATCATGACGATCATTTAGTGGTAATAGACCCATCTAGTGGAGAAATACTCTCAAAGGTTGCACTCAATTCACCTCTCGCCAATGGCATGTTTTTAACACCAGGCTTAAAGAATGATATTTTTTATTGCTCAACAAGAACCTTTGCACGAGTATCTTGGAAGTAAATTTGAACTAATATTTATTCTTTCAAAAGTAAGTATTTTAATTAGAATTTGTAAAAAACAAAATACAGGAGACAAAATATGGAATTTTGTAATGCCGTGAAGTTTAAAGTTAAAGAAGGTTGTGAAGAAGAATACTTAGAAATAAACAAAAGTTTTGAAAATTTACCGGGTCAGAAAATGAGTCGTCTTTTTAAAACAGGAGACCGTACATATTGTTTTATTGGAATTTGGGAATCTGAGGAAGCTATTGCCGCTCAAAGAGAAAATATGATTGGAAACTTGGATAAAGTTAGACACTTACTAGAGGAATTATCTCCTGAATTAGGCGTAACTGATCCTGTTTCAGGAACGGTTGTTCTTGATTATAGCTGATAAATCAGGTTAAAATCTTTCTATGCATTTAGATCTACCAGAGCTGTTATTTGGCATACCTTTGCACTTAACACTTTTGTGTATTTCTAAATTTTACGCAAATAGGTCATATGATGAAGCAGCAAGACATTTTAGTAAGGCGAGTAAAGTTTAGAAATTTACTTCCACCTGTAATTAAGCTGGTCATCAAAAGAAAATGTAATTTAAGTTTAATTGACTTAAACAAAACAGTTAGATCATCTAAAATATATCATTAATAATATGAGCTTAACCGACGAAGGACATTACGGCCCCAAACAACTAAATATGCTCAAAACTGTTTGGGGTGAGGGTTTTCTATCGCCTGGTGGGACAGAAGAAATTGATCAGATTTTAAAAGGATTAAATCTAAAAAATAAAAAAGTTCTGGATATTGGATGTGGAACGGGCGGTGCAGTCTTTCATATGATTGAAAAATATGGTGCAAAGGAAGTTATTGGAATAGATCCAGAACCGTTAGTAATTGAAACAGCAAATAATTTAGCGTTAAAGAAAAATTTATCTGATAAAGCAAAATTTATTTGTACAAAGCCTGGAGAATATAAATTTGAAGATAAAAGTTTTGAGGCAGTATTTAGTAAAGAAGCATTTTTACATATTATCGATAAAAAAAACTTGCTCAAAGAGATAAACGAGATCTTAGCTGACAATGGCATTCTTGCGGTTGGTGATTGGATGAGAAATGATGACAACGAACCATCAGAACAGATGAAAGAATATATTGCCGCAGAAGGCCTCGATATGTTCATGTGCTCATTAGAAAAGTACGAAAGTCTTTTAAAAGAAACAGGATTTAAAGTTCTCTCACTAAATGATCGTAATAAATGGTATCTTGAAAAAGTTAAGACAGAAATATCAGATATAAGAGGGCCACTTTATGATGATGTTGTAAATCTTATAGGAAAAGAAGAGGCAGATGGCGCACTTGAAATTTGGGAAAAACTTCTTGGCGTTGTGGAAAAAGGGGAACATCGCCCTGGTAATTTTCAAGCTGTAAAAATTTCAACCTAAAATGGACAATAAACTATCGCAGTCAGACATCGATCGAGTTATAGAAATGGCTTGGGAAGATAGAACAACTTTCGCTGATATTAGGAAACAATTTGGAATACAAGAGAAAGAAGTTATTAAATTAATGAAAGAGAATATGAAAAGGTCCTCTTTTTTAATGTGGAGAAAGCGAGTAAGGGGAAGAAAAACTAAAATTAGTCCAATTTCAGATCGATTTAAATCATCTAATCAGAAATCATAGTAATGAGTAATATAAAAAATATATCTGCAGAAAATTGCTATAGCACAATTAAAGAAAATAAAGATGCATATCTAGTTGATGTACGCACACCTTACGAATGGGAAACATTTGGAAGAGTGGATGAAGACTCTTTTGATGCTCGATATATAGAATTAACTCTCATTAATGAAGAAGGTGATGAAAACACTAATTTTTTGGATCAATTCAATTCTTATGGAGTATCAAAAAATTCAGAAATTTACTTTATTTGTAAGTCAGGAGCAAGATCCATGCATGCTGCTTTAATATTAGAGTCAAATGGTTATCAAAATCTTTACAATGTTGAGGATGGATTTTCACTTGGTTGGAAACCAAGTGAGTTACCTTCAAAATTGTAGAAAATCACAAATAATAAAAAGAATAATTAAGTATTTATACTAATCTAGCTCAGCTAAGTCAGCGATTAACAAATTAATATCACCGTCATGTTTATTAAGCACAGCTTGTATCTGATCTTTAAGAATTTTTAGCAGATGGACACCGTCATCAACTTCTATATTAAATATTTTGAGATCATTATTCTGACTTAAAAACCAATTAATTTTAAAACCAATTGTATCTGTGCCTGATCCTGAAACTGTACTATAAACTTTAATATATTTATCATTTTTTCCTACGAATTCATTTTTTATGATTTTAAAGTTAATATCTGTAGCAACATAATTAGTTACATAAACGGATACTCTTTTACTTAGGTAATTTTTCAGTGCTACTAAAAAATTTTCCCTTTCCTCATCACTAAGTTTTTTCCATTTTTTGCTGCCAATAGTAGATTTTGAAACTAATTCACTGTCAACGACAGGAGTAACAAATTCAACTAATAATTTTGTTCTTTGATCACTTGGTATATCTTCATCATTTAAAATAATAAGAGCATTTTCGACAAATTTATAAAGAAATGATTCACTTTCTTGAAGTGACGATGCAACCAAGAGGTTGGTAGAAAATATAAATACAAAGACATTCACGAATAATATTTTATAGACTTTTAACATTAATCTGCACTTTCAATTGTGATATCAGGACCAATATATGTGTTATCGTCATCAAAGTCATCAAGCATATCGAAAAGCTCTTCATCACTGTCATTATTATTTACAACACTTCCTAATCTATTTTGATTATAATAGCTTCTAACCGCAGTATAATAGTCAATAGAGTTGTTTTGAAGATCATCAAAAAGTTCAATGTTTTGCGATCGAAAATCAACTGCGCCAGTTCCTAATCTATATAGTCTTTGCGAGTCTTGGGCACTTCCTCCACCGATCTGATACATTGGATCAAGAAGTGAAGTTGACAAGAGTCCAGTAAAATCTCTAGGATTCGACGGACCGAAAAATGGTAAAACTAAATAAGGTCCTGAAGGAACACCCCAAACTGATAGAGTTTGACCGAAATCTTCATTATCGGCCTTTAATCCAATACTTGATGCAGGATCAAAGAAGCCGAGTATTCCAATAGTTGAGTTAATAATAAATCGAGATGATGATACTCCGGCTTTTCTTAACTCGCCTTGCAATACATTATTCACAGCTGTAATTGGCATGCCTAAATTATTTAATGAGTATGTAACCCTGTTTCGAACGAACTCTGGCACAATGGCTCTGTACGTAACAGCTATAGGCCTTAAGATGAGTTTGTCGAAAATAATGTTAAATTGAAAGACTACACGATTTACTTTTTCAAGTGGGTCATTAACACTAACTATTTCAGTTTCAGAATTGTTATAGTTCACCGAAGATTCTTTTGAAGCACATCCTTGCAACACAAGAATAGAACTTAGAAATAAAACTATTAATATTCTATATTTCATTGAAATAATGCTATTCTATATAAATTTTCTAATCAAATTAATATTTTAGTGTAATCGAATAATAATTAGAAAATGACACAGAAATGAGCCAGTATTGAGAACAATTGACATATTCATTGTATTATCCATTAATCTAGCGTGGGGACTGGCATTTATTTCTGCAAAAATCGGTGTAAATGAATTTCCACCATTTTTATTTACGACAATGAGATTTCTAATCATTGCATTTTTACTCATACCCTTTTTGAAAATTCACCGAGGCCAAATGACTAATATTTTAATTATTTCTATATTAGGAGGAGGCATTCATTTTGCATTTTTCTATCTTGCTCTTGATAATTCTCAATTTATTTCCTCTGTTGCTGTGGTTCTCCAATTAGGTGTACCATTTGCGACTATATTATCCGTTATATTTTTAGGTGAGGTGATTAAGTGGAGGCGTATTCTTGGAATAGCACTTGCATTTGGGGGAGTTATTATTTTGATTTTTGAGCCTACAATATTTTCTGATCTCGGCGGTGTTTATTATGCACTATTAGCAGCTTTATCTATTGCTATCAGCCTACTTTTTATGAAGAAGTTAAAAGATGTTAAAGTATTTGATCTACAAGCTTGGATAGCTTTTATAAGCTTTTTATTCCTGGCAACGATATCATTTTTAGTTGAGGAAAATCAATTAGACTTGATTTTAAATGCATCCATAATTGGTTGGGGAGCTATATTATTTACAGCATTTGCCGCAACTGCTATTGGCCATGCAGGTTTTTATTACTTAATAACAAAATATGAATTATCAAAAATTACACCCCTAACGCTTCTTGCTCCGGTACTTGCGATAATAAATGCACTGATTATTTCTTATTTTTCTATTTATGAAGGATTTAATGAAGTGCTTACATTTAAAATTATCTTTGGCGCAACCATGTCATTTACAGGAGTTGCTATTGTAATGATGAGAGAACCAGAAGAGGAAAAAGTATCGAGTTCACCATGAAAATTGAATATCTAAAATCCCCAAATTTTGAACAAGTAAAAAGAAGAAATATAAAATATATAATCATACATTATACAGGAATGAAAACAGCGCAGGATTCAATTAAAAGACTTAGATCAAAAAAACATAAAGTGAGCTCACATTATTTTATTAATGAAGGAGGAAAAATTACCCAACTCGTAAATGATAAAGATATTGCTTGGCATGCAGGCATATCTAATTGGAAAAAAGATATAAATTTAAACTCAAAGTCTATTGGAATAGAATTACAAAATAAAGGCCAAGAATTTGGATATCATAAATTCAAGTTATCTCAGATAAAATCACTTATTTCATTAATCGAAAGTCTACAGACAAAATACAAAATTAAAAAAAGTAATGTTTTGGGCCACTCAGATGTTGCCCCGCTGCGAAAGATAGATCCAGGATATTTATTCCCTTGGCATAAGTTAGCTGCAAAAGGCTTAGTAATTTTACCAAAGAAAAATAATTCTAAAACGCCGCTTAGAGCTTCAGAGATTAAATCTTTACAACAGTTACTAAGAGATTTTGGATATAAAATTACTTTATCTAGTTTAATGGATAAAGAAACACTACAAGTTATTTATGCTTTTGAAAGTCATTATTGCCCTGAAGAGTTAGAGGATTTTACAGTTAAGCACAAATTGTTGGGATATCTGAGAGAACTTATATCTCTTCAAAGAGAGGCTTGACCAATATCTTTTAAGAGGATAAACCCATTCTGCCAGATAATTGGATAACTGCTTGGCTTGATCAAGAGGAAAGTCCGGGCTCCACAAGGCAACAGTGCCGGGTAATTCCCGGCGGAGGCAACTCTAGGGAAAGTGCCGCAGAAAATAAACCGCCCTAATTGAAATTTTAAGGGTAAGGGTGAAAAGGTGAGGTAAGAGCTCACCGCTTTTTTGGTAACAAAAAAGGCATGGTAAACCCCACTGGGAGCAAGATCTAATAGGGTTACATTGGCTTGTCTTGGCTGTAACCGGGTTGATCGCACGACTCAATTGGTAACAATTGAGCTAGATGAATAGTTATCGGTTTTTTGTAAAAAAATTACAGAACCCGGCTTATAAATTATCTGGCAATATTTGTCGTTTATTTTCAATAGTTTATAGATATTGGCTAATGTATAAAATTAGTTAAATAATTGATTATAAAAGAAATATCATAAATAGGTATAGACATTACCCATATAATCCCATACTATCCCAAGTAATCCCAATTTAACCCAAATGAGGTAATTTTGTTGATTATTTTAGTAACTAACTTTTTTTTAAAAATGGCATTGTTTCTATCTACGTACATAAATCGCATTGACAAAAAAGGTCGTGTTTCTGTTCCATCTTCTTTTAGAAGTGTCTTAGAACAAAACGGATTGAAGGGCATGATTTGTTATCCTTCACCGACTCTTAAATCAATTGAAGGATGTACCGCTAATAGAATGCAAAAGATCAGTGATGCGATAGAAGCATCCGGTCCCTTCAGTGAAGAAAGAAATACTTTTTCAACTTCTATTTTTGCTGACAGCCATCAAATTCATTTTGATCAAGAAGGCAGAGTCATCATACCTGATGGACTAATCTCTATTGCAGGTATTATTGACTACGTTTCTTTCGTTGGTATGGGAGAAACATTTCAAATGTGGAATCCTGATACTTATGACTCTTTCAAAAAAGAAAAAAGTGATAATGCAAAAAATAATTTAGCAAATCTCAAATGGAAAAATGAATAACTAATGAAAATAGGAGGATAATTTCATGGTTTTAAATTTAAGTGTTCCAGAACTAAAAGAGCTTAAGCCAAAGATAACAGTATTTGGAGTCGGTGGTGCAGGCGGCAATGCAATTAACAATATGATTCAATCCGGATTATCGGGAGTTGAATTTGTTGCAGCCAATACAGACGCACAAGCTCTGTCTAAATCATTAAGTGACTCAAAAATGCAATTGGGTGTTCAGGTTACTAAAGGATTGGGAGCTGGTTCTCATCCTGATATTGGTAAATCCTCAGCCGATGAAACTAAACACGAAATAATGGAAAGACTTGAAGGCACAAACATGCTTTTCATTACTGCTGGTATGGGTGGTGGCACTGGTACAGGCGCTGCTCCAGTGATAGCTCGTGTTGCAAGAGAATTGGGCATACTTACTGTAGCAGTTGTTACTAAGCCATTTCAATTTGAAGGTGCTGGAAGAATGAGAATTGCTGAGCAAGGGCTAAAAGAGTTAGAACATCTAGTAGATACAACAATTGTTATTCCAAACCAAAATTTATTTAAAGTTGCTGATGAGAAAACAACATTTGCCGATGCATTTTCAATGGCGGATGATGTTTTGCATGCAGGAGTAAGAAGTATTACCGATTTGATGGTCGTACCGGGATTAATCAACTTAGACTTTGCTGATGTAAAGACAATCATGAATAATATGGGACGCGCAATGATGGGTACAGGTGAAGCGTCTGGCGACAATAGAGCAATAGAATGTGCTCACAATGCAGTTACAAATCCACTGCTTGATGACTACTCTTTGGACGGAGCCAAAGGATTATTGATCAACATAACTGGTGGAACTGACTTAACATTGCATGAGGTTGATAAAATTACAAATGAGATAAGAGAACAAGTTCACCCTGATGCAGATGTAATTGTTGGATCAATCTTTGACGAAAATCTTGAGGGCAAAGCTAGAGTTTCTGTTGTTGCAACTGGGTTAGAACCTCATGACAAGCCTTCAAAGAGAATAGTTGATTTACAAGTAAATAATAGTTCAACAGTTTCATCAATTCCAGCAGCTCAAGTGAATGGAACAGGATCTATTCATGCTTCAGCTAATCAAGAAGATGAAATCCAAAAAAATTCTGATCCATATATGTACATGGATGGCTCAGATGAAAAAGATTCAGGGTCAATGAATGATGAAACAACAATTTTTGAAGAGGAAACTTCTGAACAAGAAACGATTGCAGAGCCTGAAGTTGATCCAGAGCCAATTGAAGAGCCAGTAATGGAAGTTGCTGAAGAAGAAGTAATTGCTGAGCCAGAAATGGAGTCAGAGCCAGTTTCTGAACCAGAAATGATTGCAGAGCCTGAAGTTGATCCAGAGCCAATTGAAGAGGCGGCAATTGATGTTGCTGAAGAAGAAGTAATTGCTGAGCCAGAAATGGAGTCAGAGCCAGTTTCTGAACCAGAAATGATTGCAGAGCCTGAAGTTGATCCAGAGCCAATTGAAGAGGCGGCAATGGAGCAGACAGAGTCTTCTCAAAGCATTATGGATTTAATACATGCAAATAGGGAAAATTCAGATAGCGATTCACCTGACTTATTTAGTGACCAAAACGTGCATCAACTGGATGAAACACATAATTCTATTGAAGCCGATGAAGAATTAGAAACTGATCAAGATTTACTTGAAATTCCATCTTTCTTGAGAAGACAGAGTAAATGACAAATAAAGAACTTGGCCACAGGCCAGTTCTTATTGAAGAGGTTATTGAACAATTAGGGCCAAAAGATAATGAAACATACATCGATGCAACATTTGGATATGGAGGATATACAGAGAGAATCCTTCAAAGTTGTGAATGCAAAATCATTGCAATCGACAGAGATCCAACAGTCAAAAAACAAGCTGAAAGATTTAAAAAAAAGTACGGCAGTCGGTTTTCTTTTGTACATTCTAAATTTAGTCAGATTGATAAAATTTCCAAAGAAACAAAAGAAAAAGAAATTAACGGTTTCGTATTTGATATAGGAGTTTCATCAATGCAACTAGATGATGCAAATAGAGGGTTTTCATTCATGCAAGATGGCCCCCTAGATATGAGAATGAGTCAGGATGGCCAAACAGCTTCAGACTTAATAAATAAAAAGGACAAAGATGAGCTTGCTGATATCATCTATCATTACGGAGATGAGAGAAATTCAAGAAAAATTGCAAGAAACATAGAGAAGCACAGAACTCAAAAAAAAATTGAGAGTACGATCGAGCTTGCAGAAATAATTAAAAAATCGTTTCCTTCAAAATATTACAAAAAACATCCTGCAACGAAAACATTCCAGGCTATTAGAATTTTTATTAATAATGAAATACAAGAGCTTCATTCTGGTCTCAACCAAGCATTTAATTTACTAAGAGCGAATGGGAAGATATGCGTAGTCACATTTCATTCAATTGAGGACAGGTTGGTAAAGAATTTTACAAACAAAGTTTGTTTAAGAAATAAAAAGATCAAATTAATAAAACCATCTTCCAAGGAAATATTAAGTAATCCAAGATCTCGTTCAGCAAAGCTTAGAGTCATTAAGCGTAAGCAATTAAACTTTAATTATATTCCAATATCTGAGTTAGGATTTGAATTATGATAAGTGCTTTTTTTAAAATATTGTCCGTTGCTGTTTTGTTAACCGGATTACTTGCAATTATGGTTATAAAAAACATTTCAGCCGAAAAGCAAAAGTATATTAATGAACTTGAATTAACACTTCGAGAAGAACAAAAGATAAATGAGCTTTATAAAATTGAATGGGACCATTTGGTTTCGCCAATGAATATTAAAAAAATTTCAGAAATGATTATTACTAATGATTACGAAAAGTATTTCGTTGTATTAGATAATGAAGATATTGAACAAAATAATGAATTATTTAATGATGTTATTACAGTTTATGATACATCAACAATTAATCAAAATTCGGCAAGGTAAATTCCGTGAAAAAAAAGCGGAATACTGGCCGAAAGAAAATTGATATATATCAAAAAAGTTTTTCATTTACACACAGATACAATAAAGAAAAGTTTGCTTTTGAGAGATTAAAGTCTTTAAAGAGTAATTTTGCCCTTAAAATAAATAATCGTTTAATATTGTCAGCGATTGTTTTTAGTAGTTTGTTTTTGGCAGTAACAATCAAAATGATAGAAATTAATTTACTTTACACCGAAAAGGGAAATTATTTTGTTGAGAATGTTGAGACAAAAAGGGGAAATATTCTAGATAGGAATAATACCTCTCTTACAGCAAATTTATTAACATCCCATATATCTGTAAATCCAAAAGCTATATACGATAAGAAAAAATTTATTAGTAAAGTCTCAGCAATAAATAATAGGTTTTCCGCAACTGATCTTGATAAATTGGTATCTGAAAAAAAATTCTTCTGGCTTGATCGAAATGTTGAACCCTTAGAATTACAAAAGTACATAGATTTAGGTGAGACTGGAATTGAATTCAGAGATGCTTATAAAAGAAAATATCTTCACAGTGAACTTTTTAGTCATTTAGTTGGAAAAGTTGACATTGATAATGCAGGCGTATCTGGACTAGAAAAATCTTTTAATAAGTTTCTTCAAAATGAAGAAAATAATGATTTGATATTATCTTTAGATACAAGAATACAACACATTGTTCGCGATGAAATACTAGCTGCTATGAAACTATATAAAGCAACTGGTGGCTCAGGACTCATAATGAATGTCAATAATGGAGAAATTCTTGCCATGACATCACTTCCAGATTTTGATCCCAATACTAAAAATGCGAATGACAATGATAAGTTCAACAAAAACACATTAGGTGTATATGAGTTTGGTTCAGTGATGAAAATATTTACTGCAGCAATGGGAATTGAGGAAAAAATCTTTCAGCCAAATACAAAGTATGAAATTGAAAATCACATTTATATTGGAAAGCACCGTGTAGAGGATGTTCACAGGCCTTGTGAGATAAAAATGTGCTCTGTTGAAGAAATATTTGTTGAGTCATCAAATATTGGAACGATTAAAATGATTAGAGATATTGGTAAGGAATTACAGCAAGAATATTTGTCTCAACTTGGATTACTTCGTCAAGTAAATATTGGAATACCAGAAAAAGCAATTCCAATTGTTCCTGACCCATGGAGAACAGTTAATACAGAGTCAATCTCTTACGGTTATGGCCTTTCAGTATCACCATTGCATTTGGCTGTAGCTACATCAGCTGTAGTAAATGGAGGATATTTAATTAAGCCATCTCTTACAAAATTAGGAGATGATAAACGATATGAACATCAAATTTTTTCAGAAGAGACCAGTGAAATTATGCGTTACCTTTTAAGCCAAGTTGTTGCAAAAGGCACTGCCAAAGAAGCCTTTAAAAAGGATGCTGATAAAGCATACACAGAAGAAGGTAAGTTTAAATATTTGGTTGGAGGTAAGACAGGCACATCTCACAAGATAGACAAAAAATCCTACACAAGAGAAAAGTTAACTACTTTTATATCGGTACTACCCATACACAAGCCAAAGTATGTAGTTCTTATCTCATTAGACGACCCGAAAGGGATTAATAGAGAATATGGAGAGCCATATAATACTTGGAACTGGAGTGATGCTGGGTGGAATGCGGCAAGAGTTTCAAGACAAATTATTGATAGAGTAAGTCCTATTTTGGACATAAAGGCAAGATACATACCTAATGAAAACATGCTCATTAATACCTCTCTTTGATAAATGCCAAATCACTCCCTTCTAGAAGAAATTAATTCAAAGAAGATAAAATTTAATGGAGTCTCATCAGACTCGAGATCGATAAAAAAAGGAAATATTTTTTTTGCAATCCCTGGAAATGAAATAGATGGATCTAGGTTCATAAATCAAGCAATTGAAAAGGGTGCTGCAGCTATTGTAGTTCCATCATATAGTAAAAAAAGATATCCAAAGAATACGACAGTGATAAAGGCTAAAGATATTAGAAAATCACTATCGCTATTAGCATTTGAAATAAACAAGAATAATATTGAAAAAAAAATTGCAATAACTGGAACTAATGGAAAAACATCTGTTGCATATTTTTTAAGTTATTTACTGAGAATTTCAGGTAAGAGTGTAGCTACTATAGGTACTTTAGGAAACTCTGTATTAAAGAGAAATAAATATAACCTTACTTCACCCGAACCGATTGATCTTTCAAAACAATTAAAAAAAATAGGTCAAAAAAAAATAAAATATTTAGTTATGGAAGCATCAAGTCATGGCTTACATCAAAGTAGATTTTATGGAATGAATTTTGATGTTTGTGCATTAACAAATATATCACATGATCACCTCTTTTTAATTCGCTAATAGCTTCTTTTATGGCTAGTTTTCTATTACCAATTTCAGATATGTTTTTTAAATTTCCAATCACTTCCTCTCTAATCCTTGCTGGATTTTCATATCTTGGATTATCATCTGTGACTGTTGCTTTATCAGCGTATTTTGAAGCTATTTTACCCATTAGCGGTCTTTTTTTTCTATCTCTATTTCCACCGCAACCAAATAAAACATGTACGTTTGATGTCTCTAACTTTTTTGACTCTACAATTGAATTTTTAAGAGCATCAGGCGTGTGTGCAAAATCAACATAAACTTTTCCACCTTTTTTTGTTCTTCCAACATAT